>NZ_JALBWV010000119.1 GCF_022678645.1 Saccharopolyspora soli | reverse complement strand
ACCCACCCCCCCACCCCCCCCCCCCCCCGCCCCCGCCCCCGGGGGGGGGGGGGGCGGCCGCCCCCGCCCCCCCCCCCCCCCCCCCCCCCCCCCACGACGGTCTGACCCCAGGTCGCGGGCGCGGCAGTCGCGCTTTGCTCGGTCATAAGACCTCGTACGGGACCGCAACAACGATCACGATCGCCGCGACCAGAAGAAGGGCAATCCGTCCCCACCTGGTGCGCGGAAGGCGTTCGAGGTTGCGTCGTCTCTGCCTCTGCTGCTCCTGGTCGGCCATTTGCAGTTTCGCGTTCCTCGGGTTGGACGCGCTGAACAGCAGCTGTTTCCGTAGAACATCAGCCACCTCGTGCGCAGGTCACTCCCGTCTGCGAGCGATCGTGCGCGCAGCGACGAAACTAACAGGGTTTCCGCGGCGTCAGACCGCTTTCGCACTCACGACCCGGTTTCGTCGCGGTTGAGCTGGACGTCGGGTCGTGGTGGCACGCGGTCCGGACGCACCTGCGGCAGCCGGTCGAAGGCGGCTTCGAGCCCGGACGCCGTCACGGCGGGCGCCCCGCCGACCACCGGCAGCGTCACCGAGGTCTGCGCCAGGTCCAGCCCGATCTGGCCGGGCTGTCCGGGCGGCACGATGAACATGCTGTCCGTACCCCCGATGATCAGCGCCAACTGGTGTCCAGCGGGCACGACGTGATCGGCGGTCGCCAACCGGAACGTCATGGTGTAGGGCTGGCCCGGCTCCAGTGGCTCCTCCTCCGACAGCGACGCGTGGTTGGCCAGGTCGGCCCAGCCGCGCGCGATGATTTCGAAGTCCACGTCGGCGGTCGTGGTCTCGGTGTCGAGGTAGCAGGAGTCGTCGCCGGGACGGCTCTCGCCCCAGCAGGATTCCGTTCGCAGGTTGCGGATTCCTTCGCCGGGGCTCAAGTAGTCGCGGGTGGTGGCGGGCCCGTAGTCGACGAGCACCGCGGAAAGGTGCGCCGTCGGCGTGCTCGGCACTGCGGTGACGGTGACCGAACCCGTCCCGGCCAGCCGCAGATCATCGGTCAGCGAGGCGGTGCTGAACAGCGCACGGGCGGGCGAGGGTTGATCGGGTTGCGCGGCCCAGTCGTACTCGTCCAGCGCCGGATCGTCGGTGAACGACGCGGTACCGCCCGGCGCTGGCTGCGGGACGAGGCCGTCCGCGCTCGGGTAGAGCACCGCGTCCTGGGCCTGTTCGCCGGACCAGTCCGGTTCGTCGACCCAGGTGTCGGGCGCGCGTTCGATGCTGGCGGCCGGTTCCTCGGTGATGCCGTTGTCCACGCCGAGCAGCCAGTGGTCGAACCAGCGGTGCAGGGTGTCGACCCACTCGGCGCGTCGGAAGTCGAACGGATCGACGTGCCCGGTCTGGCTCAACCACACCTTGCGCGGCACGCCCCGCGCGGCCAGCGCGTCCCACCACTGTCCGAACTGGATCGTCTTGACGTTGAGATCCCCCAGGCCGTGCACGGCGAACACGCTCGCCGTCACCTGCCCAGCGTTCGGCAGGTGGTCCCGTTCAGTCCACAGTGGAGTCACATCGCCGTTGGCCGGGGCGCCGTCGATGAGCTGCTGCTTCACCGGGCCGCAATCCGGTCGACCGCCCTCCTCGACGTTTTCGGCGAGGCCCACCGGATCGAACCCGAACGACACGCCGTCGGAGCGGTAGTAGTCGTACCAGGAGCTGATCGCCCCGATCGGGACGATGGTGCGCAGCCCTTCGACGCCGGTGGCGGCGACCCCGTTGGCGATCGTGCCGTCGTAGGACTTGCCGATCATGCCGACATCTCCGGTCGACCAACCCGCCTCGACCGGGTTCCCGCCGGTAGGCGCGTCGAAGCCGGGCGAGCGGCCGTTCAGCCAGTCGATCACCGCTTTCGCCGAGGTGATGTCCGACGGGCCGCCGACGTCCACGCAGCCTTCGGAGCGGTTGGTGCCCGCCAGGTCGACCAGCACGGTCGCGTAGCCGCGCGGCACGAAGTAGTTGTCGTAGAACAGCGGGAATCCGAGCGGTCGGCCCTGCTCGTCGTAGGTCTTGAGCTCGCTCTCGTTGCCGCGACCGCAGCACGAGTAGTACGGACTGGCGTCCATGATCACCGGCACCGGCTGGTCGGTCCCGGCAGGTCGGGCGATGTCCGCGGCCACCCGATCGGACAAGCCGTCGCCGTCACCGTCCAAACCGGTTTCCACCCACACGGTCTCCCGCACCGGCTCGGCGGCGAAGACGGGCTGGCTGCGGCCATCGCGCACTTGGTCGGCAGCGGCGACCGGGGCGGTACCGGACAGCACGAGAGCCGCGCAAGGCAACGCCCACCAGTGACTTCTCCGCACGGCCCCACCTCCGAGAAGATCTCGGAGGCAGCCTAGCGGCCAAGATCACCCCAGGGCACAGCCGAAAGTGGGGATCACCTCCGGAGTTCGACCTCGACGAGTACCGACCGAATCTCCGGCAAGAGCCGTGGAATCTCCTGAGCCGCCGACCAAAGCAGATCCGCAGTGGTTTCCCAGTACCGGTGCCGGAGCCGATCTCGGAGTGCCATGAGGTCCGCCCAGGGGAGGCAGTCGTGCGTTTCCCGGAATGAAGCCGGGAGATCAGAACTCACGTCACCGATGATGATCAGGCTTTGGGCGAGCGCGGCTTGGACGACTTCTTCGGACTCCAGGTCGGCTCGGTCCGCGGGCGTGATCTCCAGGATCATTTCGGCACTGCGGACAGCGGTGCGCAACAACGCGGCGACATCGATCGAGCCCATTCAGTCTCCTTCCGGGCAGTGATCACATTCCCAGTTCGGCGGGAGGGTGGTCCAGTTGCGGCATACGCTGGAGTGGTGAGTACTCCGGTTTTGTTGGATGGCGATCGGTTGCGGGCTCGGTTGGTCGACAGCGGGCCCTATGCCGCGCTGGACGTCGTCACCGTGACCGGGTCGACCAACACCGATCTGGCGGCCGCTGCCGGGCGAGGCGCCGTCGATCGGACCGTGTTGATCGCCGAGGAGCAGCAGGCCGGGCGTGGTCGGATGCAGCGGCAGTGGGCTTCGCCGCGCGGCCACGGCTTGTTCCTGAGCGTGCTGCTGCGTCCCGAGGTGCCGTCGACCGCGATCGCTTGGCTGCCGCTCATCGCCGGTGTCGCACTGGCCGAGACCGTCGTCCGCACCACCGGTGTACCGGCGGCGCTGAAGTGGCCCAACGACCTGCTGCTCGGCGACGACGAACAATGGCTGAAGGGCGCCGGGATCCTGGCCGAGGCGGTTGCCGGACCGGATGGTGTCGCGATCGTCCTCGGCATGGGCGTCAACCTGCTCCAGCGGCGCGAGGACCTGCCTCGCGGTGCGGGCGGCCTGCCCGCGACGTCGTTGGCGGCCGAGGGCGCGGAGGTGGATCGCGAAGCGTTCGCGGTGGCGTTGCTCACGGCATTCGCGGAGGTCGACGACTGCTGGCGAGCGGCGTCCGGGGACGTGGTCCGGTGCGGACTGCTGGATCGCTACCGGCGGCTTTGCAGCACCCTTGGGCAGCAGGTGCGCGTCGAGCTCGGTGCGGATGAGCAGCTGCGGGGCGTTGCGGCCGACATCGACGCGACTGGTCGGCTCGTCGTTCGAACGGCCGACGGCAAGCAGACCGCCGTGTCCGCTGGCGACGTGGTTCACCTGCGCCGGGCCTGACCCGCTTCGGCACATCCTGGCGAGCACTGCCGGTAACGTGATCAGCGACGACGAGGTTGAGGAGGACCCGGTGGCCTACCCAGACGGCCTGCTCGGCGCGGACGAGCACGTGGTCGTGCACAAGCACCCGCACTGGAAGATGTTGATCCTCCCGGTGCTGGTCCTGTTCGTGGTGGTCGGCGGCGGGTCCTACTTGGCGGCGCTGGCCGGGGCCACCTCCTGGTACCTGCCGTTGTGGATCGCGCTGGGCGTCGTCGGCGCGGTGCTGATCATCTGGTTCACGCTCGCCCCGCTGGTGCGCTGGCGCACCACGCACTTCGTGATCACCACGCACCGGCTGATGGTGCGCGAGGGCGTGTTCACCCGAACCGGTATCGACATCCCGATGTCCCGGATCAACTCGGTGCGCTTCAAGCACGGCCTGCTGGACCGGATGCTCGGCTGCGGCACCCTGGTCGTCGAATCCGCCTCGGACGAGCCGCTGGAGTTCGACGACATCCCGCAGGTGGAGCGGGTGCACACGCTGCTGTACCGGGAGGTAAACGACGATCCGCGGGACGACTGGGAGCGCCGCGCCGGAGAGGACGACTACTGATGGGGCCGCGTGAACTGGGCCTGCCGATGCGGGTGGCCCTGCCGGAGCCGGGCGAGTTGCCCGCCGCGGTGACGATCTGGGAGGTCGGGCCGCGCGACGGGCTGCAGAACGAGAAAGAAGTGGTCCCGCTCGACGTGAAGCTGGAGTTCTTGCACCGGCTGGCCGACGCCGGACTGGGCGTGCTGGAGGCCACGAGTTTCGTGCGCCCGGAGTGGGTTCCGCAGCTGGCCGACGCCGCTGAACTGCTGGCCGGGCTGCACCGGGTGCCAGGGGTGCGCTATCCCGTGCTGGTGCCGAACGCGCGGGGACTGGATCGGGCGCTGGAGTCGGGGGTGCGCGACATCGCGATCTTCGCGTCCGCGACCGAGACGTTCGCCCAGCGCAACCTCAACCGCAGCCTGGACGAGCAGTTCGCGATGTTCGACCCGGTGGTGCGGCGCGCGGTCGGCGAGGGCCTCGCCGTGCGCGGCTACATCTCGATGTGCTTCGGCGACCCGTGGGAGGGTGCCGTGCCGGTCGAGCAGGTCGTCTCGGTGGGAAAGCGGCTGCTGGCGATGGGCTGCGAGCAGCTGTCGTTGGGCGACACCATCGGTGTGGCGACGCCAGGCCACGTGGCGTCCCTGCTGCGCGCCTTCGTCGCGGCCGGGGTCGGGGTGGACCGCTTGGCGGTGCACTTCCACGACACCTACGGCCAGGCGCTGGCCAACACCTCCGCCGCGCTTCGCCTCGGTGTGTCCACAGTGGATTCTTCGGCTGGTGGGTTGGGCGGCTGCCCGTACGCGAAGTCGGCAACCGGCAACCTCGCCACCGAGGACCTGGTGTGGATGCTCGACGGCTTGGGCCTAAAGCACGGCGTTGACCTGGGCAAGCTGGTGGAGACCAGCGTGTGGATGGCCGAGCGGCTCGGTCGGCCCAGCCCGTCGCGCGTGGTCAAGGCACTGGCTTCGTGAGTGCGCCGACCCCGGCGCTGCACGTGGTGCGCGATCGTCCGGTGCTCGTCTGGCGCTGCGCCCAGCCGTGGCTGGCGATCTCCTCGGCGCCCCGCGGCGGCGGGATCGGCCCGCGCTCATGGGTGCTCAACGCAACCGTGGTGACCAACTACGACCACCCCGATCCAGCAGCGCACGTCGGTGAGATGGCCGACGAACTCGGGCTGTCCGGGGACGGTGTCGGGCTGCTCACGGCGGTCGACGTGCGCCACGAGGTCACTGCGATCGATGGCGGGGTGCGGGCGAGTGTGACCACCGGCGTCAGCCATCCCGTCTGGGCCGCCGCCGACGAGCAGGCGGAGGTGCGGGAGCCGGGCACGATCAACGCGGTGTGCTGGTCACCGGTCCGGCTCAGCGACGCAGCCCTGGTCAACGCGGTGGCGACGGTGGCTGAGGCGAAGGCGCAAGCCTTGGCGGAAGCCGGAGTCGCGGGCACCGGCACGGTGACGGACGCAACGGCGGTGCTGTGCCCACCCGACGGGGAAGCGGAGTCGTACGGCGGCCCGCGCTCGCGAATCGGATCGGCGCTGGCCCGCGCGGTCCACGCCGCGATCACGGCGGGTCTGCGAACCGAAAACCCCCGCCACCGACCAATCTGACAGGCAGCTCCCGCCCCGAGCCCGCTGGTGATCTTCGCCCGCTGGGTGGCGGTGCTGGCAATTTCTCGCGAAATTGTCGCCCGTTCCTCACAAGGAGCGGCGATTTCTCGCGAAATCGCCACGGAGCCCAGGTAACCGGGCCGTCGATCAGGTTTGGTCGCGGGTGCCGAACATGGCCACGAAGTTGAAGCTGAGGACGCGTTCGTCGCCTCGATCCGCCGTGCCGGTGACCTCCACCAGCCCGAGGTTGGGCTTGCTCTGCGACAGCCGCCGACTGTTGACCTCCAGCCGCAGTTGCAGCACGTCGCCGGGGAAGACCGGGGCCAGCCAGGCCAGTTCTTTACCGCCGGGGGAGCCCTGCGACGTCGAGTCGGCCAGCACGTGGTCCACGTAGCCGCGCATCCACAGCGACGCGGTGAACCAGCCCGAGGCGCACAGCCCGCCCAGCACCGAGTTCCGTCCCGCTTCTTCGTCGAGGTGGAACGGCTGCGGGTCGAACCGTTCGGCGAAGGCCAGCATCTCCGCCCGGTCGACCTCCACCTTGCCCAGGTCGAAAACCCGTCCCGGGGTGAGGTCCTCGTAAGCGATGGCACCCATCGCACCATCGTCGCAGCCACATCCCGGATGCGCGCTGAGACGGTACTCACACGCCGTGATCGTCGTTTCCGACATTTCGGTGCCGGTGGTCGGCCGTGGGGAAAAACCCTCAGCCGACGTGGAACCATCGAAGGCGCGGCGTGCGTCCAAGTCGTGACGTGCAGTCTGTGGTCACTGACCGCGGACGACCGCTTTGCCGTTGCCGACCGGATTTCGGGCGCCCCGCGCCTGCCGAGGATCCGCCAGCGAACAGGAGGGGAGCGGCCGTGTCGACCGACCATCGCGCCCAGGTGGACGAGCTGATGGCGGACTACCGGCGCAGCCGGGAACGCCTCGCCGAGACGCACCGGGACCTGTCCACGATCGCCGAAACCGCGCGCACCACCGACGGCAGCGTGCAGGTCGTGGTGGGCCCGCAGGGCGTGCTGCGCGAAGTGGTGCTCGCCGACGACGTCTACGAGCGGCAACGTCCGGCTCAGCTCGCAGCGACCATCGTGCGGCTGACCGAGGTCGCCGCGCACGCCGCGGCGCGGCGTGCGGCTGACGTGCTCGCCGATGTGCTGCCTGCGGGCACCGATCCTGAGTTGCTGCTGGGCCGACACGCCGACGGCGCGTCGGATTCGGTACCGCGCAACGAATCGCGGCGCATCGACGACAATGTTGGCGACAGCGTTGACGACGACGTCGACGACTTCTCGGACGGCAGCTGGTTGCGGCAGGGCCCGGCGGAACGGACGTGACCATGAGTGGTTTCCGCAGTGACCTGGGGCGACTGGGCAAGCACGCGAGCGAGTTCGACGACCTCGCCGCGCAGGCGCAGCGGATCGTGGACGACCTGCGCCGGGCGGTGGAAGCAGCCGGGGAATGCTGGGGTGGCGACGACATCGGCGCGAACTTCGCCCGCACCCACTGCGGCCGCGCCGACCAGGCGTTGGGCGATTTGAACGGGATGTCCGCGCAGTTGCGCGAGATGGGGGCGAAGTTCGCCGCGACGGCCGCGACGACCCAGCACGCCGATGTCGGCAGCGCCGATGAGCTCGGCCGAATCGCCGGACGGGGGTGAGCGCATGGGCATCGAACTTCCCGCAGAACTCCAGGATGTCGCCGCACGCGCGGGCGCCCGCTGGCCGGAGGCGGACGAGGATGCGATGCGCGAGTCGGCGACGGCCTGGCGGGCGGCGGCGAAGTCGATCGACGCGCTCGCCGGTAACGCCGACGGCACGGCGCAGGGCGCGCTCGGTGCCTTCGACGGCGAGGCCGCGCAGGCAGCACGCCGGGAGTGGGACGCGTTCGCCGCACCTGACGGAGCGCTGCTGTCGTCGGCGAAGGAGTGCCGCGCCGCGGCAGACCGCTTGGACCACGCGGCCGAACAGATAGGTGCGGCGAAAGTCCAGCTGGTGCGGGAGTTGGTGACGCTCGCGAAGCAAACCGACGCGGCCGAACGAGCGGCTGCGGCGGGCCATCCGCAAGCACTCGCTGCCCTGGACTCCGCGCTGAACGGCGCGGCGGCGAACGTGGCGCAGGTGCACAACACGCTGACCGCAGCGGTGCACCTGGACAGCGGTGTGCTGGTGGAACCGGGTTCACGCGGCCCGCTGTCGACCGTGAGCGATGCGGCCGGACGCGCCCTGGAAACCGGCACCGAGCTCGTATCGTCCACAGTGGCCGGATCTGGTGATCTCGCCGCCACGACGCACGGCGTGGTCGAAGGCGTCGGCCGCGCCGCGCACGAGGCTGCCGGTGGCGTGGCGGAGGATGTCGGGCAGGTCGCGCAGGACGCCGTCGGTGGTGTCGGTCGAGCCGCGCAGGAAACCGTCGGGGGTGTGGCAGAAGGTGCGCAGAACGCTGTCGGAGACGTGCCCGCACGACCTTGGCAGGGCGATGTCGAGCACACCGGCCCGGTCAAGGTCGAACCCGGCGGCTGGGCTCCCGGCCTCGCCGACGCTGGCACCGGCCCGATCCCGGTGATCGGCGACGCCGCCTCGTCGGGCTGGACGCCCGACGCCAGCGACCCCGCCTCGACCACCGCACCGCACGCGGTGCACTCCGCCTGGGCTTCGCCGCAGGCTCCGCAACCGCCGCAGGCTCCGCTACCCGGCGCGGCTGCGCCGCCGCAGGGCTTCGCACCGCCTCCGGCGGGTGCGGGCGGCCACTTCGTGGCGCCGCCCGGCGCTCCCCCGGCCGCTGCTCCGCCTCCGGCGTCCGCAGCGCGGCCACCGATGCCGCCTGCCGCTGCGCGCGGCCCGGTCGCCTTCGGCTCACCTGCGCCGCAGCCGCTGCCCCAGCCGGTGCAGCGCGCTCCGCTGCGCCCGCTACCAGCTCCGGTGCAACCTCCTGCCCCGGAACCGGCAGCGCCGCAGCGGCCGTTGCGGAAGGGCAGTCGCAATGCGGATGTCGTCGCGTTCGTGCTGCACCAGTTCCCGATCGGCTACATGCCGGTCGCCGCGAGCCGGGCGAGCAGGCAACTGCCGGTGCCGGAGGCGGTCGAGGAGCGTCGACCAGGGTTGAACTTCCCACCGCAGGACCACCCGCAGTCACATCTGGTGGATGACAGCGACGCCATGCAGCGGGTGCGATCGGCGGAGTTCTACGCGGCAGCGCAGCGCTATCGGGCCGAGCGCAGCGAGGCCGAGGCGTTGCCAGCGGAGCTCGCCGCGGACCACGAGCCGCTCGGCGAGCTCAGCGAGCTGGAGTGGGCGCGCCGGTTCCTGGTGCGCGACGGCGAGCGCAGCGAGTACGTGTGGCCACCGGCGGCGGAGTTCCCGGAGGGCGGCGTGGAACCGGCGAAGCCGGTGGTCCTGCCGCCGGACACGGTGCTCGACTGCCTGGGCAGCGGCGACGGTCGCATGATGTACGCGGTGGCAACGTCTTTCGCGAAGCGGTCGTTGCCCGCCGCGCATGACGAGCGGGATTACCGGCGGTATCGGGTGATGCGCCCGTTGCCGGTGTGGCAGGCGGTCACCGCGCCGTGGTTCGGGCAGCCCGGCGGCGGGATGCGCTACCGCGCGACCTACTCGTTGACCGATTTGGTCGGGCTCGGGTACCTGGTCGAGCTCACCAAGGCGCGGGAGATCGCCGAGGCGTCGACATTGCGCATCGTGCGTTCGGACGCCGATGCGGATTCGGAAACGCGCGACAGAGCCGCGGAACGGGCTGCCGCGCCAACTGACCGGATCACCAGGGAAGATGTCGATGCCGAGGCAGCTGGGGCCGGGGTGGCGTCGACGGTGCGGATGCACCGGGGCGAAGCCGATGCGGCAGGCGGCGCGGCAACGACCGACGATGGGACGGCGCAGGAGGCCGCGAAGTGAACACCGAATCCGTGGTGGGCTGGCTGGTGGCGATGGGCGTCCCGGAAGACCTGGTGTCGGTCGGGGCGGAAGCTGACGACGCCTGGTGCCTGGTGCGCGACGAGTCCGAGGGCAGCCCGGCTTGGGAGGTTTTCTGGCGCGAGCAGGGCAATCGCTACGACTGGGCCAGGTTCACGAGCGAACACGTGGCGTGCTTCTACCTGTTCGGCAGGCTCACCTGGACCCAGGCGTTGCGCGGCGTCGTCGGACCGGTCGACGTCACGAGCACGCCCCCGAAGGGCACCCCGGCGCAGCGCGCGTGAGCTAGCTGATTGATTCCAAGCTCGTTGCGTGGCGGTGCGGGTAGCGGAACCTGAGCGGCCTTCTCGACTGTGGGAGCCCCTGCGGCCCAATCTGGAATCGACCATCTAGCGGACCACGCGCAGCCGGATGTTGGTCGCCTGCGGCGCTTCGGTGAGGTCGAGACGTTCGAGTTTGACGTTGGTCCCGCCGGGATGGTCGAACAGCCGGACGCCGTCGCCCAGCAGTACAGGCGCGATGAACACGAAGATCTCATCGAGCACACCTGCGGCGAGGCATTGCCGGGCCACATCGGCGCCGATGATGTTGACGTACTTCGCACCCGCAGCGGCCTTCGCCGCGGTGACGGCGCTGTCCAGGTCGCTGACGAAGGTGACGCCCGGCACCGGCGCGTCCGGGATGTGGTGGGTGAGCACGAACTGCGGTCCTTCCCAGCCTCCGCCGAACGCCTTGCCCTCCCGGTCCGGGTCGCCCTTGTGCGGGTCATCGCCGCGAAAGCTGCGGTTCCCGACGAGGATCGCGCCGATGTCCCCGATGAGCTGCTCCGCCGCCGGGTTGGGGCCGATGTGCTCGGTCAGCCAGGACATGTCGCCCTTCGGACCGGCGATGAAGCCGTCCAGCGACATCGTGGCGGAGTACAGCAGCTTGCCCATGATCTACCTCCGTCGAGATCCGGTTCTCCAGTGTTGAGACTGCGGTCGGCGCGGAAACTCATCGTGAGTGGCTATGGTCGCTCTGACGACCATTACCGCTCACGACGGGATAGCTGAGGGCGGGCAGGTTTCGCATCCGCACCAAGCTGTGATCTCAACTGAGTAGTGCTACTGATGTCGGCGTTGCCGATGTTTCCCCAGACTATGGGGCCATGTCGCAACCGCAGCCAGGCGAAACACTGCAATTGGTCGCAGGTGAACTGCACGCCATCGGCCAGCGCTTGAGCTATCTGGGCAGCATGGTGCAGGCACAGGCTACGGCGCAAACACCGGTGCAAACGCCCGTCCCCCAACAGGTTCCGGACACGACCCAACCACCTGCCGAAACGCAGCAGTACCCGGTCTTTCCGCAGTACCCGGCGCCGGAGGGCGAAGCGCCCCGCCGGTTCGGCGCGGATCTTGAGCCGAGCCGCGTGCTGGCCTGGGTCGGTGCCGGGGTGACCTTGTTGGGCGTGGTGTTCCTGCTGGTGCTCGCCGTGCAGCAGGACTGGCTGGGACCAGGTGCGCGCGTCACGGGTGGTGCGGTGCTTGCCGCGCTGCTGATCGCGGCAGGGTGGTGGATGCACCGCCGGTCGGCGGCCGAGCAATCCGGCGCAGCGGGACGGATCGCCGGATTCGCCCTCACGACAACCGGTTTCGGTGCGTTGTTCCTGGATGTGGTCGCGGCGACAGCGCTTTACGACTACCTGTCGGTGCCCGCTGGTCTCGGCGTCGGACTCGTCGTCAGTGTCGCTGGGCTAGCCGTTGCGGACTGGTGGCGCGCGCAGCCGTTGGCCATCGGGGTGGTGCTCGGTTCGGCGATCTGCGCGCCGCTGATCACGGGGACACCGGATGCACTGCTCGTCGGTTTCCTGGTGTTGTTGCAGGTCGCTGCCGCGCCGGTGCAGGTGCGGCGCGGTTGGGCGGGGCTCGCGCTGACAGCTGGGATGCCCGCGGTGCTGGCCGCTTTGGGGGCGAGCGTGTGGGGCTTTCGCGTCTTCGATCCGCTGCTCGTGGTCGCGATCTTCGCCGCCGCGCTGCTCGGCGTGGTGATCGCCGCGATCACCGCTGGTGCCCGGCCGGACGCGGACGCGACCGCGATCGGCCTGCTGATCGCCGCACCGACACCCGCTTTCCTGGCCGGACCGCTGATGCTGGAGCGTCCGGCGGCGGGCGCGATCGGCAGCGCGATGGTCGTCCTGCTGCTGGCCATCTGGGTCGGAGGGCGGTTCATCCGCGCGTTCCGGAGTCTGCTGTCGACCAGGTTCGTCGCGGCTGTGGGGGCGATGGCCGCAGTCGCAGCGGCGCAAACGACGCTGACTTTCCTGGACTCGTCGAGTTGGGGAACGGCGCTGCTGTGCGAGGCGCTGCTGTTGAGCGTCGGCGGATTCCTGCTGCGCAGTGCGGGAGTGCTGCTCGGGGCAACGTGCTACGCGACTTTCGGGTTCGTGCTGGCGTTCTTCAACGAGGTGCCGATCAGGACGCTGATCTGGCACAACGGTGGTACGGGAGTGCCCGGACTACTGGCCGGACTGCTGATCGCGCTCGCGGCGGTGGCCCTGCCGGTGACGGGGGTCCGCATCGGCAAGTTGGCGAAACTCCCGGACTCGCTCCTGCTGTGGTGCGCATCGGGGCTGGCGCTGCTGTACGGAACGGCGAGCGCGACGATGGCGGCCTGCCTGCTGGTGCACGACGCGCGAGCGGGCTTCCTCACCGGCCACATCCTGATCACCCTGGGCTGGGTGGTGGCGGCGATAGCGTTGCTGCTGCGCGGAGTCCGCGTGATCCACCTGCGCATAGCGGGCCTGGTGCTGATCGTGGTGTCCCTGGCGAAGCTGCTGCTGTTCGACCTCGCAACCCTGGACGGCGTAGCCCGAGTGATCGCGTTCCTCTGCGCGGGCCTGATCCTCCTAACCGCAGGCGCGGCCTACGCCCGCCTCCTAACCCGAGCCACCGCAGGGTGGGGGGGGGGGGGGGGGGGGGGGGGGGGGGGGGGGGGGGGGGGGCGCGCCCCCCCCCCCCCCGCCCCCCGCGCCGGGGGGGGGGGGGGGGCCCCCCCCCCCGCCGACGCGGTCGAGCGTGCCGACGCCGTGATCGACGGGATCGTGGGCCTGTCCGCGCGCGGTGCGCTGCGACCG
>NZ_JALBWV010000118.1 GCF_022678645.1 Saccharopolyspora soli | reverse complement strand
CCCCCCCGGGGCCCCGCCCGGGTGTGTGCCCCCCCCCCCCCCCCCCCCCCCCCCCCCACCGCCGGCGGGGGCGGGGGGGTTCCCCCCGGCCCCCCCCCCCCCCCTTCCCCCCCCCACGACCCGCTCAGCCCTTGGCGGCTGCTTCCAGGGCCGCGATGTCGAGCTTGCCCATGCCGAACATCGCCCGCATCGCCCGTGCGGCCTTCTCCTGGTCAGGATCCGTGATCAGCTCCAAGAACCTGGTCGGCACGATCTGCCAGGACAGGCCGTACTTGTCCTTCAGCCAGCCGCAGGGGCCGTGCTCGCCGCCCTCGCCGAGCTGCTGCCACAGCCGGTCCACTTCCTCCTGCGAATCGCAGTGCACCTCCAGCGAGAGCGCTTCGGTGAACTTGAACTGCGGACCGCCGTTGAGGCCCACGAACTGCTGGCCAGCCAGCTCGAACACCACCACCATGACCGAGCCCGGCTCACCCGGTCCTGCGTCGCTGTAGCGCAGCACGTCGACAATGCGCGAGTTCTCGAAGATGCCGGTGTAGAACTCCGCCGCCTCCTCCGCCTGGGTGTCGAACCACAGGTTGGGCGTGATCTTCTGGCTGATCTCGTACATGTCCGTCTCCCGTCTGGTGGTCGCGTTCATGCTGACCTCAACGGGTTGGACCGGCCACTGCGGCAGAACTAATCGGTCACCAGGTCGGGCGCAGCGGCACGTGCGCGTCGGTGTCGTCGAGGCGGACGCCGAGGACCTGGTGCAGCTGGACGTTGTTGCGTTCGAAGCCCAGCTGGCAGGCTGCCATGTACAACCGCCACACCCGTGCTCGTTCGAGACCGACCTCCGCGACCGCCTCGTCCCAGTGCTGCTCCAGGTTCGCGCACCAACCGGCCAGGGTCAGCGCGTAGTGCTCGCGCAGGTTCTCCTCGTGGCGCACCTCGAAGCCGTTGTCGTTCATCGCCGACACCAGGGTGCCCACCGGCTCCAGCTCACCGTCCGGGAAGACGTAGCGGCCGATGAACTTGCCCGGTCGCGAGCCGCGTCTGCCGTCCGGTCGGGTGATGCAGTGGTTGAGCAACCGGCCGCCGGGAACCAGTTTGTCGTGCAGGAACGAGAAGTAGCTCGGCAGCTGCGCCAGGCCGATGTGCTCGGTGAGGCCGATGGAGCTGACCGCGTCGAAGCCGCTCTCCGAGACGTCGCGGTAGTCCAGGTGCCGGACCTCGGCTAGGTCTGCCAAGCCGCGTTCGGCGATCGTCTTCTGCGCCCACTGCGCCTGCTGCCGGGACAGCGTCACGCCGAGCGCGCGCACCCCGTAGTGCTCGGCCGCGTGCATCACCATGCCGCCCCAGCCGCAGCCGACGTCCAGCAGCCGCATGCCCTCCCGCAGCCCGAGCTTGCGCGCCACCAGGTCGTGCTTGGCGAACTGCGCTTCCTCCAGAGTGGACCTCTCGGTCGGGTACACCGCGCAGGTGTAGGCCATCGACGGCCCCAGCACCCACTCGTAGAACCGGTTGGACACGTCGTAGTGGTACGAGATCGACTTGCTGTCGCGGTGCTTGGAGTGCCGCCAGCCGCGCGGCCGGTGCTCGACCTCCGGCGGTCGAACCGGCCACCACAGCCGGTACCCTGCCAGCTTCACCGCCAACTCGCGCCGCAGGCCCGGTGGGATGTCGTTGAGCGCGACCGACGGGAACGCCGCCAGCGCGGTGTACATGTCACCGTGCACCTCGATCGCGCCGCTGACGTAGGCACGTGCCAGACCGAGTTCGCCCGGTGCCGCCGCCAGGTGCGAAAGCGCCAGCGGGGACCGGATTTCCACGCGAACGTCCGCGCCGGACCGACCGGCCTGGCTGCCGTCGAAGGCGCGGATTTCCACCGACACATCGCTTCCGAGGATGCGCGTGAACACCTCTGCCCAGCCCATCAGCGGATCTCCTTCCTGCTGCTCATTTCGCCCGCACACACTTCTCGTACAGTCCGGGAAGGCGGCCCTTCGGGTCGTACCGCTGCTTCAACCGCTGGTAGACCGGCTGGTTGTACAGCTGCCAGAACTCCGCCTCGGCGAAATAGGAGTCGGAGTACAACGACTTGTGGCCGTCGAGCTCGGTCACCGCGTGCTCGATCGCCCTGTTGTGCCGACCGGGCGCCTCGCCTGGCCCCAGCGGCACCGTCGCCCAGAAACCGACGTTGACGTACAACGTGTTCGGGTCCATCGGGTACAGCGGCCAGCCCGCCGGGTCGCGCAGCCGAACCGGGCACAGCCAGATCGGCTTGATGCCGATCTCGCGGTGGAAGAACTCCAAGAACTCCGGCAGCCGATCGACCGGGATCTCCACGTCCTGGATCACCGGCTCGTTCCCGCCCTTGCCGCGCAGCACCGCGAGCCGGTCGGTCACCGCGTGGCGGCGATCCCAGGCCACGATCCGGCGGTAGACGTCGGAGCGGCGGTACCGCGCTGGCCAGAACCGGCGGACCAGCGGATGTTGCGCGCCGAGCGCTCGGGAGCACCAGAACCAGTCGGTGTCCCAGCGCCACACGTAGTCGTGGATGTCCAGGTAGTCGATCTGCCGCTGCTGGAGGGACCGGTAGTAGATCTGCTGGCCGGTGTAGTCGCTGGTGAACGGCGCGCGGTCCACATAGGAGCCCAGCGTCAGGTAGTGCTCGCCGGGGCTGAACACGGTGCCGTCGACGAAGTCGACGCGCTGCCCGTCGAAGCTGCCGTCGCGGCAGATCTCGGCGATCGCGGTGGCGCACTCCCGCGCCGAGCCGAACCGCACGTGCTGCACCCGGACGTAGGGTTTGACCTGCTCCAGCTCGATCTCCAGCCGCAGCGCGTAGCCCAGCGTGCCGTAGGAGTTGGGGAAACCCCGGAACAGTTCGGCGTGCTCACCCTCCGGCCGGGCCCGGACCACCTGGCCGTCGCCGGTGAGGATCTCCATCTCCCGCATGGATTCGTGCGGCAGACCGTTGCGGAACGAGGTGGACTCGATGCCGAGCCCGGCGACCGCGCCGCCCAGCGTGATCGTCTTGAGCTGCGGCACCACCATCGGGATGAACCCGGCGGGCAGCAGTGCGGCCACGATGCTCTCGTAGGTCGCCATGCCCTGCACCTGGGCGATGCGGTTGGCCGAATCCACTTCCAGCACCTGGTTGAACCGCCCGACGTCCAGCCCCGGACTGTCCGACGGCGCGCGGAACCGGAACAGGTTCGACGTCGGTTTGGCCAACCGCACCGGCGCGCCGTCCGGTAGCCGCTCGTACTGCGCCACCAACGCGGCCACGTCATCGGAATGGCTGCCCGCCACGACCGTTCCCCGATCCACCATGCCTCGACTCTATTGCCGGGCCAGCCCCCAGGCATCCCGCTTTACGAGGGGCAAACATGCCCCCGTAGTGGACAAACACCCCGTAGTGGCCATCCGGGAGTGGGATGATCCACCAACGGAGATCGCAAAACGCCAGGTGATCGGGGCCGACTCGGCCATATTTGGTTGCACCGTGCAACGACACCGGGATTTCGGTCACACAGCCGGATCCGGATTACGCCGATCGTCGCAACGCCCAAGCCCGCAAGCCGCGGAAGCTCTGCACCTTCGTCGGCCCGACCGAGATCAGCCGGTACTCCCGGTGCCCCCGCAGCGCCTCCGCCAGCTCGCGGTCCACCAGCACCGAAGCGGGGCGGGCCACCGAGGTCAGCCGACTCGCGATGTTCACCGTGGAACCGTAGACATCACCGAACCTGGCCAGCACCGGTCCCTGCGCGAGCCCGATCCGCAGCGGCGGCAGCAGATCGGTCTTGGCGATCTCCTCGTTCAGCGTCAACGCGATCTCGGCGGCCTCGGCCGCGGTGTCGGTCACGAACAGCACCTCGTCGCCAACCGTCTTGATCACCCGGCCGTGGTTCTCCGCGACCACGCCACCGGCCAACGCCTCGAAACCGTCGATCAGCCGGGCCAACTCCAACTCGGTGAAGTCCCGGATCAACCTGGTGTAGCCGACGATGTCGGCGAAGCCGATCACCTGCACCCGCTCGGCCGCGCCGGGATCGCGTTCGGTGAGCTCGCGAGCCGCGCAGGCCGCCAGGTGCCGCCGCCACACGTAGTCCTGCATCCGCGCCATCACCGGCAGGATCACCTCGGCGACCTGGGCGGTGGTCACCACGTCCACCGCGAACTGCTCGCCGAGCAACGACTTGAAGATGCCCACCTGCCACTCCGCCAGCCGCGACATGGTCTGCGCCAGCGACCGCGCGACCGCCGACTCCAGCTCGGGCGGGATCACCTCGGCGGAGACCAGCTCGACCAGGGCGCGCAGCGCGGCGACGTCCGCATCGGTGAACACCACAGCGTCGTCGTCGACGTGCGCGAAACCCATCGCCTGCCAGAGCTGCTCGGCGCGGGCCACCGGCACCCCGGCCGCCGCGGCTACCTCGGCCTTGGTGTAGCGCGGCGACCCGCCGAGGATGGCGGCTTCGACCCGGTGCGCCGACGGCTCATCGCGTGGTTCGGACAACGAGCACATCGCATTCGGCCCGGCGGGACACCTCGGCTGGCACCGAGCCGAGGATCCGCCCCTTCAGCGTGTTCAACCCCCGGCTGCCCACCACCAGCAGGTCGGCGGCGGCCTTCTCGGCAGCGGACAGCAGCACCGTCACCGGCGCGCCGACCGAGGCGAAGGTCTCGATGCTCGTCGCGCCAGCCGCGCGGGCGACGTCGGTGGCTTCGCGCAGGGTGTCCTCGGCCGGTGCCGAACCGATCACCTGGAACGCCTCGTCGCCGAGCGCGTCCTGCGCCTGCTCGACCTCCCGCGCGCTGCTCGGGTAGTAAGCGCAGACGATCACCAGCCGGGCGGCCGAATCGCTGGCGACCTCGGCGGCGCGGGACACCGCGCGCAGCGAGGGCGCCGAGCCGTCCGTTCCGACGACGACGGTGCGGTATTTGGACATCGCACTCCCACTTCCACGGGTTGGCACCGGCTTGAACACTAACGATTCCGCCGCCGGACGGTCACGGGTCGCTACCGACCGCGCCGCGCCCCGCGCCGCGTTTCACCGGTCCACCGGCTGTTTTGTTCGCTCGGCCAAACGATCCGGAGAAGTCTCGTCCGACCCCACAACCTGATAATGCGCTGGACGCGCGTAGTTTTCGCCGCGACGTGCAAACCCATTGGTGATGCACGACACGGTCGAGGTAGCGCGGGCATTCGCCGAGCCGAATCACGCCAGGTACGTAACCTTTCGCGCAAAACGGATTCAACGGGAGAAGCCGTGACCACACCAAGTCTCCAGCCTGGGCGGGGGATATTCCGCCGCAAGCCCATCGGCGCGATCACCGAGGACGGGGAGACCGGGCTGCAGCGCTCGCTGGGCCTGTGGCAGCTCACCGCGATCGGGGTCGGCGGCATCATCGGCGCCGGGATCTTCTCGCTGGCCGGTGCCGTGGCCAACGAGAAGGCCGGGCCCGCCGTGCTGATCTCGTTCCTGATCGCGGGCATCGCCAGCGCGGCCGCGGCGTTCTCCTACGCCGAGTTCGCTGGCATGATCCCCAAGGCCGGTTCGGCCTACACCTACGGCTACGCGGTGCTCGGCGAGGTCGTCGGCTGGTTGATCGGCTGGGACCTGCTGCTGGAGTACACCGCGATCGTCGCGGTGGTCGCGATCGGCATCTCCGGGTACTTCAACGAGTTGCTCGGCTTCCTCGGCATCGACCTGCCGTACTGGATGATGGGCGCACCCGGCACCGAGGACGGCGATGCGCCGATCGGCAGTTACAAGATCAACCTGTTCGCCGCGCTGCTGTGCCTGCTGATCGCCTTCATCCTCAACCAGGGCATGAAGAGCGCCGCGCGCTTCGAGACGCTGCTGGTGTACCTGAAGGTCGGCGTGGTGCTGCTGGTGATCGTCGTCGGCGCGTTCCACATCAACGCCGGTAACTACAACCCGTTCTTCCCATTCGGCATCAGCGGCGCGTTCGCCGGAGCCGCGACGGTGTTCTTCGCGGTGTTCGGCTACGACGCGATGAGCACCGCGGCCGAGGAGTCCAGGGACGCCCAGAAGCACATGCCCAAGGCGATCATCTACTCGCTGGCCGTCTCCATGGTGCTCTACGTGCTTGCCTGCCTGGTCCTAACCGGCATGATCCCGTTCCAGCAGATCAGCGCCGAGAGCGCGTTCGCGAGCGCGTTCGCCGACGTCGGCCTGCCCGCGCTCGGCGCGATCATCGCGGTCGGCGCCATCCTGGGGATTCTCACGGTGATGTTCACGTTCATGCTTGGTGTGACCCGAGTCGGGTTCGCGATGAGCCGGGACGGCCTGCTGCCGAAGTGGTTCGCCAAGACGCACCCGGTGCGCAAGGTGCCCAGCCGCTTCACCTGGCTGATCGGCACCGCCTCGGCGCTGATCGCCGGGCTGCTGCCGATCGGCGAGGCGGCCGAGTTGACCAACATCGGCATCCTGCTGGCGTTCGTGATCGTGTGCGCCGCGGTGATCGTGCTCCGCTACAAGCGCCCGGACCTGCCGCGCGTGTTCAGATGCCCAGGCATGCCGGTCGTGCCGATCATCGGCATCGTGTTCTCGATCTGGCTGGTCACCTTCCTGGACCCGGTGACCTGGCTGCGCTTCGGCGTGTGGTTCCTCATCGGCCTGGTGATCTACTTCGCCTACGGCTACCGCAAGTCCAAGCTCAACACCCCGCAGTGAGCGGGCGCTGAAGCCCGGAACACCGGACGGGAGCACTGCGCCCCTCCGGTGTTTCCTTTTCGTTCAGCCACTTTCGACGGAGTGCTTCTGCGATCATGCCCGTCGATGACAGCCGGAACTGGTGTGCGTCGGCACCCGCTGGTGCCTGCGGTTGTGCTGCTCGCCGCCGGTATCGGGCTCGGCTTCCTGCTGCGCACCCAGGGCCTGCAGAACGCCGCGAACTGGGCGCAGCTGGTGTCGGTACCGCTGGCCATCGCGCCACTGCTGCTGCAACGGCAGGCCGCGGCCGTGGTCGGCACCCTCGACCAGGTCAGCCAGGCCCAGCACCGGCTCGCGAACCTGGTGTTGGCCCAGTGGGAGGACGAGATCCGCCTCCGGCAGCTGGACAATCCGGGCACGCTCGGGGTGCGCTGGCGGCTGGCCGACGCGCGGGAAGAACCCGCGCTCGCCGGTCGCACCGACCGGATCGACGAACTCGCGGCGGCGTTCCGCGGGCTCGCGCACCGGCGGATGGTCATCGTCGGTGACCCCGGCATGGGCAAGACGTCGCTGGCCGTGCTGCTGGTGCGCGAACTCGTGGCGTCCCAGGCGGCCGGAGATCCGGTGCCGGTGCTGCTGTCCCTGTCGAGCTGGCACCCGGCACAGCCGCTGCACGACTGGTTGACGCGGCGGATCGCCAAGGAGTACCCGGCGCTGGGCGCCGCGGAGCTCGGCGCCGATGCGGTCCGCAGGCTGGTCGCCGAACACCGGGTCCTGCCCGTGCTGGACGGCCTGGACGAACTGCCCGAGGCGCTGCGCCCCGCCGCGCTGACCGCCTTGAACGAGGCCATGACCAGGGATGATCAACTCATCCTGACCTGCCGCGGCGACGAGTACGAAACCGCCGTCGCCGAGGGCGGCGACATCACCCGCGCCATCGTCATCGAGCCGCTGCCGCTCACCACGTCCGATGTCGTCGGCTACCTGACCGACTGCCTGCGGAACCGGTCCGACCAGAGCTGGGCGACGTTGCTGGCGGCGCTCGACGACGCCGCGGCGAGCCCGCTCGCGGGCGCCCTGGCCACCCCGTTCGACCTGTGGCTGCTCCGCAAGATCTACATCGACGCCCGGTCCGATCCGGCGGAACTGCTCGACCGCGCACGCTTCCCGACATCCGCCGCGATCACCCGACATCTCCTCGACCACCTGCCCGACGCGCTGATCTACGCCGAGCAGGCCCAATCCGGTCGCGAGGAGCCAGGCTGGGATCCCGCGGACGTCAAGCGCTGGCTCACCTTCCTCGCACACCACCTCGACAGCACCGACGACCGCGACCTGGCCTGGTGGCGCCTGCACCGCGCGGTGGACACCGGACCGCGGTACCGCGCCGCGATCGGGCTGGCGTGGGGCCTGGGATTCGGCCTGCTGACCGGGTTGGTCGGCGCACTGACCGGGTTGTTCTTCGCCGCGTCCGCGGTCGGCCTGGTCGTCGGACTGCTCACCGGCTTCGGCACCGGACTGGGGTACGCGATGGCCGCCAGCCACGGCGCCGAACCCGCCTACGCGAACCTCCGCCTGCGCGGGCGGAGCCGCCTGCTGCTGACCTCCACCGCACAGCCGATGGTGCTGTGGGTGGCCAGCGGCCTCGGCGTCGGCACGTTGTTCCAGCTCGTCCTGGGCGCGGACTTCTGGGCCTTCGCGCTGATCGGCGCGGTCTTCGGGCTGGTGCACGGACTGATGGTGTGGATGGCGACGCTGGCGACCGACGACCGGGCGCAGAGCCCGGTCAGCACCCTGCGCGGGGACCTGCAGCTGATGTCGATCCGATCGCTTGGTTTCGGGGTCGTCGGCGGGCTGGCGATCGGGCTGGTGGCGGGCCTGGTGGGCTATCCCGCACTGCTGGGCTCGCTGGTCCTGGTGATGTTGATCGTGGTGCTGCAGGACCGCGACGTGCCGCCCGCCCTGGCCAGCCTGGTGTACCTCACCGCGGTCTGCGTCCTCCGGCTCCGACGCCGGGTCCCGTTCCGGCTGATGCGGTTCCTCGACGACGCCCACCGGCTCGGGCTGCTCCGCCGCGCCGGTCGCGTCTACCAGTTCCGGCACGCCAACCTGCAGGACCACCTCGCGGACAGCGACGACCAGGACCCGGATCCCGACTCCGCGTGATCCGCCGCACCGCGCGATCGATCAAGGTGTTTCTTCCGTCTCAGCGTGCACTGGATCACAGCGTCGCGGGCCCTCGGCCGCCTAGGGTTTTCGCATGTTGTCGGACGTTCCGGCGATGTTCACCTGGCCGGGCCTCAACGCCGAGGGGTGCTCGTGACACGTGTTCGCGAACTGAGCCCGTACGTCGAGTTGCACCGCGCGCAGTGGCGAGAACTGCGCGATTCCCTCCCCCTACCGCTGACCGAGGACGAGCTCGTCGCGCTTCGCGGGCTCGGCGAGTCGGTCGACCTCGCCGAGGTCGCCGACGTCTACCTGCCGCTGTCGCGGCTGATCAGCCTCCAAGTGGCCGCCCGCAAACGGCTGCACGAATCCACCACCACGTTCCTCGGTGAGGAGACGCGCGGCACCAAGGTGCCGTTCGTGATCGGCATCGCGGGCAGCGTCGCGGTCGGCAAGTCGACCACCGCGCGGATCCTGCGCGCACTGCTGGCCCGCTGGCCTGACCACCCGCGGGTCGACCTGGTCACCACCGACGGTTTCCTGTACCCGAAGGCCGAACTGGTCCGCCGCGGCCTGATGCACCGCAAGGGTTTTCCGGAGAGCTACGACCGGCGGGCGCTGCTGCGCTTCGTCACCGAGGTCAAATCCGGTGTGCCGGAAGTGGCCGCACCGGTCTACTCGCACATCGCCTACGACATCCTGCCGGGCGAACAGCACGTGGTGCGCAAACCGGACATCCTCATCGTGGAGGGGCTGAACGTGCTGCAGCCCGGCCCGAGCCTGACCGTTTCGGACTTCTTCGACTTCTCCATCTACGTCGACGCGCACACCGAGCACATCGCCCGCTGGTACGCCGACCGCTTCCTGACGCTGCGCGGCACGGCGTTCGCCGACCCGAACTCGCACTTCCACCACTTCGCCGAGCTTTCCGACGACGAAGCCCGCGCCGAAGCCGACCACCTGTGGCGCACCATCAACGAACCGAACCTGGTGGAGAACATCCTCCCCACCCGCCCGCGAGCAACCCTGGTGCTGCGCAAGGACATCGACCACGCCATCAACCGCGTCCGCCTGCGCAAGCTGTGATCGTCGCGGCCGGGCGGCCGCGTCAGAATCGCGTCAAGAAACTCGTGCCGAAACCGGAAATTCGGGCCATAAACGCCGAAACGGCTTGCCCGGCTCGTCGGGGGGTAAGAGCCGGGCAAGCCGTCGTCCCTACCCCGTCAGTGCGGCAGGGCATAGCACTTCTCCCGATCCGGAGACCAGCAGGGGGAGGAGCGGTCACCGAATCTCCTTGCCCGCTCCCAGTGGGAGCAACCACAGATTGCCGCATCCGGCGCGGCGGCAAACCCGTGCAAATACGCACTGCCATACGTATTCGCGGGCGTGGACGACCCAACGCGCACATCTCACCACCCAACGTCACGGATTTCGCGCGCCTCGGCAGTTGTGATCAAGGACGACTACGCCGCGCGGCTGCTCGTATTAGGCTGGTCGCGTGGCACGCTCGACATCCGGTCGGCGTCGGGTGGGAAACCTACCCGCTGACTCGACGAGTTTCGTCGGACGCCGACACGAACTCGCCGAGCTCAAACGGCTGCTATCCGAACATCGGCTGGTCACCCTCACCGGACCGGGCGGGGTGGGCAAGACCCGGTTGGCGTTGCGGGTGGCCGCCGACGTCCGGCGTGCCTTCCAGGGCGAGGTCTGGTTCGTCGATCTGGCGCAACTCCGGGAACCCCGGCTGATAGCGGAAACAGTCGCGGGTCAACTGGACGTGCGCGAGCAGTCCTCGCGACCGGTGACCGACACGATCATCGACCGGCTCTCCGCTGGACCCCTGCTGCTCGTCCTCGACAACTGTGAGCACCTCATCGACGACTGCGCGACGCTGGTGAGCACGCTGATCCTGTCCTGCCCGGAGCTGCGGGTGCTGACCACGAGCAGGCAATCCCTCGGCCTGGTCAGCGAATGCATGTTCCCGGTGGTCCCGTTCGTGGTGCCCGATCCGGACCAGATCGGCTCACCGGCCGCGGTCGCGCACTTCGACTCGGTGCGGCTGTTCATCGAGCGCGCCACCGCGGTGGTCCCCCGCTTCAACCTCGACAGCTGCAATTACCAAGCACTGGCCAGAATCTGCCACGACCTCGACGGGATTCCGCTCGCCATCGAGCTGACCGTGGCCCGACTTCGCTCGCTGTCGCTGGAACAACTCGCCGAGCGCCTGCACGAGCGGCACAACCTGCTGAGCAACGGCAGGCGCGGGTTGCCGCCGCGGCACCGGACCCTGCGCGCCCTGATCGACTGGAGCTACGAGCTGTGCTCGGAAATGGAACGCCGGGTGTGGGCCTGCGCATCGGTGTTCTCCGGAACCTTCGACCTAGAAGCCGTGGAATTCGTCGCGGGTGGCGACGACGTGCCGTGCGAGGACGTGCTCGTGCTGGTCGATGCGCTGGTGGACAAGTCGATCTTCCTGCCGCAGGAGGGCCCGAACGGCGTCCGCTACCGGATGCTGGACACCACCCGCGAGTACGGCGAGGAGAAGCTGGTCGCCGACGGTCGCCAGGTCGCGGTGCGCCACCGCCACCGCGATTGGTTCGCCCAGCTGGCAACCCGTTTCGCCGCCGCATGGGTCGGACCGGACGAACCGGCTTGGAACACGAGGCTGCACCAGGACTACCCCAACGTGCGGGTGGCGCTGGACTGCTGCGCACGCGAGAACGGCGACGCCAAAGCGGGGCTGCGAATGGCGGTTCGGCTGGTCGACTACTGGACGCTGCGCGGCTATCTCACCGAAGGCCGGATGTGGCTGGACAGATTGCTGTCCCACATGCCAGGACCATCCCGGGAGCGGCTGTCGGGTTTGGTGCTCAACGCCTGGTTCACCATCCACCAGGGCGACCTTTCCACGGCGCAGGCATACCTGGCCGAGGCCGCGGAACTGACCGACGAAGTGGGCAACGAGGAGCAGAACGGCTACCTGGCGCACGTCTCGGGCATGGCCGCGCTGGTCAGCGCCGACCTGAACCGCGCCGTCGGGCTCTTCGGGGAAGCCTGCGAGCAGTTCCGGAATTCGCAGCTGCTGCGCGGCGAACTGTTCTCGCTGTTCATGTACGGCTTGACCGTGGGGCACAACGGCGAGCCGGAACGGGGCCGCGCCCTGCTGGACACGTGCATCGATAAGACGATCCAGGTCGGCGACATCTTCTGGCGGTCCTACGCGCTCTGGGCGCGCGCCTCCATCGACGTCCTCGACGGCGATTTCGGCAAAGCCGAGGAGTCCTGCAAGGAAGCACTGCGGTTGGAACAACTGCTGGGCGACAAGTCGTCCATGGCGTTCACCCTGGAAGTGCTGGCCTGGGCGGCCGAAGGGCGTCGGGAGCACGCCCGAGCCGCCACGCTCTTCGGCATCGCCGGTGCGGTTTGGGAAGCGATCGGCGGGTCCCCCGAGCTCTACGCCACGCTCACCCAGCTGCACCACGAGCACTTGGACCGCACCCGCGACGCGCTCGGCGACAGCGGCTACGAGCAGGCGTTCAAGACCGGTTACGGGCTGTCCACCACGGAAGCCATCGACTTCGCGCTGGAAACCACGCAACCCGAGGCAGCGCGGCAACGCCCGGAGGAGGAGTGGGCGCACCTGCTGACCCGCCGCGAATTCGAGATCGCCCAACTGGTCGCGGAAGGCTTGACGAACCGGGACATCGCAGCCCGACTCGTGATCTCCCCGCGCACCGCCGAGGGCCACGTGGAGAAGATCCTGTCGAAACTCGGCTTCAGCTCGCGAGCCCAGATAGCCGCCTGGATGACAGCCCACCGCGACTCGCTGTAACGGTGCCGGTCGTGAGTGCGAAACCGGGCTGTAGCACGGTTTGTCACTCACGAGACGCACGGTCGCGATTACGATGCGCGGCGTGAGCACTGGTGGTCTTGCGCGCGATCCGATGCCGTTGCGGGGCCGGGCGGCCCTGGTGACCGGCGTCAGCCGCAGGCAGGGCATCGGATACGCCATCGCACGGCGGCTCGCGGCCTACGGCGCGTCGGTCTTCCTGCACCACTACCGGCCGCACGACGTCGATCAGCCCTGGGGCGGCGACGATGTCGGTGCGGTGCTCGACGGCGTCGCGGAGCAGTTGGTGCCCGGTGCGCGGATTTCCGATACCAGCGCGGATCTGGCGGAACCCGAAGCCCCGCAGCGCCTCGTCGATGCGGTCGTGGCGGAGTTCGGGCACCTCGACGTGCTGATCTGCAACCACGCGCGCAGCGGCTCCGACGGGGCGCTGGGCGAACTCGACGCCGACATGCTCGACGGGCACTGGGTGGTCAACGCCAGGTCGACGATCCTGCTGGCCCAGGCGTTCGCGGCGCGGCACGACGGGCGGCCGGGCGGCCGGATCGTGTTCCTGACCTCGGGCCAGCAGCAGGGCCCGATGCCAGGCGAGGTCGCCTACGCCGCGGCCAAGGGCGCTCTCGCCGAGCTCACGGTGACGCTGGCCGACCAACTGGCGGATGCGGGAATCACGCTCAACACGGTCAATCCGGGCCCGGTCGACACCGGCTACCTCGACGAACCGACCTGGCGATCGATCCGCCCGATGTTCCCGTTCGGCCGCTACGGCGAACCCGACGACCCGGCCCGGCTGATCGCCTGGCTGGCCACCGACGAAGCGCGCTGGATCACCGGCCAGGTGATCAACACCGAAGGCGGCTTCGCCCGCTGGCGCCCACGCGGCTGAACGGTCTCGTGGGTGGGGAAAACCGGTGGCACCCGCGTTGGCCCGCACGGCCCGTGGCCGCCGCGGGGGGGTTGGGGGGGGGGCCACAGGGGGTGGGGGGGGGGGGGGGGGCGGTGCG
>NZ_JALBWV010000117.1 GCF_022678645.1 Saccharopolyspora soli | reverse complement strand
GCGAGGATCGAGGCGTACTCGCTGCCGGCCCGATCCAGATCTCCGCGCAAGTGGTGCAAGTGGGCGAGCTCCGCCCTAACCCACACGCAGCCGCCGCCGGTCCCGGCACGCCAGCCGTAACCGGGTGTGGATCGCCCGATCCTGCACCCAGGAATCCGACACCGACTAACCACTCGCCTCGCCGAGACGCCACGGGTGTGCCGCCACAGGCACATGCGGCGGACGAACACGCCCAAAAACCGACGTCTCGCGAAATTCCACAAAGGACATTCGACCGTGACGAATTCCGCAACCGATGCGCCGACCCGCGAAGACTACGCCGCCCGCCTGGTCCCGATCGCTGCTCGCCTGGTCGCCGCTGTGCACGACGAAGGCCCCGACGCCGTCCTGCGTGCCCTCAACCGCGCCCGCGCCCTACCGACGCCGGCCGACGGCACGCGCGTCGAGGATGCGCTGCCGGTGATCCTCGCCGCGATGGTCGACCCCACCCGCACCCCGCGGCAGCTTCTCGCCTGGACCAAGCGGCTCGACCAGGGCTCGGCCAAACTGCTCGTCGCCCGCCCCCGGCTGAACCCGGCGGCCGTCGAGCTCGCCCTCGCCGGCCGACTTCCCCGGCACGCTCTCACCCGCCCCGAGGTCGACGAGGCCGAGCGGATTCTGCTCCGCCGCGGCTGGACGGCCGAGGAAATCGCCGCGCACCTCGACGAGGACCAGGTCGGCAGCGAGGCGGGTGTCGCGGCATGAGGATTCGCACAATCAAGCCGGAGTTCTCGCGTTCGCAACCGGTCGCTGACCTGCCCCGCGAGGTGCGGCTGCTGTGGGTGGGGTTGTGGTCCTACGTCGACGACAACGGCGTCGGCGTCGACGACAACGGCGTCGGCGTCGACGACAACGGCGTCGGCGTCGACGACTACCGCCGGATCGCCGCCGACCTCTTCGCCCTCGACGACGACCCGGTCGAGGCCCGCGAGTTCGTTCGCGAGGGTCTCGCGACACTCTCGCGAGCCTCGCGGATCACCCGCTACACCGTCGACGACCGCGCCTACCTCCATCACAGGGTGGGAGGAACACCAGAAGATCGACCGGCCCGGCAAACCTCGCTATCCGCTACCGCCGGCCGATCTCTCACCAGCGGACGAAGACGAAACCACTGGTAGCGGATGCCCTACCGACTCCACCGAGCCGGAATTCGCGACACCCTCGCGAGACTCTCGCGAGGGTCCATCGACTGGAACAGGGGAACAGAGGAACAGGGGAAAGAACGTCGTCGTCACGCGCGTGCGTGCGCACCCGCCCGCGCACGCGAGGCACGACCACCCTCGCCCAGCTCGCCGACTCGGCCGTCAAACCCGACGCCCGCCGCATCGTCGACGCCTGGCGCAACTCCCAACCCGGTGCCGCGAAGTACCGGCCGCAGCTGATCCGGGAACTCGGCACCACCGTCGACGGACTCCTGCGCGACGGCGGCGACCCCGAGCTTGTGCAGGCCGCGCTCGTCGAGTGGGACCGACGCCCAGAGGTCCACCGGCCCGGGGCGCTGCCCTACGTCTAAGACGACGTGGTCAAAGCCGCCCGAGCATCCAACCAACCCCGCTCCGCTTCGCAAGCCGGGCGGTCGAAACGCGACGCGAAGGCGCTCGGCTGGTTCGCCCTCGCCGAGCAACTCGCCGACGAGGACACCACAGGACCGCCGGTGTTCGTCGACGCCGAACCCCTGGCCCTCACCCCAGGAGTCGCGAGATGAACGCACAGGAAGTCGCGCAGCTGCTCGGCTACGCCTCCACCCTCGACCCCAAGATCAGCGCCGACAGCGCGCTGCAAGTCCGGGCCTGGGCACAGCTACTCGACGACATCCCCGTCCACCTCGCCCGCGACGCCATCCAGGACCAACTACCGTCGATCATCCGAAACGGTCATGCCAGCCGACATCGTCGGCTACTGGCGCCAGCCCGCCGCGACGCCGCCGAGGCCAAGCACAACGCCGAACTCCGCGCCCGCAACCGGCGCCCCCTCGACATCCGACAGCTCTGTGCGATCCGCTCCGGCGTCGGCCGTGTCACCGCCGCACTCGCCGTTGCCCGCGGTGCGGATCCCGAGCACGCCGAGGCCGACGCGCATGCCCGCCGCGCCTTTCTCGCCGTGCCCTGCCCCCACTGCAAAGCCCGACCGGGCAGCCGATGCACCGGGCCGAGCGGGCGCCCGCTGACCCGAACCCCCGCGCACCCGTCCCGGCTCGACACCGCAGTCACCAACACGCAACGACGCCCGGCTGATGTTTGGCGCTCGACCGGACGCCAGCGCGCTTGCGCGCACGCGAGGAAAACCGATTCGGAGGTGCCCTGATGTACGACCTCGACGACCACCACGACGCCCGAGACAACGGCCCGCCGCGGGAAGAACCAGATTGCGGCTACTGCCTCGACCGCGGCTGCTGCGAATGCCAGCCCTGCGCACACCCCGACCACCAACCCAAACCCATGACCGCCGAGGAACTCCACCGATTCCTCACCGAGGCCCCGTTCTGATCGACCCATCGGAGGACCACGTGAATCACCACTTCCGATCCCGCGCCTGCACGAACCCCACCGTCGACCGATCCCAACTCGGCAAAGCGAACCGCCGCAAGGGACACGACGCCGAACGCGCCGTCGCCCGCTGGCTCCGCGCCAACGGCTTCCCCCACGCCGAACGCGCCGTGCGCACCGTCCACACCACCAACGACCGCCACGTCGCCGACCCCGGCGACCTCACCGGCACACCCGGCATCACCTGGCAGATCAAAGACACCGCCCGCGAAAGCCTCGACGCCTGGCTGCGCGAACTCGACGAGCAAACCGCCGCCGCCCGCGCCAACATCGGGCTGCTCGTCCACCGCCGCCGCGGCACCGCCGACCCCGGACGCTGGTGGACATGGCTACGCGTCGCCGACCTCGGCACCCTGCTCGACGCCAAAGGTCGACACCACCGCGACCGCCGACACCCAATCCGCATGGAACTCGCCCACGCCGCCGAACTGCTGCGCGCCGCAGGCTACGGCGAAGCGCACAGCGAAACCGCTTGATGGTTATCCGAAATCCGCCGCGGTAGCCGTACAGGGTTCACTTTTTTCTTTGGCGCAGGGCTCCCAGGGCCAATGAACGCCCAAGCACCGGCAACGCCGCTGCTCGCAGCAGTAACGAACAGAAAAATGACCTGCGAGGTAGTCGGGTGAGAATCGAAACCAGCGAGAACCTGCGAAGCCCCAGCCAGAGCGAGCAGCGCGCCAACAACCAGAGGCGAGAACGACAGGTTCCTCACGCGGGCGGTGTTGCACACGATCACTCCGCCCGGCCGGAGCCTTTCCAGTTCCCGCGTTGGCGGTCCGGTGCGGCATGTCGCGGGCGGGTGGATCTCGACTTCGTCGAACCCACATCAGCCGAGGCCCAGCAGTGCCGGGCGGTGTGCGCAGCCTGCCCGGTCCGCGAGCACTGCCTCGCCGAGGCCCTCGCCACCGCCGAACCCTGGGGCATCTGGGGAGGACTCGACACCGACGAACGCGAAGCCCTCGCCAAGCGGACCGGCCACCCCGAACCGGCGATCCTGCCCGCGCATGGCACGAACACCCGCTATGCACGCCATGGTTGCCGCTGTGCGCTCTGCCGGTCGGCCCACACCAACTACGAACGGCAGAGAAGAGCACGCCGGCGGCGCCGCGCGATCGAATCCCACGGTTGCCTGACTGTGGTCCCGGTGCCTCTCAACGCCGCTGAAACCACCGTAATCACTGACGAGCGAATCGATCACCCATTCCGGTAGACGCAGCGTGGCTCGCACGGCAGCAGATCGAGCCCGCAGCTAGCTTTTGGCTCGCGCACGCATCTGACCTTCCCTTTTGCACGACTGAACAGGAGTGTCCACATGAGGCGAACGAGTCGGCTCGTCGCAGTTCTGACAGGCGCCGCGGCGATAGCCGCAGCAGGCGCTACCGGTGCACAGGCCCAGAACGGAATCCTTTCCCCAGGGGGAATCCTGTCTCCCCTGATTTGTCTACCTGTGCAACAACAAGTCGGGGACAACAACCAGATCGGTGACCAAACAACCGACTGCAACCAGAGCGCGACAACGACAGCGCCATCAACGGGTGGGGGCCTTACGGGATACGAAGTCGTGTCCGATGGCCCAGTTTCGTGCGAGTCGGGGATGTCCTGTCTCAGCGTTCCTACTTGCGATGCCGGGAAAAGAGCGGTCGGCGGAGGATGGGAAGCGACTTCTCCAACACCCCAGTACCGTACATTGATCGATCAACCCGACGCTGCCGGTCAGTCGTGGGTTGTCCGGATTCAAAACGACGGCCCGGGGACGCTCACGATTTTTGCTCGTGTCGCTTGCGCGAACGTTTCCAACTGACGGACCGGACAACCGTTGTTTGGTTGGGACTCCGAACAGTAATCATTACCGAGCGAATCGATCACCCGTTCCGTTAGAGGCAGGGTTACCCGCACGGCAGCAGATCGAGTCCGCAGCTAGCTTCTGGCACGCACAAGGTTCTGGCCTTCCCTTTTGCACGACTGAACAGGAGTGTCCACATGAGGCGAACGAGTCGGCTCGTCGCAGTACTGATGGGCGCCGCAGCGATGGCCGCGGCAGGTGGTACCGGCGCACAGGCCCAGGGTGGGATCCTATCTCCCGGCGGAATCCTGTCCCCCCTAATTTGCCTTCCCGTCCAACAACAAGTGGGCGACAACAACCAGATCGGTGACCAAACAACCAACTGCAACCAGAGCTCAACAACCACGCCTCCCACTCCCCCACCAGACGGGGGCGAAATTACTGGATTCATGGAAGTCTTCAGCTTTCCCAGCACGACGGTGCCCCCAAGGGGTGAAGCGACGGCAACTGCGCAGTGTCCTGCCGGAAAGGTGGCGCTCGGCGGAGGATATCTTACCGGTGCACCAAGTCTACAGTTCACGTCCGAGCGGCCCACCGCCGACGGTACTGGTTGGATGGTTAGGGCTTTTAACCCCACGGATACCCCCGGCCTGGGTTTCGGTGCGGTTGCCAATTGCTACGACAGGGCGGTCTAGAACAGAAACGCGTTGATCTTTCGTCCCGAACTCCAGATTCATACAGAAAGCACCTCCACGTACCGGAACCACAGCAGATCTCTCCGCAGGGGCGGCTTCAGCTTTTCACCGGCTGCCCCTGCGCGGGTCGGAAACCCAGTCCCACCCCGATGATTGGCGACATGTGCCTGCTGCGGTGACACGGAGGCTCGACGCTCAAGTGCGTGATCACATGTAGTGTTCCCTCTTGCAGCAACCCGGTCACCGGCGGCAACCTCTGCGGCGCGTGCCTCGGCAGGCTCGACGCCGACCTCGCCGCGGTCGCCGACCTGGTCGCCGAGCTCGACACCACGATCATCCGGCAAGCCCGAACCGGGCAGCGTGTCGGAGCTCGCCCAACCGAGGAGCCCCTGCCGTTCAACACCTCCGCATCGGAGATCCGCGACGACCTGCGCAACGTGCTGTCGACGTGGGTCCGCGACCTGTGGGAGATCTACGGTCCGCGACGCCAGGTACCGACCGGCGAAGTCGCCGCCGACGGCACCCCGGTCGTCGCCGCCGAGCTCGACTCGCTCGACCTCGCCGACGAGCTGCCAGACATGGCGGCGTGGCTGCGGCGACACCCATCGTGGATCGCCCCGCACCAGGCCGCCGGCGAGCTGGTCGACGAGATCCTCGACGCCATCGGACGTGCCCGCCGCGCAATCGACTTGCCGCCTGAGCTTGTCTACTGCGGGCCGTGCCCGGTCTGCGGCACCGACCTCTACGCCCGGCCCGATCGAGGAACCGTGGTGTGCCGGGGCTGCGAGGAACGGCACGAGGTCACCGAGCGACGCGAGGTGCTGCTCGACCTTGCCCGCGACCAGCTCGCCACCGCCGCGGAGATCGCCCGGGCACTGCCCGGATTGCTCGGCAGGGAACTGTCGGCGAACACGGTGCGGACGTGGGCACCCACCGGTCGCTTGGCCAAGCGGGCGCCGGATGCGCAGGGCCGACCGCGGTACCGCGTTGGTGACGTCATCGACCTGGCGCTCAGCTAGCGAGCCAGCCTGGGCAGCTCCCGCTGCACGCGGGCGAGGTAACTGATTTGCCCTATCTCGTAGGGGGTGTTGCGTACCTGACTCGTAGCGACATTGATTGCCATTCCGCTAAGCGTGCCCAACGCCCACCCAGCGCCCGGCACAAGTTTCTCGCCGGCCGCAGAAGCAGCTAAGGCGATCACCACCGACAGGGACCGGTACATCCAGGTGATCTTTCGGGCTCGCCCGGCGGCTTCCAGTTCACGGACGGCATCAGCAAGATAACCGCTCACCATCCGATACACGTCGTGCGGATAGTCGGGGTTACGCTGCAGGCCGTTCACGAGCATGTCCACGGCCAGTATCAGTCGCCCACGTTCGTCCTCGTGGCGCTGACGAAACTCAATCAGACGCGCGAGGTCCGTGCCTGGCGACGGCACGGGCAACAACGCACCCAGCTCGACTTCCCAGGATGGCAACGCTGGCTCGTAGGACAAGCTCGACCGGACGCGGGAAGGCAGCTCATGCGCGGCGCGGTGCGCGATCTCTCGGTCGGTGAACGGCACGACCTTCGTTTCCCTGCGACTTTCGTAGTCAGCAAGATAACGAGCCAGAGTGCTTACGACGACAAACGACACCATCCGAGGAACTCGCAGTTCCGAGAACCGGTCGGTGGGATCTGCTCGCTGGGCCAACCCTCTGTTCAGCAAAATCCTTTCGATCGCAGGGCCGATCTTTGCCGGATAGAGGAACGAATCGGACCGATCGGGCATCAACTCGTGCGGCGGAGTCTTCCGTTGAAGTTCGTCGAGAGCCGTCTCTATGATCGGCTCGTCGTCACCTCGTGCGGATAGGCCCAAGCCCTGCCGCTCAATCTCCATCGGACGGTAGAGTCCCGCGTCCCGCAACCGTAACAGCTCGGGCGTGACAAGCTTTTCGTACTGTGCAGGAACAATCGTGGCCAGCCGGTCCCAGTACAGCACTGCCTGATGCAGTGCAGCCTCGCTCGGACTGACGTGCGGGTAGTACAGCATCACAGACATCGGCGCCTCCCAGCTCCGAGCACGCTATCGGTGCGCCTGGTCGACCGTCAGCGCGTCGAGCGAGTGTTACCCGGATTCAGCAAGCCTGTGCCAAAATGATGATCAGCAGCGGGTGAGCTGTACCCGCATCAGGATCCGCCCCGGAGGCACTCCCCCTCGCTTCCGGGGCTTCTGCAGTTCAGGGCGAGGTGATCCACATGTCTCGCCCGATCACCGACGCAGACCGGCAGCGCGTGCGGGAACTGCACGCGCAGGGCAAGACCCGCAACGACATCGCACGCGAGATCGGCCGTTCGCCCTCGACCGTGTCCAGACTCGCCCACGCCGCCGGTCTGTCCTTCGACCGCTCGAAAACCGCCGCCGCCACGCAGGCGAAGCAGCGCGACAACGCCGCCCGGAGAGCCGACCTTGTCAGGCGTCTGTACGGGCGTGGCGAGGCGAACCTCGGCCGGCTCGAAGCGCCGCGGTACAAGTTCACCACCGCGACGGTGAACGGGATCGAGACTAAAGTGCTCGACCACGTCCCGGCGCAATGGGCGCACACGGGCCGACTCGCCAAGCGGGCGCCGGATGCGCAGGGCCGACCGCGGTACCGGGTCGGCGAGGTCATCGACCTGCCCTGTCGACGCCGTCGCGAGCCGCAACTTCCGGAATCAGCCCGCTCAGTGGCCGCAGCGTGCGAGCATGAACCGATGGGTGGACTACGAACAATCGGCGAATATTGGAAAAAACAGCCCCCATCAAAGCGCTGGCAACTAACCATGTCAGTCGGCGTCCTCGCCTGTGCGCTGCTGGACATGGTCCTGCTGGCCATCGATGCTTCGAAGCCAGCCCACTGGACCCTCGCCACCGTCTGGGTCCTGTGGATCGTGACCACCGCGGCCGTCAGCATCCGGGCAAAGCGACGAGAAGGGCAGCAGTAGACAGCCAACGGGCGGATTCGGGCGAAAGGGACCTTCGCCCAGCGAAACCCGACCAAGCTCGGATGAAAGTGCCGTTCACTCCTCCACTGCGCGTGTTACCCGCACACGCTCATCCTGTGCCAAAATGCCGATCAGCAGCGGGTGAGGTGTACCGGCACCCCAGCCTCGGCCCCGGAAGTGACCCCTAGGCTTCCGGGGCTTTCTGCCGTTCAGAGTGGCGATGCACCGTTTCCCTCCCCCTTACCTACGGCCCCCCGTATCCTCACGCGCGTGGGGCATGGGCAAGGCGACAGCAGCGAGCGGAACGGGCAAGGTGACAGCCACAGCGGGACCGGGATCGACAACGAAATCTCGGGCGGACACTTTGCGGGGCCTGTAGGCCAATTCGGTTACGTCCACGGCGACGTGAACCTGAATCCGCCAAGAAGCCCCGAAGAGGCAGCATTCCGAGCCCGATACATGGCCAAGATGCAGGAAGCATGGGACGCCGAGGAGCGGGCCAAGACCGAGGGGCCCGGCGGCTGCGCAATCGCTATGTTGATCTTTGCAATCGTGTTCTTCGTTTTCTGGGTCATCTGGATGATCGACATTGTCTCCAAGACCGGGCTCATGCCGTAGCCCTTCCTTGCAGGAGCACCGGGAGGGGGTGACCGCATGGCCACCGACCGCCCCATCACCGACTCGGACCGGGCTCGCGTGCGCGAGCTGCACGAACAGGGCAGGATCCGCAACCACATCGCGAAAACCTTGGGTCGCTCGCCCTCGACCGTGTCGAAGCTCGCCCGCGAGCTCGGCCTGTCCTTCGACTGCACCAAGACCGCCGCCGCCACCGCCGCACCCGGCGGGCCGATCTCGTCGGCCGGTTGTACGGCCGTGGCGAGGCGATTCTCGATCGGGTGGAGGCGCCGCACTACAAGTTCACGGCAACCAGCATCAACGGGATCGAGACCAAGGTGCTCGACCACGTGCCCGCACCAGAAGAGAAGGCACTCGCGTCGTCGATCGCCAGCCACCTCGCCAGCGCGGCGAAGCTAGAAGCCATCGACGCCCACAAGGGCACCGAAGCCGCGAAATCCATGCTCGGCGGGCTCGCCGCCGCCCTCGGTATTCGGATCACTGCCGGTGATGAGTGAGCTACCGCTTTCGATCGGTCCGCATCTACCCGTTGGGAGGTGCGGCTGTGCCACGAGCACGATGCAACGTGGGCGAGTGCGACCAGCAATCACGGGCTCGCGGTATGTGCCAGAAGCATTGGCGCCGCTGGAAGTTGTACGGCGACCCGAACTTCACCAAGCTCATCCGGGGCGACGACACTGCGCGATTCGCCTCCAAGTACACCGTCGACGACAACGGCTGCTGGCTGTGGACCGGACGCATCGACAAGGACGGATACGACAAGTTCCGCACTCCGCAAGCATGGCGTTTCGCGCACCGAGTCGGCTACGCAATGCACGTCGGCTCGATCCCGACTGGTCTGCACCTTGACCACCTGTGCCGGGTCCGCAACTGCGTCAATCCCGCTCACCTTGAAACGGTCACACCCCGGGAAAACACTCTGCGCGGCGAACCCGCGAACCGTACGCACTGCCCGCGAGGCCACGAGTACACGCCACAGAACACCAGCGGCACCGGCCGCACATGCGTGACCTGCAACCGAGCCCGGAACAGGAGACGGCGTGAACGCCGACGCGATGCCGCTGTCACCCAAGCAGATTGACGCAATCCGGCACTCCACACGCCGCGTGACCATCTACACCGGTGCGATCCGGTCGGGCAAGACGATCGCCAGCCTGCTGCGATTCTTGATCTACGTTGCCGACGCCCCTCGCGGCGGCCAGCTCGTTGTCGTCGGCCGCACCCGCGACTCGGTGGCCCGACATTGCCGCCGCAAGCGCTGATCTGGTGTTTTCTGAACCGCCCCGGATCACCGTCGACACCCCGCGGGCGCAGGCGCGGCTCGACGACATCCTCAACACCCCCACCATCCACAGTGGACTATTGGAGGGCGCAGAGGTCGCCGCCGCGTTGGGCGGGGTGTTCCCGCGGGTGGTGTGGGATGCCGAGCTCGAAGGGCACGCGATGCTCGACACGGTCGACGCCGACGCCGCCGTGCCCGAATGGCGCTGGAAACGGCTCGCGGGGGTGACGTTCTGGCACACCTTCGACGCCGACGGCCCCGGCGTGCTGCGCCACCTCGAACGCCACGAGCCCGGCCGCATCCTGCACTTCCTGCACCGGGGCAGTGACACCGAGCTCGGCGCACCGGTCCCGCTCGACGAGCACCCCGCGACCTATCTGGCAGCCCAGATCAGCATCCAGCGCTGCCCGCAATCACGCCGCTACTACGACCAGAAACGCGCCGCAGGCAAGAAACACACCCAGGCCATCCTCTGCCTGGCCCGACGCCGCTCGAACGTGCTGTGGGCCATGCTGCGCGACCATGAACCCTTCCACCCCGAACGCACAGACCTCCCCGGCGAAGGTCCCCTGCTCGCCGCGTAGCCTCCCCGTCTGGGCTCGCCCGACCAAATCCGGCGCGCCCGATTAGCCCCCGGTGAGTGAGATTTTCATCGGACCAGGCATGTGAGACACCACAGGTCCAGCTCACGATCCGTCCGCCGGCCCGGCGTGTCGTGTCCAGTGGGGGTTCCCTCAGCGAGACGCTCATTCGGGTTCTTGGGCAGGGGGTCGCGCCGCGCGTAACTGGATGGCCAGCCCTGCGGAGCGGGTTGGGGGCTGCCAGGTCCAGGTTTCGGTATCGGTAAATCCGGCCTCACGGGTCTCGTGGAGGAGCTGGTCAGCCCCGCCGCCTAGCCAGCGCTCGTGTGCAGAGAGCACAAGTCGGCCGCCGGGTCGCAGGACGCGGCACAGCTCGGCGAATCCCGCCGCGCGGTCGGGCCAGAACATGATGTTGTTGACCGAGACGACGACGTCGGCGACAGCATCGGGCAGGCCGGTCTGTTCGACGGAGCGTTCATACAGCTCCAGCCGCAGCAGCCCAGCTCGAGTCAGGTGGGCACACCGGCGCCGGCATGCGGCGAGCATCACCGGCGAGGGATCGACCGCGATCACGTGACCGGCGGCCTCGGCGGCGAGGACGCCGACGCCCGGGCCCGGTCCCACGACCAGCACCGTCTCGCCGGGCTGGGGAACAGCCACCGCGACGACGTGGCGTTCGGTGGCGGCGTTGCCGTAGGCCATCAACCGCCCACCCAGCCGCCCCAGCATCCCCTCGGGGCGCCCGAAGGCCTTCCGCAACACAAGGTCGGACCAGGTTGGCTTCGGTGTACTCACGGTCGCGCTCCAACGATTCGCCCAGACCGCGCGAGTCGACGGATCCGGGCCCAGAGCACGGACCGGACCAACCACAGGTGCACCGTCACCAGGCCGAGCACCAGGTAGCTGATCCCGCCGTGCCAAACGTACTGGGCGGGTACCCCGGCCCAGCGCAGCAACCCGGTCACCGCCATCGCAGACGCCGCGGCGAACAAGGCGCCGTAGAAGGCCACGTGGCGGGCTCGTCGACTGCGCACCAGCTGGCGCCGGCGGGTGCACAGATGCACCCCGACCAGTCCGATCAGCACGAACCCGGCGGTCACGTGCGCCCAGGCGACCGCGACGGTGGCCGAGCACAGCACCAGTACCAGCATCACTGGCACGTCCGTCCACAGCCGCACGCGCCGACGTGTCTGGTCACTGCGTCCGGAACTAGCTTGCGAAGGCATGGCTTTACTCTGTCGGTTCAAGCTGGCTTGAAGTCAAATGAAGACATGGACCTCATCCCCATCGGCGCGGCCGCCCAACGGCTCGACCTCGCCACCTCGACCCTTCGTTACTACGACGAGCGCGGCCTGGTTCCCGCAGCGACACGGAAGCACGGGAAACGCATGTACGGACTTGACCAGCTACGTCGCCTGGCCTTCATCAAGCTCGTCCAACACCTGGGTATCCCCCTGAAGACCGCGGCCAGCATTCTCGATACGTCCGGCCCTCGGTGGCGTGAGGCGGTACGCGAGGAAACCGCGAAGCTGGATGAGCTCATCGAACGGGCCCAAGGAGCTCGAACCTTCCTGACCCACTCCCTGGAATGCCCGCACGCACACCCCGTGCAGGACTGTCCAAACATGATCTCGGCATTGGACCAGCTCACCGCAGGAGCGACCATGGACCAACTCCGACAGCAATACACCTGACCTCGTCTCGCAAACTGATCGACCGATGATTCTCGCGCTCGTGCGCAGTCTCCATCGGTGTCAGCCGATCCAACCTGGAGGTCCCAATGCCCGATGCCCTGGCTCGCGCCACCTTGTGGTCTGCTGCCCACACCGAACGCGCCGCTCTGGCCGATGACCTCGCTGACCTTAACGAGGCGCAGTGGGCGCAGCGGTCGCTGTGCGGACGGTGGGTGGTCGAGGAGGTCGTCGCCCACCTCACGGCGGCGGCGAGCACCGGCGCGCTACGTTGGTTTGCCAGCGTCCTGGGTGCACAGTTCAACTTCGACCTGCACAACGACCGGCGCCTGGCCGAGTACCGAGGCGCGACCCCAGCCGAGACCCTCAAGCGGTTTCAGGAGGTCATCACCAGCACGACCTCGGCGCCCGGGCCCACTGCGGCGTGGCTCGGTGAGGTGGTGGTGCACGCCCAGGACATCCGGCGTCCGCTCGGGCTCGTGCGCACACCCTCAGTTGAGGCGGTCACCGCGGTCGCTCGCTTCTACGCCCAGCGGGACTTCACTGTGGCCAGCCGCAGCACCATCAAAGGTCTTCGCCTCGAGGCGACGGACGGGCCCTTCTCGACCGGGGCCGGCCCGCTGGTCAGCGGCACGACCCTGGCACTCACTATGGCCATGGCTGGTCGCCGTGCCTACTGTGACGACCTCACCGGACCGGGCGTGCCTACAGTGCGGGACCGTTGCACATCCGCCTAACTGCGCTCTAGAAGCGTTCGCTGACGGATCCCCTAGCGGACACGATCAGACCGCCATGACGGAACCGCAGACCGGACTGGCCCCAGCCTTCGAACACTCGGAGAGTTGACAGGCAGATTGGGATTCCCCGCGGCGTGCGCGACGTGGGTCTCGAACTGTGCGAGAAGCTGATCACGGAGGCCGAAGAGATCGAACAACGAATGTCACCGCCCGAACGCCCCATCAGCTGATCGTCCGAAAAGAATCCGCTCCACAGGCGCGGGGATGAGCCCGTGTTGATCACGCATGTTCGCGGCGGTGCCCGGTGCTCGGGCTGCCCGCCAAGCAGCCGCAGCCGGTGCGCGATCTGGTCCGCGTCGAACAGTTCGCTGAACGCGATGTCACAGCCCAGGATGTTGCTTCCAGCGGCAGCGACGAGAAGCGCACTGTCGGGAGCACTGATCCGGAGGTTCTTCCCCGTCTCGTAGGCCACGGTCTTGGTGCCCTGCAAGAAGAACAGGTGCCCGTTGTGGCTCACCTACGCGATCTGCACAGACGAACGGGGCCTGGAGAGGGTGGACTCAGTCAGCGCCGCGCGAACGTGCTGAGCTGTTGCTATCCCAAGTGGTCTCGGCTGGCAATCACTTATTGGTTTCAGGGCTTCGACTGTCCCGCGACCGCATCAAGCGAGTCCGTGCCCGCGTCGAGCATGCCCTGGCGCACATGAAGTCCTGGAACATCCTGCGCAACTCCCCGACGCAAACGTGACGGTGTCTGGCACGCCGCCAGGGGCGTGGCCCTGATGCGCAACCTCGCCATGACTCACTGAAGCCAACCTCCACCACACGGGCCACGTATCCCTTGCGCACCACCAATACTTGATCATTACGGGACTGCGATGATCGGTTATGCCGTCCCCTACTCGGGTCTGACTCTTTACGGGACCGGCTTCGTGCCTTCA
>NZ_JALBWV010000116.1 GCF_022678645.1 Saccharopolyspora soli | reverse complement strand
CCGCAGATCGCAACGTCGATCTCACCGGCCACCAGATCCTCCGGCGTCAGGCAGACCGGCAACTTCGCGAACGTCTGGATACCCGAAAACCCACCCTCACCCCGCCGATTGACATGGATCGGGCCCGGCTTGCGCCCCTCGTTGAAGTCATCGACCGCGCCGTGACCGTCCAGCCCTTCGCCCAATCGCCTGGGCTGCTCCCAGAACCCCTCCGGCCACAGATCATGGTGGTGGTGACCGTTGACGTGGTCGTGGTCATGGTCGCGTTGCGACATGTCGTCCCCGATCCCATGCCCGCCTGGCCCGCGAGCCGCCGGACGCAGCGTTTTCGGCTGTGCTGTAGGAGGGTGAACGTAGGAGCTGCCTAAACGTTTAGGCAATCGGATCGACGCATGGCAACGAGGTCTTTACCCAGGCGTCGAACGGCACTGGACCGGAAACCGATCCGAAACGTCATCTGGCCGTGCCGGTCGAGGCGCGGAAGGCGACCTCGGCGGGAACCGTCACCAACGAGCCAAGCCCCTCATCGGGGTTCTCGGTCTCGTCCAACAGCCAAATGAGGCGCCGCACGCAAGCCGCGCCCAGCGCCCGTGCGGGAAGCACGACCGAGGTCACCGCGAGCCGGTCAGGCTCCAGGGATTCGTCGTCACAGCAGGAGGCGAGTACCACGTCCCGTCCCGGTTGCTTGCCGAGTTCGCGCAAGGCGCCGGCCGCTCCCCGGATCTCGAACGCGGACGCGCCGAGAATGAAGTCGATGTCGGTCCATCGTCCGAGCTCGCCGGCGAGGCGCTCCTGTTGCGACTCGAGCGAGAAATCACCGAACGGGACCTCGAGCGACTGTTCGGGCAGTCCCTGCTCAGTGCACCATTCGGCGAACACCCTCCGGAGAAGGTTCCCCCAGCCGCTGTTCCTGTCCGGAGCGACGAGCAACGGCGACCGGACGCCGAGAGTCGCGACCCGACGGAGGATCTGGCGCACCGCCGGCTCGTGATCGACAGCGACGACCGCACACGGCGGCATGTCGTCGGGCAGTAGCTCGCCGGCCACGACGGGCAGACGGGACTCCATCAACTCGCGCGCACGGGTGTCGTCACTGATCGGATCGGTGACGATCACCCCGTCGACGCGCGGCGCGGTCGAGCGCGGCACCGCTGGGTTGGAGGAGAGTACGGCGAGGTCGTAGTCATGGGCCTGAGCGACTTTGATCGCCCCGGCGAGAAAATTGCGGAAGTACGGCCGGTCCAGGCTTTCCGCGGCGCTGCGGTGGTGGACACCGATGGCATGGGTGCGCCCCGTCCGGAGCCCCTTCGCGAGAGCATTTGCGACGTAACCGAGGTCGCCCGCGATGTCGACCACCTTGCGGCGGGTCTCCGGGGTCATCCGACCTCGCCCGGACAGCGCCTCGGAAGCCGTGGCGATGGAGACCTGTGCGGCCCGCGCCACGTCCTTGATCGTGACGGCACGTGACATCTCGCGTCGGCCGCTGGACATGGGACCGACTATAGAGGCTGTTTGGGATCTTGTTGGCCACCGGAGTCGGCACCAGCCGCGAGCAGTTGAGTCGATCCAACTGGCGGAGGGCGGTATTCGACCCTGCCGTATCTTGCCAGCACACGATCGGGTGAGGCACTTTCGTTCGCTCTGGTCGCCAATGCCGCACGGACGGTTCACTCCAGTGCGCATGCCCCAGACCCCGGCATCCGCGTGGTGGTAAGCCTATGTCTGCTTATGATGAGCGCGATTACGAGCTGATGCAGTGGGCGATCCAACGGACGGTTCTGCCAGATCTTGAGTTCCTCAACGACCTTGTCGGTGATCCGGCTGATCAAGTCCTTGGACACCTCGGTCTGGTAGATCTCGGCCAGATGCGCCTGGAGCTCACCGGTGGTCAATCCCTTGGCATACAACGAGATGATGGCCTCGTCAAAACCCTGGATGCGCCGGGAATGCTTCGGCACGATCTGCGGCTCGAAACTGCCGGTGCGGTCCCGGGGCACCTCGATCGGCGCCGGACCGACCTCGGTCTGCACCGCCTTCGGTGAACTGCCGTTGCGGTTGCACCAACAGGTCGGGCACACCAACATCGAGATCCATACCGCCGACGGCGTCGTGGACGGCCCCCGCCGCCGCGTTCGATTTCGTGATCCCGTCAAACTCGCGGGCTGTCTTGGTTGTGTGGTCACTGTCGGGTGATGGGGTGAGCCGCTGATCACAAACCTGCTGACCAGGCTGCATCTGCCGCTTCGGGAGCGGACACTGTGGCAGGTCTGTGTGTGTGAGACCGCTACCCACGCTGAGGAATTCCTGTCACCCGGATGTCGATGAGTTGGACTTGCGCAACTGAGTCGTCCCGTCGGCGGCGGGCACCGAGAATCGGCCGATGAGAAGGCCTCCGGTCAGCAGCATGGATGTACTCCCCTTTCCCCGATCTCAGGCCGGGGGTAGCTTCCCGAGCAGGTCGGCGGTGGTGAGGATGGCGTGCGCGAATGTGGGGCCGTTGAGATCGTGCGCGGCGTGCATCATTTCCGGCTCGTAAGCCGCGGTGGCGTCCCGCACAAGCGTCACGTGGTACCCGAGCTCCATCGCGAACCGGCCGGTGGACTCCACGCAGGTGTTGGCCAGCAGGCCAGCCACCACGACGTGTGAGATGCCGTGCTGCTTGAGCTGGAAGTCCAGGTCGGTGTTGGCGAACCCGCTCTGCGCCCAGTGTTCCTGGACGACGACATCGCCGTCTCGTGGTACGAAGTCGGGGTACCACTCGCCACCCCACGTTCCCCGTGCGAAGGTGCGCCGCGTCTGGATCAGCTGCTGCGTAGGGTTGGGGAACTCCCACTGCGCGTAGTCGCCCGATTCCCACCGCCGGTGCGGCACGACGAAGGTCCGCACGCCTACCGCGCGCACCGCCCGCGTTACCGCGCGTAGGTTGTCCAGCAGGTGCACTTCCTCCGCGACCGCCCGCACGAGCGGCCAGACCTTACCCCCCTCGGACAGAAAGTCGTTATAGGGGTCGACGAGGAGCAGCCCCGTCTTCGCCGCGTTGTAGCCACTGCCAGCCATGACAGCCTCCGAACCGAAATCTGGATTACGTAGAACGTCAAAACTATGACTGAGTATAATTTTTGGTGATAGACAACTCTGGCGGCTGTCACGCCACGCGGTCGCCGACAACTCCACCCCACCGCGATTGCCGAACTGGAGGCCCACGCGGTGGTGCGGGTTTGATCACAACGATCATGGACCGGGAACAGGCCAGCGCCGCGGAATTGGCCGACGCCTACAATCAGCGGTGGGAATTCGAGTCCAGCCTTGATGAAATTAAGACCCATCAACGCGGTCGGGGAAGCGTACTGCGCTCGAAATCCCCCGAAATGGTCGAGCAAGAAATATGGGCACTGCTGCTGATCCACTACGCAATCCGGCATCTCATGCACGAGGCAGCCGACCAAGCCGACATCGATCCCGACAGCCTGACCGGCCGCATACCTCGACGGACTGACCTGATCAGCGATGCAGCTGATCAGGTCCCGGTTATCTCGGGTCGGACAGAAGACGCTGAACGGCCTCCACGCGGTCGTCCATCATCCGTGCGCTGATCACGGTCCCGGGAACCGCGTGTGCGACATGGAACGCTCCCGCATAGTTGTGCAGGTCGGTGGGCACCCCAGCCTGAATCAAGGTCAGGGCGTAGTTCAGGCCCTCATCTCGAGTCGGGTCCACTTGATAGGACGTCACGAACGCCGGGGGCAGCCCGGCGGCATCGTCGGCGGTCGCGCGGCCCGGCGCCGCGTACAGCGGAACGTCGGATTCGCCAGGCTTCGCGGTTCCACGCAAGTAGTACTCCCAGCTGTAGGGGGAGTTCCGCGGTTGCCACACCGGTACGTCTACAAGAGTGCGGATGGAATGAGTCTGTAGCCGGTCATCGATCGTCGGCGCGTCAAGGAACTGAGCGATCAAGCGCGGTCCCTCGCGGTCGCGTGCCACCAGAGCCAGGCTCGCCGCGAGGCCACCACCGGCGCTTTCACCGAGGACCCCGATCCGGCTGGTGTCGACGCCCAGTTCCACCGCGGCGCTACTGGTAACCCATTCGAGCGCTGCGTACGCGTCGTTGAGCGCCGCCGGGTACGGGTTCTCCGGTGCCAGCCGATACGACACGGCCAGTACGGCGATGCTGGCCCGGTCGACGAGCATGCGCGCACGGTAGTCGATCATCTCGATCGAGCCCATCACGTAACCGCCACCGAACAGGTAGATCAGTGCCGCGACTGGCTCGCTCGCGTCGTCGGCGGGTGCGTACAGCCGACAGGGTACGTCGGGCTCTCCGCGAGTGCCGGGTATGGCTATGTCATGGACAAGTAGCTTCCGACTTGCGCCATATACCGGCAGCCGAGCCGCCGATTGGCGGACGGACTCGCGTGCCGATTCGAGGTTCGCGAGGTCCAATCGCGGGAAAGCGCCCGCCATGGCCGCGAGTTCCGCGACAAGGTAAGTGTCCATCGTCTGGCCCCGTATCGATTTGGTCGTCCGGCTGAGGTCGCTGTCGCCCGACGTGATCGTGATGACCGCGTCAGGGTGCCTCATGAGAACTGGACTCACAAGTCCAGTCGACGGTGACCAAGCTTCGCCATGGCGTGCGGATGTACAGGCGGTTCTGTTGCGGAGTGCGAGGTCTATGCCTGGATCGAGAAGCCGCGCAGTTCGTTGATGGCAGCGTCCAGTGCCGCTTCGAGGTACGCGACGTTGCCGGTGGCGAGCATGATCGACACTCCGCCTTGGATGCCGGCGATGATGCCGCGGGCGACCCGGTCCACGTCGATCGACCGGTCGACCAGGCCGGAGTCCTGCATTGAACGGATCCCCTTGGCGACGCCGCGCTCCCACTCCTCCACCAGCGATGCGGTGATCGCGCGAGCGGCCGGGGTGGACTGGCCGATTTCGGTCATGATCACCGCGAGCGGGCAGGTGCCGCCCTGTGATCGATACCGTTGCACGATGGCGTCGCGCCATGCCAGCCAATGCTCCCAGTTGGTGAGATCGCTCAGGAATGGCTGTTGGTCGTCCAGCATGCACGTGGCCTCGTGCTCGGCGACCGCGAGCAGAAGTTGTTCCTTCCCGCCGGGAAAGTAGTGAAACAGCTGGCTCTTGCTCGTGCCGGTCTTCGCCATGATGTGGTCGAGAGTGACGGCGACACCGTGCTGGCGCAGCTCATGTGCAGCGCCTTCGATGATGCGTGCGCGTGTGGCGGCGCCACGTGCGGTGAGAGTCGGCATGGCTACCCTTTCTGGACTTGCTGGTCCAGTTTCAGTGTGGCACCGTCGGATCCACAGGGAAAGAGAACGGGCGAAATCTCCTACGAGAATAACCGCACGGCCCCGTCAATACTAAGGTTTCGGCGTCCGGGTGGCGGCGTGTGTCCTGGCGGCACACGATTTCGTTCGTACGCAAATCAGGCATGCGATCAATGGCTGACAATTAAGTGAAACACATTTACGGCGCGACTCTGGCAGGCGTCCCCTTCATCGGCGAATCGACTTGCGTCGACTTTGCCGTCTAACTGGAAGAGAACTGTGGAAGCAATCGTTATGCGGTCATACGGCGGCCCCGACGTGCTGAGGTTGGAAGAGGTCGAACCGTCGGCCCCGGGCAGGGATGAGGTTTTGGTCGACGTCGTCGTCGCGGGCGTCAACTTCATGGATACCGGAACCCGATGGGGTTTCACCAAGGCCATGCACACTCTGCCGATGTCACCTGGGGTTGAAGGGGCGGGGCGGGTGTCCGCAGTTGGTGACGGCGTCACCGACGTCAAGGTGGGTGATCGTGTCGCGTGGTCCTTCGCTTGGGGAAGCTACGCGCAACAGGTCATCGTCCCGGCAGCGCAACTTGTGCCGGTACCGGACGATATCGACTTCGAGACGGCCGCCAGCGTGATGTTGCAAGGTCTCACCGCGCTGTCCCTCGTCCGTGACAGCCACCGGCTGGAGGCAGGTCAGACGGCGCTCATCCACGCGGCGGCCGGCGGGGTCGGGCTTCTGTTGACGCAGATCATCAAGATTCTCGGCGGTCAAGCCCTCGGTCGTGTTTCTAGGGAGGAGAAGTTCACCGTCGTGAAGTCGGCTGGTGCCGATGTGGTGATCGTCGCACCAGCCAGCAAATTCGGTGACGAGGTACTCAATGCCACCGACGGGCGAGGCGTCGACGTCGTCTACGACGGGACCGGCGGCGAAGGATTTTTCGACTCCATTCGCAGCCTGAACCATTATGGGGCCATGGTGATGTTCGGTCTTCCGGCTGGCCCTCCGCCCGAAATCAATGTGTTCACGCTGCCAAGAAATATCAGGATTACAGCCCCGTCCGTATTGCAGTCCGCGCTGGAGGGCGACCGTCTCGCGCGGTACTCGGCACAGCTCTTCGACTGGCTGCGTACAGGCCGTCTCGCTGTCCACGTCGGGCGCCGGTACCCCCTTTCCGATGCGGCCAAAGCCCACATCGACATCGAGTCCCGCCGGACTACAGGCAAACTCCTTCTGATACCTTGAAAAGTGAGGAAACATGACAGTCTCTTACGAGACCGCCGAAGCCATCCGTCAAAAGAAGGCCCAATACTGCCGCTTCGTCGACGAGCGGCGCTGGGAAGACATCAAGCCGTTGGTCGCGCCCCGCGTCGACTTCCTATTTCTGGCCCCAGATGGATCGACCATCGCTCACTTTGAGACTGTCGACGAATTCACTGAGCAGACCGGCAAGTTCCTCGACCGGGCACGCAGCAGTCATCGCGTGGCCAATTCTGAACTCCGCGAGATCTCCGAGACGCAGGTGGAAGCCATCTGGGCGATGGAGGACTACATCGTCTTTCCCGCGCGAGAAGATAACCCGACGCCGACAATGCACGGATATGGACACTACTATGAGGTATGGGAACTTTCGGACGGTGAATGGCGAATGAGCTCGTTGAAGCTTGTGCGTCAAATTATCGACGAGGCGTGAGGGGGTACCGATGACTTTGACATCCCCGCCGCCGTTTGATTCCGAACTGTCCGCGGTGCTGGCAGGTATGGCCGGTGCCGTGCCGCCCGCGGTCACGCCGGAGATGGTCCCCGCCCTGCACGAAGCCTTCCTCGCCGGTCTCCCTTCGGACGAGCAACTTGCGGGCGAGGGCGCCTTCGAAATCCATGAACGATTTGTGCCGGGTCCCCAAGATGCGCCTGATATCGCACTGTTCATTGCCAGTCCTGCCGGTCTGGTGGGACAGCGGCCCGTCGTTTATCACACGCACGGCGGCGGCATGATGATCGGCAACAACCGGTTGGGCCTCGGTGACCCGCTGGAGTGGGCGCTGGAGCTGGGACTGATCGTCGTGTCGGTGGAGTACCGGCTCGCACCGAAGCATCCATTTCCTGCGGCGATGGAGGATGTGTACGCGGGTCTGCTGTGGACGGCCGAACACGCCGAGGAGGTCGGCGGTGATCCTCACCGGATCGTCCTGGCTGGGGGAAGTGGCGGTGGCGGCCTCGCCGCGGCTCTGGCGCTCGTGGCACGCGACCACAAGGGACCTCGCCCTATCGGGCAGATTTTGATGGGGCCGATGCTGGATGACCGCGTCGACACAGTGTCAGCCCAGCAGATGGCCGGTATCGGGGTATGGGACCGCACTTCCAACGAAACCGCCTGGACAGCACTGCTCGGCGAAAAGCGGGGGAGTGCGGATGTGTCGCCGTACGCGGCCCCGGCACGAGCTGCGGATTTGTCCGGACTGCCACCCGCGCTTCTTGACGTCGGCTCGGTCGATACGCTCCGTGACGAAACCGTCACCTATGCGACTCGCATATGGCAGGCAGGAGGCCAGGCCGAGCTGCATGTATGGCCTGGCGGGTTCCACGGCTTCGATTTCTACGCCCCGCAGGCGGTTCTTTCGCAGGACGTCCGCGCGGCTCGGCTGCACTGGCTCCGCCGATTGTTGGGCGAATGACCACAGCCCGGATGGGAGATCAGGAAAAGGCGCAGGTGTGAACGCGGATTCCATCCCGCATTCGCTGCGGCCCCGCGCTGCTCGGCCGTCGGTCATCGACAAACGATCGTGATTGGACTTGCGAGTCCAATTTCTGACGAGCACTCTTCACGTCTGTCGGGAACACCTGTCATACGTGTGTGAAGGGAAACGAATCAATGGACTTTCAGCTCACCGGCAAACGGGCACTCGTCACCGGATCCAGCTCGGGCCTCGGCGAGGCTACCGCCAAACTCCTCGCCGCCGAAGGCGCCGAAGTCGTCATTCACGGCCGCGACGAAGCCAGGGCCGCGGCAGTGGCCAAAACCATCCGGGAAGCTGGCGGAGCAGCTACCCTCGCGATCGGCGGCCTCGACACCGACGCTGGAGCCGACGGGGTCGCGACTGCCGCACTCAGCGACGGGCCAGTCGACATCCTCGTGAACAACGTCGGTGTTTTCGACATGTCGATGGACTGGACCACCACCACCCCGGACCACTGGGCGGACATCTACAACGTGAACGTCATTTCGAGCGTTCGCCTGATCCAGCGGCTCGTGCCCACGATGCGCGAGCGCCGATGGGGCCGGGTCATCCAGATCGGCAGCGTCACCGGCCACCTGTCTTCGGCGCGTCAGCCTCACTACAACGCGACCAACGCCGCGCGTGACAACCTCGCGCAGTCCCTGGCCCGGGAGTTGCGGGAATCCGGCGTGACGTCCAACAGCGTGGCACCCGGAGGGCTGCTCACAGACGTCAACAAGGAAATGCTCATCGGATTCGGCAAAGCCAACAACATGGGCGAAACCTGGGAAGAGATCGAGCCCAACGTCACTCGCGCCCTGGCGCCCAACGACGTCGGCAGGATCGCCCGCCTCGACGAGGTCGCCGCTGCCGTGGCCTACCTGGCAAGCCCGGTCGCCGGCTACATCACCGGCGTCACCCTGCACATAGACGGCGGTTGGTACGCGCAGTGACCGCCGGTGAGTCAGCAGGGCCGGCGTTGTCCCGGCTGACCACGGGGGATCGAGCAAACGCACGTAACTGATGGTCCGCGTGCATCCCGGCCTGCATGCGATGTCACGCGAGAGTGGTCGCGGCGCGGTCAATCCGTGGCCCGCGGCAAGGCGAAGGTCGAAACATGGCAACGCTTGGGTTGATCGGCAGCGGATTCATCGGCGGCACTGTGGCCAGGCTGGCTGTAGGAGCAGGTCTTGACGTCGTGCTCAGCAACTCGCGTGGCCCGCAATCCCTGGCAGGACTCGTAGACGAACTTGGCCCGCAGGCGCGAGGACAACGCGAGACGCTGGCTCGGGTGGGTGCCTTTTGCGCTCGCCTTGCGCAATCAGCGCGAATGCGGGCGATCTCTGGGTCTTGCGCCTGCGGGCCCATCGCGTCATGACGGTCGGGGCAGGTCGATCTGGTATTTGATGAAGCCGTTGTAGCTGGCGACCTTGTCGTACAGGTGGCGCGCGGTCTGGTTCGACTCCTGGGTATTCCAGTAGACCCGGTAGCAGCCACGATGGCGGGCCCAGTCGGTCACCGCCTCGATCAGCGCTCGCCCTACGCCCATGCCGCGCACGTCCGGCGCTGTGAACAGGTCCTGCAGGTAGCAGAGATCGTTATCAGGCGCCGACGTACTGCCGTGGGTCAGGAAATGGGTGATGCCGACCAGCCGCCCGTCCAGCCGCGCCCCCAGAGCGTGCAGACGCGTGCCCACCTGGAACTCCTGCCAGGCCCGCTCGTACATCTCGTCGGGCTCGGTGCGCCGGTAGAAGTCGATGTACCCGCGAAACAGCTCCTCCCAGGTGGGCCTGTCGGACGGGAGGAGCTTGGCAACGCTGATCATGTGGTCCCTCCTAGAGGCGCCGGGCTGTAACACGGCCCGCTGTCGAGGTTTGGGAGCCCAGCCTAGGGACAACTGGCCCGCTCGAGTACGGCCACTTCGAGGGGAAAACGGAAGACCAATGCTGTTCGAAATCCGAGTGGCAGCCGCACAGCTGGACCGCGAGTACATCCGGGAGAAGACCTTGGAGGACGGCAGACCGCCGCCGCGAGGGCGCAACCACGGCGGGCGGCCGAAGGTCATCGACGAGAATTCCCTCCGCTCCGCCCTCGCGATGGAGGTGGCCCAGGCATTCCCGGCGGGGCACTGGATTCGGCTCGCACTGTCCACATCGTACTGGCCGCTGGCCTGGCCGCCGCCGGTGCAGCTGATCGTGCATCCGGACGCCAGCGAGCTGGAACTGCCGATCAGGCCGGCGGAGGAGGCCGACGAGCTGCCCACTCCGCTGTTCGCGGAGCCTGAAGGCGCGCCACCGGCGGCGGCAAGGCAGATTGCCCCCGGGCGAACAGCCGTGGTGGGTGAGCCGCGACCTGGTCGACTACCACTCCTCGCTGGAAATCGTCAAGGACCAGGGGTTGGTGCACTTCGATGCGATCGACCTGGACGTCGAACGGAATGCGACCGAGTTGTGCAGCTGAGTCGGTGAGTATTTCGGTTCGGTGTGGGGCGATATCGAGTGGACGATGCGGTTCGCCCGCGGCGACTGGTCGGTTCGCACCAGCATGCGGATTGCGCTGACCTCGACGGTGGACGAGTTCCGGCTGCACGCGGAATTTGGACGCTCACCTCGGCGATGAGCGCGTGTTCTCGAAGAACTGGGATCACCGCATCCCGTGCGATCACGTGTGATCGGGTGCTCGTGATGGGTACGAAACGTTCCTGGACGAGGTCGTCCGCCGGAGCGGCCTGGCCGGTCGGCGGGTGGCGGACGACGTCGTGCAGGCGACGGTGCAGACGCTGGCGCGGTGCACGCCCGCCGAACCCGTCGCCGCGCTGGCCGCATGCTTATCGTCGGAACTCTCCGAACACCTGCGGGCGGCGCCGGAGCATCGCCGGGCTGTGGGGGTACTGAGCCGCAACCAGCGATATCTCCGGAGCCCAACACCGCAGGCTCGGCCGCGACTACGCTGCGTGGAGACTGGATGTCTCGATCAGCGGCGTCGGATCGCTTTGATGACGAGCTGCCCGACGACGAGGTAGACCAGGGCGGCCAGGCCGTAGTTCAGGACGACTCCCAGCAGTGCGTCGTCGGGGGTGAAGACGTCACCCAGTCCCAGCACGAGCGTCTTGGCCAGCAGGTAAACGAAGGATACGAATTCGTTTCCTTGATTGGCATCGAAAATGACAAAAAGGACATGCAGGGTGAAAACAGTGACAACCAGACCGACAACGACACGAATAATGTTTGCAACGTTATCGGCCCCATCGTCGTGGCGTCTGCGCTCGTAAGGATCACCTTCATAATAGCCATCTTGTTGCTGATAGTGACCGTGATTGTGTGGCGGGTAAGGATTGTGACCATGGGGCTGGTGGCCATGAGACTGGTGGTAACTCATGGCGGCCGATTGTGATGACGAGCGCCCCGAGGAAACAATCCCGCGGCTGTGCCTCCAGGCGAGACGAACGCCACGCGTTACCCTTTCCAGAACACGAATAGTAGTCGGAAAACGCGACAACCAGCAAGTTTTCTAGTTTCTTTCGTACAACAAACAGAAATTCCGCTAATTTAGTTATCTCGACGTGATCGCCGTGTATCCGCATCGTTGTCCGCCCGTGTGGAATGAGTCCTATTTCGTCGCGCGGGGCCGTGTCATGCTTGCCCGCCGCATGGTCGGGGATTCGGAACTTGTGCAGCGACGAGAATTTCGGGTGACGAGATGACTTATACGCAGCAAGAACGTCCTTATGCACAGCCGCGCCCCCCTGCTCGGCGCAGACGACTCGGGCGCACGATCCTCGTCGTGTTCGTGGTGCTCCTGCTGGCTCTGATCGGATTCCTGGCCTACGTCGATTACTCGCTGAAGCGGGAGAACGCACTGCCGACCGACGGGGAGCGTCCCGCGGACGGACCGGGCACGAACTGGCTCTTGGTGGGTTCGGATAGCCGCGAGGGTCTGGACGCCGAACGGCAGGCCGAACTCGGCACCGGCGACACCGCGGGACGCCGTACCGACACGGTGATGCTCGTGCACATCCCGGAGGGTGATGGCAAGCCGACCATGGTGAGCTTGCCGCGCGACTCCTATGTGTCGATTCCCGGGCGGGGCAAGGACAAGCTCAATGCTGCGTTCGCCTACGGCGGCCCGCAGCTGCTGGCCCAGACTGTCGAGGCCTCGACCGGGGTGCACATCGATCACTACGCCGAGATCGGCCTCGGGGGCTTCGCGGACATGACCGACGCCATCGGCGGGGTGGATCTGTGCGTCAAGGAACCGATGCAGGACCCGAAGGCCAACCTTGATCTCCAGGCGGGTTGCCAGGCCCTCGACGGCCCGCAGGCGCTGGGCTACGTGCGCACCCGGGCCTCCGCTCGCGGGGACCTCGACCGCGTCGAGCGGCAGCGGGAATTCCTCGCCGCACTGACCGAAAAGGCATCCAGCCCCGAGGTCTACCTCAACCCGTTCCGGCTGTTCCCCTTGATCCTCAACACCTCCGGCGCGTTCCTGGTCGGCCAGGATGACCACGTCTGGCACCTGGGCAGCCTTGCGTTCGCGATGAACGGCATCGCCTCCGGACAGGGCGTGACCACCACCGTGCCGTTCGGCAGCTTCGCCGAAACCGATGACGGCGCCTCGGTGGTCCGGTGGGACCAGGACAAAGCCGAGACCCTGTTCCAGGCCCTGGCCACCGACCAACCGGTCCCGCAGGAAGTCATCACCACCGCTACCTCGATGGGCGGCTGACCCGACGGGCAGGAGTGGGAGGCGTACACGACATGGGCGAGTGGAAGCAGGGTTCTGTTGGCGATGAGGTCGAGCAGGCGGTGCGTGCCTACGAGGCCGCACTTGCCGAGGCCGACGTGATCGGACGCCACGTGCACCCAGACGAGGAGCCGGATCGCCTCCGCGAACTGCGGATGCAGGTGATCCGGACTGCCGAGGCACTGCCGATCATGTGCTGGCCGCGGGACAGGTGCGGACATTGCCGCGGCGAACGTGAAGTCGCCGCCGTCCACGCCCAGCGCGCCCCCGGACATCCTCCGCAGTTCGTCACCGGCCGACGGCTCTGCCCGCAGTGCTGGGGTGCAGGCGTGACCTTGAATCTGCAATCCCAGACGTAGCGGCACCACCTCGAAAGACGTTCAAGTGCAGTAGCCGTAGCAACGATGGAGCGGGACGAGCTGGTGCTGCGCCGTGAGTACAGCTCACAGAGCTCGAAGGCGGCGTATTACGAGTTGACTCCTGTAATCCAAGGGTTCCTGGAAGCACTTGTCCCGTGTTCGAGTGGGCCGAGACGCATCGGCGGTTGATCGACCGAGTCCACCAATGTCGTCAGGATCCTGGCAAAGACTACGAGGCATTCGCCTGAACTGGCGATCAACTCGCAGTTGCGCGGCGGCCCTCTCGCGCTTGCGACGCAGTCCATGCGCAACTGCAGCCACCGCAACCGATTGCGCGACCGCAGTCCGGTTGCTGAAGCGGCACTTCCGACGTCCTAGTCGGGGCAAGCGTGTTGACTGGTGGCTCGTAGCGGGCGGCCAGGGGAGCGCCGAGCACACAGACGCTCTCACCTGGGGCTACGATGTCGTCGGTAGAGTTCTGGCGCATCATCGGCGCACCTCGACCAGGTCGGTGTGGCCACGCAGTTCGTGGAGGGTGGCGTGGTGGCGGTTGTCTGGCGTATGCCAGCTGCCTTGGCCGTTGGGCACCCACACCCGGCAGGCATCGTCGCGCAGCCAGGTTGTGCTCGATGGCGGCTGCTGGCTGGGCCGGTCTCTCCCGGCGAGCCAAACACGCGGGCGATCGATCGGTAGCATTGGTGTTTCCCTCGTGGAGTGGGCCCGGCGGCGGTGATCTGTGGTGGAGAAGCGCCGACCGGGCGTCTGTTCAGGCGGTCCGGCTGGACCCGGCAGCCCGGTGACCGGGCTTGATCATCGGGAGCACCGCGCCCAGCCGGATGCGCGGATGTGCTCAGGACAGGGACCGACGTGGTCTGCTGGGAACGCGGGCAGGTCAGAGGCCTTGGCACGAGTTCGCGGTTGTCCCGCGAGAGCCAAGGACCTGCAACGGGGTTTCGCCGGGCGCCGCCCCTGCTCTTGCCTGTTGTTGGCGTCATTTCGGCTCTCCTCAACGACCCGATCGACCGCGTTGATGCACGTTGTGATTCGCTAACCAGGCTCGCGCACGCGCCGCGCCGAGTCGTCACCGTCAACGACCATTTCCGTTACCGGCTGGCTGGTAGCCGCTGCTTGCTGGCTTGTCGACAAGGTCGACAGCGCGAAGCGCTGACCAAGGCATTAGCAGCTAGCAGGTATGCAAGGGACCCGGCTAACGGTCAACCCAGATGGGCGTTACCCGTGCTGACATGACCGTGCTGCGACGGAATTCTTGCAGTCGTGGATGTTCTCAACTCGCTGAGAGAGGTCGTCCCGGTCCGCCTGACGAGTCGAAAGCTGGTCGCTTTGGCCTATGTGGTGCTGAACGTGGCCACCAGCAGGGATCATCCGAACAACTCCTTCTACGGCTTGGCCATCGGATTC
>NZ_JALBWV010000115.1 GCF_022678645.1 Saccharopolyspora soli | reverse complement strand
CCCCCCCCCCCCCCCCCCCCCGGGGGGGGGGGGGGGGCGGGGGGGGGGGGGCGTGCCCCCCCCCCCCCCCCCCCCCCCCCCCCCCCCCCCCCACCCAGCAGCGGCCAATCCGCGCACCCTCGATAAAAAGCGGCGCCCTCCCGGCGGGGAGGGCGCCGCCACGTGGTGCTCGATCAGTCGTCGCTGGAGGAGCTCAGCCCCTTGGAGATGAGGTCCATGACCGAGGAGTCGGCGAGCGTGGTGACGTCGCCGACCTCGCGGTTCTCCGCGACGTCGCGCAGCAGGCGGCGCATGATCTTGCCGGACCGGGTCTTGGGGAGTTCCGGCACGACCATGATCTGCCGGGGCTTGGCGATCGGGCCGATCTCGTGCGAGACGTGGTCGCGCAGCGCCTTGAGCGCGGCTTCGCCGCTGGCGGCGTCGTCGACCCCGCCGCGCAGGATGACGAAGGCGACGATGCCCTGGCCAGTGGTCGGGTCGCTGGCGCCGACGACCGCGGCTTCGGCGACGTTCGGGTGCGAGACCAGGGCGGATTCGACCTCGGTGGTGGAGATCCGGTGCCCGGAGACGTTCATGACGTCGTCCACCCGGCCCAGCAGCCAGATGTCGCCGTCGTCGTCGTACTTGGCGCCGTCCCCGGCGAAGTAGAAGCCCTTGTCCGCGAACTTCGCCCAGTAGGTGTCGCGGTAGCGCTCCTCGTCGCCCCAGATGCCGCGCAGCATCGACGGCCAGGGCTTGTCCAGCACCAGCAGGCCGCCACCGCCGTTGCCGACCTGGGTGCCGGTCTCGTCGACGACCTTCGCCGAGATGCCCGGCAGCGGGGCCTGCGCGGAGCCGGGTTTGGCGGTGGTGACGCCGGGCAGCGGCGAGATCATGATCGCGCCGGTCTCGGTCTGCCACCAGGTGTCCACGATCGGGGTCCCGTTCCCGCCGATGTTCTCCCGGTACCAGATCCATGCTTCGGGGTTGATCGGCTCACCCACGCTGCCCAGCACCCGCAGCGACGAGAGGTCGTACTTCGCGGGGATGTCCGCGCCCCACTTCATGAAGGTGCGGATCGTGGTGGGCGCGGTGTAGTAGATCGTCACCCCGTACTTCTGCACGACGTCCCAGTGGCGGCCCTCGTGCGGAGCGTTGGGGGTGCCCTCGTAGATCACCTGCGTGGCGCCGTTGGCCAGCGGTCCGTAGACGATGTAGGTGTGCCCGGTGACCCACCCGATGTCCGCGGTGCACCAGTAGACGTCCGACTCGGGCTTGAGGTCGAAGACGTTGTAGTGCGTGTAGGCGGCCTGGGTCAGGTAGCCGCCGGAGGTGTGCAGGATGCCCTTGGGCTTCCCGGTGGTGCCCGAGGTGTAGAGGATGAACAGCGGGTGCTCGGCGTCGAAGGACTCCGGGTCGTGCACGTCCGACTGGCCCTCGACGACGTCGTGCCACCACTTGTCGCGCTCGTCGTGCCACTCGACCTCGGTGGCGGTGCGCTTGACCACCAGCACGTGCTCGACGCTGGGGGTGTCGGCGACGGCTTCGTCCACATTGGCCTTCAGCGGCATCGCCTTGCCGCGCCGGTACTGCCCGTCGCAGGTGATGACGACCTTCGCCGCGGCGTCGTTGATCCGGGTCCGCAGCGCTTCCGCGGAGAAGCCGCCGAAGACCACGCTGTGCATCGCACCCAGGCGGGCGCACGCCAGCATCGAGAACACCGCCTCGGGCAGCATCGGCAAGTAGATCGCCACCCGGTCGCCCGCGCCCACGCCGAGCGCAGTCAGCGCGTTGGCGGTGCGGGAAACTTCCCGCTGCAGTTCCGCGTAGGTGATCGTGCGGGTGTCGCCGGGCTCGCCCTCCCAGTGGATGGCGACCCGGTCGCCGTTACCGGCTTCGACGTGCCGGTCCACGCAGTTGTAAGCGACGTTGAGCTTGCCGCCGACGAACCATTTCGCGAATGGCGCGTTCGACCAATCCAGAACCTGGTCCCACTTGGTTTCCCAATGCAGGCGTTCCGCCTGCTTCGCCCAGAACGCCTCCCGATCAGCGTCCGCTTCCGAATACAGCGCCGACGTGGCGTTCGCCTGCGCCGCGAATTCCTCGGACGGCGGGAATGTCCTGCTTTCGGTGAGCAGGTTGCTGAGCGTATTGCTGTGCCCGTCGGGCTGGCTCATTACCGAGAACCTCCCTGGTGATGGGGTCGCCAGTGCTATTGGAACCGTAGTGCGATCGGGCTCACGGCAACAGAGGGTTCGAGCAAATGGTTTAGACCAATCCGACATACGGTCCGAATCCGCCGCGACACGCAGGGCTGCGGCGCGGTCACTGTGTCACATGTCGCAGCCCAGACGGGCAGCGGGGCAGGGCCGGTAGCGTCGTCGGGCGTGACCAACAAGCCTTCGCCTTCGCTGGCACCGCTGCTGGAGTTGGACGGCGTCGCCGATGCCGTGGCCGCCGCGCGCGCGGCGATCGACGAAGTGCACCGGCACCCGGCGAACCGGCGGGGCTGGCCCACCACGGCGGCCGAGGCATCGGTGCGCGCCGCCCGCGCGTCGGCGGCCATCGCCGGTGGCGCGGCGGAAATCCCGGAGTCCGGGGAGGTCACCGATCCGATGCTGGCCGGATCGCTGCGGATCGCCGAGGCGATGGGCGCGCTGCTGCCCACCTGGCAGCGCGCGCCGCGACAGGCGCTGGCCCGGATGCACGTGCTCGCGGCTGCCGACTTGATCGACGACCCGGACCGGCTCGGACGTCCGCGTGCCGCCCCGGTGATCGCCGAGCGGCTCGACCTGCTCGCCGAGATCATCACCGATCGGCAGGCCCAGGGGCCGGGGCCGGTGCTGGCCGCTGTCGTGCACGGCGAACTCCTCGCGTTGCAGCCCTTCGGGACCGCCGACGGTGTGATCGCGCGGGCCGCGGCGCGGCTGAGCGTGATCGGCAGCGGGTTGGATCCGAAGGGGCTGGTGGTGCCGGAGGTCGCGTACTTCCGGCGGCAGCAGGAGTACGCGGGGCTGGCCCTGGGCTTCGCCACCGGAGATCCCGAGCAGGTCGCGGCCTGGATCGTGTACTGCTGCAAGGCCCTGGAATCCGGAGCGCGGGAGGCGAAATCCATCGCCGACGCGGTCCAGGAGGGCTGACGCGTGCTCGAATGGACTCGGTTCCAATCGGAACCGCACGGGAGAATGGTCGGAGGAAAAGGGGTTGGCTGCGGTGAAGAAGGTTCTGATCGACTGCGATCCCGGAATTGATGACGCGCTGGCGTTGGCACTGGCGCACGGCAATCCGGGGTTGGAGGTCGTCGGCGTCACGACCGTCGGGGGAAACGTCGAGCTGGAGCACACCACCGACAACGCACTGCGGCTGCACGACTTCTACGGCATGGACGTTCCGGTGGCGCGCGGCGCGGGACAGCCGTTGGTGCGCGAGCAGCTGACGGCCGGGGACGTGCACGGCAACACCGGCCTCGGCGACGTCGTGCTGCCCGAGCCGAAATCGAAGCTCAGCGACCAGCACGCGGTCGACTTCATCATCGACACCCTGGCCGCGGCGCCCGGCGAGATCAGCCTGGTCGCGATCGGACCGCTGACCAACATCGCGCTCGCGCTGCGCAAGGAACCGCGGATCGCCGAGTGGGTCGGGGAATTCGTCATCATGGGCGGCTCCTACACCAGGGGCAACCGGAATCCGGCCGCCGAGTTCAACATCATCGCCGACCCCGAGGCGGCGGCCGTCGCGTTCGGCGCGCCCTGGCGGACGGTCATGATCGGGCTGGACCTGACCCACCAGGCGCGGGCGAACGCGGCGGTGCGGACGCGGTTCACCGACCTCGGACGGCTGGGGTCGGAGCTGATCACGCCGTGCCTGGACTTCTACGGCCAGCACATCAGCTACCGCGACGAGGGCCCGGCGATCCACGACGCGTGCGCGATCGCGTACGTGATCGACCCGAGCCTGGTCCAGACGGTGTCGGCCCGCGTCGACGTCGAAACGCAGGGCCGGTTCACCTCGGGCATGACGGTCACCGACTTCAGGGCCCCGGCCGACCGGCACAACGCCGAGGTGGCCACCACGCTCGACGCGGACCGCTTCTGGACCCTGCTGGCCGACGCTTTCCGCAACGTGGCCAACAACCTCTCGTGAGTGCGAAAGCGGGTTGGAGCCCGCTTTCGCACTCACGACCGGCTATCGCTTCGCGAGGACTTGCAGGGCGTCGCGCACGTGGCCGTCGGAGACCGCCAACGCCGCCGCCGCTCGCTCCACGTCGACGCCGGTGAGCAAGTGCACCAACGCGGTTTTGAGATCTCCGTCGGCTGCGTTGAGCGCCGCAGCGCAAGCCTCCTCGGAGGCGTTGGTCGCCTCCTGCAGGATGCTGATCGTCCGGCCGCGCAGCTTCGCGTTGGTGGCCAGCATGCTGACCATCAGGTTCGAGTAGGTCCGCCCCATCCGGATCATCACCGCGGTGGAGAACGAGGTGAGCACCAGCTTCTGCGCGGTGCCCGCCTTCATCCGGGTCGAGCCGGTGATCGGCTCCGGCCCGGTGTCCACCGCGATCACCACGTCGGCGGGCACGTCCCCGACGTCCGGGTTCGACGTCACCAAACCGGTCCGCGCCCCGAGGCGCTGCGCGGCGTCCAGCGCGGCCAGCACGAACGGGGTGCGGCCGGACGCGGCCAGCCCGAGCACGAAGTCGACGCCGGTGGCGTTCTCGCGGATCGCGGTGGCGCCGGATTCGGTGTCGTCCTCGGCGTTCTCCACGGCGTGCCGGAACGCGTCGGGCCCACCCGCCTGGTGCGCGACGATCCAGTTCGGCGGCACGTTGAAGGTCGGGACCAGCTCGGCGGCGTCCAACACCGCGAGCCGCCCGGAGGTACCCGCTCCCACGTAGTGCACCCGGCCACCGGCGCGCAGCGCCGCGACGGCCATGTCCACGGCGCTGGCCAACTCCGGCAGCACCCGGCCGACCGCCACCGGCACCGTCCGGTCCTCGCCGTTGAGGACGTGCAGGATGTCCAAGGTTGGCAGCAGGTCGATGTCCCTGGTCCTGGGGTTGTTGCGTTCGGTTGGAGCGTCCACGCGCACCGCGCGCTCCCGGCTCATCACGCCTCCTGCGGCTGTTGCGGGGACATCTGGTCGGGACGCGGGTAGTCCTCGCGCATTCACGTCTCCTTCTGCCGCCGACGGTCCGGTCGGCTGCCCAGGCGGTGGCCGCCCACTGCCTCGTAGGTGGCCTCCAGCGCTGACTTGGCCTGGTCCAGGTGGCGTTGGGCGACACCGATGAACAGGCAGTCGATCACGGTCAGCTGGCCGATGCGGCTGGCCATCGCGCCGGAGCGGTAGGTGGTCTCGCGCACCGCAGTGGTCAGCACGTGGCTGGCGACTTCGGTGATGGGTGAGCGCGCGAAGTTGGTCAGCGCGGCCGTGGTGGCCCCGCGCCGACGCGCTTCGCGCAGCGCCTCGACCGTTTCCGCGGTGGCACCGGTGTGCGAGATGCCGATGGCGACATCTCCCTCGCGGAGCACCGCGGCCGAGGTTAGCGCGTTGTGCGTGTCGGACCAGGCGAAGCAGGTCAGACCGATGCGGTGCAGCTTCTGCTGCAGGTCGAGCGCGACGAAGGCACTGGCGCCGACGCCGTAGACGTCGATGCGGCGGGCTTGGGCCACATCGTCGACGAGCCGCTGCAGGACCATGGGGTCCAGCTGCCCCGCGGTTTCCTCGACGGCCTTGGCGTCCGCGTAGCCGACCTTCTCGATGATCTGCCCGATGTCGTCGTCGGGTGCGATGTCGCTGCCCAGTTCGCGGTCGCGGGTCGACGTGCGGGCGGTGTCGGCGGCCAGCGCGATGCGCAGGTCCGGGTAGCCGCCGACGCCGATCGCCTTGCAGAACCGGGTGACGGTGGTCTCGCTGGTGCCAGCGGCCTCGGCCACCTCGGTGATGCTGCGCCGGGCGATCGAGGCGGGATCGGCGAGCACGATGTTGGCCACGCGCTGCTCGGCTCGGGCGAGGCCGGGCAGCAGGGAGCGGATCTTGACGAGCGGACTGCCCTCGCCCGATTCGCGGAACGTGTCGTCAGTGACCATGTGGGAAACTTACTAACCGCTGCTTGTGCAGGTCAATGGGCCTCTTCTGGGTTTCCTTCGGGTAGACGGGGCAACTTCATACCCAGGTTGCATCTGAACCCAACTACTCCGAAAGGGGTAATTGTCCGTCCAGTAGCGCGCCGACGCATTTCACACCCGGCGTCATGCACCGGAAACCTCTGTTGTTCATGGCGGAAACATCCATGACCAACACTGCCGTCCGCACGTGCGTTCGGGAGGAGGCAGCGGATGGTCGTCGGAACGACGCGGAAGGGTCCGCCGAAGGACCAGGCGGTGCGGGAGACGCTGGAGGACTACACGCTGCGCTTCGCGCCGCGCAGCTATCGGCGTTGGAAGCCGAGCGTGGTGGCGACGACGGCGTTGGGCGGCATCGCCTACCTCGCCGACTTCTCCATCGGCGCGGGCATCGGCTTGAGCTACGGCACGCTGAACGCGCTGGTCGCGATCCTGGTCGCGGCGGTGATCATCTTCGTCACCGGGCTGCCGCTGGCCTACTACGGCGCGCGCTACAACATCGACCTCGACCTGATCACCCGCGGCTCCGGGTTCGGCTACTACGGCTCGGTGCTGACCAGCGTGATCTTCGGCAGCTTCACCTTCATCTTCTTCGCCACCGAAGGCGCGATCATGGCGCAGGGCCTGAAGGTCGGGCTCGGGGTGCCGCTGTGGCTCGGGTACCTGATCACGACGCTGATCGTGGTGCCGCTGGTCATCTACGGCATGAAGGCGCTGAGCAAGCTCCAGGTGTGGACCACGCCGCTGTGGCTGCTGCTGATGGTCGGCCCGATCGGTTACCTGGTGATCGTCGATCCGGGCTCGGTGAGTTCCTGGCTGGCGTTCACCGGGTCGGACGCCAGCGGGCTCAACGCCGCATCGGTGATGCTCGGTGCCGGGGTGGCGTTGTCGCTGATGGCGCAGATCGGCGAGCAGATCGACTACCTGCGGTTCATGCCGCCGCGCACCGCGGCGAACAAGCGGTCCTGGTGGGCCTCGATGCTGGTGGCCGGTCCGGGCTGGGTGGTCTTCGGCGCGGTCAAACAGGCCACCGGGGCGTTCCTGGCGTTCTTCATCATGGGCGTGGCCGGTGCGGCGGCCACCGAGCCGGTGCAGCAGTTCATGGGCATCTACGAGTTGTTCATGCCGGTTTGGCTGGCGATTCCGCTGGCGGTGGTGCTGGTGGTGCTCAGCCAGGTGAAGATCAACGTCACCAACGCCTACTCCGGCTCGTTGACCTGGACCAACTCGTTCAGCCGGATCACCAAGCGCTACCCGGGCCGGATCGTGTTCGTGCTGCTCAACCTGCTGGTGGCGCTGGTCCTGATGGAGGCGAACATGTTCGCCTTCCTGAACTCGGTGCTCAGCTTCTACGCCAACTGCGCGATCGCGTGGGTGGTCACGGTGGCCACCGACATCCTGATCAACAAGTACGTGCTGAAGCTGTCGCCGAAGGAGCCGGAGTTCCGCCGCGGCATGCTGTACGCGGTGAACCCGGTCGGCGTGGTGGCGTTCCTGGCCTCGGCGATCATCTCGATCGCGATGTACTTCGGTGCCTTCGGCGCGACGATCCAGCCGTACTCGCCGATCGCGGCGGTGGTCATCGCGGCAGTGCTGACCCCGCTGATGGCGGTGGTCACGCGGGGCCGCTACTACCTGCGCCGCACGGACGACGGCATCGCCGAACCCCGCTTCGACGCCGAGGGCACACCGGTCGCCACCACCTACACCTGCGACGTCTGCCAGCAGGACTTCGAGCGCCCGGACGTCCTCGCCTCCGCGCAACCCGACACGCTCATCTGCTCCCTATGCCTCACCACGGACCGCACCGGCACCCACGTCCTCCCGGCGACGTAACCAGGTGAAGGGCACCTTTGACCGGGTAAGCCGGTCGAAGGTGCCCTTCGCTCATCACCTGATCCGGGCGTTCACTGGGCTGTCGAGTGCTCGGGTTCGACGTAGATGACCACGCGCTCCTCGCCGGGCTGGGGCCACGGGTATTCGTCCTCGTCGAGGTACTTCTTCGCCATCTTGTTGATGAACGCGTTGTTCGAATCGTCCTCGATCTTGGCGACCTTGCCGCGCACCTCCACGTAGCGGTAGGGCTGGTCGGGGTCGTGCGCGGAGATCGAAATGCGCGGCTCCCGCCGCAGGTTCCGGTACTTCTGCCGGTTCTTGGTCTGGCTGAACTTCAGGTAGCGGCCGTCCCAGTCGATCCACACCGGATTGGACTGGGGCTCGCCGTGCGGCCCGATGGTGGCCACGTGCGCGAACGTGCGTTTGCTCAGGATGTCCTCGCGGTCTTGCGGAATCGCGGACACTTCGGCTCCCTCCGACGGTTTCGGCTTCGTCGGCCCGACATTGCCCGCCGCCGGGACGCGCCGCGAGTCGAGCGGCTCCCCTGATGGGGGCTCGTCAACGAGACATCGGCGTGTGACTGGTCCGGCAAGCTAGAACTGTTGCAGTTGTAATTGTTCAAGTTGTAAGTTACTTGGCATGAGTGATGAGCAGCGCTGGAACACGGCGGCCGGAATCCGCTCAATCGAGCTCGGTGATCTGCGGGTCAGCTACGTCCCGGACGGGGTGGTGGGACTCAAACCGCGTGGTTGGTTCCAGGAGACGACCGAGGACGACTGGCGCGAGCACGCGCGGCACCTCGGCGAAACCGGGCACTTGGTCGCCAGCATCGGCGGGTTGCTCGTCGAACGGGGTTCGCGGGCGGTGCTGATCGACGCGGGCTTCGGGCCGTCGGCCTTCCCGGACGATCCGCAGAACCCGATCATCGGCGCCATCCGCGGGCGCGACCTGCTGGACAACCTGGGGAAGCTGGGGCGCGCGCCCGACGAGATCGAAGCCGTCGCGATCACCCACCTGCACACCGACCACATCGGCTGGGTGCACCACGGTGCCTTCCCCACGGCTCGGTTGCTGGTCTCCGAGCAGGAATGGCAGCGGCGCGACGAGCACGCCCCGGACGTCACGGACGAGATGCTGGACAGGATGGGTGCTCAGGTCGAAACCGTCCACGATGGACAGGAGATCTTCCCCGGCGTGCGGGCGCGGCACTCGTTCGGCCACACACCCGGCCACACCTCGTACACGATCACCTCCGGTGGCCAGCGGTTGATCGTCATCGGCGACGCGCTGCACAGTGCGGTGCAGATCGGCAACCCGACCTGGCCGGTGTGGATCGACACCGACCGCGCCGAGGCGATCCGCTCCCGGCTGGACTTGGTGCGCGAACTCCGGGAGCCGAACACGATCGGCTTCGGCATCCACTTCGCCGACGTCCAGTTCGGCCGCGCCATCGCCGAATCCGACACCACCCGCTGGGAACCCCTGCCGTAACTCGCTTTGCGCGGCGGACCCCAGCCGCCGTGACTGGTCAGCGGCTGGTGGCGACCCAGCCGTCGGGGTGCAGGCGGGCGGCTTCGAGTTCGCCGTCCAACAGGGTCGCGTTGCGGTCGGCGACGAGGATGCCGTCCACGTTCACCCCGCGCCCGGCGTACTGGTCGTCCAGCGCGTAGCGCCACCGCAGCCGCACCTGCTGCCCAGCAGTCGCGTTGACCGTGCCCTGCACCTTCCACCAACTGCGGTGCCCCGCCCCGGCCAGCGAACCCTGCGGCTCGTCGGGCGCACCGGGGCCGGACGCCTGCAACGTCACCGGCTGCCAGCCAACGCCGTCCACACTGGACTCGACGAACAGCGGATCCGCGCCGTCGGCGTCGCGCTGGGTGTCCACGAAGGCGTTGAACGACACCTGCATGTCGCCGCTCACCGGCCCGAGCGGATCGGTGGTCAACGTGCCGGGGCCTTCGGCGAACCACGACTGCGAGCCACGGGCTGGCTTCACGGCCAGAGCCTCCGCCAACCCCTGCGCCAGCGCCTGGCGGGCGCGGTTGTTCGATCCCCAGTCCCGCGACGGGTGCACGCGGTTGGTCAGCAGCACGACCACTGAACGCGACGCCGGATCGATCACCAGCGACGTCCCGGTGAAACCGGTGTGGCCCGCGGTGTGCGGTGCGCTGAGCCCCGCCATGTACCAGCGCTGGTCGAGCTCGAAGCCCAAACCGTGCGCATTGCCGGGAAAAGCGCTGTTGAAGTTGGTCAGCATCGCCTCGACGCTGTGCTCGGACAGGATGCGGTGGCCGTCGTAGCTGCCGCCGTTGAGCAGCGCCTGGCCCAGCACCGAGAGGTCGTCGGCGGTGGTGAAGATCCCGGCATGCCCGGCGACTCCGCCCAGTGACCACGCGTTCTCGTCGTGCACCTGCCCGCGCAGCATGCCGCGCGGCGGATCGACTTCGTCCTCCGTCGCCGCGATGCGGTGCAGCTTCGATGCGGGCGGGTTGTAGCCGGTGTCGGACATCCCGAGCGGCTCGGTGATCTGCCCCGCCACCACCTGGTCCAGCGGCGCGCCGCTGACCCGCTGGACCAGCAGGCCGAGCGTGATCATGTTCGGGTCGGAGTAGGTGTAGTGGGTGCCCGGCGGGAATTCCGGCGTCAGCTGCATGATCGCCGGAATCCGCTGCTCCGGTGGCAGTTTCCACAGCTTCACCTCGGCCTGCAGACCCGAGGTGTGGGTGAGCAACTGCTGCACGGTGATCGACTGCTTGCCGTTGACGCCGAACTCCGGCAGGTACTCGGCCACCGGCGCGTCCAACCGCACCTTGCCGTCATCGACCGCCTGCAGCACCGCGATCGAGGTGAACAGCTTGCTCAGCGAGGCGGCGTCGAAGATCGTGTCGGGACGCATCGGGTCCTGCTGCTCAGGGGGCAGTTCGGTGCCCTGGCGGTCCGCGTAGCGCACTTCCTGCCCAACCGCCTCGCGGCGCACCACGATGCCGTCGTGCGCGACCAGGCTCACCGCGCCCGCGTACATCGGATGCTCCAGGTCGGGCGTCTTGTTCGTCCAACCAGCGATCTGCCGCAGCGCCGCGTCGAGCGGGCCGGGGTCGAGCCCGGCTTCTTCCGGGGTGCCGTCGCGCAGCAGGGTGCTGGCGGGTGCGAATCCCTGCTCGGGGCGGTCGAAACGGCCGTGCACGTGGCCGGGCGACGCCATTGCCGAGCCCGCCAGCGTGGTGACCGCCAGCAGGGCCGTCGCCAACAGAATCGTCTTGGCCATTGCTTCCCCCTCAGCGGTACAGCAGATATGGCTCGCGTTGTCGCCGGAAGTCGGCGGCCTCGTCCTGCCAGGCGTCGACGATCTCCGGCACGTCGGCCCCCGCATCGACCATCGTGCGCAACCGGTCCGAGCCTGACAACTTGTCGATCATGTTGTCCGGCCGCCAGCCGAAGACCTGCGGGTACAGCCGCCGCGCGGTGACGATCATGGCGACCGCGGCGCGGATCGCGTCGATCTCACCGGAGCGGTACAGCTGCACTCCACCACAGGTCAAGTTGGCGTGCTTGGAAAACGTCGGAACGAAGTACGTTTCGCGGAACCGGAGGCCGTCGAGCCCAGCGGCGTTGAGCTGCTCCGCCCACCGCCAGTCGATGCCGGGCGCGCCGATGATCTCGAACGGCCTGGTGGTGCCTCGGCCTTCGGAGAGCAGGGTGCCCTCGAACAGCCCGGTGCCGGGGTAAACCGCGGCGGTGTCCGGCGTCGGCATGTTCGGGCTGGGCGGCACCCACGGCAGCCCGGTGTCCGTGCCACGCCCCCGCCAGCCTTCGACGCGAGCCACGTTGAGCTGCGGCAACGGGCTCGGCAGGTACTCGCGGTCGAACATCCGTGCCAGCTCGCCGACCGTCATGCCGTGCTGCTGCACGATCGGCAGCAGCCCGACCCCGGAGGCGAATCGCGGGTCCAGTCGCGGACCGGCCACCTGGGCGCCGATCGGATTCGGCCGGTCGAGCACCAGGAACGCCGCGCCGGTCTGCTGCGCGGCCTGCATCGCGGTGTACATCGTCCAGATGTAGGTGTAGAAGCGGGCGCCCACGTCGGCGATGTCGAACACGACCTGTTCGACGCCCGCCTTGCGGAACATCTCGGCCAGCTTCGCCGCATCGGCACCGTACGCGTCGAACACCGGCAGACCGGTGCGCGGATCGCGGTAATCGCCTTCCGAACCACCTGCCTGCGAGGTGCCGCGAAATCCGTGTTCCGGCCCGAAGACCGCGACGATGTTGACCGCTCCGCTGGCGTGCATGGCGTCCACCACGTGCTCCAGCGACGCCAGCACGCCGGTCGGGTTGGTCACCACGCCGATCCGACGGCCGGTGACGTCCTCCCAGTTCCGCGCGGCGAGCACGTCCGCCCCGGTCCGGACGTCGGAGCCGGGGCTGGTGGACGGCGCAGCAGCGCACGCGGAACTCGCCGCGATGCCCGCCGCGGGCACCGACAACGCGGCGGCGGTCAGCAGGCCACGCCGCGTTAGTCGTGAGTGCGTTGTAGGGCTGGAGCCCGCTTCGCCGCTCACGACCCCGACCAGCCCAGGCCGTGGCCGAACGGGTACTTGTCGACACCGGGCTGGTTCGGGTCGGGCACCGGGACCGGCAGCTTGCCGACCGGAGCGATCTCCCCGAAGAGCACCTTCGTCAGCGACTCCATCGCCACCGCCTTGTCCGAGTAAGTGGCGATCCAGGCGGGCAAGTCGACGTAGGCCGCGTCGTAGGGATCCCGGACCGCGACCGCGACCACCGGTTTTCCGGTCTGCTGCAAGGCGCGGACCAGGTCGAGCTGCGTCGCATTTGTCGCACTCCAGGCGGCGTTGGTCAGCACCACCGTGACGTCGTGGCGCTTGGCTTCCTCGACGGCCTGGTTGATCTGCTCCGGTGTCGGCTGCAGACCGGTCGCCAACGCCGACGCCTGCGGCCCGCGCGCCTTGATCCGCTCGGCCAGCGCGGCGGTCGCCTTGTCACCAGCCCCGGTCACGAACATCGTCCCCGGCGACTTGAGCGGCAGCATCCCGTCGTTGCGCAGCACGGTCGTGGTGCGGTCGGTGATGCCCTGCGCCGCTGCCAGGTGTTCCGGCGTGCCGACGATCTGATCCACTTTGGACACATCGACGAAGGGGTTGTCCAGCACGCCACGAGCGGACTTCAACGCCAGGATGCGCGCCACGCTCTCGTCGATGCGCTGCTCGGTGAGCTGACCGGTGCGCACCGCGTTGATTACGCCGTCGATGGCGGTCTGCACGTTGAACGGCATCAACATCAGGTCGGCCCCGGCTTTCAGCGCCAGCACCGGGATTTCGGCGTCCGGGTGCTTCTGCCGGACCCCGTCCATCTGCAGCGAGTCGGTGACGATCACACCCTGGTAGCCGAGTTCGTCGCGCAGCATCCCGGTGAGCACCTTGGGTGCCAGCGTGGACGGTTCGCCGGAATCATCGAGCTTGGGCACCACGATGTGCGCGCTCATCACCGTGTCCGCCCCGGCGGCGATCGCCTCCTTGAACGGCGGCGCGTCCAACTGCTCCCACTGCTGCCGGTCGTGCTCGATCACCGGCAGCGAGGTGTGGCTGTCCTGGTTGGTGTCGCCGTGGCCGGGGAAGTGCTTGACCGCCGCCGACACCGTCTCGCCCGGCGGCGCCGAGTCCTCGTAGCTGCGGACCTGCGCGGCGGTGAACTGCGCGGCCAGCGCGGGATCGGAGGAGAACGACCGCACTCCGATCACGGGGTTCGCCGGGTTGACGTTGACGTCCCCACTCGGTGCGAAGTTCTGGTTCAGCCCCATCGCCCGCAGTTCCTGCCCGGTGATCGCGGCCGACTGACCGGCGTCGTCGACGCTGCGACCGGCGCCGAGCGCCATGTTGCCGGGGAACTGGGTGGCGGGCTCCAGGATCCGGGTGACCTGGCCCTGCTCCTGGTCCGTGGAGATCAGCAGCGGCACCCGCGCGCCGGAGGTCACCGCGGCGTTCTGCAATCCGTTGGACAGTTCGGCGATCTGCTTCGGGTCGTAGAGGCTGTCGGTCCAGGCGAAGTGGATGATGCCGCCCAGGTGGTACTTCTGCACCACCTGCGCCGGGGTGTCGACGCCGAACTCCTCCTTGTTCGTCGGGTGCGCGGTGTCGGCCGTGCGTCCGTAGGCGTAGGTCACGAACAACTGGCCCACTTTCTCCTCCAGCGTCATCTGCTGGAGGAGCTCGGCAGGTGACAGCCGTTGTTGCGGAGCGGCGGCACCACCGGTCGCGAAAAGGGCCGCGGCGCCGATGGCGATGGCGCTGAGCGTGACAACGCCGCGGCGCGCTCGGGTCTTCACGTTGGCCTCCCTGCGGAGCGGAACTTGACTGCGAAAACTGTTCACCGCGAATTCGGTCGAATTCGGAAGTTACTCACGCCACCGGTGCTGGTCAACGCTGTGCACCGGCGTGGACGCAGACAGTTCGCCCAAAATGTTCGCCGTGGAACGCGGTGGTGCCGCCCCTGCGGGAGTTCCGTCCTCCCGGACCTGGACATACGGCGGGGGCCCCCGCGGGGGGGGGGGGGGGCGGCCCCCCCCCGCCCCGGCCTGCGCCGGGGCTACCGCGCCCGCGTGGGGTCCAGAGAGAGGGGCGGCGGGGGCGGCCCCCGACCA
>NZ_JALBWV010000114.1 GCF_022678645.1 Saccharopolyspora soli | reverse complement strand
TTCCCGACGTGACCAGCAGTGGCTTGCCCGATCCAGTGAGTGCTTCACACAACGCCTCGACGGCTCGCCGGTCGGTCTCAACGGCCGCGGCGAAATCGGAGAAGTCGTGAATGAAAGCGGTGTGGATGACCGCGTCGGCTTTGATGGCGCCATCGCGCAGGCTGTCGAGATCGGTGAGTGAGCCGCGCTGCACAGCCACGCCCGTGGCGGCGAGCACCGCCTCCGACGCGTCCGAGCGCGCCAGTCCCAGTACCTCGTGCCCCGCACCGACCAGCTCGCGGACGACCGCGCTGCCTACGAGCCCGGTCGCGCCCGTGACGAAAACCCGCATGGAGAACTCCTAGAACGTGCTTTTCCGATGTGTTCAGGCTGCGTCCGGGCATCGTCGGGTGTCCAAGACCTGTTTCGCATTCTGCGATACGAAATGGGCATCACCGCAGTTCGTTGCCCTTGCTCGTAGGTTCGAAGGTGGAATTCAGGGATAACCTGAATGCATGAGCGATGCGCCCTCCGACCTCGACCTGCGGCTCGTGCGGTACTTCACCGTGGTCGCCGAGCACCGGCATTTCGGCAAGGCCGCCGACGCGTTGCGCATCGCGCAGCCGTCGTTGTCCAGGCAAATCCGCCGCCTTGAACAGCAACTCGGGGCGCGCCTGCTCGACCGCACGCCGCGGGGCACGGCCTTGACCGAGGCCGGTGAGGCGTTCCTGCCGCGTGCCAAGGCGCTGCTGCGTTCGGCGACGCGCGCCGCGGCGACCGCTCGCGCGGCCGCGCGGCCGAACCGCATCGTCATCGGCTACACCAGCGGGCTCATCGTCACGCCCGCAGCGCAGGCGATGCGCAAGTTGCATCCCGACGCCGACGTGCACACCCAGCACTTCGAGTACCACGAACCACGCGCGGCGCTGCTCGACCGCAGGGCAGACGCCGTCGTCACGCGCCTGCCGTTCTCGACCGACGGCCTGCGCGTGACGTTGCTCTACGAGGAGCCAAGGGCCGTCGTGGTATCGCGGGAGCACCGCCTGGCCAGCAAGAAGTCCGTCACGCTCGACGACATCGCGGACGAGCCGATGCCGCGCATCCCCGGGGCGGACGCGACGTGGAGCGCGTACTGGCGGCTGGAACCCCGCCCCGACGGCAGCAGCGCACCCGACGGCCCGATCATCAACGCGCTCGAGGACAAGTTCGAGGTGGTCGCCGCAGGCGAGGCCGTGGCGATCGCGGTGGGCGCGGCGGCGCATCTGCGCCCCGACCTGGTTGCGATCCCGCTGGAGGGCGTCGAGCCGAGCCACGTCGTGCTTGCCACCCGGGCAGGCGAACGCAGCCGGCTCGTCGCCGACTTCACCAAGCTCGCCGAGGAGCTCCTCACCGGCCCACCGCGGGACTGAGCCTTTCCGCTCTCGACTAGCGCGCCGAGAACAGATGATTCCGCGACAGGAGACTCAGGTGCCGCCCACCGCCACCAGAGCAAGGTGCTGGCGCGCAGGCGTAGCGATCCAGACGAGTGGTGGCGGCAGAGCGAGTAATCATGCGATCTCACCTGCTACCAAGCGCCGCTCGCCCACCGGCTTGACCTGGATCTCAGGACCTTCGACCAGGAGCGGGCTGGTGCGCGCCAGTCTCGATGTAGGGCCAACGCGGTGTCCTCGCCGGACGGGCAGGCCAACCAGGCGCTGTGATCGAAAGCCGCGGCTCGGTCGTGGCTCCAACGACTACAGCCCTAAATGCGGGTCAGGAGCTGTCTTACCTGGATGTCCACGTCGACGTCGCCAGCCACCGATGATTTCGTCGAGCGGGTGGGGTCTGTACCTACGAATCGTGAGCCGTGAACATGACCATGATCAGTTAGGGGAACCCGTGACCACTAACGCACTACCGCCCGTAGTCGACGCCGACACCTGGCAGCGCCAACTCGACGCGCTGCGCGACCGGGAGAAGGCTGCGACCCGAGAACTCGACGCGATCGCCGCGCAGCGCCGCCGCATGCCGATGGTCAAGATGCCCGACTACACCCTTGAGGGCGAGGAGGGACCGGTCCGGCTGGCAGACCTTTTCGGCGGTACGTCACAGCTGATCGTCTACAACCACATGTGGTTCCCCGGCGAGCAATGGCAGTGTTCGGGCTGCACCGGGTTCACCTCGCAGTTCACCCGGTTGGCGTTCCTGGACAACTACGACGCCCGGTTCGTCATCGTCACCCAAGGTCCGATCGACGAGGCGCTCGCTTACAAGCGGCGGGTCGGGAACCAGATGACCTGGTATTCCACCGCGAACAGTCCATTCGGTTCCGACGTCGGTGCACCGCCCGGTGGGGGATTCGCGGTCAACGTGTTCTTGCGGGACGGCAACACCGTTTATCGCACCTGGCACACCAACGGCCGTGGCACCGAGCAGCTCAGTCACAGCTTCGCGCTGATCGATCTGTTGCCGTACGGGCGGCAGGAGGAGTGGCAGGACTCGCCCGAGGGCTGGCCGCAGGCGCCCACCTACAGCCGGTGGGCCGCTTCCGAAGACATAGCCGCGCTATACGGAGTGGATGGGTGAGGGTGCCACCCGGGCACTACTTGTCCGGCTTCGTTTGATGATGGACACACCATTTTCAGATGCTGGCTGCACCTCGGCCGAACGGATCTCTGCGCCACAACCCATGACCGCACGTCGATCAGGCATGAGCCCTTGTGTTCTGAGGGCGAAGGGCCCGTGTGATCGGTGCTTGGGAAACGGGAGCATCGGCGGGGAGGGATGTCTTATGTGTCAGCTCGATGGGAAAGTCGCCTTGGTCACCGGCGGTTCCGAGGGTATTGGGGCGGCCGCTGCTCGGCGTTTCGTCTTGGAAGGGGCGACCGTGTTCGTCACCGGTCGACGGCAGGCCGAGTTGGACACCACGGTGAAGGCGATCAACGAGCAGAGCGACCGCGGACAAGCCATCGCGGTGCGAAGCGACGTGTCCTCGCACGGGGACCTGGACCGTCTTTACACCCGGGTCAGGGACCACAGCGGCCGCATTGACGTGTTGTTCGCGAACGCGGGTGTGTCTGAGCTCGCGCGACTGGAAGAGGTCAGCGAAGAGCATTTCGACCGCGTCTTCGGCATCAACGTCCGGGGGCTGCTGTTCACGGTGCAGAAGGCGCTGCCGCTGCTGTCGGATGGCGCGTCGGTCATCCTGTCGTCGTCCATCGCCGCGTCCAAGGGCGTCGAAGGGACGAGCGTCTACAGCGCCACCAAGGCCGCCATTCGCAACTTCGCGCGCACCTGGGCGGTGGAGCTGGCGGGGCGCCGTATCCGGGTCAATGCGGTCAGCCCAGGCCCGATCGAGACTCCCGGGTTTTCCGGCGTCGCGACCGATCCGGCTCAGGCGACCGACTTCAAGGACGCGCTCCTGGCCGCCATGCCCCTCGGGCGGTTGGGAGACCCGGACGAGGTAGCCGCAGCCGCGCTCTTCCTGGCAACTGATGCCAGCAGTTTCACCACCGGTGCCGAACTCTTCGTCGACGGAGGACTTGCGCAGGTCTGAGCTAGCCAGTGTCACTCGTCCTCCGAAGCCAATCTGATCTGAGACAGAACACCAACGGTCACTACTCGGGTGTTCGGAGTTTCCCTTTCATGGTTCGGCATGGCTTCGGACATGCCCAAGCAGAGTTGATCGTCTCAGCGGCGAGGTGCCGCACCGGTGAGCGGAGACGTCATGTTCCGTTGTTCGCGTAGGGGATCACGTGGGGGTACGTGCCGGTGGTCCGGACTGGGGGCTCGTAGGTGGGTTCGATCGCGACGTGGGCGAGGTGATCTCCACAATCAGCATCCGCCCAAGGGGTGGCTCATCGCCGAAGGCCGGGCTGGACGTGGCGAGGTGCGTGGTCGGTGAACGGAGTACCGCGCCCGAGGACCTGAAAAGGCAGTCGCCCTGCTGCGCGGCGGGGCCGCGTTTCCGCCGGAGTCGTCGCCCGTGCTTGCAGCCCTGCTCGAAAAGCACAAGGTCATGGAGTGGGGGTCGGATGCCTCCGAGGTGTGGCGGTCCGTGGACATAGCCGCTCAAGCTGTCGCGAAAGCTGTCATCGGGGCGATGGCGTAGCAGGCGTTCGGCCCTTGTCAGGGTCGTCCTGACGATCTAGCTTGTCAGGGTAAGTCTGACAAGGAGGGTGGGATGGCTGCTTCTGCTTCGGCGGTTGAGGTGTTGCGGTGTTCGTTCTGCGGTAAGGCGAGTACCGAGGTCGACAAATTGGTCGCCGGGCCTGGCGTGCACATCTGCGACGGGTGCGTTGGCTTGGCCGGGTCCATCATCGAGGAGTACCGCGGCAAACCAGTCGATCCCAAGTTGCCCATGTGGGGATCGCTGTCCGACGAGCAGATGCTCGAGCACATTCCCCGCGTCGCTGCGGTCGCCGATCAGGTCGAGGCCAATCTGCACTCCTGGGTCCAGGAGTTGCGCCGGCGAGAGGTCACCTGGAGCAGGATCGGCGAGGCGCTGGGCATCTCCCGGCAGTCCGCGTGGGAGCGGTTCTCCGGCGAGCGGTGACCACGCCTGGATGCGAGTGGTTTTCCTTGTGATGTGGTGATTTTCCCGGCATCCGCGCGGTCGCGTGAACCCGGCTTCCGGGAACTGCGGGTCACTTCCGCGTCTCCTACCGTCGAAACGCGGCAGGCCCCCAGCGCATGGGGGTGCTGGGCCGCGACGGCCTAGTCGGGAAGGACCTGTTCGATGACCGAGGACACCAAGCATCGCGTGCCGCAGCCGATCCGCGGGAACTCCGGCGGCACCGATCCCGGACCGCGCAACGTAGCGGTCGATCTCCAGAACCCCAGCATGTTGACGCGACCGGAGACCGACTCGGGCACCTTGCCGAACATGAAGTTCTCCTTCAGCCAGGCGAGCATGCGACTGGAACCCGGTGGTTGGGCTCGGGAGGTCACGCAGCGCGAACTGCCGATCGCTACCACTCTTTCCGGGGTCAACATGCGGCTGAACCCCGGTGCGATTCGTGAGCTGCACTGGCACAAACAATCCGAATGGGCGTACGTGCTCAACGGCCGCTGCCGGATCAGCGCGGTCGACCAGGAGGGCCGGAACTTCCTCGAAGACGTCTCCGAAGGCGACCTCTGGTTCTTCCCGGCCGGGATTCCCCACCACATCCAGGCCCTGGCCGAGGGCGTCGAGTTCCTGCTGGTCTTCGACGACGGCAACTTCTCCGAGAACAACACGTTCCTGCTCAGCGACTGGTTCGCGCACACCCCGCGATCGGTGCTCGCGAAGAACTTCGGGATCGCCGAGGAGAATTTCGACTCGATTCCCGAGTCCGAGCTCTACATCTTCAACGGTTCCGCACCGCCGCCGCTGGAGTCCGACCGGGTCGTCAGTCCGACCGGCGACGTGCCCCGGACCTTCAAGCACCGGTTGCTCTCCCAGGAGCCGATCCGGACCAGTGGCGGCACCGCGCGGATCGTCGACTCGACCAACTTCGCCGCCTCCACCACCACTTCGGCGGCGCTGGTGGAGATCGAGCCGGACGGGATCCGGGAGCTGCACTGGCACCCGACCAACGACGAGTGGCAGTACTACCTCTCCGGCCAGGGCCGGATGGGCGTCTTCGCCAGCGGCGGGGTCAACCGCACCTTCGACTACCAGGCCGGGGACGTCGGCTACGTCCCGTTCGCGATGGGGCACTACATCGAGAACACCGGGTCCACCCCGCTGCGGTTGTTGGAGATGTTCAAGGCGCCCAGGTTCGCGGACATCAGCCTCGTCCAGTGGCTGGCCCTCACCCCGCCGGAAGTGGTGCGCCACCACCTGAACTTCAACGACGTCGCGATGGGATCACTGCACAAGGACAAGCGACCAGTGTTCCGCTGACCGGAAAACCGAGCGCTGTGCTCGGTTTTCCGCAGCGGGTGATGTTGGGTGTGCGGCCAGCGGTTGAGCGCCGCTCAACCGCGTTGCGGACGACCGCTCAGGCCGGGACCGATGGCTGCGCCCAAAGGCCGTCGATCTCGCGTTCCGCTGCTGCGAGGCTTTCTTTCGCCAGCGGGACCAGTGCCGACATCTCCGGCGTCACCTCGGCGAGCGTGAGCTCCGCGGTGATGAAGCGCGGCTTCAGGCCCGTCATCGAGACGCCGTGCGGCAGCCAAGGCTCCGCGTGGTCCCAGCCGTAGCGGGGCGTGCCCGCGCCGTAGCCGCCGCCACGAGCAGCGAGCACGATGAACTCGCGGCCGCTCAGCAGGCCGGAACGGGTCTCGGGGTCGAAGGACAGCCCGGCCGCGATCAGGTAGTCGACCCAGGACTTGACGCTGCTGGGCGGGCCGAAGTTGTACAGCGGGAGGCCCAGCAGGATCGTGTCGGCTCGCTTCGCCTCCTCGACCACCTGCTCGGTCAGCGCCCACGACGCGGCCTGTGCCGGGGTGTGCTGGTCGGGCGGCAGCATCCGGGCCGCGCCGCCCGCGTCGTCGAGGTGCGGAAGGGGGTTGTTGCCCAGGTCGCGGTACGTCACGGTGCCGCCGGGGTGCGCGGCGCGCCAGGCATCGGCTGCCCGCGCGGTGAGCTTCCGGCTGACCGAACGGTCGCCCTGGATGCTGGAGTCGATTTGCAACAGGTTAGCCATGTCGATGACCTCTCATCGATCGTTTGTGTAAGGCAAACTATTTGTAGCACATCGATAGGTTGGTCGGGTCGGATAGAGTTGGTGAATGGCCTCACTGCCGGTCGTCAACCAGCCGCCACGCCGTTCGGGCGCGCTGCTCGAACACCTCGCGCGCCGGATGCGGCTGCGCACCGAGTCGGCACTGGCGCCGATGGGCCTGCGGCCTCGTCACCTCGTCGCCCTCACGGTGCTGCGGGACAGCGGTGGAAGCACCCAACAGGCGCTGGCCAAGACGCTGGAAATGGACGGGACGAACATCGTCGGGCTGCTCAACGACCTCGAAGCCGAGCGGCTGATCGAACGGCGGCGCTCGCCCGAGGACCGCCGTCGCCACATCGTCGAGCTCACCGAAGTCGGTGCGCACAAGCTGGCGAAGGCCGAGTTCGCCCTCGCGGCGGCAGAGGACGAGGTGCTCGGCGCACTGGACAACGACCAGCGCGACATGCTCTACGACCTGCTCCACCGGGCGACCACCGGGAGCACTCTGATCTGTACCGCGACCTGCGACGACTGAATCGCGGTAGCGGCGGCGACTTCGTGCGAAATCGGCAGTCGACGTGCGGCCGTGCGAAGGCGGGTGCTCAGGGGCGTTGGGTGGTCGCGGCCTCCGCGGCTTCCAGGATCTTCGACCAGGGGATTTCCGGGGTTTGGCCGGATCGGGGGCCTTGCAGGGGCCAGTAGTCGTCTCCCGTCAGGAGTTGGACTCCGGCGGTGGCCAAGGTTTCGGTGTGCGACCGCCAGGCCGGGTGGCGCACGTGGGTCACGTTGATCTTCGGGAACACCACGACCGGCATTTCCGGAGTGCCGATCGCTTCGCCCAGCGTGGTCAGCGCCTGGTTGTCGGCGAGGCCGAGGGCCAGCTTGGCGACCGTGTTGGCCGACGCCGGGCAAACCAGGTAGCAGTCGATCGGCGGGTGCGGGCGGGCGTCGGTCGGCTGGCGGGGTTCGACCCGGCACGGCAGGTCGGTCACCTGCTCGATCCGCTCGATCTCGCCGAGCGGTCGCAGCCACCCGCCTGCCGTCGGCGTCAGCGTCACGGCGACCCGCCAGCCGCGCGCGATCGCCGGTTCGATCAGCGCCGGCCGGATCCGCTCCACCCCGCCAGCCGCCGAACCGATCAATCCCAAGGTGCGCATGACCGCCAGTATGTCGCGGCCAGGCGGATCGTCAGGACGCCGACTTCAGGTCCGATTCCTTCACGTAGACCCAGCGGTGGTTGTACGAGATCGGCACGTAGACCTCGGATCCGACGACCACCGTGTGGTTGTTCGGGTCGTTGAGGCCGTCGTAGGTCGCGTAGTAGTACTCCGCCGCGGCGGACTCACCCGCGACGTACACCTGACCGGCCGGGACGGTGTACTGCAGCGGCTTCACGTCGGGCCGTGCGATACCGGACGGGAACTCGCCGGGCTCCGGCAGCGCCATGCCGTAGGTCGGGATCTGGTCCCGGACCGGAGTTACCAGTTCGGCGTCGTCGGCGGGCGCGGTGTTCGTGCCGTTCGGGTCGCGCAGCCATGCCTTCTTGCCGTCGTACCAGATGGCCAACCAATCGCCCGCGCGTTCCGCCACCGCGTACTGCCGTCCGGTGACCGCCTTGTCCGACCAGTCGTCGATCTTCGTCGTGCCGGGGGCGCCGTCCGGGTGCACCGTCGGCGAGCTGAGCAGCGGTGCGTCGTCGCGCGGTTCGGTGTGCAGGTAGAGGAAGTTCGCCGGTTGCGACGGCAGGTCCACGCAGGGTTGGTCCGGCGGGCAGCTGGTGACCAGCGGTCGGTTCGTGTCGAACCTCGGGAAGATCGTCACGACCTCCTCGCCACCAGCGCCACTGTCCAGCGGCTCGCCGAGCAGGTTCATGTAGTGCGCCCAGTCCCAGTACGGGCCCGGGTCGTAGTGCTCGCCCCCGGCCTGCTCCGGCTTGTCGGCGCTGACGTCGTCGTGGCCGAGGATGTGTTCGCGGTCCAGCGGGATGTCGTACTTCTTCGCCAGGTATCGGACCAGTTCCGCTGACGAGCGGTACATCTGCTCGGTGTACCAGGTGCCGCCCTCGGCCGCCCAGCCCTCGTGCTCGATGCCGATGGAGTGCATGTTGCGATCCCAGCTGCCCGCGTGCCACGCCATGTCCTTGGTGGGGACCATCTGCGTGACCTGGCCGTCGGAGGAGCGGATCACGTAGTGCGACGCGGCACCGTGCGCCGGGCTCTGGAACGCCGCGATCGCCGCCTGGTAGGAGGTTTCGGTGTCGTGGATGACGATGGAGTCGATCCGGACGTCGTCCGGACGGCTCGCGGTGTCGTAGTTGCCGTAGCCGCCGCTGGGGTCCTGCGGATCGGTCGGGGCGTAGGCGGCCGGGATGTACTGGCAGTCCAGCTCCGCCGGGCATTCCGGTGCGGGACCGGGTTCGGCCTGGACGTTCTCCAGGCGGGTGCCGGTGAGATCGCGGTCGGGCACCACCTCGGGGATCTTGGCGAAAGCCACCCGCTGTCCGGTGGACGTGGTCCGGGCGCGGCCCTGACCGAGCACGTCGTAGACCGAGTCGGCGAAGGACCGCGCACCGCTGGCCTGCGGGCTGCCGCTGAGTTCGGCGACCGCCGGGTACCAGCCGCCGATGTTGTTGGGCAGCGCTCCCCCGCTGACTGCCTCGGCGCGAGCGGCCAGCAGCGCGGCACCGGCGCGGATGTTCTGCGTCAGGTCGGCCTTGACCTGTTCCGGTGGGAGGTGCACCAGGTTCGCGGCTTCGCCCAGGGTGTGCAGCGTCGGGTGATCCGCGAGCTTGACCAGCTTCGGGTTCTCCCGGCGCAGCTCCGCCGGATCCACCTCGGTCAGGTGCATCGGGCCGTAGCCACCGGCTTTGCTCTGCTCGCCGCCGTGGTCCTCCCACCTGGTGAGCTGGAAGGAGGTGGCCATCAGCAGGGGCGCCGGGACGCCGAATTCGGCGGCGGCCGATTCGAAGGCTTGCTGCTCGACGGTGTTCGGATCTTCGGCGTAGGCGGGTTGCGCCGTCAGCAGTCCGGTGGCGGCAACAGCTGCCGCCACGGCGGTCCACCAGTGCCGTTTCCTCGTGGTCAAGACTCTGCTACCTCGCATTGCCATGGCGTTTCGCGGAGTCTTGTGTGGACACCCCAGAACTCCGCACGATCGCTGCGGGTGGTGCTGATCATGGAACCTGTCGACAAGCGTGCCCTGCCGCAAGGTCCGCTGGCCGAAAGGACCGGAATCTTTGCGTTATCGGTATGAACGACTGCCTTGTCGGGATGTGGTGGCCGAATGTGCGGTGATCGGCGACACATTGGATGTTTCTGGCGAAACCAGATCTGTCGTTCTTCGGACCTCGCCGCACGAACGCGAATCGTGAAGTCGATCTGGTCGCGCTGGCCGGTAAACGATCACTCCCGCGCGTGCTCGGCCGCTTCGAAGCCGACGCATTCCAGGACGGGAAGCCGGGGATATCGGGGCAGCCGCTCGTCCCACTTGGCGCGCGTGCAACGCAGGTAGGTGGTGCCGCGCTTGGTCTGGTTGAGCGAGGGGTGGCGGCACGTGCGGCACAAGCCGGGGGAGTCCGGCAGCCCCGCCCACGCGCTTTCGTCGGACATCGACACTCCTGCATACGTTGCTGCACAGCCCCACCTGTGAGCGGCAGCTTCGGGCCAAGCTACTTGGTCGCTGTGCCCTGCGCCTCGAAACTTCAGCCGCTGTCCGAGGGAGGGGTTGGCGGACACGTCTTAACCAGCATGTTGCATTTTAGTATTGCAGGATTGTTGAACAACTCGGTACCGTCGCGGCAGGCCGATGTGATCGGAGTTACCGATGAGCCGAAGAACCGCGACGCTCGGGGCGCCTGAGCTCTGCCGCCGGACGCGTTGGGTACGGACGGACGGGCATCAGCCCAGCGGTACGGCTGCGTTGCGGGGCTGAGCGGGCGATGGGCGCATTGCTGGAAGTGCTGCGAACGGGTCCACTGTCGACGGTGCAGGACTTGGGGCGCGTCGGGTTCGCGTCGGTCGGTGTGGGCGTTTCCGGTGCGGCTGACCGAGATGCGCTGAAGCTGGCGAACCGCCTGGTCGGCAACCCGGCCGGGGCGGCTGCCGTGGAGGTGACGTTGGGCGGGTTCGCGGCGCGCGCCGACCAGGACGTCACGGTCGCCGTCACCGGCGCTCCCTGTCCGATCACTGTGGACGGTCGTAGCGGGGTGTTCAACGCGCCGCTGCGGATTCCCGCCGGGGCGGTCCTGCGACTTGGGGCACCGGGTCTCGGGTTGCGCAGCTATGTGGCCGTGCGCGGTGGGATCGATGTCGCCCCGGTGCTGGGCTCGCGGGCGACCGACCTGCTCTCCGGGATCGGACCGGAACCCCTGCGGTCCGAGGTGGTGCTGCCCATCGGATCAGAGCCCGGCGCGCCAGCGTCCGACATTCCGGCGCACGTGCCGGAACCCGTCGCGGACGAGCTGGAATTGCAGGTGGTGCCGGGACCGCGCGCCGACTGGTTCGGCACCGCGGCGTTCACGACCCTGCTGACCGAGCCCTACACGGTGACATCGGAGAACAACCGGATCGGCATCCGGCTCGACGGCCCCGAGTTGGCCCGGCGCCACCACGGTGACCTGGCCAGCGAGGGAATGGTGCCCGGCGCGTTGCAGGTGCCGCCGTCGAACCGGCCGGTGCTGTTCCTCGTCGACCACCCGGTGACCGCGGGTTTCCCGGTCATAGCGGTGGTGGTGTCCGCCGACGTGGGGAAAGCGGCCCAAGCGCGTCCAGGACTACGGCTGAAATTCACCACGCAACAAGCTCCCAGCCCGTACGACCCGGCCCCCGCCTGAACCTCATCCGGCGCGGCGGTGGTCTTCGTCCTTTGTGGATGGTGTCGCCGGACTCGGCCGGGGGGTTCCCAGTCCGGCGACTCCTTCCTCATTATTCGTGCCGGGTCTGTTGATTCGCAGTGCTCCCCGTTTCGGGACTTGCGCAAGAAATCCCAGATCAGCGGCATGGACTTCGGTTGTGGGAACTGCTGGTACGGCTCGGATACGGGAGAGCTGGCGGCCGGGTAGCGACCGCCAAACGCTTTCGGCTCGGCTGCGGGTCGGGCTGCTGGGTCAGGTCGCGTAGGTCAGGAGGCGGTCGGCTCGGGTTGGTTCGCGGAGTTTCTGCAGGGCTCGGCGTTCGATCTGGCGGATGCGTTCTCGGGTTACTCCGAGTTCCCTGCCGATCTCGTCGAGGGTGCGTTGCCGACCGTCGTCGAGGCCGCAGCGCAGGCGGATCACCTCCTGCTCGCGTTGGTCGAGCGTGTTCAGCACCGCCTCGATTTCTCGCCGCAGCAGGCGATATCCGGCATCCTCTTCGGGCGACGCGTGCGGGTCGTGGCCGAGCAGGTCGGCCAGCGTTGCGTTGCCGTCCGGTCCGATCGCTTGGTCCAGGCTGATCGGTTCCTTGGCGTGCGCGAGCAGTTCGAGCAGTTGGCGGGGCGACATGCCGAGCGCTTCGGCGGTTTCGTGGTGTTGCGGTTCCCGGCCCAACCGCACCGACATCTCGTGCCGGATCCGCGCGACCTGGTTCACCTGTTCCGCCACGTGGACGGGCAGTCGGATGGTGCGCGGCTGGTCCAGCAGCGCTCGGGTGATCGCTTTGCGGATCCACCAGGTCGCGTAGGTGGCGAACTTGAACCGCGGGGTGTGGTCGTACTTCTCGATGGCGTGCAGCAGGCCCAGGTTGCCTTCCTGGACCAGGTCCAGCAGCGGCATGCCGCGACCGGTGTAGCGCTTGGCGATGCTCACCACCAGCCGCAGATTCGCTTCCAGCAGCGCGACTTTCGCGGCCCGGCCTGCCGCGACGAGTTCGGCCAGCTCGGCCCGGTACTGCCGGGACAGCCGATCGGCTCGGTGCGCCAGCAGGTGCTCGGCGAACAGCCCGGCCTCGATGCTCTTGGCGAGTTCGATTTCCTGGGCCTGGTCGAGCAGTTCGGCTCGGCCGATCGCGGCCAGGTACAGGCGCACCAGGTCGACGGTGGTCGCGTTGCGGCCACCGCCCGTTTCGCAAACATCCGGTTCGATGTCCAGCAGCGGTGCCGCCACCTGCCAACGCCTTTCGGACGCACGTGCACGCAGTTGTCCAGGGTGGCGAATCGGGCTGTCACGGCGCTGGCGCGCGGTCAGCTCGGGAAGCTCGGCGAAACCGCTGGTCGGGCGCGAGGTCTGGGGTCGGTGTGCGGGCCGGGTACGGCTGGGCCGATCGGCGGATCGAAAAGGTGGCTGTCCGCCGGGCTGCGGCCAAGATAATCTTGCCGGGTGGGAGGGATCCGCCATCGATGACGACGCAGACCAGCGTTCCGGTTCAACCGCCCAGCGCGAGTGCGGCCGGGCGGTTCGGCCGCTCGCGCGATGAGGCGTGGTTCCGTCCCCGGCGCAAGCCGGGCCGCATCGGACCGATCAGCCTCGCCCGGCTGCTGGTGTTCGAACTCGTCCAGCTTTCGCTGTGCTTCTTCATCTTCCAGGCGTTGTGGGCGCTGATCGTCGGCGGACTGGTCGGGGTGGCCGCCGCGGTCGCGACTTTCGGCTGGCGAAAAGACAAGTGGTGGACGGAAATCCTCCGGTTGCGCCTTCGTTTCCGAGCCCGGCGGGGCATCGTCGCGGCTCGCCGGGACGACCCGCGGTTGGTGTCGCTGTGCGAGTTGGCGCCCGACCTGACCGTGGAGGACGTCGCGGGCGTCGAGGGTGCGCGGCTGGGCATGGGTAGCGATGGCGCGGGCTGGTTCGCCGTGCTGGAGGTCGGCACCGACGACGGGCCGCAGCCGCCGATCCCGCTGTCGGCGTTGGCACGGATCGCCACCGAGGCCGAACAGGCCGGGGTCGTGGTGCAGGTGGTGCTGCACAGCGCGCCGCTGACCGGGGCGAACCAGCGCGACCACGCGACGTGGCTCGCCGTGCGGTTGGATTCGCAGACCGTCGCCCAGGCGGCGGTCGACCGCCCCGGTGGGGATCTCAACGTGCCCGTGGTGCTGGCCGAGCTGACCAGGAGGGTGGATAGGTCGTTGCGGCGCCGGGGGTTGACGGCGCGGATGCTGGATTCCGACGGGTTGCTGGACGCGCTGGTGCGGTCCTGCGATCTGGGGGCTCCGACGGATCTGCGTCCGGTCCAGCCGCAGGAGGAGTGGGATTGCTGGCGTTCCACCAAGTTGACGCACGGGTGCTTCTGGATGCGCACCTGGCCCAACCCGGAACGCGGTTCGCTGCTGCTCTCGGCCCTCGCCGAGGTGCCGGACGCGCAGGTCAACATCTCGATAGTGGTGGAGCCAGAACAGGGCAGCACCGGTGTTCGCGGGTTGGTGCGGGTGGCCACTGCCGCTGAGCAGTACCAGCAGACCTGCGACATGATCCTCCGGCTCGCCGAGCACGCGGGTGGACGACTGTCCAGATTGGACGGACAGCAGCTGCCCGCGGTGTACGCTTCGGCCCCGACCGGAGGTGGCGCGCGGTGAACGCGGGACAGTTCCAGTCGGCCGCTCAACAGCCCCCGGTGGCTCCCGAGGAGGCGCCAGCCCCGGTCGCCGAGTCGCGCGGCGTCGAGTCGGACGAGAGCGCCAAAACTGCGGTGCACAAGCTGGTTCCGGTGATCTCGGCGGCGAAGCCGCCGGTGCCGACCGCCGGTCCGGAGTTGGACGGGCCGCAGGTCGGCGCGGATGATTCGGCGTTCGCGCCCGCGTTGGGTGGGTCGGAGTGGAACGGCCGGGCCAACGGAGCGGTGCTGGGCAACACCGCCGCTGCCGCTTCGGTCGCATCGGTGGAATCCAGGGCCGTCGGTCTCGCCGCGCCGATGCCGCCCGCGGGCGGGCCGGGGCCGTACGCCGACGACAGCCCGACGGTGATCGTGCGCAAGCACCCGGACTGGCGACCGCGGAAGCAGCGTTCGGTGCCACGGCTGGACATCGGGCAACACCAGGCCACCGAGCGCGATCTCGACCTGATGCAGCTGACCGGCACGTCGTTCGGCTTCCTGCTGGGCCGCAACCAGGCTGGTTTCCCGGTGACGTTGACGCTGTTCCGGCCAGACCCGGTGTCGGTCGCGTTGGTCGGCGCGTCCTGGGCGGCGCGACTGCTCGCCTACCGGGCGTTGCGGCACGGCGCGAAGGTGCTGGTGTTCACCGACCAGCCAGCGGGCTGGTCGAACCTGGGCCGCGTGGCGACCGGGCGCGGCGACCGGGTCGCGGTCCTGGAGCCGGGCTCGGAGGCAGGTGTGGTGGCGTCACCGGACGCCCCGGTGCTGTCCCTGTACGACGGGGAATCCCCGCCGTCCCCGGCTGAACCGGCGCCTTGGCTGACGCGGGTGATGGTGCTGCACCAGTTCACCCCGCATCGAGCGACGGCCCTGCGATCGGACGTCGTGCTGCTCCAGCGCCTGATGCCCTACGAGGCATCGGTGATCGCCGCCTCCCGCGGCTTCACCTCCCGCACCGCTGGACAGCTGCAAGCCTTGCGCCACGACATGCTGGCCGTCCTGACGAAGTCGGAGAACCACTACGTCTGGCTGTCCACAGCGGACGAAGAGCGCGAAGAACTCGGCCCACCTGGCCGTTACTGACTTCGTCGGGGGGGGGGGGGGGGGGGGGGGGGGGGGGGGGGGGCGCCCCCCCCCCCGGGGGGGGCGGGGGGGGGGGGGGGGGGGGTTTTAAAAAAAAAGAAGGCGCGCCCGCGAAGAGTTTTTTTTATTTGTGG
>NZ_JALBWV010000113.1 GCF_022678645.1 Saccharopolyspora soli | reverse complement strand
CGCGGGAGGAGCTGGAGGAAGCCGCGCACGCCGTCGCTGCCGAGGCGCTCGAAGAACTGGGCCCGCCCAGGTAATGTGCGTCGCCGCCGGGGATGCTGAACTGTTCCTGCCAGGTACGGATCTCTTCGGCAGCGCGAGTTCGGCACCGTCGAGGCCGTGACCGATGACGCCGGTCTCCATCAGCTTGCTTTCTCCCTCGCCCCCGACGTTGCGTTGCATCAAGTACGCCATCGCTCCGTTACAGTGGCCGGCTGTGCTCTTCGGCGGTACTGCCGAAAACGGCGTCTTTCGCTGCTCGGGCAAGCAAGGCTTGGCGCCTAACAGGCAGTCCCATCCGGTTCCAGTGGAAGATCACGTGGAGGGCGGTGATTGCGCGTATCCCTTGGGTGAGCGCACCTTTCTCGCGCAGCGTCCGGAGTTCTCGTCCAGCGTCTTCGAACGCTGCGAGCCAGTCGTGGTCGAGGGTGTCGGTTCGGGGTGTGCCGTGGAGGACGTGGCGGATGTCGTGGGTGAAGGAATTCCACACGTCCTCCTGGACCGGCGGGGTGGCGATGCCGGTGCGGTGTTCGGCGACGCGGGCCCATACGTCGCCTTGCTCGTTGATGTCGAGTCCCGCGGCTTTCATTAATGTGGTGCAGAGGATGAGGGAGCGTTCCCGCCGGTCAGCGGCATCTTTGAGGAGAAATGGCAGTAGGTGGCGGCTGTCGTGGTGGAACAGCTGGTGGGCGAGGTCCATGCTGGCGGGGCCGCCGAAGGCATGGATCTCGGGCTCGTAGATGTCCCGTGTCCATGAGACTCCTTGGTTGAGCAGGGCGTGGACTGGGTCGCTGTCTGGGTTGCTGGACGGGTCGGCGAGTAGATAGCGCACGCGCCATGGGCCTTTGCGGATGAACCACCACGAGGAGATGAGTCCGTCGGCTTCGGCAGCGGGAAGGATGCCGGTCAGGTGTGCGGCGGCGCGGCGTTCCCGCTCGGCGGCGTCGGCGGCGGCATAGGCGATGTTGAGTTGCTTCCAGGGGGTTTCGTCCACAAGTGGGCCTTTCGGTTTAGTGGAGCAGTAGGCAGGCGTCCCACTCGGTCGTCGTGGTTCCCGCGGTGGTGAGGGCGGCGCCGGCCGATCCTGCGAGGAATCCGGGGGGCTCGTCGGTGGGGGCTGTGGCCTGCTGGTGTAGGTGCAGTGCTGGTGTGAGGTCGATGGGGACGCGGGCATCGGCGGCAACGCGGCGGGCGGTGGCGAGCAGACCGCCGGTGCCGTGGCACAGGCTCCTGTCGGTGAGCAGGTCCAGCTGGCCCGAGTTGGTGAGGCAACGGGTGAACACGCTCTCGGCGTGCGCTTGGCGGCCGGGGTCTCCCAGGGCGAGGCCAGCGAGTTGGAGGGCCCGGGCGATACCGGGGGTGCCGTAGCACCACGACGGCCGGAGCGGGCCTGACTGGCTGACGACCGTGCCGCGGTCGAGGTCGGCAAGGGTGACGATCTGCGGCCACCAGGAATCGCCGTGGTCGGTGTGCTGTTCCCAATCGTCGAGCCATTGCAAGATCCGGGTGATCGCGTCGATCTGTCCATCGACGGTGATGCCGTCGAGGCGAGTCAGTGCCAAGATCGCGAGTACGCCGGTGATCCCGTGGGCGAGACCGTGGTTGGAATGGCCACCAGGAGGCCCTTGTCTGAGGCGTTCAGGACCGTCCGGGCACCACCAGCCCGGCAGCCCGCCGATCGGTTCGGTGAGGCGAACCAGGCAGGCCAGGACGTCACGGAGAAGATCGTGGTTGCCGTTGCGGCGCAAAGTGACGGCGAGACCGGCCAGCCCGCCGATGAGGTCGTACTCGAAGAGCGCGGGACGGTCCCGCCGGTCGATCCGAGCGTGGGCCGCCTCCAGCTGTTGGCGGGTGACCGTAGCGGTGCCCGTGTCCACGGTCGCCGTGGCCTGGGCGAGGCCCGGGTGCTCGCCTACGCCGTGCAGGACGAAGGATAGGGCGGGGGCTCCGTGGTAGAGGCTGGCGGAGCGGGTGATGCTGACGCCGTCGGCCACCGCCTGTTGCAGGGTCGCCTGGGCCGTATCCCAGGTTCCCGTGCCGGTGCGGGCCTGCTCGATATGCAGCAAGGCGATGCCCGCGGCGCCGCCGCTGAGGGATTGCGCGGGTCTCATGCGCTGTCCCGGGCGCGCAGGGTGTGGGCGGTCTCGCGGGCCAGCCGCAGGCAGTAGCGTTCGGAGGCGGGATCCACGCCGATCATCCGGGCGTGGTGTAGGTGCAGGAGATCAGCCAGGAGTAGGTCCGGGTCGAGGCCGTCCCGGTCGGCGTGGGCCCGGTAGTCGGCCAAAGCGTGCTGGAGCCGATCGTCATCGATGTCGCGGAGTGCCCGCAGTACTTGCTTTCGGCGGGCACCGATCGGCCGCTGATCCGCTGGAGTCTGGCCTCGGTGATCAACGTGCTCGATGAGCCATGCCGGGCCGCTGGCGGTGAAGCCGGTCGCGATGCGGATCATGCCGGCCGCTGTCGTGATCTCCCGGTCCCCGGATAGGCGCCGCACGACCAGGTGGGAGTCGGCGGCGAACACGTTCTCGGCGGCGGCCAGAGTCGCACCGGTGCCGAATCGGGCCTCGGGCCGGTAGGTGGTGAGGGTGTAGTCGTGCAGCAGCCCGTCGGCGGCCAGGGACTCGGCCCAATACCCCAGCCGCTCGGCGGTGGGCCCGAACCGGTCGGGTTCGCGCAGCGGGATCCGTAACCGCAGGTGGGGTTCGGGTTCGTGGTAGCGGATGAACCACCAGCCCTCCCCGACCAGATCATCGAGCTGCACGGCCTGGGCGAGGATGTCATCGCAGCGGCCATACAGCCGTGCGTACAGCCACGGCGACGAGCCCGGCCGGTGTTCGACAGTGTCGGCGGCCCGGGTCGGCCGCACACGCTCTGAGGATGGGCGCTGTGTTTTGGCGAGGGTGAGGCAGACTTCGTGGGCGCGGCCGCCGATCCAGCCTGCCTCACCACCGGTTTCGGTCAGGATCGCCTTCGGTTGGCGGTGGAGGTGGTTGCGTAGCAGCGCCTGGTGGGCGGGTTCGTCCAGATCGAGCCGGATCCGCCTGTCGCCCTTGCCGAGAAACACCGCCGAAGGGAGCTGGTAGGACTCGCGCAGCCGCTCCCACGCTTCCCGCCAGGTCGTGAATCTCGCTGTGGGGTTGGGGAGCTGTGTGGCGGTGATCGTCCACTGTGCGGGGTGCAGGATCGATCGGCCGTATCGGATGCGTGGGAGGAACGGCAGATCACGGGCCACTAGTCCCCAGCTGAATGGGCTGCAGGGCGCGCAGAAGGCCGTCGGGATTTCGGTGAGGAACCGCGCCAGGGGCTGCTGCCCGTCGGGGAGATCGACGGCGTTGAGCAGCATCGGTTCAACCACGCGACCATCGCAGCGCGAGACGAGCCATAGCCGCCGGGCGTCGCCGGTGACCGCCAGGTCGGCCACATCGATGTCCGTGCCTGGCTGGTATTCCCCCAAGGCCAGCACCGGCAGAACAGCGGGCACCCTGGCTACCGGGTCCATCATGCCCGCCAGCGGCGGTGTGGAGATCTGCACCGGGATGGCCTCGGGCATCGCGGTCGGCAGGGTTTGGTAGGCGCGCTGGAACCGCTGCTGTTCGCCTGCGGTGAGCAGGTGCAGGAAACGTCCGGTGGTCACCCCGGCATGCCGGGCTCCGCTGACGACCGACAGTTCAAATGCCCCGCGCTGCAGGGCGTCGAGACTCGGTGCGGCGAGGCTGAACCGGAGTTCGGTGTGGGGCACCGGTTCCCGCTGTCCGGCCGTCAGGCCAGTGATGAGCTCGTCGTCGAGAACGACCTCGTGGCGGCCATCGAGAGCGGTCTGCTGGGCGATCGTGGCCAGCAGCGTGTCTCGGGAGGACACCACGGACGGTTCGCGGCGATGCGAGCCGCGGTATCCGGCAGGCAATCCCAGCCCGGATCCACCGATCAGCTCGCGTACCCCCACCGCCGCGCTCGGCCCGTAGCGGTCGAGGAACGCCTGATGGTAGGACCGCCACCACCCCGGCACCGGCGGCGCGACTAACGTGAGAATCTCTGCCGCTCGCTCGGCCTCCCGCAGCACCGAATTCGGCAGGGTCACCGAGCAGTCCAGCCGTACATCGGCGACACCCGGCCCGGACAGATCAGCAAGGTCATCGTCGTAGCGGGCGAGATGTGTCCGCGGATCGGTCACGGTCATCGGCGGGCGAACCGCCGACAGCAGCACCCGGCGTTCCACCAGTTCGGCCAGCATGCCCTCGATCAGCGTGGCCTCGACCGTCGGTGCTTCGGCGGCGAGCTTGGCCACCAGGTCACTGAACACGATGGGCTGCCGCGCCTGCTCGATCGCCAGGCTTACCGGCCGGGTCAGTTCGACCTCGACATCCGCCAGACGACCGCCCTTCCCGGTCCCCACGCCGGGGACGATCCACGCGCCGGCGCGGGCGAACCCCAGGCTGTTGGTCATGACCTGGATGTCCCGCAGGGTTTCCAGGCGCTGCTCGATACGGCGGGTCTGCCGGTCCACACACTCACCGTCCGGCCGGAACACCGGCTGATGCCGCTCGCCGACCCGCGCCACCGCGTGACCACCGACCTCGGCCGGTGCGACACCCGCGAACAAGCCGAACGGCGTGGCCCGACCTGCCCAGCGCAGCAGATACCGCGCCAGCGTCTCCACCAGTCGCCGCACTCGTCCCGCGTCGTCACCGGCCGGCGGGGGCGTCGCGATCTGCTTCTCAACCTGGGCCGCCAGCTCTGGTGACGCCAATGTCACCGCATCCGTGAATCCGCTGATCCCCCAGACCCGCCGCAGCCACTCCCGCCAGCCGACCACGTCGCTGCCGGTCAGGTCCGGCCAGCACGGAATTTCCGCGTTCTCGGGCATCGTCGTGGCCCTGATGAGCGCCGAGTCCATCGCCTCATAGGTGCGCATCCTGGTCCTCCGCCGTTCACAACGGGGTGTGGCCCTGCCTCGCGACGTGGGAGGCAAGGCCACACCAGAACCGAGTCGTCAGGCCCGCGTCGTGCAGGCGTTGCTGCCGGTGTTGCCGCTACCGCAGTTGTCCGAGGTGCAGTCCTCGGACGACATCGCGGGGGCATCACCGGACTCGACGAGGCTCACATTGAGCTGAAACTCCGAAGCATCCATCACAACGTCCTTTCCGAAAGGAATTCCGTGTTCAGGTTTCGTTGAGAGAAGGCCCTTTCAGGAGGTGAAGGGCTACTTTGTGGGGTCAGTGAAGATGATTCGGCTGTGTTTCTTGTTCACCACCCGCCCTTCCGGGAGATCGGCATCGGGCGTGTCGCCCGGGACAACATGAAGGACAGGAGCCGGTCGGCTGGCCTGATCCCACGCTCGGATCTCTTCGGCCATGGCCTCGGCGGCCCAGGCCGCCTCGGGCCCGTGGGCGTAGGCGACGTACTCGTACTCGGCTTCAGCGACCTGGCGGAGCCTGCCCTGGTAGGCCAGAGTCGCGCCGCGCGTCAACGCGGGGGTCCCGTACTGCCACGATGGAACGACCAGACCGCTGTCGATCGCGCTTTGCTGCGCGATCAGCGCGGCGAACCCTGGCAGGTGGGAGGCCAGCCACAGGTCAAGATCGGGCGATTGCCGCCCCGAGGAGACGATCACACCCGACGGTGCCTCGTGGCGTTCCTGGGAGAACACGCCCTCCAGGCCCTCATCGACATGCTGGTCGGGCTCGGTGAGCCACAGATTGACACCGTCGCCCAGGACAACCGAGCGGCCTTTGTGGGCACCAGCGCCCCGCATGGGCACGAACCCGGCCATAAGGTTAGAGCGGCTGATCAGTCGGTCCCCGGATCGCTTCAGCGCCCAGGACCGGGTCAGCCCCAAGGTACGTAGAGGGACAACGAGCGTTCCATCGTCGGTCAGCTGGCTTACCCAAGCCGGAGGCACGTCCCACGCGCCGACCGTCACGATGATCAAGTCATAACGGCGGCCGGGCTCGATTGCGAACTCGGCGTCGGCACACACGACCTTGACGTCGGTGTAGCCCGCCGCATCCAGGCACGCGCGTGCCCGGTCGGTGACATCCTCGTCGATGTCGACGGTCGTCACCGACCCGTTCGGACCGGCGATCTCTCGCAACAGTGCCGCGTTGTATCCCCCACTACCGATTTCGAGGATGTGCTGACCATGCGCCTGGTTCAGCATGTCGGCGATGGCGTTAGGCGCCGACACCGAGCTGAGGTTCATGTTGTTCTCACGCTTGGTGATCACCGCGGTGTCGGCGTAGGCCTCCTCGACGGAGACCCCCGGAACAAACAATTCGCGAGGCACCTTCCGCAGCGCCCGTTCCACGTCGGCACGCAACGGAAGGCCCCGCCACTGGTGCTCCTCGACGATCTTGTCGACCATGGCATGACGGAGCTCTTCCGCCGAGGTAGTGGTGTCGACGTTCATGAAATCGTGCCTCCTGGCTAGCTTCTACAGACCGTCATCTGCTCGAACCGGCGATCTCTGGTGTTTCTGTGGGTAACGCCGTTGACGTCGACCGTGAGCCCCCAGAACCGCCGTCACCGGTCGCCCATGATGCCCGCACGGAGAGTAACTGGATGGTGGTCGCTTCGCGGTGCTGGGCGGCACGGTAAAGCCGGTCGAACATGTCGAAGCCGCCGGGGTCGTCACTGGCTTCTCACTTCAGTTTCCATCGCCGTGGCGGGCCGGTACTCGGCCCAAGTCGTGGCGGTTCCGACCCGGACCGCCATGAGGACGGCGCCCTCGGGCAGCGGGATGTGCGCGCTGCACCACTCGAACAGCACCTTGGCGAGGTTCGCGTTGGTCGGCTCGATGTCGAGGACCTCGTTGAGCAGCTGGTGGTCGTAGCACTGGTCCAGGTGCCGCTTGAATGGGGTGAGTTCGTCGTCGACGACGAATCCGGGCTCGGTTAGCTCGGGTGCTTCCAGCAGCACCTCGACGGTGTAGGAGTGGCCATGGACTTGGCCGTATTTATGCCCGTCACGGAGGCCTGACAGCCAGAGCCCGGCTTCGAATGTGAAACGCTGGCCGCTCTGGTAGACGCCGCTCATGCCGGCCTCCTCACGGTGGGCCGCACGAGCTGAAGGAACTCCGAGCGTGGGGTGTGCTCGTCGCACAGCAGCCCGGCCAGCTGATTGAGCCGGTTCAGCAGCGGGAAGCCGGACTCTTTGACGCTGGCGTGCTCCAGCTCGGGATTTTCCACTTCGGACAGTGTTGCTGTCATGCGACATCACTTCCCTCGGATTGGATTGGTTGGTGTTCCTCTCCGAAAGTCAGCTGCATCTGGCTTCGAAGAGCGGACAGCACGTCGCGCACCGCCTGGGGGCGTTCGCTGCGGGTGGGGTTATAACGAGAACGGAAGAAGGTGTTGACCATTCGCTGCCGACGTTCGGCGTCCGAGCCGCCGCCACCATTGGCGGTTCCGGGACTGGCGTCCGTGCCGAACCATCCGTTCTCGGGTGCGGCGAAGATGTCTCCGGTTAACCGCAGCTGGGTGCCGGGGATGGGCTTGTCCGGGTCGTGCTCCGTGCCGTCGGTCATGGCGTCCACAACCTCCCTGCGCCGTGGGTCACGGCGAGCCGATCGGCCGGGCATGCGGAGATCGGCACGCCGCCCTCGGGTGGCGAGGAAAGCTCCAACACTGCGGCCGTGACCTCGATGACGGTTCCGGTGACGCGCCACCGCACGACCGCGTCGCCGAGATCCTCGGGTCGTCGTAGGTCCTGGTTGCTGGTGCGGTAAGCCGAGGCTTCGTCCTCGCCGAGCACCGTGACGACGTCCACGACCCCCGACGACCACCAGCGCGCATAGACCAAAGCGACCGGGGAGAGGCGGTCCTCATCCGGAATCGGCGCTCCGACAAAGCCGCTACGCCCGAGCCGCTGAAGCTCTGCGGTCGATTCGTCCATTTCCGACTCCCCGCGCCGGTTGGTGGGCAGCGACCCCGGCACTGGTCGGGGGTCAGCGCCGGAGCCGCTGCCGATCTCGGAAGCCGGGGACGCGGCGCTCTCGCCGCGGGGGTCCGGCGTAGTGCCGTCCCCGGTTATGACAGGGTTTGTTACCTCAACAACAGTGAACCCTGTAAGAGGGAATACAACTATGTTGGATTCACATCGTCAACCCATGTATGGGCGTCCATTCAGGTGATCGGCTTGTAGGGCAGGCTGGTAACCACCCCTGACCCCACGTAGGAGAAGGTGAACGGCGTGGTCACGTCATCGAGTCGTGCGGTGCTCAAGCGCTGGATCGCGCTGGAGTTGAAGCGGCTACGCAAGGAGTCCGGGTTCAAGCAGAAGGACGCCGCTGCGCGCATCGGCCGGTCGCCGCAGCACGTCGGCTACCTGGAAAGCGCGCGGAACCTGCCGTCAGCTGGCGACCTGGAAATCTTGCTTGGGCTGTACGGGATGCAGGACCGGACCGACTTCATGCGCGAGCTGTTGACGGCAGCCAAGAAGGGCAAGAACTGGTGGGCGAGCCTGAGCAGCGCGGTTCCCCCGTGGTTTGACCTGTTCCTTGGGCTCGAAGCCGGCGCGGCCGAGCTGTCTTCGTTCGACGCCCTGCTCGTGAGGGGACTGCTCCAGACCCGCGCCTATGCCGAGGCCGTGATCCGCGCGGACACTGACTTGACCGATGAGGAGGTCCAGCAGCGCGTCGAGCTGCGCATGGGCCGACAGCGGATTCTCGACCGCGAGGACGATCCGGTGCGGCTGTGGACCGTGCTGGACGAAGCGGTGCTCTACCGGAAGCGAGGAGACTCGGAAGTAATGCGCGAGCAACTCGCGCACCTGTTGGAGATGTCCGAACGTCCGCGCATCGACATTCAGGTGCTCCCGCTCGACGCGGGCGCACACACTGCACAGCAGGGCGGCACCTTCACCGTGATGAAGTTCCCGCCCGACATGAAGGGCGACCCAGGCGTGGCCTACCTAGAGCTGGTCAATACCGGCCTCTACCTCGAAGAACCCGAGGAGGTCGCCCTGTACGAACGCACGCTGCGCCACGTACACGCCTTGGCCGCCAACCCCGAAAAGTCACGGGGGATCATTAGGAGCGCCATGAAGGAGGTGTGAGAAGTGAACAACCACGTGTACGACGCGCTGGAGTCTGAGCGGGTCGTCTTCCGCAAGTCGAGCTACAGCGGCGAGAACGGCCAGTGCGTCGAGGTCGGCCAGGCCGCCGATGGCGGCCGGTGGCTGAGGGACAGCAAGAACCCTGCCGGGCCGACCGTGCGCGTCGCCGAAGGCGAATGGGACGCCTTCATCCGAGGCGTCAAGGATGGCCAGTTCGACTGACCACAAGCACACCGAGTGCAAGGTGAACGAAGCCCTCCCGACCAACCCAGGTGGCCGGGAGGGCTTCGTTGTGCGAGCACCGGCCGGGCTCACCAAGGATGATGCCGCACTCGATCACATGGTGTACTCGGACACGCCCCGGAGCCGCTAACCCGGCTCCGGGGTCCACCCCAGCGCCGATATCGCCCTTCTGCTCGGCATCGTCTTCGATCGCCACGCCCTGCCCGCACTCCCAGATCACCAACCCCACCGACGTGAACCGGCTCGGCTCCTTCGTTCGAGGCGCCAGCTCGCTACTCCTCGGCCTGCTCGCCGATCACATCGCGCTGATCATCCTGCTCAAGCTCGATTATCCACAAAGGACCCATCATCCTCATGGCGAGATCACCTCAACGGGCCTGGTCACCGGTTGGGTTTGGCGGAAACTGGAAGTCACTGCGGACTATCCGGTCGCCGTTTTCGCTTGGTCACGGTGGTGCCCTCGGAGTGCCCGGCGCAGTGTTTCTGGTGGCGCGTTCGGCTCGCCCGACGCGGTGGCGTGCACTACCCCGTTTGCCCCGGACATCGTCGAAACCGGCGAGGCGGTGACGGTGATCGCGGTCGGTCGGCGCCTGCGGTTCGCCCCCGCTGCGGCCCAGTGCGTGCGGCTGCTGCTGTCCGGCTACTCTCTCGATCTCGTCGACGGCGCTGCCACCAACGGCGTGGATGCGCAGAAGCTCGGCGCCGTACTGCTGGAGGTGGGACTGTGCACGCAAGTCACCCCCGCTTTGTGCTTGGCCTGCACCGCACTCGACTATCCCCCGAGCTGCTGCAGGCGGCGCTCGCCTCGGAGTGACCACAGTGGACACCGTGCCCGCGCTACCTGACCAGCCCCAGACCACCAGGAGGCAACCTGTGAATCTCGACGGCCCGAACGCCTACGGCGGCGAATCGCAGGAAGCGAACGCCCTGCACGCCGTGATCAACGGCGACGGAGAACGCGCACGGAACATCGTCGACGGCATGTCGATCGACGGCATGCACAAGCTCATGCATGCCGCCGAAAAGCTGGCCACGATCGCCCGCATCTCGTGGCGCGACGCCCGCCACCGGGAAGGCGAGCAGGAATGACCGCCGGACGCGATGACGTCAGTAGCCCGATGACCAGCGGCAGAACATCAGCACGACAGCACACCATGACCCGCGCATCCGCCGTGATCGTCACCGCCGCGACCGCGCTGGCCTTCGTCGTGATCCCGAAGCAGTGGGTGGTGGAGTCCAGCGACGCAGTAGAGGAGGGGAGGCCCTGCCCGAAAGGCGTGCAACGCTCCAACAGCGACGACGCACTGTAGACCCGATGACCAGCAGTAATCCATCAGCACACCAGCACATCCGGGAGAGAAAGCCCCTATGTTCGACAATACCGACCGCGACCCGGAAGACGTCGCGCGCTCTGGGACTGAACGAGTCGTACACGAGTTGTTGCGTGCCCGGCACGGTGCTAACGCCATCGTTGAGCGGCCGATCGACGATGGGCTGACGTTGACCTACCCGGTTCCCGCCGACTACACCGAGGGCATCGCCGCCGCCCGTCGAGTGGCCGCGGAAGCCCACCGGCTGCTCAACGAGTACGCTCGCAAGGCCCGCGGCCAAGGCCACTCGTGGCGCGAGCTCGCCGCCGCGCTCGACGTCAGCGGGGAATACGACCCAGCCGCCGCAGCCTTCGAGCTGATCGCCGGCGAACCGCTGAGGACGTTCGACGAACAGACCACCTCATGGCGCTGCGACTCGTGTGGCCAGTACGTCACCGACCGCGGCCCCTACACCGGCCACCCGGTGGACTGCGAACGCGGGCACGCCGAGGACTGCGCCCGGCATCAGCGCGAGATCACCGCCTACGAGGCCCAGCTCGACTAAACCCGACCAGCATCGAAAACAAGGGCCAAACCATGCAGGAGCACGAGCTCCCCACCTGGGACGGCATCGTCCGCAACACCCTGAAGTCCCTAGACCAGGCCCGCGGCGGCCTGTCGGACGCCTGGGACTGGCTCAACTCCGACTGGCGGCCGCTCGGCGCACCGCTGACCGACACCGCCGCCGAGGCGCGCGGCCGCGCCCGGCGGGCCATCAGCCAGGCCAAGAACCTCATCGACGAAGCCAAGGGCGCGATACACGACGCCCAGCACGGAACGGGCCGCCCGGCGAGCTGACCAGCCATGGCCCACCAGCACGACAGCACACCCGAGCAGAATCCGACCCCCATGACCACCGACACCCAGGACCTGACCACCGCCGATCTGGCGGCCGCGCTGCGAGCCCAGGCCGCCGGCTACCTCACCAACGAGGCCGCCGCTGAACTCCTCATCGAGCAAGGGCGGTGGTTGGCTCGCCGCGACTTCCGCGCGTTCATCGACTACGCCGACGGCCCGGACGTCACCGGCGGGGACCAGCCGCTGGCCCGCGTCCGCTGGGCCGAGGCCGTGGCCGCGCTCAACGCCGGGGAGCTGTCGCGGGCCTCCGGCGCCGCGGAGCGCACCCTGCGGATCGCCGCCAGCCTCGGCGGGGGAGTACCGGCAGACCTGCGGGAGGCCCTGCCGGGCCTCGGCCGCGCGCACGCCGGCTACGTCGTCCGCGCCATCACCCACGCCACTGGCGGCTGAAGCACGCCAGCGGGCCCGCTTGTTCGCCGCGGCCTATACGGAATTGATTTATCGTGCGTGATAAACGTGGCGCATCGACGCCAGGGCGGACTACGGCCCGTTCGCCACCGCCGCTCGCGGCCGAATCGATCTGAGCAAAGTGCGGCGACACTGGGAGGACATCCTGCGGGTCACCGCCTCGATCCACACCGGCGCGGTCCGGGCGCACGATGTGATCCGGATGCTTTCCCGCGACGCCCACCCCGCTCGGGGAGGCGATCGCGCACTACGGGCGGATTCACAAGACCCTGCACGTGCTGCGTCTGGTCGACGACACCGGCTATCGCCGCGACATCAAAGCCCAGGCCAACCTCCAGGAAGGTCGCCACGCCCTGGCTCGGCGGATCTTCCACGGCCAGCGCGGCGAGCTGCGCCAGCGCTACTACGAGGGCATGGAAGACCAGCTCGGCGCCCTCGGCCTGGTTCTCAACGCGATCGTGCTGTTCAACAGCCGTTATCTGGACGCCGCGGTCGCCGAGCTGCGCGCCGGTGGCTACGAGGTCCGCGACGAAGACGCCGCCCGCCTCTCTCCCTTTGTGCGCCACCACATCAATGTCCTGGGCCGCTATTCGTTCCTGGCCCCGGAACTGGCCGGCGGTCTGCGACCGCTGCGTGACCCGTCCGAGCCGGACGAGGAGGAGATCGCCTAGAACCGGTCGCGACGCTGCCCGCGCCAGTAGGCGCGGGCACTCGCGTTCCACCAAGAGGCTGAATCTGCACGAAAAGCTACACATTTTTATTGTGTACGAATACGCTCACATTTATGAGCGGAGATGACCTGGAGCCGGTAGAGCGCCTGGCGCGATTCACCCTTGCGCACAAGCACGGCGAACGCGTGACCACTTACGACGCGATCAGCAGCCTGGACGTCGTGCTGTACATGGGCAGCCCGGCTGCGGACGAGCTCGACCGTGCCTCTCAGCGCAGCTTGGGCCTACCCGGCAGTGACGATGTGACCAGCGCGGACGCGCTGGCTGGGCTGGCGCTGATCCGCGACGAACGCGAGCGCTTCGACCGCCGCGAGCGGAAGTTCATCGAGGCCTACATGGATCGTGGCGGAACTTGGCCGGCCGGGGCCGAGGCGCTCGGCTACCCCAGCGGCGGCGCACTGCGGTCCCGCTACCGCCGCATCGGCGGGACCCGTACGTGGTCAGCAGGGCGGCCGCCGCGCAACGAGGTCGGGGCGGACATCCCCGTGGACGAAACAGCCGAGCGGGACTGGTTGGTGCGGGCCCGGGTGCGGCTGCGCCGGGACGTGCGCACCGGCGGGGCCGGCACACCCCGCGCCGGGGCAGCGGGCGAGGAGCTGACGATGATGATGCGCGGCCAAGCCGGGGATCCACTCACGCTCGACTGCTGGTCCACCGACGAGCCCGCCATCCAGGCCTTGCTGGTCAACGCCGAGGATGTCGAGGTCCTGGAAGTACTGGAAGAGATCTCCCCCTGGAACGGTCGGAGCCTGATGCCAGGGCCTACCGCTGCTTCCCCGCGTACCGGAGATGGGGCATGACGCACGACGAGAATTCCGGCCAGGACGCCGACCCGGTCGAGAACGCGTTCGCAAGGTGGGCGGCCAAGGAACAGGAGGAGATCGCCCACGAGCAGGCCGACGAGCTCGCGCATCGCCGTGCGTTCAACGCTCTGATGGCTCGCTACCAGCAGCTCACCCCGGAAAAGCGAGCCCGCATGGAAACCGAGATCACCGTCTTCGACGACGCCGAGGCCTCGTTGAAAGAAGGCCGCGCCGCCTACACGCGCGGCGATCTGGCGCTGGCCGAGGCGCGGATGCGCGTGGCAGCCGGGCACGGCCTCGCCGACAGCACCGTGTATCTCGCCGCGATCTACCACCACCAAGGCAAACCCGAGCTGGCCGAAGCCTGGCGGGTCATCGCCGAAGCCGACGGCCTGCACATTGACGACATCGCAAACCCACCCACCGACTGATCAGCAGCTTCAGCTGAGGGTCAGGTCTTCGGCCAGGCGGCGGGCTTCGGTGAAGCGTCCCTGGTCGGCGAGGGTGAGCAAGATCCTGCACTGAGCGGTTTCCGGGCAGTCGGTGAGGTGATCGACGGAGTAGAAGGCGCTCAGGCGGGAGGAGGCCGAATCACCATCCCAGGCGTTCACCGCGCGACGGCAGATCGCGGTCGGGTTGATCTCGATCCAGCTTTCCAGCTCCTGTCCCTCGTGGGTGTCCATCCACGGCTTGTACCCCGCCGTTGCCGCAGGTGTTGCCTGCGGCGTGGAGGCCGCACGTGCCGTCGTCTCGATTGCCTTCAGCGGCCAGCCATCGGCGTGGGCACGCACGTCCGTGGCGCGAGCGCGTAGGTCGGCGGCCTCGGTGGGGTCGTCGACCCGGTGGGCCTGGCGCTCCAGGAAGCCGGCGAAATCGTGCTGCTGGGCGCGGTACCAGCCGATCTGGTCGCGGTGCAGATCGCCCAGCGGCCGGGTGCCGATCTGGGTCGGGTATTTCTTGGCCAGCCGCCACGCCAGCCGGGCGCAGGCCAGGGCGTCCCCGGCCGAGTCGTGCGCCTCGTCCAGCCGGACCCGATAGTGCGTGCACAGATCGCCGAGGGTGCGTTTTCCCTTGCGGTAGCGATCCAGGTGCTTGTCGATGCACCGGGGATCCACCACTGGCCCGGACACCTTCAGATCGCGCTGGTGATGGCGACGCAGCTCGACGTTGAGTAATGACAGATCGAACGGAGCGTTCATCACGCACAGCGGCGTCGACTCCCGCCACACCGCCGCCAGCACCTCGGCCACCTCAGCGACCACGGCTGCGGCGTCCTGGCCGTACTGCCGGGCATGGTCGGTGCTGACACCGTGGATCTCGGCGGCCTCGGCAGGGATCTCGATGCCGGGATCGGCCAGCCACGTGCGGATATCCGGATCCTGGCCGGGAACGATCGAGATCACGGTGGCCGTGACGATCCGGTCGGTCGCGGTATCGGTGCCGGTGGTCTCCAGGTCGCAGGCCAGCAGCGGCCCGTCAGCCCATGACACTGCGAAGTTGTTCATGCGCGCACGGTATCGAGATCGACCGACACCATCAGGTGACATCACCGGCATGTCGGCATTCGGCGGCGCGATGGCCCCTTGTGCCTGTTCTCGTGCCAAGTGCCGGCGGGCAGTCCGTGCCGGACACGGGCGGGCAAGGTCGCCGCGAAGTACCACACCGCCCGGTTCATGCTCGTGCCCGGACTGCGCGACGAGCTCGCCGTCGCGGTGCCCGCCGACCGCGGTCCCGGCAAACCCTGGAGGCCCGGACATCTGGTCCCCGTGGCCGAACCGGACGACACCGGCGCCGACGGGCCGATCAGGATCGGCTACGCCCGTTGCAGCTCTGCCACGCAAGAGCTGCAGAGCCAGCTCGACTCGCTCGCCCGAGCCCAGTGCACCCGGGTGTTCTCGGAGAAGATCAGCACCCGGATCAAGATCCGGCCCGAGTTCGAAAAGGCCCTCGCTCTCGCCCACGAGATCAAGCAGGCCGCCCCGCGCCAGCAGGTCGTGCTCACCGTGCACGAGATGAAACGCCTCGCCCGCAACGCCGCCGAGCTGATGACCCTGTCGGCGACGCTGCAGGCCGGCGGGATCGGGCTGGAAATGCTCACCGGGCCGCTGACCGGGATCTACGACCCGCGCGGCGCGGGCTCGATCCTCTTCGCGGTCCTCGCGGTCGGCACCGAGCTCGACCGCAACTACATCCGGGAGAAAACCCTCGAAGGCCAGCAGGCCGCCGCCGCGAATGGCAACCACGGCGGCCGACCGAAAGTCATCGACGACGACTCGCTCACCTTCGCCCTCGCCCTGAAGGCCAAGGGCGTTCCCGTACCCGTGATCGCGAAGAAGCTCACCATCAAAACCGGCAAGAACGCGGGCGAATCCCCCTCGGTCGCCTCGCTGTACCGGGCACTCGCCGAAGCCGAAGAGGCCACATCGGACGGCGACCTGCCGACCCGCCCCAAACCCGCCCGCATCCGACGCCCCGGCGAACTGCTGACGCCCGAAGAAACCGACCTACGCCAGCGCCTCCAAAATCAGGTACTCCAGACCCCGGAAACCGAATAGCCAAGCGCCGTTCTTGTGCTGTGGATCACAAATAGCCTTCGAGGCGGTGCGCGTATAGCTCGTTGACCAGCAACTTGAAGGCTTAGCGCTAGTTTTCGTTCCGATGTTCCGAATGGCTTGTATTGCATCGGATGCGATCTCAGGCCGTTGTGCGAGTCGGTTCGCCTGCATGTCCAGAA
>NZ_JALBWV010000112.1 GCF_022678645.1 Saccharopolyspora soli | reverse complement strand
GCGAGGATCGAGGCGTACTCGCTGCCGGCCCGATCCAGATCTCCGCGCAAGTGGTGCAAGTGGGCGAGCTCCGCCCTGACCCACATGGTGCGGGGATGTTCGGCGCCCAACAGGTCGGTGTGTTCGATCAGCAACCGCTCGAACTCCGACTCCGCGGCATCCGTCTCGCCGCGTTGCAGCGACACCCGGGCGATCATGATGCGACTGCTCAACGCCAGCGTCGGACGATCGTTCAACGGCAGATCGCCGATGTGGTCGAGAACCGTGCGAAATCCACGGTCGGCCTCGTCGAAGCGGTGGAGATCGAAGTGCAGGGACGACAGCTGGTGGAGGGTCGAAAGGGCGGCCGGATCGGATTCGCCCAGCACCCGCCTGCGGTCGTCGAGCGTCGACCGGTACTGCGCCTCGGCCTCGACGAACTGCCCCGATGCGTGCAGCAGGGCCGCCAGCGAGTGGCGGGCGGACAGGACGACGGGGTGATCGAGACCGACGACCGGCGCGCAGGTCTGCACGACCGCCGCATGCCATCTCCGGGTCTCGGTGAAGAAGCCGCGCGCGCGGAGGTGGGCCCCCAGCAGCCGGGCCACGTACGCGACGTTGACGAGAAGATCCGGAGGAGGCGGATCGAGATGGGCAACCGCATCGAGCAGGTGGTCCGCATGAGGAGCAACGGCCCCCCACATGTGCCAACGGCGCGGATTCTCGGCGGATTCGGGCTCCTCCGCCAGTGCCGCTCGGTGCAACAAGCGTCCGGCGAGCTCGAGGAACGCGGTATCCGCAGTTCGACGCCCAGCGAACCGCACCAGCGGGTGGATGCGGAGCGTCGGTTCCTCATCTGTGCCCCGCGGCCGGACAACGACCTGGACGATACCGAGATCAGCCAGTGCGCGAAGGACTCTGCGCAGTCGATTCCCGTCCAGTCCGCTGAACGGCTCAGCGGTGGTCAGCACGTCGACGTCGAGCAGGAACCGGTACGGGACAGGGGCCTCCGCGAAGCACGACAGGAGCATCCACAGCGGCCGTGCTTCGGGGATGCCACGGCGTTCGAGACGCTGGAACGACACGTCGCACATCCGGCCGATGCCATCCTGCAGGTCGCCCAGGCTAGCAGCCGTGTCGGCGGCCGAAACGGCCGATGCCGTTTCGAATTCCTCCTGGTAGTCGCGGAACGTGCTCACACCGGCCAACGGAAGATCCGCGTCGTCGGCCAGATGTGCCCCGGCGAGGTGCAGGGCGAGCGGAAGACCACCCAGCCGCCGCGCCAGCGCTTCCGCGTCGTCCCGGGTACCGGCGTGCTCCCCCGCCCGGTCGAGCAGAACTCCCGCACCATCTTCGGGTGCCAGAACCGGAACCTGGAACAGCGAGCACCACGGGCCCCAGACACGCCTGTCTCCATTGCGGCTCGTGACGAGGACGCATCCGCGCGAACGGGCCGGCGGGCGCAGCCACCCGACCCCGGTTGCCACCTCCCGCCCGGCTCCCGCCAGGACCTCCGGTGAATCAGCGTTGTCGATGACCAGCAACCACCGACCCGGCTGCCGATTGAGCAAGCCCCACACCAGATCTGTTGCGCTGCTCATGCCCGACCAAGCCCGGTCCACCTCGAACTCGGTGGCGCCCAGGCGGAGGGCGAGGTTGCGCATACCGACCTGGAGGTCAGTACCGGTAGCGGCGACGACCCACCAGACGGCGAAGCCCTTCCGGAGCGCTCCACGAGCGAGTACCCGGGCAAGTGAGCTCTTGCCAGCACCGCCCAACCCGTGCAACACGGCTGCCTTCGCCCGAACGCGACGCCCGACCAACCACCGGGACAGCTCCTCGACCAGTTCGTCGCGGCCGCGAATCCGCTCATCCCCGTGATCGGGAACGTCCAAGGACGATGTGTCCGGGTGGACCTCCTGTCCGGGCCGAATCGGGTTCGCTACCAGCCGAGGTGCCGAACCCGTCCCCGACCGGCGCACCATCGGAAGTATCGCCACGATCAAGCCGGCCGAAGCCGCGAACCAGCTCGCTCGCTCCAGCCATACCCAAAGATCCGACGGTTCGATGGCCAAACGGCCGAGGACGCCGGAACGGAACACGACGACCGCCGCAATACCCACACCGGCCAGCACACCCGCCGTCAGCGGCAGTCGACTCCACCGGGAACCCGCCACGCAACCGATCATGCCAGCCGGACCGCCAAGTAGGTCGGCATTCGACGATTTTCCAGAACTCGGAGCTGATACACGGTCAGCTGATCGACTTGTTAGAAGGCCACCAGATAGGCGCTGGCCGAATCGGCACCGCGCCGGTTCCACACCGTCCGGCAGATCGCCGTCGGGTTTTCCAGATCCTGCCCTCCGCAGGTGTTAATCCACGGCTTGTACCCCGTGATGGCCGTAGGCACCAGGCAGCCAATTTCCGCGAACGACGATCACGTGTGGTTGACGCCAACGTTTCCGTCCCTGCCGATCCGTGAACTAATCTCTGAAGGAGTGAGGCATGTCTGGGCTGTCCAGCGTCGCGGAATACATCCTGGAACGCGCCGATGACGCCGCCCTCGACGCGATCGCCGAGGCGACACACTCCCGCAGCCGGGTCCTGACCCAGAAAGCGGCGGCCGATGTCCGGCCGGGCGCGTGTGTGAAAACGAGGCACCTGACCGAAGACATACCAAAGGCTTCCTCGACATCCACGAGACCGGCGGCACAGACCGGATCCAACTACAGGCAGTCCTGAAACGGGTATGACCGTTGCGCCGAACAGAAGGTCGCCGTCCGCGATGTCGCGAGGCGTGCTGTCTCAGCGCATGCGTGGTCATCAGGAATCTGACGTTGTGGTGAAGGCATGCATGAGATGCTGGTGCAGACCTTCCCCGAGCCTCGGCCGGTGCTGGTGGGCATGCGAGACATCGTGGTCATCGTCCCTACCGCTCTCGCCGACATCAACTGCCGTGCCCTCGTTCCCGACGATGCGTTTCGGCTCCGCGATACGGAGGGTCGCACCCCGGCCGGGGCCGAGCCCGTATCCGTACCGTAAGGGGATATGGACCACAACCGGGTTCGACGCTCCGATCGGACACTCGACGGGCTCGTCGTCCTCTTCGGGATGGCCCTGGTGGTGACGTCCGGGCTGAGCCTGTTTTCGGAGTTGTCCTGGTGGATGGTGGCCATCATGGTGTGCGGTGCGCTACTGGCCCTAGGTGTACTGGCTCAGGAGGTTGTGAACGGGCTGACACGTGATCGGATGATCTTGAAATGAGGGAGGACCTCCGGGTTCGGTGTGGATTGCGACGTCTACACCACTACCTCGGAGGTCCTCGTGTCCCACCGTAACGCCCCGTTGTCGGAGACCGGCAGATTGCGTGTGGCGCGCTGTGTCGTGGATGAGGGCTGGCCGCTGCGCAGGGCGGCGGAACGATTCCAGGTCTCGGTCAGTACGGCTAAACGATGGGCTGACCGGTACCGGCAGCAGGGTGAGGCGGGGATGGCAGACCGATCTAGCCGTCCGCACTTCAGTCCACGTCGAACCCCGACCCGCACCGAGCGGCGGATCATCAAAGTCCGAGTGCTGCGCCGGTGGGGACCTGCTCGCATTGCCTTTCTGCTTGGTCTGAATCCCTCGACGGTGCACCGGGTCCTGGCCCGCTACAGAATCGCTCGGCTATCCCATCTCGATCGGGCGAGTGGGAAGGTAATCCGCCGCTACGAACGCACCGCACCCGGCGAGTTGGTGCACGTCGATATCAAGAAGCTGGGCAACATCCCCGACGGAGGCGGCCACCGGGCAGTGGGTCGCCAAGCTGGCCAACGTCACCGCACCCGCACACCAGACAAGACTCTCGACGGCAACGGCAACAGCCATGTCGGCTACAGCTACCTGCACAACGTTGACGACCACTCCAGGCTGGCCTACAGCGAAATCCTGCCCGACGAACGTAAAGAAACCGCGGCCGGGTTCTGGCAGCGCGCTCAGATCTTCTTCGCTGACAACGGAATCACCGTCCAGCGGGTGCTGACCGACAACGGATCCTGTTACAAGTCCCGCCTGTGGCGCGACACCCTCACCACCGCGGGCATCAGCCACAAACGCACCCGCCCCTACCGGCCGCAAACCAACGGGAAAGTGGAGCGGTTCAACCGCACCCTGCTCGACGAGTGGGCTTACGCCCGCCCCTACCAGTCCGAGACCGAACGCCGCGAGGCGCTGCCGCACTGGCTGCACACCTACAATCACCACCGCGGCCACACCGCACTCGCAGGCCACCCACCCGCCAGCCGCGTCCCCAACCTCTCAGGTCAGTACACCTAGGGCGTGTGTCGAAAGTGGTTGCTCAGGTGTCGTGCCGTGCAGGGCAGGGTTCGGAGGGGCGGGGCCATGCTGATCCGCGTCGGTTCAAATCAGGGGACGCTGAAGTGCGGCCGGTGTGGCTCAATGGGTGACGTCCATGCGCTGTGTGCCGATGACCGACAGCAGCCGTAGCGCCTCTTCGGAGGGCGAGCCTGGGGCCGCGGTGTAGATCACGACCTGCTGGTCGCGGTCGGTGATGTCGAGGACATCGCAGTTGACGGTGACCGGGCCGACGAGCGGGTGCTGGAAGGTCTTGCAAAGGGTGGGCTCGGCGGACACGTCGTGGGACTCCCACAGGCGGGTGAACTCTTCGCTTCTGTCAAGGAGTTCGGTTACCAGCTCGGCCACCTCTGGATCGTCGGGGTAGCGGGCGGCGGCGGCGCGCAGCCGCTGCGTCGAGGTGCGGGCGAACGCCTCTGCGTCCGACACTCCGTACAGCCGCTGCCCCTGCGTGTGCGGCCCAAGAAAGACACGGCGCACAAGATTGCGGTCGCGTCGCGGCAGGGCGGAGAAGTCCTCCATCAGGGCTGCCGCCAGATCGTTCCAGGCGAGTACCTCGAAGGTCGCAGACGTTACGGTTGCCGCGGCCTGCGGCAGTCGGTGCAGCAGGTCGAGGATGCTCTGCCGTACCTCGCGCGAGGGCCCTGTCGACGGGAGCGGCGGTGCACCGGCAAGGTGGTGGAGATGGTCACGCTCGGCGTCCGACAGGCGCAGGGCCCGAGCCAGTCCGGCCAGCACCTCGTGCGACGGGTGCGGCGCCCGAGCTTGCTCCAGCCGCGTGTAGTACTCGGTCGAGATGAACGCCAGCTGCGCCACCTCCTCGCGGCGCAGTCCCGGAGTGCGGCGGCGCGGACCGGCGGGCAGCCCAACCTCGGCGGGGGTGATCCGCTCGCGTCGGTTGCGCAGGAAGTTCGCCAGTTCTCTTCGGTCCACATCCCCAGTGTGTACAGATGTCGGCCGGCCCAGCCAGGTACCGCCGGTGCCTGGCTCGGCTTCGCGGACGGGCACAGGCTCGCTGCCATGGACAACACACCCATCACCGACACATCCACCGCCCCTGCCGCTCCGGGCCTGCTGGCCGACAAGGTCGCCTTCATCACCGGTGCCGGACGCGGTATTGGAGCCGCCGCGGCTCGGCTCTTCGCCCGCGAGGGCGCCCGCGTGCTTCTCGCGGCCCGGACGGAGCCCCAGCTGAAGACGGTGACCGAGGAAATTCGGGCGGCGGGCGGCACCGCGGAGTACGTGGTGTGCGACCTGGCCGATGCGAGCAGCGTGCGCGCCGCCGTGGACCGCGCCGTGAACCTGTACGGCCGGCTCGACATCGCCTTTAACAACGGTGCCACGATCCAGCAGCCCGGTCCGATGGACCAAATGCTGGAGGCCGACTTCGACCACATCTACGACGTGAACCTCAAGGGCGTCTGGCTGGCCATGGTCGCCGAGATCGCCGCCATCCGAACCACCGCCGGGACAGGCGCTATCGTCAACAACTCATCCGTCGGCAGCTTGATGGGCAACCCCGAGCTGCCCGCCTACGGCGCGATGAAACGGGCGGTCAACAGCCTCACCGAGTCGGCCGCCGTCACCTACGGCCCGGAAGGTATCCGCGTCAACGCCATAGCCCCCGGCAACACGGCGACCGAGATGATAAGCACCTGGGAAAAGGGATCACCTGGTCTCCGAGAGCGACTCACGGCGCACACGCCGCTGTGCCGCGCGGCTGACCCGCAGGAGATCACGCAGGCCGCCGCCTGGCTCCTCAGCGACCGCTCCTCCTACGTGACCGGCACGGTCCTACGGGTCGACGGCGGAGCGCGGTCCTGAGCCCCCGGGGGGATGCCTCTGTCCCGGTTCACAGCCACTCGTTGATGGCCGCTACGAGGACAGTTGCCTCGTAGCGGACCGCGAGCTTGTCGTATCGCGTGGCGACGGCACGGTGCCTCTTGAGGCGGTTGATCCCGCACTCGACCGCGTGACGCTCGCGGTAGTCGACCGGGTCGAAGCGCGGCGGACGGCCGCCGCGGGAACCGAGCTTTCTGCGGTTGCGCGCCTGGTCGGCCTTGTCTGGGATGGTGCAGCGGATCTTCCGGCGGCGCAGGTAGGCGCGGTTCTCGCGGCAGGCGTACGCCTTGTCAGCCCGCACTCGATTGGGACGGACGCGCGGTCACCCTGCTTCCGGGCCCCGCCCGCATGCTGATGGGCGCGGCACACGGTGGAGTCGACGCTCAGGTCCCACGTGATCGCACGCTTCGCGTCGGCCAGGGACTGGAGCCGGGTGAGAACCCTGTGCCAGGTGCCGTCCCGCTGCCATCGACGAAACAAGTCGTAGATCCGGCCCCACGGCCCATACTCGACGGGCACGTCCCGCCACGGCACACCGGTCCGGCCCCGGAACCGTATGCCGTCGATCAGCTGCCGCCGGGACCAGATGGGCGGCCGTCCCGCCTTCATTCCCTTAGGTAGCAACGGCTCCAACACCGCCCACTGTTCATCCGTGAGATCTCCCCGCGCCATGAACCGTGATCATTCACTGCTCAAGATCCACTTTCGATACACGTCCTAGCAGGATGGGCACGCCGTCGATCCACCACACGGTAATCGATAGCAGGAGCAGGACAACCACGCCACTGACGAAAACATCGGGTTCGCGGATTCCTGGCGTACCGCTGAGACATCCCGGGATCCCTGTCACAGTCCGCTGGTTCGGTTCGTCGCCGACGCCAAGAGCAGCGGCACTCGTCAGGGATCCCGGATATTGAGCCCATTCCACTTCGGACGGACCCGGCCGGGCCTTACCTCAGAGCCGGGGCTACTGGTTGTGGGCTCGGAACGTGTCGATATCGGTCTTGAGCTGAGAGTCAGGATGGTCAATCGAGGCGATGATGTTCTCAATCCTGGCTCGTTGCCCCGGGTTGGCTGACCAGTACGCGGCGGGAACTTGCAGCACTGCCACGAGAACGTCGCCGGGGTAGAAGTCGCCTTCCACGAGCGGGTCTCGTTCCAACAGGGTGAGGACGCGGGGCATGAGCACGTCAACGCCGACCTTTTGGGCCACCAGGACGCGAAGGTCTGCGGCGCTCAGCGCGCCCAGGGGTTTGCGTCGCAACTGATGCACGGTTCTCACGAGCGTCGTCGCGTCGGCGGGAGGCTCGCCCCACACATCGTCCTCGACCTGCTCCAACGACAGATCGCCGCGGCTGTCCTCGTTCGCCATTACCGTGCCACCACCCTCACACCAGTCTCAGGAATCGTATCGAGTGTTCCGGGATCGTCAGCCACGTGGGACGTACCCCTCGGAGTGGTCGAGCAGGCGGCTTGCCTCGGACAACTCCGATTCCAAACCCGCACGCTGCTCGGGCGTTGTTCGGGAGTCGCCAAGCTGCCGGTTGATCTGCTCGATGCGGTTCACCAAGCCCGTTGGGCGTTCTGTACTTCGTCGACGTGATCCCAAGGTTCCCCGTTCGGTTTCCTGGCGACCATTTCCCCGTTGAGCTCGCGGCGGGCTGCGTCGAGATCCTTCTCGGTGAGGTGCTCCTTGATTCGGTCGGTCTTCGTGCCTTGCTCCGCGGGCAGCGGTTCCGTCGACTCAACAACGTCGTCGCTGGTATCGACGGGATTAACCGCATCATCGCCTGCCGCCTCGGCGGCCAGTCCCGCCATCGAAGCGCCCATGATGCCAACGCCGGTCGCGATCCCGGCAGTCGAGGCCACACCGAGTGGCACACCACCGACGGCGCCGACACCGGTGGCATCCAGCAGCACCCCCGCCGTTTCTCCTGCCGCGCTGACCGCCGTCAGCGCGGCACCGCCCACAACGCCAAGAACCATTTCGGGGTGGTTGATCGCGGCGTTGCCTATCGAGGCGAACGCGTTGGCAACGGAGCCTGCCGCATCACCGATCGCATCCCCGGCTTGAGCCAGCCAACTGCGAGTATCGGGGGCCTTGTCACGTGCAAGGCCAACCGCGTCAGCGGCCGTCTCACCCGCCGTGGCCAGCTGGCTGCGGGCTTGGCTCAGTACTTCTCGTGCGGCTTGGCGTTTGGCCTCACCAGGATCGGCAAGCGGGACGTCGGCAGGAGACGCGCCTGCGGGCGCCTGTTCTTGAGCTCGCTCGACGGCTCGTGCGTGCTCGGCGTGGGCGCGTTGCGTGGCGGCTTCGCCCTCGCTCCACAATCGGATCGCTTCACTCGCTTGCCCCGGTGCCTAGGTAAGAGCACTGCCGTAGCGCTCCAGCGCCGTAGCCGCGTAATGGAAGCAATCCCCGGCCTCAAGCCATTTGAGCGGTTCACCGTCGAAAGCCGACCGGAACTGATCGGCGGCTTCGCCGCTCCAACCTTCCGAGCTGTCGATGCGTTTGAGGCCCTCGCCAGCCTCACACAGCATGTCACCGTACGCCGTCATCGACACCGACGTGCGGTGCACAGCGTCAGCGTCACCGGGAACGAGGGCCTTGGGATCGTTGGTGGAACCTAGTTCGGCTGCCATCATTCCGCCGCCGGATCGTCACCCGCAACGCGCTGCACGATGCCTTCGAAGTGGACCCGGACCGCTTCATCCGTCAGCCGGTAGACCTCGACGCACTGCGCCAGCCGACCGGCGATCTCCGCCCCGTCGTCGGCCAGGTTGACCACCCCTTGATTCCACCGATCACAGAACTCCGCCACGGTGGTGGCAAGCCGACCATGACCGAACGCCTCCGCAGGACAGTCAATGTCGCTCACCGGCTGCTTCCGCACCGAATCAATGGTCTCGTTCACCCCCTCGACGCTTGTGTCAAGGCAGACAAGTCGACGCGAAACCCGTCGGGCATGCAGCTCCGTCCTCGGCTCGACTCCAGTGCACGCCACACCCTACGAACGACCCCGCCCCAGCAAAGCCACTACCCAGCATCGTCCCCCAAATGGAAGAACTGCAGGCTGAGAACAGATGAACCGGTCGCGCCCATCCAGGGCCGCCAAGTACCAAGCCAGGCTGCGATGCTCGTCTGCAAACCGGGCGCCGGGATCGAACACACCGGTGACCGCCGCCATCAGCTCGTGGGAAAGTCCCTGCTCGTCCCATTCGACCTTCGGCAGCCGGTCTTCCGCGCGAGCTCCGGCATTGGAGATCTGCGCGACATCCGCTGGACTTCCCCTCGCAGACTGCCCGCGACGGCAGCGCCGGGCAACGCTGTCACCGCGCCCAGCCGCAACTCCGGCAGCGCACGCCGACGGCGATCGGGAAGCGGAACGGGCGACACCTCGGTGGCCCGTTCGTCGGGCCCTGCGATCACACGCAGGACGAGTTCGATGTCGTCCAAGCCGCGCGCCATCGGGCCAAGTGACATCAGAACCCGTAGCTACCGCGGCGCGCCTGCCCGACGACACCAAACCCGGTGAGCGGCATCCGACGCTCGGTGATCATCAACCCGTAGACACCGCAGAAATGTGGGAGAACCGCAGCGAGCCCCCGCAGTCCGCGCCGACCTCGATCATGGTCATCCCCGACGTGAGCGCCGCCGTGCCGCCACCGCTGGCACCACTGGGGTTACGGCCCAGGTCGCACGGCTTGTTGGTACGCCCGGAGATCGCGTCATCAGTCGGATACGCGGCGAGCAGCGACGGCATGTTGCTGTGGCCTAAGACGATCGCACCCGCAGTGCGGAGCCGGGCGGCAACCGTACCGTCCCGCTCCGGACCGCGAACCAAAGCGTCCGGCCCCAAAGCGAACGTGGATGCCGTGCGGCACCAGAAGCGGTCCGCAGCAGTCGGCCGGACACGGCGAGGTACCGGGCGGTCGGCACCCCGATCAGCGTGGTCACGGCGCGGGGCGCTTGTGATCGTTCCGGGTATGTCCTACCTGGCCCAATGTGACGGTCAGTCCTAGTTGTCACCAAGTTCAAGGTGTTACCTGGCCGTTCACGGGCGAGTGTCAGCGTAGTTGTCACAAGATCGGGTGGCATCCAACCAGGACCGGCCCTGCGGTGCGCTTCGATGGCGCGGCGCAGGTGATCAAGCCCTGGTACCCGGCCGTGCCGCCCATCCTCCGTCGCAACCTTTGCTCAATCTATCGAATTGCGATAGATTATCGCCGCTAATCGATAGGAGGGTGGGGCATGGGGAAGCTGACTGTGCATGCGCTGCGCGCCGTGCTCGTGGCGGTGCTCGCCGGCACCGTGTTCGTACAGGCGTTGATGGTGTGGGCGTTGGTCAGCGGGAGCGACCCGGAGGACGGTTCGCTCCCGCTGACGTCGCTGCGCGTGATCACGATCCTGGGCTTGGTGACGGTCCAGATCATCGGGGTCTGTGTATGGCGGCTGGTGACGATGGTGCGACGCGGCACCGTGTTCTCCCACGCCGCCTTCCGGTACGTGGACATCGTGATCGGCGCGATCGTGGCGGCTGCCCTCGTGTGGTTCGCGGTCACGGCCATCAACGCGCCGGGCCAGCGGGACGACCCGGGCGTCACCCTCATCATGGGCGGGGTCGGCGTGGCCATCCTGGGGGTCGCGCTCATCGTGCTCGTACTGCGGATGCTGCTCGCCCAGGCCGTCGCGCGCGACATCGAGGCGTCGCGGATGCGGGCCGAGTTGGACGAGGTGATCTGATGCCGATCGTCGTCGACATCGACGTGATGCTGGCCCGGCGGAAGATGTCCGTGGGTGAGCTCGCGGACCGTGTGGGGATCACGCCGGCCAACCTGGCGGTACTCAAGAACGGCCGCGCCAAGGCGGTGCGCTTCGCGACGCTTGCCGCGCTCTGCGAGGTGCTCACGTGCCAGCCGGGCGACCTGCTGCGCTGGGAGGCCGAGGACACCGCCGGCGGATAACGTGGCTCCGAAAGCCAGACCGGACGATCACAGCCGGTCCGACGAGATGGCCGGACGCCGAAGAGTCCGGCCGGACAGGACAACCGCCCCTTGCTGGGTGGCGCACAGATCTTGGTGACAGATAGCTCCGACATGTGACAGATAGCTCTGACCGTCACAGCCCAACCGGATGCGTGCGTTCGGGGCACGCAGATACTAGAACCTGTGTTCGATAACGTCCACCCGGAGCCACCACCGTGGAAGCGCGGCGACGATCGAAAGGTCCGCCCGCCTCGGCCGGTGTGGGTGCACCTCGCCCGCCTCTACCCCGCACCGGGCCAGGTCCACCCGTTCCCGGAAGGGTGGGAGGTGCAGGACGTTGTCCCTGGTGAGCTGACCGCCTGGCTGCGCACCACCACCGGAGCGTGGATCGCGCAGGTCCAGTACCGCATCCGGCGTGGCGATGGCAGCGAAGGCGTACGGCAGCACGGGTGGCTACCAGCCGACGCCGTCGAACCCCGCAACGACGCACCCGCCCGCAAGGACCGCAAGCGATAACGTGCCCGGCGTCGGACCCGTTTCTGTCGGCGGCTCTGGAGCTATGCCGTGAGGTCGTCGGCGAGTTGTCGAAGGGGTAGGGCAAGTTCGGGATGATCGCCCATACGGACCCGGTGCAGCAGTCGGGCGGCGACGTAGATCAACGCGGTTCGTCCCGCTCGTGTGGCGAGTGCGGGGAAGGCGTCCCAGACCGTGGAGGCGGTCTGAGGGGCGAGGAGGCTGAAGCAGTAGAGGGTGGCGGCGTCGGTGTGTGCGGGTCCTTGTCCCCACAGCTCCCAGTCGAGCAGGCCGAATGGTTGCAGCAGGTTCGCCCAGTGCAGGTCGCCGTGCACGGTTTCCCACTGGTCGACGGGCAGGTCGATCTGGGGGCCGAAGACGGCGCGGACGCGTTGGGTGACTTTGTCCTGGTCAGCGTTGACACGCGTGGTGAGCGTCGAGTGGATCACGGCCAAGGTTCGGTGCAGCTCTGCCCACCACCGATTGGGCAGGGTGATCGGGGTGTACAGGACATCTGTCGGTGAGCAGGGTTCGCCGGGCAGGACGGTCATGATCTCGGCGCGGACTCGTCGTCGCCAGCGTGGCTCGTCCCATTCAGTCACGTCCAGGACGTGTGGCTTCGCCAGGTCGGTGAAGATGTTCGCGTCGGAGTTGCCTGTCCAGAAGTCGGCGGGCAGCCACTGGTGCTCTTCGGTGACGACCCGCAGCCAGCGGGCGCCATCAGGGCCGTGTACCGGGGCGCTGATCGACCGCAGCCGCCAGCCGAACACGGACACGCCGGTGATCGTGAGGCGGAAGTGGTCAGCGGCTTGGTCCAGGCAGCTGCGCAGCCAGGCCCGGTAGTGCCGGTCGACTTCCGCGGTGTCTGGGTCGCTGGTCATGCGTCGGTGATGTGCCGCAGGTAGGTGTTGGGGTCGTTGAGGTAGCGCCGCCAGTGGTCGACGATGTCGAGCTCGTCCCATTTCCGGCGGTGGGTGCCGTGCTCGCCGACCTCGATGATGTCCGCGCCTGGTGTCGCGGCGAGGATCGGCGAGTGCGTCGCGCAGATGACCTGGGCACCGGACTGGCCGAGGTTGTGCATCAGGGCGACGAGTTTCAGGCAGGACTCGAAGGACAGCGCGGCCTCTGGCTCGTCCAGGACGTAGAAGCCGCGGTCGCGGAACATCGCGTCGAACACGGTCAGGAACCCTTCGCCGTGGCTCATGGTCGCGGTGTCGTCTTCCCAATAGCCGTAGAGGCCGCCGACGGTGTTCATCAACCCGAACGCGGTCTCCGCCCGGAGGAAGAAGCCTTTGCGCTTCGAGCGTGGGCCGGTGAGCATCCGGCCGCCTGCTGGGGTGGTCTCCAGCTTGAGCACGTCGCCGAGTTCGGTTTTCGGGCGGTCGTTGGTGTACTTGCGACCGGCTCGCCCGCCGTGCGCGTCGAGTTTGAAGCCCTCGGCGATCGCTTCAACCAGCGTCGACTTTCCCGACCCGTTCTCGCCGACGATCATCGTCACCGGCGAGGTGAACGTCAGCCCATGCTCGGCGAGCTCCGCGACGCACGGCACCGTGTACGGCCACGCGTCGAACGACTCCGGGCGCTGGGCGTCGGGAATGAAGGCACGGCGGACGAGCACAGGCGGCTCCCTAGTAGTACGGCGCACAGTTCCCACTCGGTGTGCAGTTTCCCGCCGGGGTGCACGAGGGGCTACACGACGGGCTGCACTGCGGATCGCACATGGTGTTCGGGCAACACGTCGGGTCGCAGCTCTTACCGGCCGACGGTACCCGGCCAGGAAGCCGCGCCAGCATCCTGTTCATGGCCGGACCAGCGACGATCTCAGCCAACGGCGTGGTGCGGATGTTGCCCACCGGCATCCACCGCGAGAACACGCACGGCCACACCTCCCCAGTGGGCGAGACCGCGACCACACCCCGCCCGCACTGGCCAAAGAGCTGATCAACCCCTGGCTGCCGGTCCCGGACACCGCGCCCCACCTGCCGCACGTGATCCACGCTGATATCGACCACGCCCAGCACGCGCAAGTCCTCCACGGCCTGATCGCTGCGCTGACCATCCCAAAGGTTGATGACGCCCACCCGCACCGGAATCGACCGGCGGATCGCTTCCGCGATGTTGGCCTTCGTCCTGGCATGGGTGCGGCGCTGGGTGATCGCCGCGTGCTCGCCAGGGTCGGACGTGTAGTACGACGTCGCCAGGCGCACACCCGGTTGGGACAACACCTCCCACAACACCGGCTTGATGTGCACCAGGTTGGAATACAGCGCAACCTCGACGTCGCGGTCGCGAGCGTGGTCGATCAACCCCGGCAACGAGGGGTGAAGCGTCGGCTCGCCCCCGATGAACTGCACGGTGCGAACGCCCATCTCCCCGGCCTGGTCGATGAGGTCCCGCCAATCCTGCTCAGTCATCGTGCCGTGATCACCATCCGGCCCAGATTCGGCGTAGCAGTGCGCACATTCCAACTGGCATTTCCCGGTGATCTCCAACCACACGAACGAAACTTGGTCCACAGCAACCCTCCACGTTTCGCTGCCTGCGCTGTCGTTCGTTCCATGCCCACCCACGTTTGGGCGCCGCTGGGCGGGTTGCCCTGGTCCGTGCGAACCGGTTGCGGCGTGCTGCTGCGCGTCAGCTCGCACGGACCAGGACGGTCGGGAGGCGCCCCAGGGATCCGGGCACCTCCTGGGTGAGGGATCGGCGACCGACCGTGCGCCGCCGATCCGGCTCGGATGCCCGGCTGGTGACCGCGTCGGGGGCCACGGTCACCAGCCGGACGAGGTGCTGGTGCCGGTTCGGGGTCACGACACCAGCACCGGACTCCGGCGGTGGTACGTCGAGGGGCGACGCGCCACCGCGCAGGCGGCTCCGAGAGCAGACGATGCAGCACCTCCGACGACGCCCGAGACCATCAGGGTGCGCCGTCGGAATCTCGGGTGGCAGCCGCAGAGTCCGGGTCTCCCTTCAGTGGGTCGTCGGCGTGATCGGTCATCGTGCGCCTGCCGTCGGCACACCTGCGAGTGCGTGGGCGTGGACGTTGCAGTCGGGGCAGGTGTCCCACAGCCAGGCCGGGGTGGAGTTGTCCGCGGCCAGCCGGTGACCGCACAGCGTGCCGACTTCGGTGCCGTCGACGTAGGTACTGCCGGTGCGTTCGTCCACGCTTGCGTGGCGTGCACCTTCGGCCGGAACCCAGTGGAACGGATGCGGCTTGTATGCCACGGCCATCACACCCCTTCGGTTCGTCCCGAGTGGCAGACTGCCCAAGTTTCGAGAAATAAACAAGAACCAAACAAGAATCTTCTCGAACGACTCACTCAGATGGCGCAGCGCAGCAGTGCGGTTCATGTCGTTGCCTGGTAGTTGCGCAAACGATGCGTGCTTGGTTCACTACCGCCCGAACAAGGAGACGTCGACATGAAGCTGACGCACCTGGGAACCACCAGCGGCGGGGGAGGCTGCCCGGAGCTGTACGAAACCGACCGCGACACCTACGTCGTGCAGGGAACTCGGATCACCGACCCCGACGCGTTGGCGACCCTGCGGGCACGGGGGCTCCCGGACCACGAAACGGCCGTGGAGATCCCCAAGGCGCTGTTGCGTTTCGCGAAGGACTGACCATGACGGATTTGGTGTCTGGCGCGCAGTTCGACGAGCTGTTCCGAACGTTCCAGCACACGGCGTTCCGGTTGGAAACCCAAGGGGTCTACCGGGAACCGGTCGAGGAGGAACCGCTGCGCCGTTTCCTCAACGGCGAACCACCGGATGATTCCTGGCTTGCGCCGTGGACCGACAACGTCCGTGCCGCGACCCGAGAAGGCCGCAGGTTCCGGCGTGTTCGGGTTCTCACCGACCCGTTGACCGACTACCTGCGGTTCGAAATGGATCTCGCCCTGCGAGCCAACATCCCCGCAGGAGAAGAGATCCGCAGCCTGGCCCTGTCCGACGCCGAGGACCTGCACCTGCCCCTCGGCACCGATTTCTGGATGTTCGATGACGATCGTGTCGGCGTGCTGCACTTCGGCAGTCGAGGACTTCTCGGCCTTGAGATGATCGACGACGCCGACGCGATCGAGCAGTACCGCAGCTGGCGGGACCGAGCATGGAGCGCCGCGTTACCAGCCGAGCACTGGGCGGAACTGGTGCGCTAGGAAGACGAGGAGACCGTGACCAACTTCGAGCAGCGGCGTCAGGAATTCGGGGAACGCTTGCGTCGCTTCCGCGAGGAAGCGGACCTCACCGGCCGCGAGCTCGCGTCCGCACTGGGTTGGCCGCACTCCAAGATCTCCAAGTTGGAGACCGGTAAGCAGACGGCCGAGGACCAAGACGTCACCCAGTGGCTCGACGCGCTGGACGCGCCCGAGTCCTCGGTCCGTCACATGCTGGACGAGCTCGCCGAGCTGCGTATCAGCAAAGCGGCTTGGCGTGCCCAGCTCCGCGCCGGGCACCGAGCACGGCAGCAGCAGAGCTACGACAGCGAGCACGCGGCCACCCGGATCCGCAACGTCGAATTCGGCGTCGTCCCCGGACTGCTGCAAACCGCGGACTACGCACGCGCGGTCTTCCGCACCCAAGCCGAACTACTACAGGTTCCCGACACCGACATCGAGGCGTCGGTACGCGTCCGGATGCAACGCCAACAAGTTCTCTACCAAGGCAAAGACATCGAGATCATCATCTCCCAGCACGCGCTGCGCCATCCCGTCGCCGCACCGGAGGCCATGCTGGGGCAACTCGACCGACTCGTCTCCGCGCTCGACATCCCCGGCCTGCGATTCGGCGTACTCCCCGAATTCCGGCGGCTGCCGAACATCACCATGAACGGCTTCAGCATGCTCGACGACCTGGTGCAGGTCGAGCACGTCTCGGCCGAACTCACCATCGACGACCCCGATCAGGTCGCCATCTACCACCGACTCATGGACCGGCTGTGGCACGTGGCCTGCGAAGGCGACGAAGCCCGGACCATCGTGCAGCAACTCGCCGCCGAATACCGGCGCCAGATCGAGGACTGACACCGATGGCACGCATGGTCTGGACGAAGTCGAGCTACAGCGGAACCCACAACTGCGTCGAGGTCGGCCGCATCAGCGACTGCATGGCGGTGCGCGACACCAAAAACCACGCTGACCGAAACCTCACAGCGACCCTCCCACAATGGTCGACGTTCATCGCCGCACTCAAGCACGGTCGCTTCGACAGCTGACGGAAACACCGCCCCTGCCCCACGAACTCGTCGAACAGGGGCCCTGGTGACGTCGCCACCGAGGGTGCGTCTACTCCTCGCGCCGCCGCACCCAGGTTGGAGAACTCCTCAGCGTGTGCGCGGGAACTGTCAACGGCAGCTGGATCATGACCACTTGTCGGCATCTGAATGTTGACCCCCCTGTGCCTGGTGGGGTTGATGTTT
>NZ_JALBWV010000111.1 GCF_022678645.1 Saccharopolyspora soli | reverse complement strand
GCCGGGGGGGGCGGGGGGGGGGGGGGGGGGGGGGGGGGGGGGGGGGGGGGGGGGGGGGGGGGGGGGGGGGGGGGGGCCGGCCCCCCCCCCCCCCCCCCCCCCCCGGGGGGGGGGGCCCCCCCCACGCCGGTCGGCGGTCGTGAGTGGTTCTGGTCGCTATAGCGGCCGAGGCCACTCACGACCGGTCACACGCGGCGGCGGTAGGCCCACATCGCCAGGGGGAAGAACACCGCCACGATCGCCAGCATCCAGATCACCGTGGCCATCAGCGGTCCGGCGACCGGGCCGCCGATCATCAGGCCGCGCGCGGTGTCCGCGAGCTTGGTGACCGGGTTGACGTTCACCCACGCCTGCAACCAGCCGGGCATCGTCTCGGTCGGCACGAACACGTTGCTGCCCATGGTCAGCGGGAACATGAACGCCATCGCCACGCCGGGCAGCGCCTGCTGGCTCCTGATCAACATCCCGAGGAACACCGTGATCCAGCACATCGCCAGCGCGAAGACGATCACCACCAGGATCGCGGCCAGCGCGGACAGCGGATCGGTCTGGATCCGGAAGCCCATGATCGTGGCGAAGACCAGCAGCACCGCCAACGACACCAGGTACCGCACGATGTCGCCGAGCACCGCGCCGATCAGCGGGGCCGAGCGGGCCACCGGCAGGCTGCGGAACCGGTCGAACACGCCCTTGGAGATGTCGGTGTTGAGCTGCCATCCGGTGCCCAGGCTGGCGAAGACCATGTTCATCGCCATCACGCCGGGCAGCGTGAGTTGCAGGTAGGCGCCGGTGTCCCCGGAGATCGCCCCGCCGAAGAGGTAGACGAACATGACCAGGAACAGGATCGGCTGGATGGTGACGTCGATCAAGCCTTCCGGCGACTTGCGGATCTTCAGGGCGCTGCGCCCGGCCAGCGTCAGCCCGTGCCGCAGCGTGCGGACCAGGCCGATGCGTTCCGGCGCCGCCGTCGGCGTGGCCGGAGAGCGTTCGAGCGTGGCGGTCATGCGGCGTCTCCAGTGTCTTGCGGGACACCCGCACCCGGTCGGCCCCGCAAGCGGAAGAAGTTGTTGCTCACGCGGCCTCCTCCGCTGCCTTGCCGGTGATGGCCAGGAACACCTCGTCCAGGCTCGGCAGGCGCAGCGCGAGCTCGTCGGCGGTGATCCCGGCGTCGTCCAGCCGACGCACCAGGGTGGACAGCAGGACCGGGTCGTCGACCGGGGTGGTGAGCAGCCCGCTGTCGTCGTGCGTGGTCGGTTCGGTGCCGGTCAGCTCGGCGAGGATTCGGCGCACCGCGGCCACGTTCGCCAGATCGGTCGGCCGTACCTGGAGCGTCTGCCCGCCGACCCGCCGCTTGAGCTCGTCGGCTCGACCGTCGGCGACCACCCGGCCGTGGTCGATCACGCTGATCCGGTCGGCGAGTTGATCGGCTTCCTCCAGGTATTGGGTGGTCAGCAACACCGTGACGCCCTCGGCGGAGAGCGTGCGCACCATGTCCCACACCTGGTTGCGGCTGCGCGGGTCGAGCCCGGTGGTGGGCTCGTCGAGGTAGAGGATCTCGGGGCGGCCGACCAGGCTCGCCGCGAGATCCAGGCGGCGCCGCATCCCACCCGAGTACGTCTTGACCGCGCGGCCGCCCGCTTCGGTCAAGCCGAAGCGTTCGAGCAGTTCCGCGGCACGTGCCCGAGCGTCGCGGCGTGGCATCTCCAGCAGCCGACCGATGAGCACCAGGTTCTCCAGGCCGGTCAGCTCCTCGTCGACGGAGGCGTACTGGCCGGTGAGCCCGATGCGGCTGCGCACCGCGACCGGCTGGCGCAGCACGTCGTACCCGGCGATGGTGGCCGTCCCGGCGTCCGGCCGCAGCAGCGTGGCCAGGATGCGCACGGCGGTGGTCTTGCCCGCGCCGTTGGGGCCGAGCACACCGAGGATCGTCCCGGTGGGCGCGGCGAGGTCGACCCCGGCCAGCGCGGTGGTGGAGCCGAATCGTTTGACCAGGCCCTCGGCCTGGATCGCGAATGACATGCAACCTCCTTGCGGCTTGCGCATCCCAATATCCGTAGGGGTCCTGACAGGTCGCGCACAGCTCGCTGACAGGCTGGGTGCGGCGGATGACAAGGGGAATCACATGGATCGGACACGGCTGGTCGAGCCGGAGCGGGCGGAACGACCGCGGCGCAAGCCGGGTGGCGTCGCGGTCACGGCCGTGCTGCTGTTGGCCGCGCTCGGCTTCCTGGTGTGGTCCGCGCTGCCGCTGGCCGGTTTGGACACCAACCGGTACACCGTCGCGCTGGTCGCGCTGACCCAATACGCAGCGCTGGCGGGCATCGTGCTGGCGCTGCTGGGGTTGCTGCTGCGCCGTTGGCTGACCGCACTCGTCGTCGGGCTGGTCACCGCAGCCCTGGTGGTCTTCGTCGCACCGCGCGCCATTCCCGACACGACTCCGACGCAGGGGGTGCCGCTGCGGGTGCTGTCGCTGAACACCTACTTCGGCGAGGCGGACGCGAACCAGCTGGTGAACCTGGTGCGGCAGAACCGGGTCGACGTGCTCAGCCTGCAGGAGCTGACGCCCGAGATGGTGACCGCGCTGGATGCTGCCGGGCTCGCGCGGGAATTGCCGTACCGGGTGTTCCACCCGGGGCCGAAAGCGGACGGTTCGGGTATCGCCTCCCGCCTTCCGCTGCGGGAACTGTCGCTGGTGCCGAAGACGACGCTGGCCCAGCCCTCGGCACGGGTGGACCTGCCGGGCCCGCGGGACGTCGAGTTCGTCGCGGTGCACCCGCTGTACCCGGTGGGTCAGGACACGACCGCGGTCTGGGCCCGCGATCTCGCCGCACTACCCCCGCCACCGGCGGACGACACGCTGCGGGTGATGGCCGGCGACTTCAACGCGACGCTCGACCACACCCGCCTCAAATACCTGATCGGCCGCGGCTACACGGATGCCGCCGAAGCGACCGGCGGTGGCCTGCACCCGACCTGGCCGGGCCCCGGCTCCTGGTTCCCGCCGCCGATCACGATCGACCACGTGCTGACCAGCGAGGGCGTGGTGCCCCAGTCCTACCGGACCTTCGACGTGGCGGGCGCCGACCACCGGGCGATCTTCGCCGAACTCGTGATCACCGGTTGAGGAGGCGAGGGGCATCCGGGGTCGAGCGGATGCCCCGCTTCCTTCACTCGCCTGGGTGGGATTCCTGGATGAGCTCGAACTCCAGGAGGCTGGCCCCGGTGGCCACCGGGTTCTTGGCCTCCCCGGCGTGGGCCTCCTTGGCCGGGCCGCTGGCCCACGCCTGGAACGCTTCCTCGGACTCCCACTTGGTGTACACGAAGTACCGGTTCTCGCCCTTGACCGGGCGCAGCAGCTCGAAGCCCAGGAAGCCGGGCGCGCTGTCCACCGAGCCGTGCCGAGCGGCGAACCGCTTCTCCAGCTCCGGGCCCGCGCCTTCGGGCACCTCGATCGCATTGATCTTCACAACAGCCATACCGCCAGCCTACGAGCAGAGCGCAGCTGGTTGCGACGTCGACTCCCGCTCGGGTGCGAGAACGGAGCTCCAAGTCCCGTTACAGCTCGATCTGCGGGTGCAGGCGGCCGACGGTCCAGGCGCGCTGGCCCCGCACGACCAGGGTGGTCAGGGCCAGGAAGGCGACCAGGAACCCGGTGAGCACCGCGGCATCGCGCAGCAGGTGCTCGGTGACCCCGCCGGAGATCGTCACCCGCAGCCCGTCCACCAGGTAGCTCATCGGCAGGAACGGGTGCGCCGCCTGGAACGGCACCGGGGTGGTCTCCAGCGGGTACAGCCCGCCGCTGGCGGTGAGCTGGATGATCAGCAGCACCAGCGAAAGCAGGTCGCCGACCGCGCCGAGCCAGGTGCGCAGGAACTGGTCGATCGCCACGAAGGCGACCGCCGCGAGGCTGACCAGCCCGATCGTCCACCACACGTGCACCGGGTCGAGCCCCAAGCCGAAGTCGACCACCGCGTACAGCACCAACCCGCCGAGAACGCCCAGCGCCGCGGCTGGCAGGAACCCGGCGACCGCGATGGTCAGCGAACTGACCCGATCCGCGAGGGCACGCAGGTTCACCGGCTTGAGCAGCAGATACGCGAAGAGGCCGAACACCCACAACGCGATCGCGAAGAAGAACGGCGCCATGCCGCGCCCGTAGACGTGCGCCGGGTTGAGGTTGTCGGTGCGGATCTCGGTCGGCGACCCGAGGACGTCGGCGGCGCGCGCCACCTCGGTCGGATTCGTCGGCGGGATCTTGCCGAGCGAGTCGTCGACCAACCCCTGCAGGGACTTCGCGCCGTCGTTGAGCTGTCCGGCCCCGGTCTGCAACACACCGCTGCTCGCGACCAGCGTGTCCAGGCCGTTGGTGACGCCGTTGGCGCCCCCGGCCAGTTCCGCGGCCCCCGCGCGCAGCGTGTCGGCGGGGGCGGTGATCGCGCGGATCTGGTTCTGCAGCGGCCCCATGCTGTTCTGCAGGTCCAACGCCTGCTTGTTGGCGTCCTGCGCGGTGCCAAGCGCCCGCCCGGCATCCGCGTCCGCAGTCGTCGCGGCATCGCTGAGCTTGCGCGCGTTGTCCAGCGCGCGCTGGTAGACGGGGTCCCGCGCGATGTCGGGATGCTTCTGGCCGAGTTCCTCCAAGGTCGTTCGGCCTTCGGTGGCGCGCTGGTTGAGGAAGCCGGTGGTGGTCTTGATCGTGCTCAGGCTGTTGACCGCGATGTTGCTGGCGTTGACCAGGGCGTTCACCGCGCGGGGCAGTCGTTCGGCGGTGAAGTTGCCGATCGCGGACAGCTGTTGGTCCAGTTGCGCGGTGGCATCCGAGATGGTCTGCACGCCGCGCGAGAGCTCGCCGGTGCCGTCGCGGACCCCGCCGAGTCCTCTGTTGAGCGCGGCGGCGCTCTGCCTGCTCAGGTCGGTTGCCCCCACGAGCTGCTTCGACGCTCCCGAGGCGAGTTGCAGCTTCTCCCGCGCCTGGTCGAGTTCGCCGTACAGCGCGCGGGCGTAGCTGGCGTGCGCCGCGGCGTTGATCTGGTTCTGCAGCTCGGTTTTCACCGTGTCGGCCATGATTCCGACGACGAAGCCGTTGGCGTCGTTCTTGACGATCAGCAGTCCGGCGCGCTTCGGGTCGCGATCGGCCGCGGTGGCGAGCTTCGCGCTGAAGTCCCGCGGCACCTCGATCGTGAAGTAGTACTGGCCGCGTTCCAGTCCGCGCCGGGCGTTGGCGGCGTCCACGAAGTACCAGTCGAAGGTGTTGGTGGCCTTGAGCTGCTGGACGAACTGCTTACCGGCGGCGAGGTGCTCGCCGCGGCTGTCCACCGGCACGTCCGAGTTGACCACCGCGACCGGCACCTGGCGCAACCGGCCGTAGGGATCCCAGTTCGACCACAGGTACAGCGATCCGTACAGCAACGGGACCAGGATCAGCACGAGCGGCACGAAACGGCGCAGCGGCCCGCGGAAGCGCCGCAGCTCCAGCCACGCCAGGTTGATCGCCTTCACGGGGTGGCCTCTTCCTGCCGGTCGGGCACCTTCGCGGACCGCTCCGGGAGGCGGATCACGTCGACGTCGCCGGACGGCGGGTCCGTCGCGCTGGCCAGCACCGTCATACCGGTGCGGGTCACCTCGCGCAGCGCGGCCCACACCCGAGCGCGGGAGGGCACCGGGAGCCCGACGTCGACGTCGTCGACGAGGATCCCGGCAGGTGCCGCCGCGATCGTGAGCGCTACCGCGAGCAGCAGCTGGTCGGCGGGATGCAGCTCGCCGACCAGCGCGGCGCGGTCCGGGGCGAGCCCGACCAGGGTGCACGCATCGGCGATGGCGGAGTCGGAGACACCGCTGATCAGGCGGCGTTCGATGATCGCCTCGCGCACCCGGTGCTTTTCCTCCAGTTCGCAGCCCGGCCGCAACCGGGCCGGGCGGATCAGCTGGCGCACCGCCTTGGCCTGCGCGGGCAGCACGTGCCCGGAGACGTCCAAGTGCCCGGTGATCAGTGGCAGGCGACCGGACAGGGCGAGCAGCAGCGATGTTCGGCCGGTGCCGCCGGAACCGGCCACCACGGTGAGCGTGCCGGGTTCGACGCGCAGGTCGAGGTTGGCGAACACGGGGCCTTCCGGGCCCTCGGCGGCGATTCCGCGGGCCAGGATGCTCACGCCGTCGACGTCCACCAGCCACCCCCTTCGTGCGGGCTTGCCGGTCCAAAGTGGCCGCTCGCGCGAGGCTCGGCAACTCGTAGCAGGAGTCCAAAGTGGAGGACGGTCGGGCGGCCCGCGACGGTCAGCGGGTCAGCAGGGTTTCGGTGTCGCCGGTGCGGGTGTCGACGATGGCGATCTCGCCGATCCCCGCGCGCACCGCCTCGGGCGGTTGCAGGGCCCGGAAGCCCGCCGCCAGCTGGTCGTCGGTGATGCCCTGGGCGAGCGCGCAGTGCGGAATCCACGCGCCGGGGAAGTAGTAGGCGGAGGGGTGCTGCACCTTGCCCGCCAGCGCGTCGTGCACCGCGGAGTGCACCGCCAACAACTCGGTGTCGACCACCGCGCCCAGCAGCAGGACCCGGTCCTCACCGGGGAAGGTCCCCAAGGTGTGCAGCCAGAGGTCCGGAATGGACAGCAGCTCCAACTCAGCGCGCAACGCCTTGCGCGCGGCACCGGGAATGCCACCGGCTGCCGCCAGCGTCACGTGCGGCCGGTGCGCACCGCCGGTCCGGGTGCCGAGGCTCGGCACCCCGGCATCGTCCAACCGCCGCCAGAGCGCGCGGATATCGGCTTCCGCGGCGTCGTCGAAGAAAGCCGCCAGCGCGTGCGCCATCAGTGCTCGCCGGGCAGCGCGAAGCGGCCGTCGTCGGTCTGCTCGACGAGCCCGTCCACCAGCAGCGAGTCCAGACATCGGTCCCGCTGACCGGGATCCGACCACACCGCGTCCAACTGCTCGCGGAGCACCGGACCGGCCGAGCCGCGCAGCACGTCCAGCAACTTGCCGCGCACCTGGCGATCGGTGCCAGCGAACTTCTGCACCTTCTTCGCCGGTCCGGCATAGGCCGGTCGTCCCGCGTGCTGCCACGCGCAGTCGTGCGCGATCGGACAGGACTCGCACAGCGGCGAACGCACGGTGCACACCACCTGCCCGAGCTCCATCAACGCCGCCGACATCTTCGCGGCGCTGCTGTCCTCGGCCGGTAACAGGGCGTCGACATCGTCGAGATCGCGTTTGGTCGACGGCGGACCAGCATCCCCAGCACCGTGCACCGCGCGAGCGACCACCCGGCGGACGTTCGTGTCGACAACTGGCGCGCGCTTGCCGTAGCCGAAGGCGGCCACGGCTCGGGCGGTGTAGGCACCGATGCCGGGCAGCGCCAGCAGGGTGTCGACGTCGGACGGGACGACGTCGCCGTGCTCGGCCGCGATCTTCGCGGCGGCCTCGTGCAGGCGCAGCGCGCGGCGCGGATAGCCGAGTTTGCCCCAGGCGCGCAGCACCTCGCCCTGCGGCGCGGCGGCCAGGTCGGAGGGGCGCGGCCAGCGCTGCATCCACTCTTCCCAGATCGGCTGCACCCGGTTGACCGGGGTCTGCTGCAACATCGTCTCGCTGACCAGCACACCCCAACCGGTCGTGCCGGGCGCGCGCCACGGCAGCGGCCGGGCGGTGGCGGCGAACCAGTCGATCAACTCGACCGGGTTCAGGGACGGAACGGCTGGGTGCGCGGTGTTCTCCATGGCACTACCGATCCTGCCAGGTGCCCGACCCCACCCGAAACCACATCCGACCCGATCCCCGAACCCCCGCGTTCACCTGCGAAAAGGCCCGCAGGCAGTGGGGTGGTTCGCAATTTCGCGAGAAATTGCGCCCAATCGCTCTCCGGTGCGTGCGATGGGGCGGAGTTCCGGGCGTTGGTCCGGGAATTGTTGCGAAGCGCCCGATTGGGTGATCGTTGGTAGCGCTGTTTGGCGTAGCTGTCGCGTTACTGTCGTGGCGTGCTTGATCCGAATGGGCCGCTTCCGCCTGCGGTGTACTGGCGTCGCCGCGTGGTGGCGTTGGGTGCGGTCCTGCTCGCGATGATCCTCCTCGGCTGGGGCCTGGTGGCCTTGGCTGGCGGTGTCCTGAAGTCGCGCGGCGCGCAGGGACCACCGCCAGGCCCGCCGGTGGCGGTGGCGGCCGACGCCGCGCCGCCGCAGTGCGCGGATCAGGCGATGCGCGTCGTCGCCGAGGTGGCCCGCCCCGACTTCCGCGTCGGTGACCGGGTGGGCATGAGCATCGTGGTGACGAACGCGGGCGACCGCGCGTGCCTGCGCGACACCAACCGCGTGCTGCGCGAGCTGACCGTGACGACCCCGGCGGGCAAGCACGTGTGGTCCAGCAACGACTGCTACTCGGAGTCGACCAACGAGCAGCCGCTGCTGCAACCGGGCCAGTCGGTGCGCAACGACGTCCAGTGGTCCGGCCAGATGTCCACACCGGACTGCACCGCCCAGGGCCGTGCCCCGGCCGGTGACTACCAAGTGGTGGCCAGGAATGCCGCGCTGAACAGCGCCCCCACCCCGTTCCGCCTGACGTCCTGAACCGGTCGTGAGCGCGCAACCGGACCCCAACCCGGTTACGCACTCACGACCCCAGTCTTGGTTGAGGAGTGAAGGGCACCTTTTACCCAGTAAGAACTCGCGCGGATTGGGTATGTCGAGGGGGTCGTCAGGCAAGCGGCGTCAGCCGCTTCCTCCCACCCTCGCAGCTTGCACCGCCGCGGGTTCACGGTGGCCCACCCCTCTGGGGTTCTCCCCGCGAGGACAGCCCCGACGTGGTGTATTGGACATACATGATGTCGGGGATCCCACACCGAGAAGACCTCTGAGGTTCCGCTACCCGCACCGCCACGCAAGCCAATCCGCGCACCCTCCAAGTTGGTAAAAGGTGCCGTTCACTCCGGTCCCGTCGCCCTGTGGTGCAACAAGATGCGGTTCGCGCCAGCCCGGTTGCGCACTCACGACCATTCGTCCGGCTCAGGGAAAGCGTTCCACAATGGACGATTCGGCTAGGCGGGACAGGCCCTCCCGGATCAGGCGCGCTCGCGCGTCGCTGACCGAGTCCAACTCGCGCAGCTCCTCCACGGTCGCGGCGAGCAACTGCTGCAGCGAGCCGAAGTGCTCCACCAGCTGCCGTCGGATGGTCGCGGGCAGCCTCGGCACCCTGGCCAGCAGGCGGTATCCGCGCGGGCTCAGGTGCTGGTCCAACGCCTCCGGCGCGTCCGGGTATCCGAAGGCGCCCGCGATCGCGGTGAGGTCGAGCAGTTCGGTGCCGTCGAGCTTGCGCAGCGCCGTCTCGACCTGCTCCGACGTCGGCATCGCGCCGCTGGTGGGCAGGTATTCCAGCACGATCAGTTCGCGGTCCAGGTCGATGCCGTCCCTGGCGTGGCCCCGTCGGCTCCGCGCGTCCCGCGACGCCCCGACCAACTCGTCCAGTTGCAGTTCGATCAGTCGACCGTCCTTGCCGAGTTCTATGACGTCGCCTTCGATCTCGTCGGCGATCCGCCGCACCATCTCCAAGCGCTGCACCACGGTCATCGCGTCGCGCAACGTCACGTAGTCCTCGATCTCCAGCGCCGACAGCGTCTGGGCGACCTCGGCCAGCCGCGCGGTGTAGCGCTCCAGCGTGGCGAGTGCCTGGTTGGCGCGGGACAGGATCTCCGGTGAGCCGATCAGCACGTGCCGGTGGCCCTGCGTGTAGATGCTGATGATGCTCATCGACTGGCTGACCGACACGACCGGATACCCGGTCTGGATCGCGGTGCGCTCCGCCGTGCGGTGCCGCGTGCCGGATTCCTCGGTGGGGGTGCTCGCATCCGGCACCAGGTGCACGTTGGCCCGCATGATCCGCTTGGCGTCGGTGGACAGCACCACCGCTCCGTCCATTTTGGACAGCTCGCGGAGCCGGGTCGCGCTGAACTCGATGTCCAAGTGGAACCCGCCGTCGCAGAGCGCTTCGACCGCCGCGTCGTAGCCGAGCACGATCAACCCGCCGGTGCGCCCGCGCAGGATGCGCTCCAACCCGTCCCGCAACGCGGTTCCGGGCGCTAGGCGGACGAGTGTGCCGCGCAGCTGCTCATGGCTCATTTGCCCTTCTCCACGATCTTGAGCGCCTCGCCGACGTTGGACACCACCGTGGCGCGCACGCCGTTCGGCAACGGCCCCGCATCCGGCGGCACCAGCGCCCGGTCGAACCCGAGCCGGACCGCCTCGGCCAGCCGCCGTCCGACGCCGCTCACCCGCCGGATCTCCCCGGCCAGCCCCACCTCGCCGACCACGATCAGGTTCGACGGCAGTGGTCTGCTCTTCCGGGACGAGGCGATCGCCAGCGCGATCGCGAGGTCCGCGGCCGGTTCGCTGACCCGCGTGCCGCCCACCGTAGCGGCGAACACGTCGTGGTCACCGGTGTGGACCCCGCCGTGCTTGCCCAGCACCGCCAACATCATCGACACGCGCGCGGAGTCCAGGCCGCTGACCGAGCGCCGCGGCATGGCCAGTTGGGTCTTCATCACCAGCGACTGGACCTCCACCAGCAGCGGGCGCTTGCCTTCCACCATGACGGTCACCGCGGTGCCGTCGACCTGCGTCTCCTGCCGGTTGATGAACAGCCCGGAGGGGTCCGGTACCTCGGCTATGCCGTCGTCGCGCTGCTCGAAGCAGCCGACCTCGTCGGCGGGGCCGAACCGGTTCTTCACCCCGCGCAGCATCCGCAGCGCCGAGTGCCGGTCGCCCTCGAAGTGCAGCACCACGTCGACCAGGTGCTCCAGCACCCGCGGACCGGCCACCGCGCCGTCCTTGGTGACGTGTCCGACCAGCACCACCGGCAGACCGCGTTCCTTGGCCAGCGCCACCAGCGCCGTGGTGACCGCCCGGACCTGGGTGACGCCACCTGGACTGCCCTCGGCCTCGGGGGACTGCACGGTCTGCACCGAGTCGACGATCAGCAGGCCGGGTCGTACCGCCTCGACGTGCCCGAGCACGGCCGAGAGGTTGCTTTCCGCGCCGAGGAAGAGCTGTGGGTGCACCGAGTTGGTGCGTTCCGCGCGAAGCCGCACCTGGCCCGCGGATTCCTCGCCGGTGACGTACAGCGAAGGGCCCGGTGAGGCGCCAGCGGCCCAGCGGTGCGCGACCTCCAGGAGCAGCGTGGACTTGCCGACGCCGGGCTCACCGGCCAGCAGCACGACCGCACCCGGCACGATGCCGCCGCCGAGCACCCGGTCCAGTTCGCCGATCCCGGTGGATACGGCGCGGGCGGAATCGAGGTCGACCTCGGCTATCGGACGGGCCGGGGTGGCCGGGGCACCTGCGCTGACCTTCGCCAACGCTGGGCGGGCCGGGGCGGTCTCGTCGATCGTTCCCCACGCCTGGCAGTTCGGGCAGCGGCCGACCCACTTGGTGACCTCGTGGCCGCAATCGGCGCAGCGGTATCCGGGACGCGTGGTTCGGGCGTTCTTCGGGGGCACGCCGCGAGGCTATCCGCCCGTGGTGACAGGCCCGGTGGCGTCCCCGCGCATCGACATCAACCGGTGAGCTGGCCGTTCGACCGCGACCGCCAATCGTTCATCCGGGACGGAGTTGCCACCATCGAGTGGATCATCAGATGCGAATCGGGCAGCCGCGTGCGCGGACGGCCCGATTCGGTGAAGTCTGGATCAATGACCGCTGTGCTGCTCGGTGCCCGGCATCGGGCTGCCGTGCTCGGCGCGCGGGCTGTGGTCCGGACCGATCGGGACCTGCACGGTGACCGCACCGGCCTTCTCGAACACGAAGGTCACCGGGACGGTCACACCGGGTCCGATGTCCTGCTTGAAACCGTTCAGGGTGATCTGGACCTCGCGGTCGGCGGTCGTCTCCGCCTGCTGGACCTGCGCCGATCCACCGGTGGCGTGCAGCGCGGTCCGGCTCGGCAGCTCGGTGATGCCGCCGAGGGTGGCCGAGTTGGCGTACGGGCTGGACACCTGGACCAACTTGTCGTCCGGACCCTCGTTGGTCAGCACCAGCTGCACCGGCGCGGAAGAACCAGCCGGGTAGCGCGCCCCGCTGGTGGGGAAGATGAACGTGGCGTTGCGGATAGCGATCTTGTTCAGATCACCGCTGCCACCGTTCACGGCGGCGACCTGGGTGTCGGTTTCGGTCACCTGACCGGCACTGCACCCAGCGAGGGCGACAACGGCGCCGAGCCCGATTGCGGCCGGGATCAACCGCAGGCGGGCGGCCTTGAAGTGCTGAGGGCGGCTCACGGTTGCAGCGTCCTTCCTGATTGCCGGACAACCGCAGCTGAGCTTAATCCCCGCCCGCGCGGGCCCGTTCCAGGGGCTAGTCGAGCTACCTATCTCGGGGGCGTCGGGGACCGCGCCATCCGGTCGGTCGAAATGTCCATAGTGGACGATTTCAGTGGGTCGAAAGGTGTCTCCTTGCACGTCAGGGGACCCTTTGTCAAGCCTTACCCGCCGTCTGACCTGCGGTTACGGATGGTGAGGTGGTCGAGGGCCAGTTGCCCTACGTGTTAAAGTGGGCATAGCGAAAGGGGCAGAGGACACATGGTTTTCAAGGTCGGAGAGACCGTCGTCTACCCGCATCACGGTGCCGCGCTCATCGAAGCAATCGAGACTCGTGTGATCAAGGGCGAGGAAAAGCAGTACCTCGTGCTCAAGGTTGCGCAGGGTGATCTGACCGTGCGCGTTCCCGCGGACAACGCCGAGATCGTCGGCGTCCGGGACGTTGTCGGTCAGGAGGGACTCGACCGGGTCTTCGACGTGCTGCGGGCCCCGCACACCGAAGAGCCCACTAACTGGTCTCGGCGGTACAAGGCCAACCTGGAGAAGCTCGCCTCCGGCGATGTGAACAAGGTGGCCGAAGTGGTGCGCGACCTCTGGCGACGCGAAAAGGATCGTGGCCTGTCCGCAGGCGAGAAGCGAATGCTGGCGAAAGCGCGGCAGATCCTGGTCAGCGAATTGGCGCTGGCCGAGGGTACTGACGAAGGCAAGGCAGAAACCCTGCTGGACGAAGTCCTCGCCACCGCAGTGTGATCATCGGGAATAGACGAGCGTGAGCGTTGTCGCGCTGGTCCCCGCGGCTGGTCGCGGGGTGCGCCTCGGTGCCGGGATGCCGAAGGCGCTGGTTCCGGTGAACGGTGAATCGTTGCTGTTGCGCGCAGTCCGCGGCCTGTTGGCCGCGGGCTGCGTGCAGCACGTCGTGGTCGCGGCTCCGGCCGATCAGGTCGATGTTGTCGCGGCGGAGTTGGCGGAGCTGCCGTCCGCGCACGTGGTCGTCGGGGGAGCGGAGCGGACCGACTCGGTGCGGCGCGCGCTCGACGCCGTCGAGCAGGTGGCCCCGGACGCGCGGGTGGTGCTGGTGCACGACGCCGCACGGGCTTTCACCCCGGCGTCGGTGATCCGCGAGGTCGTCGCCGCGGTTGAGCAGGGCGCTCCCGCGGTGATCCCGGTGCTGCCGGTGACCGACACGATCAAGCGGGTCGACGACGCTGGTAACGTCGTTTCGACCGTGGATCGTTCGCGGCTCCGAGCGGTGCAAACTCCCCAAGGTTTCGCCATCGACGTGCTGCGGGACGCCTACGCCGCGGCCGGTGATGTGGCCACCGACGATGCTGGGCTGGTGGAGCGGATCGGCGGCAACGTGCACACCGTCGACGGGCATCCGCGCGCGTTGAAGATCACCACTGCCTTCGACCTGGCCGTTGCCGAATCGGTGTTGGCCCCGCCTGGAGGCGCGAGTGTCCCGCGAGACGCAGGAGGCGGCGCGAGCGACACTTGCGGCCCCCGCTCGCGCGGCCGACCGGGTGCGGGTGTCCCGCAAGACACAGGAGAAACCGAGTGACCGAGCTGTTGCCGCGGGTCGGCCAGGGCGTCGACGTCCATCCCGTTGAGGCTGGCCGTGACTGCTGGGTGGCTGGCCTGCGCTGGCCGGGCGTGGACGGCTGCGCTGGTCATTCCGACGGCGACGTCGCGGCGCACGCGCTTTGCGATGCGCTGCTGTCGGCTGCCGGATTGGGTGATCTTGGCGCCGTGTTCGGCACCGACGACGCCCACTGGGCGGGCGCCCACGGGGTGGACTTGCTGGTCGAGGTGCGAGACCGGGTCGCTGCGGCGGGTTTTCGCATCGGCAACGCGGCGGTGCAGGTGATCGGCAACGCCCCGCGCATCGGCAAGCGCCGCGCGGAGGCGCAGCAGGTGCTTTCGGGGGCGATCGGCGCGCCGGTGTCGGTGTCCGGTACGACCTCCGACGGTCTGGGCCTCACCGGCCGCGGGGAAGGCATCGCCGCGGTGGCGACCGCGCTCGTCGTCCCGACCTCGTGAGCGCTGCGCGGAATGTCCGGTCCCGCCAGCGTTCGCGATCGAAATGCCCTGCTGGCGAACGCCTCGGTACCTCGGTGTAACGGGTAGGCGGAGTCAGGGAAAACTCAGGGCCCGCGGCCTGGAATGCCGGGGTCGGTGCGCGTCATCCTCGACGCATGGTGATCGAGCGGAACCGGTGGGTGCGTCGTCTGCTCGTAGCGCAGCCGGTAGTGGTGTGGCCTGTGTCGTTCGTGCTGTGGTCCGGGGGTGGTGGTCTCGGGCTCGCGGTGGCGGTGATCCTGCTCTGGGCGAGTGCCTTCATCTGCATCGCCGCCATCGTCGTGCCGATGCGCAACCAGCAGACCCGGCGGTGCTGATTACTTCCGCGATGAGGGAAGTACCGGTGACTGCCGATGTCTGATTTGCCGTAAATCAACCTGAAATTCGCCGCGAATTCAGGTGCGGATTTTCGGCCTTTCCGCTGAAGCGGCCGTTTGGTGCCCAGTTGTGTGCCGATTTCGGCAACCCTCGCCACCTGCACCGACACGTGGGGTGAACCCTTGGATCGGGTTTTGCGCGAAACCGCCTTCCGGCGCCTATCGGACGGATCGTGAGTTTCGCCGCATGTTGGTGGTTGGTGAGGTCCAGTCCACATACCGTGACCGGTGTGACTGTGCGCGCAGTGCTCTTCGACTTCTCCGGGACGCTGTTCCGCCTCGAAGAGGATGAGTCCTGGTTCACCGATCTCGCCGATGCCAACGGCACCCCGTTCGACCTGGCGGCGCAGACCGAGGTCATGCGCCGGATGACCGCGCCGGTCGGCCAGGTCGTCAAACTCGCCCCCGAATTCCAACACGCCTGGGAAAACCGCGACCTGGATCCCGCCCTGCACCGCAAGGTCTACCTGGAGGTGCTGCGCAGTTCCGGCGTGGTGGACGGGCAGGCTGTCGCGCTGTACGACCGGATGATCGACACCGACTTCTGGACGCCGTACCCGGACGCCGCCGAGGTGCTGCGCCGACTGCACGGTGCGGGCATCAAGATCGGCGTGATCAGCAACATCGCCTTCGACATCCGTCCCGCTTTCGAGCGGATCGGCATCACCCGGTACGTCGACACGTTCTTGCTGTCCTACCTCGAAGGCGCCATCAAGCCGGATCCACGGCTGTTCCTGCGGGCCTGCGAGCGGCTGGGTGTCGCACCGGAGCAGGCGCTCATGGTCGGTGACAGCGAGGAGGCCGACGGCGCGGCAGCGGCGGTCGGCTGCCGGGTGGCGATCGTCGACCCGGTCCCCACCGCCGAACGGCCGAAGGGACTGGTGACCGCGGTCGGCGGCGTGCTGCGCTGACGGTCACTGCCCCTTGACGCGACGGCCCCTGTCGTGATTGGGGGTCGACCTGCCCCCGTACCATCAGGGGCGTGACACTGCACCTGCATGACACCGCGACCCGCACGACGCGCGAATTCCACCCGCGCTGCGACGGAGTGGCGTCGATCTACATCTGTGGTGCCACCGTGCAGGGCGTTCCACACGTCGGCCACGTCCGCAGCGGGCTGAACTTCGACGTGCTGCGTCGCTGGCTGCAGTACAAGGGCTACGACGTGCGCCTGGTCCGCAACGTCACCGACATCGACGACAAGATCATCAACAAGGCCGCCGAAGCCGGTCGCCCCTGGTGGGAATGGGCCGCGACGCACGAGCGCGCCTTCGAGCGGGCCTACGACCAGCTCGGCTGCCTGCCGCCCTCGGTGCTGCCGCGGGCGACCGGGCACATCACGCAGATGGTCGACCTGATCCAGCGGCTGATCGACAAGGGGCACGCCTACGCCGCGGGCGGCGACGTCTACTTCTCGGTCGAGTCCTACGCCGACCACTACGGCAAGCTCTCCGGGCAGCGCGTCGAAGAGGTGCAGCAGGGCGAGACCTTGGCCAGCGGCAAGCGCGACCCGCGCGACTTCACGCTGTGGAAGGCGGCGAAGCCGGGGGAGCCGAGCTGGCCGACGCCGTGGGGGCACGGTCGGCCCGGGTGGCACCTGGAGTGCTCCGCGATGTCCACCTTCTACCTCGGCAGCGAGTTCGACATCCACGGCGGCGGGCTGGACCTGGTGTTCCCGCACCACGAGAACGAGATGGCCCAGTCCAACGCGGCCGGGGACGGATTCGCGCAGTACTGGATGCACAACGCCTGGGTGACGATGAGCGGCGAGAAGATGTCGAAGTCGCTCGGCAATACGCTCTCCATCCCCGCGGTATTGGAGCGCGCCCGCCCGGTCGAGCTGCGCTACTACCTGGTCACCCCGCACTACCGTTCCACGATCGAGTTCTCCGAGGTGGGGCTGGCCGAGGCGATCGCGGCGTATCGCCGCATCGAGTCGTTCGTCCGCCGGGTCGAGCAGCGCGCTGGCAGCGTCGAGCACGGCACGGTGTGCGCGGAATTCGCGGACGCCATGGACGACGACCTGTCGACGCCGCAGGCGATCGCGGTGGTGCACAACGTCGTCCGGGAAGGCAACGCGGCGCTGGACCGCGGCGACGACGAAGCGGCCCGCGACGCGGCGGCGTCGGTGCGGGCCATGACCGACGTGCTCGGGTTGGATCCGCTGTCCGAGCAGTGGGCCGACGATTCCAGCAAGGACGACGCTGCCCACCGTGCGCTGAGTGAGCTCGTGGCGGTGATGCTGGAACAGCGCCAGCAGGCCCGCCGAGAGCGCGACTTCGCCACCGCCGACCTGCTGCGCGATCGGCTGCAGGACAGCGGAATTGCCGTCGAGGACACCCCCGACGGTCCGATGTGGACGTTGAAAGACGGGTAACACGTGGCTGGCAACGACAGGCGCCGCGGCGGCCTGCGCAAGAGCAACAAGAAGGGCATGGTCGTCGGTTCCGGCGGGCAGCGGCGTAGAGGGCTGCGCGGCAAAGGGCCGACGCCGAGGGCGCAGGACCGGGTCAGCCACCCGGCGAAGCGGCGCGCGGACGCCAAGACCAATGCGGAGCACCAGCGCGCGAAGCGCAAAGCGCAGCAGGAGACGCAGCCGGAGCTGGTGGCCGGGCGCAACCCCGTGGTGGAGTGCATCCGGGCCGACGTGCCCGCGACCGGGCTGTACGTGGCGCAGGGCATCGACATCGACGACCGCGTCACCGAGGCGGTGCGGGAGGCGAAGGCGCGCGGGATCTCCGTGCTCGACGTGCCGCGCATCGAGCTCGACCGGATGACGAACAACGCGGTGCACCAGGGACTCGCGTTGCAGGTGCCGCCGTTCGAGTACGCGCACCCGGACGATGTGCTGACGGCCGCGCAGGATTCCGGGATAACGCCGCTGATCGTCGCGCTCGACGGCGTGACGGATCCGCGCAACCTCGGTGCGGTGATTCGGTCCGCGGCGGCCTTCGGCGCGCACGGCGTGATCGTGCCGCAACGGCGCGCGGCCGGGATCACGGCGGTCGCTTGGCGCACCAGCGCGGGCACGGCGGCGAAGCTGCCGGTGGCCAAGGCGGTGAACCTGACCCGCACGTTGCGCGATCTCAAGAGCGCCGGACTGATGGTCGTCGGGCTCGACGCGGATGCCGACATCAACTCCGACGAGCTGGAGTTGGCCACCGAGCCGCTGGTGGTGGTCGTCGGCTCGGAGGGCCGCGGGCTGTCCCGGCTGGTCCGGGAGACCTGCGACCAGACGGTCTCGATCCCGATGGCAACGGGCGTGGAATCGCTCAACGCCTCGGTCGCCGCAGGCGTCGTCCTCGCCGAGGTAGCACGCCGCCGCCGCACCCGCTGATCACCCGGAAGGGCTGTGAGTGAAGGGCACCTCTGACCGGGCTTGGGTTCTAGGGGTGGTTGCAACACCTGATTTGTTCAGGGGTTGTGGTGTTCGAGATCCGCGAGGGCCGGTCGC
>NZ_JALBWV010000110.1 GCF_022678645.1 Saccharopolyspora soli | reverse complement strand
CCCCCCCCCGGCCCCCCCCCCCCCCCCCCCCCCCCCGCGGCCGCGGGGGGGGGGGGGGCCCCCCCCCCCCGGCGCCCCCCCCCCCCCCCCCCCCCCCCCCCCACTCCGGTGTGCCCTGGAGCACGGCCGCAACTTGATCGGGAACAGAGCCGAATAGGATCGCGTTGACTCGGGTACGGTCGCGCGCCCAGCGCGGCGGTGACGCAACGATGGAAGGGGCGCGGTGACTGGCGACGTCCGCAACGTGATCATCGTGGGCTCTGGTCCAGCCGGGTACACCGCCGCGGTGTACGCCGCGCGGGCCGAGCTGGAACCACTGGTCTTCGAGGGAACCCAGTTCGGTGGCGCGTTGATGACCACCACCGACGTGGAGAACTACCCGGGCTTCCGGGACGGGATCATGGGCCCCGACCTGATGGAGCAGATGCGCGCCCAGGCGGAACGCTTCGGTGCCGAACTGCGGGCCGAGGACGTCGAGCGGCTCGATCTCACCGGCGAAATCAAGACGGTCCTGGCCAACGGCGTGGAGTACCGCGCCAAGACCGTGATCCTGGCGATGGGCGCCGCAGCCCGCTACCTCGGCGTACCCGGTGAGGAGAAGTTGCTCGGGCGCGGTGTGTCGGCCTGCGCCACCTGCGACGGTTTCTTCTTCCGGGACCAGGACATCGCCGTCATCGGCGGCGGTGACTCGGCGATGGAGGAGGCCACCTTCCTGACCCGCTTCGCGCGGTCGGTGACGATCATCCACCGCCGCGAGGAGTTCCGCGCCTCCAAGATCATGCTGGAGCGGGCCCGCGCCAACGAGAAGATCAAGTGGCGGACCAACGCCCTGGTGGCCGAGGTCCTCGGCGACACCACCGTGACCGGCCTCAAGCTGCGCGACACGATCACCGGCGAGACCTCCGAGCTGGACGTGACCGGCATGTTCGTCGCGATCGGCCACGACCCGCGCAGCCAACTGGTGCGCGATCAGGTCACCGTCGACAGCGAGGGCTACGTGCAGGTCCAGCAACCCACCACGCACACCGGCATCCCCGGCGTCTTCGCCGCCGGTGACCTGGTCGACCACACCTACCGGCAGGCGGTCACCGCAGCCGGATCCGGCTGCGCCGCGGCCATCGACGCCGAACGCTGGCTCGCCGAACACGAGACCGCGACGGCCGAGCTGGCCTCCGAACTCGTCGGCGGCGGCTACGGGGCTGGCTCGACGCACTGAGCCCGCAAACAGACCTACCAAGAGGGAGAGAACATGGCCGACGCCAACAACACGGTCGTCGTGGACGCCGACACGTTCAAGAGCAAGGTCCTGGACAGCGACAAGCCCGTGCTGGTGGACTTCTGGGCCACCTGGTGCGGCCCGTGCAAGATGGTCGCCCCGGTGTTGGAGGAGATCGCCGCCGAGCACAAGGACAAGATCACCGTCGCCAAGCTGGACATCGACAAGAACCCCAGCCTGCAGCGCGACTACCAGGTGATGTCCATCCCGACGCTGCTGCTGTTCGACAAGGGCGAACCCGTCAAGCAGATCGTCGGCGCCAAGCCGAAGGCCGCGCTGGTGTCGGACTTGTCCGACTACCTGTGAAATCGGACTCCATCTGACGCAACCGAATAACGCGGTCCCGCCGTCCTGTCGATAGGACAGTGACGGCGGGACCGTGTTTTTTCGCCTGCTGCACGAGATCGCCCACCCACGGGCCGTTGTCGCACGTCCGACCCGGTGCCCGTGGGCCGCAGCGCCGGGTCCCGGCACACAAGGCACAATGACCCGACGGGTCCGCCTTCCGGACCCGGCACGCAGAACGGGATCCCGGGGCATCCCCCGGTCATGCTTCGCGTCGGTGCCAAACCGGCGCCTGAATCGAGCGAGGAGTGCATGCAGCTGCTCCACCGCGGTGACGTCGGTCCGGCCGTTGCCGAGATCAAGAACACTCTTGCAGCGCTGGGTCTGCTTCCGGCCAACGCCCGGACGGGCCCGGCGATCTTTGACGAAGCGGTGGAACAGGCGGTTCGGGTCTTCCAGCAACAACGCGGTTTGATCACCGACGGAGTCGTCGGCCCGGCGACCTACCGGGCGTTGACGGACGCGCGCTGGCGTCTCGGGGACCGCTCGCTGGCCTTCCTGGTGTCCAAGCCGATCAGCGGCGACGACGTCTTCGCGTTGCAGGAACGGCTGCTGGAGCTGGGCTACGACGCGGGTCGACCGGACGGCATCTTCGGCCGGGAGACCGAGCAGGCGCTGCGCAGCTTCCAGCGGGACTACGGGCTGAACTCCGACGGCATCTGCGGGCCGGGCACGCTGCGGGCGCTAAAGCAGCTCGCGCCGAAGGTCCGCGGCGGTCGGCCGGTGTTCCTGCGCGAGCAGGAGAAAGTCCGCCGCGCCGGGCCTCGATTGCGCGGGAAGCGAATCGTGATCGATCCGGGACATGGCGGTCCGGATCGCGGGGCGTGCATCGGCAACGTGCACGAAGCCGACCTGACCTGGGACCTGGCCCGCCGGTTGGAAGGCCGGATGGTCGCCACCGGGATGGAAGCGCTGATCACCCGCGGCCCCAACGCCTGCCCGCCGGACGCCGACCGCGCTGGGTTCGCCAACGAGGCCGGGGCCGACATGTGCCTGTCACTGCACATCGACGCCAATCCATCGCCGCTGGCGGAGGGCGTGGCGAGCTTCCACTTCGGCACCGGCAACGGCACCACCTCCACCGTGGGCGAAGCGCTGGCGGGCTTCCTGCAGCGCGAGATCGTCGCCCGGACCGGGCTGCGGGACTGCCACACCCACCCCAAGACCTGGGATGTGCTGCGGTTGACCCGGATGCCCGCGGTTCGGATGGAGATCGGTTACCTGACCAACGCCCGCGACCGCAGTCGGCTGTTGGACCCGGCCTTCCGGGACGTCGTGGCGGAAGGTCTGCTGGTCGCGGTCAAACGGCTGTACCTGTTGGGCAAGGACGACCAGCCGACCGGCACCTTCACCTTCGACGACCTGCTGCGCCACGAACTCGCCCGCGCCGAAGGCGCCTGACCGCCCCGCCGCACAACGACAGAGGTCTTCCGAATTGCGGAAGTTCTCGCATCTAGACAGGTCGGTTTGTCGACTTGGCGGCAAGGGGATTTGTCAGGCGCCGCCGACCATCGGTTCGGCCGTCTTGATCGTCACCGAGCTGAGCAGGCGCTCCAGCGCCGCCTCGACGTCTTCCTTCCAGGAGATCGCGGTGCGCAGCTCAAGCCGCATCCGGGGCCACTTCGGGTGCGGCCGGACCGTCTTGAAGCCGACCTGCTGCAGGAACCCGGCCGGGATCACGCAGCCCGCCGCGGAGCCCTCCAGATCGCCGAACGCCTCCACCGCCTTCACCCCGCGCCTGGTCAGGTCTTTCGCGACGTTCTGCACCAGCACCCGGCCCAGGCCGCCGTGCTGGAACTCAGGCAGCACGCGCAGCGCCGTTAGCAGCACCGCGTCCGCGCTCACCGGCGCGGTCGGGAAGGCCGTGGAGCGCGGCACAGCCGCAGGCGGCGCGTACATGGCATAGCCCGCTGGAACGCCGTCCACGTAGATGATGCGGCCGCAGGAACCCCACTCCAGCAGCACGCTGGAGACCCAAGCTTCCTTCTCCAGTTCGGTCTCGCCGAACTCCTCGGCCTGCTCCCGGACATGCGGCGCCAATTCCCAGAAAACACATCGGCGACACTGCTGGGGCAGGTGGTCGAGGTTGTCCAGCGTGACGCCGACGACGCGTCGCGACACCTGACCTCCTGGAAAACCCACACAAGTCCGCGCACTCCACAGGCGCGGATGTGGTCAGGATAAGCCGCCGGGCCACGGCACCGAAAGCGCCAGAGCTCACCGAGCGCACCTCGATGGGGTGAGATGGGTTACCGGCGAGCCGACGTGGAAAAACTCCTGCCACGAGCGGCGTCGGCCGCTCGCCGGGTGGGGCTCAGCTCGCGCCACCCCGCAAAATGAACGGGAGACCCTCGTTGTGCGAGGTGCTCGTTACACGGGGGGTGGGTCGCGGCGATAGCACCTATAGAATCGCCCGATCGTCCCTCCGGGGGCGAGCAGAGCGCACAACCGAAACCGGAGCGCGATATGTCGGATCACGGAAGCCAACCGGCCACGCCGGAAGAGCCCAGCCAGCCCGAGAAACCCGCACGCAACCTGGACGCCTACCGGGCGCAGTACGCCGAGCGGACCACCGGGATGACCGCTTCCGAGATCCGAGCTCTCTTCGCCGTCGCCAGCCGCCCCGAGGTGGTCTCGCTGGCGGGCGGCATGCCCAACCTCGCCGCGCTGCCGCTGGATTCGCTGGCCGCCGAGGTCGCCCGGCTGATCTCCGTGGACGGCCAGGTCGCGCTGCAGTACGGCTCCGCGCACGGGGTGCCGGAACTGCGCGAGCAGATCTGCGAAGTCATGGCGCTGGAAGGGATCTCCGCCCACCCGGACGATGTGATGGTCACCGCGGGCTCGCAGATGGCCCTGGACATGGTCACCCGCATCTTCTGCGATCCGGGCGACGTCATCCTCGCCGAAGGCCCGTCCTACGTCGGCGCGCTCGGCTCGTTCGCCGCGTACCAAGCCGAGGTCGTGCACGTCGCGATGGACGCCGACGGCCTGCAACCGTCCGCGCTGCGCCAGGCCATCGCCGAGGTGACCGCGCAGGGCAAGCGGATCAAATTCCTCTACACCATCCCGAACTTCCACAATCCGGGCGGCATCACGCTCGCCGTGCCGCGGCGGGCCGAGGTCCTGGAGATCTGCGCCCAACACGGCATCCTCGTGGTGGAGGACAACCCGTACGGCCTGCTGGGCTTCGACGGTCGGCCGTATCCCGCGCTGCGCAGCATGGACGCGGACAACGTCGTCTACCTCGGCTCGTTCTCCAAGACCTTCGCCTCGGGCCTGCGGGTCGGCTGGGCGCTCGCACCGCACGCGGTCCGGGAGAAGCTGGTCCTGACCGCCGAGTCGGCCACGCTGTGCCCGCCGACGCTGAACCAGATGATCGTGTCCCGCTACCTGAGCACCCACGACTGGCAGGGGCAGATCAAGATCTTCCAGGAGCAGTACCGGGAGCGCCGCGACGCGATGGTCAGCGCGCTGGAGCAGTACATGCCGCCCGGTTGCACGTGGACTCGCCCCGACGGCGGCTTCTTCGTCTGGCTCACCGTGCCGGAGGGCGTGGACACCAAGGCGATGTTGCCGCGGGCGGTGACCAAACGCGTCGCCTACGTCTCGGGTACCGGGTTCTACCGCGACGGGTTCGGCAGTCGGCAGATGCGGTTGTCGTTCTGCTACCCGACTCCTGAGCGGATCCGGGAGGGCGTGCGACGGCTGGCCAACACGTTGACCGAGGAGATGGAACTGGTCCGCACCTTCGGCACGGTGCCGCAGCGCAGCGTGCCGGGCCCGCAGGCTCCCTCCCCGGACACCGCGTAGGTCCGTCCTCGCCTGGTGTCGAAGTGCGGTCGACCACGCGCACTGCCGGTACACACGAGGCCCAACAGTCGGTACGGTCCACTGTGCACACGGAGTTCTCCCGTGCACAGTGGACTACTACTTTCCAGGGGTGTGCTGAGTGTCTGATCGCTGGGTTGCCGTCCTCGCAGGCGGACTTTCGCACGAGCGCGACGTGTCGTTGCGCTCCGGGCGCCGGTTGTCCGCCGCACTTCGCTCGGTCGGCACGACCGTGGCGGAGTGGGACGCCGACGCCCGGCTGCTATCCCGGATCAAGCAGGAGCGGCCCGACGCGGTCGTGGTCGCGCTGCACGGTGGGGAAGGGGAGAACGGTGCGGTGCAGGCGGTGCTGGACCTGCTCGGCGTGCCCTACGTCGGCACCGGCCCGTACGCATGCCGCCGAGCGTGGGACAAGCCGACCGCGAAGGCCGAGCTCGCGCGTGCCGGACTAACCACCCCGGACTGGGTGGCGCTGCCGCACGCCACCTTCCGCGAACTCGGCGCGCAGGCGGTGCTGGACGCACTCGTCGCCAAGCTCGGCCTGCCGCTGATGCTCAAGCCCGACCAGGGCGGGTCGGCACTGGGTGCGCACGTGGTGCGCGACGCCGCGGAACTCCCGTCCGCGATGGTGGGCGCGCTGTCCTACGGGGACGCCGTGCTCGTCGAGCAATTCGTGGAGGGGACCGAGGTGGCGATCACCGTCATCGACGGACCGGACGGTCCGGAGGCATTGCCCGCCGTGCAGATCGAACCGGCCGACGGCGTTTACGACTACACCGCTCGATACACCGCCGGACTCACCAGCTACCACGCGCCTGCGGAGGTCTCACCAGAAGTGGCCGCCGCTGCGGGCGAGTTGGCGATCGCCGCGCATCGGCTGCTCGGGCTGCGCGACGTCTCGCGGACGGACGCGATCATCGATCGGAGCGGCACGCCGCACTTCCTGGAAGTCAATGTGTCGCCCGGACTGACCGAGACCTCCTTGCTGCCGATGGCGGTCGAGGCGGCCGGACGATCCCTGGGGGAGGTTTTCGCGACGCTCGTCGAACGCGCGATCTCCCGATCACGATGATCGGCTGTTTCACGTGAAACGAATGGGTCCGGCCTCCATCGAGACCGGACCCATATTTCGTTGCACTAGGTAGTTTTCAGTTGCGGAAAGTGATCGTCACCGTGACGAAAGACCCCGGTGTCATTGATCGTGAATCTCCCGCGCCTGATCACCCAAGATCAACTCTGCCACCCGCTCAAGATCATCGATCGAGCCGAACTCCACGACGATCCGTCCTTTCCGCCGCCCGCGCTCCACTTTGACCGTCGTGTCGAAGTGGTTGGACAGCCGTTCGGCGAGCCGGTCGAAGCCAGGGGCCTGGATCGGCTTCTTCGCGGTCGGCTTCTCCTTCGCCGCGCCGCCCGACTTCTGCAGGGTCACCGCCTCTTCCGTCGCCCGGACCGACAGGCCCTCCGCAACGATCCGCTTGGCGAGGTCCTCCTGGTTCCCGGCGTCGTCCAGGCTCAGCAGCGCTCGGGCATGTCCGGCCGAGAGCACTCCGGCCGCCACCCGCCGCTGCACCGGCATCGGCAACCGCAGCAGCCTGATGGTGTTGGTAATGACCGGACGGCTGCGGCCGAGCCGATCCGCCAGCTGGTCGTGCGTCACGCCGAACTCCTCCAGCAGCTGCTGGTAGGCCGACGCCTCTTCGAGCGGGTTGAGCTGCACCCGGTGGATGTTCTCCAGCAGCGCGTCCCGCAGCAGCTCGTCGTCCTGGGTCTTCCGGACGATCGCCGGGATGAACTCCAGCCCGGCCAGCTGGGAAGCACGCCACCGCCGTTCACCCATGATCAGCTCGAACTGGTCCTCTTCCAGCTCGCGCACCACGATGGGCTGCATCAAACCGAACTCTCGGATGGAGTGCTGCAGTTCGCGCAGCGCCTCCTCGTCGAACACCTGGCGTGGTTGCTTGGGGTTCGGCGTGATCGAGGAGATGGCGATCTCGCGGTACACCGCACCGGCCACGGTCCCGCCGGTTTCACGTGAAACCGACTCTTCCGCGGGCTCGGTCGGCTGCGGCCCGCGCAGCACGGGGCTACGCAGCGCGGCACCATCGCCCGCCGGGGGACCGCTCGGGATCAGAGCGGCAATACCGCGGCCAAGACCACCTCGACGTTCGGTCATGCCGTCTTCCTCTCGGCGCCTCGCTCAGCGATCTCCCGCGCGGCGTCCAGATAGCTCATCGCACCGCGCGAGCCCGGGTCATACGTCAAAATCGTCTGGGCGAAGCCAGGCGCCTCGGAAATCTTGACGCTCCGCGGAATCACGGTGCGCAGCGTCAGGTCCCCGAAGTGCGCGCGCACCTCGGCGGTGACCTGGTCCGCCAGCTTGGTGCGCCCGTCGTACATGGTCAGCAGGATCGTCGACACCCACAGCGCCGGGTTCAGGTGCGACTGCACCAGCTCGATGTTGCGCAGCAGCTGGCCGAGTCCTTCAAGGGCGTAGTACTCGCACTGGATGGGGATGAGCACCTCGTGCGCCGCCACCAACGCGTTCACCGTGAGCAGGCCTAGCGACGGCGGGCAGTCCACGAAGACGTAGTCGGGCGCGAGCTGGTCCACCGCCTCGGAGTTCAGCGCCTCCTTCAACCGGCCTTCCCGCGCCACCATGGTGACGAGTTCGATCTCCGAGCCCGCCAGGTCGATCGTCGCTGGCACGCACCACAGGTTGTTGGACTGGGTGCTCTGCGCCGCGGCATCCGCGACGTTGATCTCGCCGAGCAGCACCTCGTACACCGACGGGACGCCGGACCGGTGCTCGACGCCCAGCGCGGTGCTCGCATTGCCCTGCGGGTCGAGGTCGATCACCAACACTTTGAGCCCGTGCAGCGCGAGACCGGCCGCGAGGTTCACCGTGCTCGTCGTCTTGCCCACGCCGCCCTTCTGGTTGGCGACAGTGATGATCCGCCGGTGCGTGGGACGGGGGAGCTCCAGGGTGTCCGGGTGCAGCACCCGGGTCGCCCGCTGGGCCTCCTCCATTATCGGAGTCCAACCGATGTCGTCCCTGCCGAAGCTGCTCACCGGCTGCTCGTCCGCCGGTCCGGAAGGGAACCGCAAACTACCCATTGCACGCCCCCTCGTTTCACGTGAAACACGACCCGCTCCGTTTGACTCCGGATTCACCGTCCACGATCCTTTCTCGTTCGACGCGCACCGTCACGACGCCGACCGGACGCACTTCGGGCCGCCGTGGCCCGTTCCACCACGACGACGGTCGTCGGTACCGCTAGTACTCCGACACCACACGAAATCAGTTCCGCGCGGCCACCACCGGCCGCACGAATCGCTGCCGCATCCCGTTCGATTTCCTCCGCCGCGCTGTCGCCCTTCATGGCGAGCAACTGGCCGCCCGGTCTCAGCAGTGGAAGGCACCACTTCGCGAGCCGTTCCATCGGCGCCACGGCGCGCGCGGTCACGGCATCCTGATCGGCGAGCCGTTCGCGCACCGGGCCCTCCTCGGCACGTCCACGCACCACCTCGACGGCGAGTGCCAACTCGGTGATGACTTCCTGCAACCACGCCACCCGTCGAGCCATCGGCTCCAACAGGGTCAGGTCGAGATCCGGGCGGGCGATCGCCAATGGGATGCCCGGCAACCCTGCCCCAGAGCCTACGTCCAAAACCCGGCAGTTCGGGGGCAGCAACTCCGCAACAACCGCAGAGTTCAACAAATGTCTTTCCCAAAGCCGGTCAAGCTCCCGCGGACCGATCAATCCGCGGCGGATTCCGTGCTCCCGGAGCAGCTCCGCGAAGCCTTCCGCCAACGCCAACCGCTCACCGAATACGACCCGCGCCGCCGTCGGCGCACCCTCGGTCAAAGCATTCACCCCGTGTCGATGTTTCACGTGGAACCAGATGGGTTCGCCTAAGCCTGCCGGATCGCGGTCCGCAGTGACACAGCAACCCGCGTTTCACGTGAAACCTCACCTAGACGTTTCAAGTCGCAGTCACCCGGAAGATGGCGGGGGACCGGGGAGCCCATTCACGCACAGCGGGATTGCGGCTCTGTTTCACGTGAAACGCACTGCGAATACAACAGTGCCCCCGTCGGCCCGAAGACCGCGGGGGCACCGGCTGGCGAGGTCAGCTCTTGAAGACGACCACCTTGCGGTTGGGTTCTTCGCCCTCGCTCTCGCTGTGCACGCCATCGATCGCCGCAACCGCGTCGTGGATGATCTTCCGCTCGAATGGCGTCATCGGACGCAGCCGCGCCTCCTTGCCGCTCTCCAACACACCTTCCGCCGTCGAGCGGCCGAGCTCCGTCAGCTCCCGTCGCCGACCCGCCCGCCAGCCTGCGACGTCCAGCATCAGCCGACTGCGGACGCCGGTGTCCTGCTGCACCGCGAGCCGGGTGAGCTCCTGCAGCGCCTCCAGCACCTGGCCGCGACTGCCGACGAGCTTCTCCAGATCTTCGCCGCCGTCGATGCTCACCACCGCGCGACCGGCCTCCACATCGAGGTCGATGTCCCCGTCGTAGTCCAACAGGTCGAGCAGGCGCTCCAGGTAGTCGCCGGCGACGTCGCCTTCCTGCACGAGCAGGGCCTCGGTGTTCGACGGCTCAGACGCGGTCTCGGCAACAGCCTCGTCATGGGCCTCGGCCGCGGACGGGCTCGACTCCTGCACGGTTTCAGACACTGGGTGTCTCCTCTCCAGGGTTCGCGACGCACTCACCGGGCATCGCCCGGCTTGTCCGTGTCGCGAGAACGGTCTTCGATCACCCCGGGGATCTCACCGGGTTGGTCCTTGGTCGCCGCATCCGCGGCGCGGGCGCTGTCGTCGGTCTCCACGACCGGAGCGGCAGCGGACTCCACAGCAGTGGAGTTGACGACCGCGGGCGCGCCAGCCTGCGCAGCCTCCTCGCGGTCGATCCGGCGGTACACCACCCGTTGCTGACCCAGCGTCCAGAAGTTGTTGGCCAGCCAGTACAGCAGAATCGCCAACGGCAGGAACGGGCCACCGACGATCGCGAACATCGGGAAGATCCACATCGTCAGCCGGTTCATCAACGCCGCCTGCGGGTTCGAGGCCGCGTCGGCGGTCTGCCGCTGCACCGAGTGGCGCGCGGTGAAGTGGGTGGCGATCGCGGCGGCGATCATCAGCGGCACACCCACTAGCAACATGTCCAGGCGGTTGGTACCGAACATCGCCAGCACCTCGGGCGACTGGCTGATGGTGTTCGACAGCTTCGCGCCGAACAGATCGGCGCTCACGAACGAGGCGACGTCATCGGCGTTGAAGATGAAGTTCGACGGTGCACCGGGCTTGAACCCGTTGAGCACGTGGAACAGCCCGATGAACACCGGAATCTGCACCAGCACCGGCAGGCAGCCGCTGATCGGGTTGAAGCCCTGCTCGGTCTGCAGCTTCTGCATCTCCGCGGCCAACTTCTGCCGGTCGTCGCCGTACTTGGCCTGCAACTCGCGGATCTGCGGCGCGAACTCCTGCATCTTCTTCATCGACCGCACCTGGTGCACGAACGGCTTGAACAGCAGGGCTCGCAGGGTGAAGACGAGGAACACCACCGACAGCGCCCAGGCGAAGCCGCTGGCCGGATCGAGCACGAATCCGAACACCTTGTGCCAGAACCACAGAATGGCCGACACCGGGTAGTAGATGAAGTCCAGCACGCGGGCTACTCCTCGGCAGATTTCTCAGGGGCGTGGGCACCACTCGGGTCAACCGCTGCGGACCGCGCACGGGGTGGCGGCACCGGGTCCAGACCTCCAGGGTGCCAGGGTCCGCAGCGCAGCAGTCTGCGCAGGGTAAGCCAGCCGCCGCGGAACAGGCCGTGCACGGTGAGCGCCTCGACCGCATAGCTGCTGCAACTGGGGTAGAACCGGCAGGTCGGCGGCAGCAGGGGGGAGATCACCTTGCGGTAGACGTGCACCGGACCGAGCAGCACCCAGGCGAGCGGGCTCGGGCGCCGAGCGGGGACGCGGAGCCTGTCGTCGTGCCGTTGGTCCGGAGCCATCACCTGGAACCCGTCGCTGGAACATCGGGGTCGAGGATGCGGAGCTTGCGCAACGCCGCATCCAGGTCCGCACCGAGTTCGCGGCTGGGCGCATCCGCTGCCGGGGGCAAGGCGCGGACCACCACCAGTGTGCCAGCGGGCAACGCTGGCAGACGGTCGCGCATCAGGTGTCGGAGGCGGCGGGTGACCCGGTGCCGAACCACTGCCGTGCCCACGGCCTTGCTCACGACAAAACCCACCCGGGTCGAGACATCCGAAATCCGGGTGGGCGCCGTATTCATCCCGGCTGCCGGTAAAGCCTCGCCGCCGGTGCGATGCGGGCCGGGCTCCCGTGCCTGGTCCGGACGCAACGCGTGGACCACCAGACGGGGCCGCCCGGCCCGGCGACCACGACGGACCACCAGGCGGAACTCCTGGCTCCTGGTCAGCCGGGCTGCCGCGGGAAGCACGGCCGGAGGCGATCAGGCAGTCAGCTGCGCGCGACCCCGGCGACGGCGCGAGGCCACGATGGCCCGGCCGGCCCGAGTGCGCATGCGCAGCCGGAACCCGTGCTTCCTGGCACGACGGCGGTTGTTCGGCTGGAAAGTGCGCTTGCCCTTGCTCACGGTCGGATCTCCCGGTTACTACAGGCACCGATGGCCACGGTGAACCACGGTTCGGTCAAGGTGTCCCTGTTTCGCGAGCCGCAGTCGCTACCCGTGCCGACATCGGAAATACCGAGCGGTGCACGACGCCGGAATATCGGCGCAGCGACATGCCCGCTCAAGAAGCGGGGGACTGTACGAGAGTACGCAGTGCCAATTGGGCACGCACCACCGGGGTCGCCGACGAAGAACTGCGGTTCGCGGGCGGCCCGTCCAGTAGTTGCCGTCGCCGTCTCGCAGCCGGATTCCGGGGTGGGACCGCAGCCCCAAAGTCACAGTCCGGTCTCGGAAATCTCACGCGATCCGGCGATGACCAGGCTGCCACATCCCGATCTTCCGGGCATCTTCGGGAGTCGCTTGTGGCTGGGGCGCAGCCTTGTTAGCGTGCCCCCCTGCGATGTGCGGGCCGGTGGGTGGGAGCACTGGCCGTCGGGGGACATCTTGACCTCGATCGCAGCGGTACAGCAGCCCCAGGGGGGATCACCGAAGCGGCCTGCCGTACCTTCATACACAAGTTGTGGACAACTCTGTGGACACCTGCTCAGAAAGGTGATCATCGGAGTTTGGCCCCACCGTCCCGTGACACCGCCCGCACCCGAGCACCGTGGGAGCCAGGCCCGGGACCGCACTGGGGGCTGCGCGAGCGAGGGGAGGGGAGCAAGGCGGTGTCCGACCACCAAGCCGATCTCGGTCGAGTTTGGGAAGAGGTGGTGCAGGAGCTGTCCTCCGGCACCCTCTCACCACAACAACGCGCGTGGATGCGGGTAACCCGGCCGATCGGGTTGCTGGACGGTACCGCGCTGCTCGCCGCGCCCAGCGATTTCGCCAAGGAAGCAATCGAGCGAGCACTGCGCGACCCGATCACCGACGCGCTGTCCCGCCGACTCGGCCGCGAGGTGTCGTTGGCGGTGAAGGTGGACACCGCGGTTCCCGCGCCGACCCGGCCGGTCGCGGCACCCGCACCGGCTGATTCCTGGTCCGGCCGCAGCACCCCGGCTGGCTCCGATCAACCGTCGCAGCCGTACATCTCAGTGTCCGGCTTCGGCCGGACGACCGAGGCGTTCGGGCACACCGGCTCGATCACCGGATCGGTACCCAGCACCGAAGGCCGGTCCGCATCGCCGGAGAAGCCCGCCGAAATCGACTTCCCGACCGCCGAATTCAAGTGGCCGAACGGTGAGGTGCCGTCGGAGGCCGACGGTGATGGCGAGGCGGACGCCGAGCCGGAAACCGGTGCCGCCGAAGGCGAGACCGGCGAGGCTGGCAGCGAGATCTGGCCGACCTTCGGCCGAGCCGGACAGCCGGGTGAACCGCAGCAGGGCCAACCGTTCACCGCGCCGAAGCACGCGCCGCCGACCTCGCAGACCCGGCTCAATTCGAAGTACACCTTCGACACGTTCGTCATCGGCTCCTCCAACCGGTTCGCGCACGCCGCCGCGGTGGCCGCGGCCGAAGCACCGGCCCGCGCGTACAACCCGTTGTTCATCTGGGGCGAATCCGGGCTCGGCAAGACGCACCTGTTGCACGCGGTCGGGCACTACACGCAACGGTTGTTCCCCGGAATGCGGGTTCGCTACGTCTCCACCGAGGAATTCACCAACGACTTCATCAACTCGCTGCGCGACGACCGGCAGGTGGCGTTCCAGCGCCGGTACCGCGACGTCGACGTGCTGCTGGTCGACGACATCCAGTTCCTGGAAGGCAAGGAAGGAACCCAGGAGGAGTTCTTCCACACCTTCAACACGCTGCACAACTCGAACAAGCAGATCGTGGTGTCCTCGGACCGACCGCCGAAAGGGCTGCGCACCCTGGAGGATCGGCTGCGCACCCGGTTCGAGTGGGGTCTGATCACCGACATCCAGCCCCCGGAACTGGAGACGCGGATCGCCATCCTGCGCAAGAAAGCCGCGCAGGACCGGATGAACGCCCCGGCCGACGTGCTGGAGTTCATCGCCTCGCGCATCGAGCGCAACATCCGCGAGCTGGAGGGGGCGCTGATCCGGGTCACCGCGTTCGCGTCGCTGAACCGGCAGCCGGTCGACCTGCAACTGGCCGAGATCGTGCTGCGCGACCTAATCCCGGATTCGCAGACCCCGGAGATCACCCCGCCGACGATCATGGCGGTGACCGCCGACTACTTCGGCGTGACCATCGACGATCTGTGCGGCCCCGGCAAGACCAAGGCGCTGGCGCAGGCCCGGCAGATCGCGATGTACCTGTGCCGCGAGCTGACCGACTCGTCGCTGCCGAAGATCGGCCAGTACTTCGGCGGCCGGGACCACACCACGGTGATGTACGCGGACAAGAAGATCCGCAAGGAGATGGCCGAGCGGCGCCGCGTCTACGAGCACGTCCAGGAACTCACCGCTCGCATCAAACAACAGTCCCGCTGATCTCCTCTCGCCCGACGAGAGCAGTGCGATGCTCCGTTCGCCCGTTTTCGGGCTCCGGGACCTCACCTGAAACAAGCGGTCAGGGGCTCAGCCCGCTCAGATGGCCGCTGCGGCCCTATCGCGACGCGTCCGGTGTGATCCCCTACGCCTCGCGCGGCGTATCTTTCTGCCGCCCCACCCCGCCGCGAGCGACTCCCCACCGCAGAAACCCAGCACGTTCAGCGCCGTAGGACCGCAGGTCCACCCCCGGTGCCGAGCCCGGAGCAAGGGAACCTTCCGGTCATCGGTGACCGGAAGGTTCCCTTGCTCCACGGCCGCGCGGGCGGTTTCCCGGACCCGCCAGATGCGTCGGGACCTTTCTGTTGGCGCACCTGGCTCTGATCCGGCGGCCCGAACAAAAAGATTTGCGTTCAACTCGGCCACCGGAAGAGCCGGAATCGACGGCGTCTGGCGAACAGATCATCACGTTCCGGGGTTGTTCGAGCGCGCTCCGCGCTCATCGGAACATGTTGGGGCGTCGGACTTTTCTGGGAACCGCAGTGGTCTTCGCCTCACCCCATCGGCAAAAAAGTCGCCACTGGGCCAGCTGTCCACAGATTCGCTGTCCCCAGGGCTGACCTGGAGATTTCCCCAAGCCATCCACATGCTGTGCACAAGCTGGAGCGGGCTGCCCACAGGTCTGAGCCGGGTTGACCACAACGCTCTCACAGCTTTGCCCACAACCTGATCGGTGGAGCGGGCGAAAATCCGCAGGGGTTGGGTACAACCGGGCCGACAACTGTGGATGGAACTGTGGACAACTGGGGATGGCTGTGGATGGATCGAGGTGGGGCAGAAGTTGTCCACCACCCACTTGTCGCAATCCCCGGTTACATCCCGTGTTCATCCACACCGAGCCACGCCACCCGACCAGCCCAAACAACGCCTGTCCCCACAACCCACAGCCCTTACTACTACTGCGGTCATTTCTTCTTCTAGAAGAAAAAAGAAAAGAGAAGAAGGCGCGGTGGATAAGTGGACAACTGGACCGGCAGCGCCAAGACGGCGGCACGAACCGCTCGGACCCGGATGCGGAGATCGCGCAGCACGCTCTACGGTGGAACTCCCGCGAAAGCCGCTCCCGCGAACTTCGGGTGGAGCTCCGGGCGACTCAGGTGCCCGGTGCTCGTGCGGGGATCGCTTCGCCTGCGGTGCGGGTCCGAAGCACACCGACCTGATGAGCTGCTTGGCTCCAGCTCGACACAGTTCTCCGGCAGCCGAGCCACGGCTGAAACCGAAAGGACACCCATGAAGATCCGCGTGGAACGGGACGGTCTCGCCGACGCCGTCGCCTGGGTCGCGCGCAGCCTGCCGTCGCGGCCACCGGTTCCGGTGCTGGGCGGGGTGCTGCTCGACGCGAGTTCCGGGGAGGCGCTGACCATCTCCGGGTTCGACTACGAGGTCTCGGCACAGGTCACCACCGACGCCTCGATCGACGCCAGCGGTCGCACCCTGGTTTCCGGGCGGCTGCTCGCCGACATCACCAAGGCGCTCCCGGCTCGTCCGGTGGAGATCACCGTCGACGGCTCCCGCGTCACCATCACCTGCGGCAGCTCCCGCTTCTCGCTGCCGACCATGCCCGTCGAGGACTACCCGGAACTGCCCGCGATGCCCGAGCACGCGGGATCGGTGCCGGGCGATCTGTTCAGCGAGGCCGTCGGCCAAGTCGCGGTCGCGGCTGGCAAGGACGACACGCTGCCGATGCTCACCGGCATCCGGATGGAGATCAACGCCGACAAGCTGACCATGGTCGCCACCGACCGGTTCCGGCTGGCGATGCGCGAGATCACCTGGGAGCCGGGCACTTCGATGGACGACACCGCGGTGCTCGTCCCGGCGAAAACCCTCGCCGACTCGGCGAAGACGTTGGGTGCGGGCGGCAGCAAGGTGGAGATCTCGCTGGCCTCCGGTGACGGCCTGCTCGGGCTGTCCGGAACAGCGCGCCGCAACACCACCCGACTGCTGGACGCCGAGTTCCCGAAGTACCGGCAGCTGTTGCCGTCCGAAAGCGCGGCGACCGCGAACATCGACGTCGGCCCGCTGGTCGAGGCGATCAAGCGCGTGTCCCTGGTCGCCGAGCGCGGCACCCAGGTGCGGCTGGAGTTCTCCGACCGGGTGCTGCGGCTGTCCGCCGGTGGCGACGACGAGGGCAGCGCCGAGGAGGAGCTCGCGGTGGAACTGGTCGGCGAGCCGCTGACCATCGCGTTCAACCCGGCGTACCTGCTCGACGGTCTCGGCGCGATGAAGACCGACCGGGCCCAGCTGCAGTTCACCACCGCCAATCGGCCCGCGCTCATCAAGCCGGTCGGGGAGGATGGGGAGGTAGCGGCGGGCTACCTGTACCTGCTGATGCCGGTCCGCCTGCCGGGCTGACCTTCGGCGGCGAAGTCCGCGCGGTGCGCCGGAACTCGGACGGCTGCCCAACCGAACAGGGCCTGGGTCACATCCGGCGCACAGCTAGACCGCAGCCCCGGTCGTGCATCGATAGGGTCCGGTCAGATCGATTCAGCTGGTGAGTTCCAGCCCGCAACCAGACGAAACACAGTTCGCAGAGGGAGAGCCGGTGCAACTCGGACTTGTCGGTCTCGGCCGAATGGGTTTCAACATGCGTGAGCGGCTGCGCGCCGCCGGTCACGACGTCGTCGGTTACGACCGCAACCCGGACGTCAGCGACGTCGCCTCGATCGCGGAGCTGGTGCAGAAGTTGGCCGGTCCGCGAATCGTCTGGGTCATGGTGCCGCACGGTGACCCGACCCGGCAGACCGTCGAGGAGCTGGCCGGGCTGCTGGCCGCGGGTGATCTGGTGATCGAGGGCGGCAACTCGAAGTACACCGAGGACCAGGCCAATGCCGCGCTGCTCACCGAACACGGCATCTCCTACGTCGACGTCGGGGTCTCCGGCGGGGTGTGGGGCGCCAAGTACGGCTACGGCCTGATGGCCGGTGGGGACGCGGCGGACGTCGAGCGCGCCATGCCGATCTTCGATGCGCTGCGGCCGGAGGGTCCGCGCGACGAGGGCTTCGCGCACGCCGGTCCGGTCGGTGCCGGGCACTACGCGAAGATGGTGCACAACGGCATCGAGTACGGCCTCATGCAGGCTTACGCCGAGGGCTTCGAGCTGCTGTCCGCGTCAGGCCTGGTCACCAACGTGCCGGAGACGATCAAGGCGTGGAGCCGGGGCACCGTGGTCCGCTCCTGGCTGCTGGACCTGCTGGTCCGGGCGCTGGAGGAGGATCCGGGGCTGGCCGAGCTGCGCGGCTACGTCGACGATTCCGGCGAGGGCCGGTGGACCGTCGAGGAGTCGATCAACAACGCGGTGCCCACCCCGGTGATCACCGCGTCCCTGTTCGCCCGGTTCGCGTCCCGCCAGGAGGATTCGCCTGCGATGAAGGCGGTCGCGGCACTGCGCAACCAGTTCGGCGGACACGCCACCCAGAAGACCGAGGACTGACCTGTCCGCTGACGCTGCGGAGGTCGGACTCCCCGGTCCGGACCTCGGCGGCTGGGTCGCTTTGTCGACAAAGCGACCCAGCAGGGCCTTTGTCCACCAGTCGTGGGGGGGGGGGGGGGGCGGGGGGGGCCCCCCCCCCCCAACCCCCCCCCCCCCCCCCCCGGGCCCCGGGGGGCCCCCCCCCGGGGGGGGGGGGCCCCGGCGCCCCCCCCG
>NZ_JALBWV010000010.1 GCF_022678645.1 Saccharopolyspora soli | reverse complement strand
CCCCAGCCGAGCGCTTAACTAAACTCCTGACCGAAGCCAATTGATCACTCGTGTTGCAACCACCCCTGGAATCCACCCTGGGTAAAGGGTGCCCTTCACTCCTCACCCGACTGGGGTCGTGAGTGCGTAGCCGGGTTGGAGCCCGGTTGCGCACTCACGAGCGGGCGAGGCGGGTGAGCGCTGCGCAGTCCTCCGGGGACACCGCTGCCCAGCGGTCGGCGGCGACCTCGGCGAACGCTTCGCGCACCTCGGCGCCCAGGGCCTCGCCTTCTTCGGTCAGGGCTAGGCGGCTGATCCGGCGGTCGCTGCGGTCCGTCACGCGGGTCAGGAAGCTCCGCCGTTCCAGCCGGTCGACCATGCCGGTGATGTTGGTCTTGTCGCAGCCCAGCAGCGTCGCGAGCTCGCCGAGCGACGGTGAGCGGTCCTTGAGCAAGCACAGCAGCTCGATCTGCTGGGGTGTCAGCCCGAATCGGCGAGCGATGGCCGCGTAGAGCCCGCGCAGTTCGCGGTGCAGGGCCATCAGGGCGCGCAGGAAGTCCGGGTCCACACGCGCAGATTACCTCGACAGTTGACATCCTCGACAATTTTAGTCCAGCATCTCAACTAACGACTAACTCAACTAATGGAGACGGACGTGCCCCGAACTGCCCTGGTGACCGGAAGCTCGCGCGGCATCGGCCGGGCCATCGCCGAACGGCTCGGCGCCGACGAGATGAACGTGGTCGTCAACTACCGAACCGACCGGGCCGCCGCCCACGACGCCGTGGCCAAGATCGAGGCAAGCGGCGGGCGGGCCACAGCGGTGCGGGCCGACGTCACCGACCCCGCCCAGCTGCGCGACCTGTTCGACGCCGCGCAGCGGCACTTCGACGGCCTCGACGTCCTGGTGAACAACGTCGGCACGGCGCGCTTCTCCCCCATCGCCGAGGCAACCGACGAGGACTACGACACACTGTTCGACACCAACACCCGAGCCACCTTCACGGCTCTGCGGGAGGCGGCGAACCGGCTCCGCGACAGCGGCCGGATCGTGGTGGTCTCCAGCGGGACGGTCGCGACCACCCGGCCCGGTACCGGCCTCTACGGCGCCGCCAAGGCTGCCGGTGACCAGCTGGTCCGAGTGCTCGCGAAGGAACTCGGGTCGCGCCGGATCACCGTAAACGGGGTGCGGCCCGGCCCGGTCCGCACCGATGGACTCGCGGAACTGCAACCCGAATCGGTCCTGGAACGGGTCGCGGCGCAAACCCCGCTCGGCCGGATCGGCGAACCTGCCGACATCGCCGACATCACGGCGTTCCTGGCCGCCGACGACAGCCGGTGGATCACCGGCCAGATCATCCACGCCGGTGGCGGCAGCTTCTGATCGGCGCCTGCGGTAACACCTCAGACGCCGCCTCAGCCTGCCGATCCCGAGACAACTCCTGTTTTAAAGCCCTCTCCAGCAGCGGCGATGAACTCAGCGGAGGGTGCCGGTGCCCAGCGGCGCGAACTCGCGCAGCGCTTGATCCACTCGGGCCAGTGTGTCGGCGTGCAAGCCGATTCGGGCCGCTTCGAGGTTCTCGGTGATGTGCGCGGGCGTCCGGGAACCTGGAATGGGCGCCACAGCCGGGTCCTGGTGCAGCAGCCAGGACAGTGCGAGCTGGCCCGGCGTGATGTCGAGTTCCGCGGCCAGCGACCGGATCGGCGCATACCGGTCGTTGTTGGCCGCCAGGTGCGCCGCGTCGAACCTCGGGACGTTTCGGCGGAAGTCGCCCTCGGCGACCTCTCGCACGGTGCCGGTGAGGAAACCGCCGCCCAGCGGGCTCCACGCCACGACGCCCACTCCCAGTTCACGCGCGGTAGCAAGCAGCTCGGCGTCGATCGGCTGCCACATCGACCACTGGGTCTGCACCGCCGCGACCGGGTGCACGGCGTGCGCTCGACGCAGCTGATCCGCATCCACATTGGACAGTCCGAGGTGCTGGACCAAGCCGTCCCGCACCAACTCGGCGACCGCGCCCACGGTGTCCTCGATCGGCACGACCGGGTCCGGGAAGTGCGGGTAGTACAGGTCGATCCGGTCGGTGCCGAGGTTCGCCAGGCTCTGCTCCGCGTAACCCCGGACGTGCTTGGGCTCGGCGTTCACCGCCAACTCACCGAAGGCGTAGTTCACCGGGAACTCGTGTGGCCGCGCGCCTTCGGGGACCCGGAAGCCGAACTTGGTGGCGATCACGACATCGTCGCGATGGCCGCGCACAGCCTCGCCGACGATGCGCTCGTTGTGGCCGTCCGCGCCGTAGCCGTCGCTGGTGTCGATGAACGTCGCCCCGGAGTCGATGGCGTGCCGCAGCGCGTGCACCGCCCGGTCGTCGTCGATCTCGCCGTACATGCCGGGCGACAGGACCATGGCGCCGAAACCGATCGCCGGAACGTCCAGGCCGCCGAGGGAACGGGTTGGCAGTGCTCCAGTCATGCACCGATCCTCGTACCGAGCGGGTTCGATGTCGAAGACCCGGTGTTATAACCGATGGTTATGGACGTCCACCTGAGACATCTCCGCTATTTCGTCGCGGTGGCTGACGAGCTGCACTTCACCCGCGCCGCGCAGCGGCTGTTCGTCTCCCAGCCCGCGCTGTCGAAGCAGATCCGGGTGCTCGAACGCGAACTGGGCTTCGCCCTGTTCGAGCGCCGGTCTCGCGACGTGGTGCTCACCGCACAAGGCACGGCGCTGCTGCCCGAGGCCACGGCCACGCTCGAAGCGTGGGAACGCGCCCAGCAAGCCGCACGGGAAGCGGCGGAGCAGCGGGAGCTCGTCGTCGGCATGCAGACCGCCGTCGGCCGTGGCTTGCAGCGCCGGGCGATGCGCCGGTTCAGCGAGCAGCTGCCGCGGTGGCGGGTGGTGCTTCGGTTGGTGGACTGGACGGATCCGACCGCCGGGCTGGCCGACGGCACCTCGGACGTCGCGTTCGTCTGGCGGCCGGTGCGACCACGCGACATCAGCACCCGCACCTTGCGGCGCGAGCGGCGGGTGGTGGCCATGCCCGACGACCACCCGCTGGCGGACCGGGCGGAGATCCCCTTCAACGACCTGCTCGACGAACCGTTCATCGCACTGCCCCCGGAAGCCGGTGAGCTGCGCGACTTCTGGCTGGCCAGCGACGCCAGAGGAGGCCGCGCCCCGGTGATCGGCGCGGTCGCCGGATCAGCGGACGAGGTGTTCGAGGCCATAGCGGCCGGACTCGGCGTGGTGCTGCTCGCGGAGGGCAACGCGAAGCTCTACAACCGGCCGGGCATCACCACCCGCCCGGTCATCGGACTGACCCCAGCGGAACTCGCGATCGCCTGGCGCACCAACGACACCCGCCTAGCGGTCCAAGCCTTCCGCAACGCCCTCGAAGAATCGGAACACAACGTCTCCCCCGACTGACCTTCCGCGACCGACCGACGCCCTATGACCGGCTCCCGGCATTGCCGAGCAGTCGGGCTCGTTTCGCAGTGAGCCTCAGCAACCCGCGCCGCGTCGACGACCACGATGTGGGATCTCCCATGACAGCGGGAATTGTTCGTCGTCGTGCGGCGTCTCCGAAGGCATCGATCATTGCTTAGGAGAACTAGTGACGTCTGCCCCGCCGACGCCTGTCGCCGACGTGAGCACCGGAGCCCGACCCCGGCGCATGTCGCCCACCGCGGCGTTCTGGACGCTGGCCGCCACGCTGCTCGCGTTCATGTGCGCCGCTGCGGCCCCCTCCCCGCTCTACTCCGTTTACCAGGACGAATGGCAGTTCTCCGCGATCACGCTGACAGTGGTCTTCGCGGTCTACGCGATCGCCCTGCTCGCCGCTCTCATCACCGTCGGCGCGCTGTCCGACCACATCGGGCGCCGCCCGGCCCTGCTCGCCGCGCTCGCCACCCAGGCCGTGGCCATGATCGCGTTCATCACCGCCGACGGCAGCGGCTGGCTGTTGGTCGCACGCATCCTGCAAGGACTCGCGACGGGGTTGGCGACGGGCGCGACCAGCGCGTGCTTGGTGGACCTCCGCCCGAAACTCGCCCCGCTGATCAACACCGCTGCTCCGGGCATCGGGCTCGGGGCGGGCGCGCTGGGCTCGGGTCTGCTCGTCGAGTACGCCCCCGCCCCGACCACCCTGGTCTACGTGCTGCTCCTCGTGGCATGCGCGGTGTCGGCCGTCGGCGTCGCGCTGATGCCCGAGACGTCCCCGAGACATCCTGGCGCCCTGACCTCGCTGCGGCCCAGGATCGGCGTGCCGGGCAACGCCCGTGGCCGGTTCCTCACCGTGGTGCCGATCCTGGTCACCACCTGGTCCATGACCGGCTTCTACATGTCACTGGGCCCGTCCCTGGCCATCGAACTGCTCGGCATCACCAACCACCTGGTGGGCGGGTTCGTGGTCTGCTGCCTGATGGGCACCGCGGCGATCGGCTCGATCGTGTTCCGCCACCGCAGTCCGCGCGCCGCGATCATCGCGGCCTCGCCGGTGCTGCTGGTGGGCCTGATCGGCACTCTCGCCGCGCTGGCCACGGCGTCCGCGCCGCTGTTCTTCGTCAGCACCGTGATCACCGGGTTCGGTTTCGGCGGCGCGTTCCTGGGCGCGTTCGGCAGCGTGTCCCAGCTCGCCGAGCCGAACCGACGCGCAGCCCTGTTCGCGACGGTCTACACGGTCAACTACTCGGCCTTCAGCCTCCCCGCGGTGGCGGCCGGTGTGGCGGTCACCCAGGTCGGCCTGAGCTGGACGGCCAACGCCTACGCGATCATCGTTGCCGTGGTGGCGACCATCGGTCTCATCTCCGCGGTGCGCCTGCTGCCCAAGCACTGAGCCCGGCCGGGCTCGACCCTGCAGCGCGAAATCGCCCCTGGTCCCGGTCTCGGGGCCGGAATCAGGGCCGTCTCCGGAACTCGCCGGATGCCGCGCGATCCGCGCGACCAACAGCCTGTACCGATGGCTAAGGGAACCTCGCAACGCTGGCGGCAGGCCGTCGTCTGGCTGCACGTGATCACCTCAGTCGGCTGGATGGCCCAGGCGTTGGTGCTGTTCACCCTGCTCGCGGTGAGCGCCACCAGCAACGACCCCGAAGTGCGGATCAGCGCGACGTCGATGGCGCACGTGGTCGACGTGCGCCTGCTCGCCCCGTTCGCCAACGCTGCCGCGTTCACCGGCCTCATGCTCGCCGCGGCCACCGCCTGGGGCTTCTTCCGGAATTGGTGGGTGCTGGTCAAGTTCGCGATCACGATCGTCCAGCTCTACGCCGGGATCTTCATCCTGTCCGGCGCATTGGAGAACTCGGTCGCGACGGCCGAGGCCGGGCTGCCCACCCCGCCGCTGTCCCAACTCGTCGGAACCTCGTTGATGGCCTCGGCGATCGCGTTCCAGGCCTGGCTGTCGGTCGCCAAGCCCTGGCGCCGAACCCCCTGGGCGGGAAAGCGGAAGCTGCCGACCGCGCCGAACCGCGTCTTCGTCGCGGCGGTGATCGCGCCGCTGATCGACATCGCGACCGGAATCGTGCTCGGCTTCCCCTCCCCGCTCTGCCAACTGATCGTGCTGACCACCGCCCTGATCACCCGCCACCGCCGAATCCACCGGCAGCAGGGCAAAACCCGATCAGTGACCGCGGAACAGCACGCCGAGTTGGCCTAGCTCCGCCTTCGCGCGGGTCAGGTGGTCACGATCCGGGCGATGACCGAGGTGAGCAGATTCCGTTCGGCGGTCGGCAAATCCGCAGTCGCCTTGTCCAGCCGGTCCGTCACGCCCTGGTGCGCCTGGACGGCGAGTTGGGCGCCGTGGTCGGTCAGTTCGATCCGGCAGGCGCGGCGGTCGCGCAAGTCGCGGGCGCGGACCACCAGGCCACGCCGTTCGGCGCGGTCCACCAGCCCGGTCAGGCTGGACTTCTCCAGGTGCAGCAGGCGTCCGAGCTCCGCCATTCCGACCGGACCGTCGGTGAGCAGGCAGAGCAGCTGCGCCTGCTGCGGGGTGAGCTCGTAGGAGCGCGCGACGTCGGCGAACAAGTGCTGCACCAGGTGTGTGAGCCGCACCAGCGCGACCGCCAGTCCCTGCTCCTCGATCGTCTTGGTCATGCCATGCCTCCGGCGATCGAGTGTACTTGACAGCGGTTCGCGGTACGAACTAACTTAGTTCGCTCTGCCAACTATACGTATTGCGAACTAGGAGCTGGGATGGCATCGACCGTGGTTGTCGTCGGTGGCGGATACGGCGGGATCGCCGTCGCCCAGGCGTTGGACGAGGTGGCCGACGTCGTCCTCATCGAGCCGCGCGACACGTTCGTGCACAACGTCGCCGCACTGCGCGGCCTGGTCGATCCGACCTGGACGGACCGGCTGTTCTACCCGTACGACCGCCTGCTTACCCGCGGCCGGGTGATCCGCGACCGAGCAGCGCGAGTGGATTCGACGGGCGTGGTGCTGGCGTCCGGGCAGCGGATCGCGGCGGACTACCTCGTGCTGGCGACCGGTTCGGCCTACCCGTTCCCGGCGAAGTTCGACGACCTCGACAGCGCCGCCGCGAAGGCCCGGATCCGGACCACCCACGACGCCTTGACGCGAGCCGAGCACGTGCTGCTGCTCGGCGCGGGTCCGGTCGGACTCGAACTCGCCGGAGAACTGAAGGCCGCGTGGCCGGACAAGCCGGTGACCATCGTCGATCCGGCCGAAGACATCCTCACCGGCGACTTCCCGCCGGAGCTGCGGACCGAGCTGCGCAGCCAACTGGCGGAGCTGGGCGTGCGGCTGGCCCTCGGCGCCGCGCTGCGCGAGGACCCGCCGTCCGAGCCGGGCGAGGTCAAGGCGTTCACCGCGATCACCAGCCGGGGCGGGGAAATTACCGCGGACCTCTGGTTCCGCTGCTTCGGCGTGCGGCCGAACAGCGACTACCTTGCGGGCGACCTGGTGGCCGCGCGCAAGCCGAACGGCGCCATCGAGGTGACCGCCGACCTGCGCCTGCCCGGACTGCCGAACGTGTTCGCCATCGGTGACGTCACGGCGATCCCGGAGTCCAAAATGGCCAAAGCAGCGGGCGAACACGCGGAAACGGCCGCGAAGAACATCCGCTCCCTCATCGACGGCTCCCGGCACCTGGCCACCTACACCGCCGCCGCACCGGCCATCGCCCTCCCGCTGGGCCCCGACCACGGCGCGTCCTACGCCCCCGAGGTGGGCGTCCTGGCGGCCGAAGCCACTTCGCAGATCAAGGGCCGAACCCTGCGCACCGAGACCTACGAAGCCCTCCTCGGCCACGCGTGAAAACGTCCACTGTGCACGAGCGGGATCTCGGTTTCCGACACCGTCAGGAAGGTTTCTGCCTGGCCAACTGCCGGAGGTACGGGTCCGGGCTCAACAACGCGGCGACCACGGTGATCAGCGCCATCGCGGTCATGTAGATCGCGATGGCACCGTAGCCGCCGGTCGCGGTCAGCAGGGCGGTGGCGATCAGCGGCGACAACCCACCGGCGAACACCGCCGCCAGTTGTTGGCCCAGGGAAGCGCCGCTGTAGCGGACTTCGGGCTCGAACAGCTCGCAGTAGTAGGCGGGCTGCGGACCGTAGATCGCACTGTTGGCGACGTTGATGCACACCACCAGTGTCAGGTAGATCAGCGGCAGGTAGCCCGAATTCAGCGACCAGAAGAACGGCCAGCTCAACAACGCCATCAGCGCCGAACCGAACAGCACCACCTTCCGGCGGCCGATCCGGTCGGACACCGCGCCCCAGGCGGGCAGGCTGAACAGCCCCAGCACCGAGGTGATGATGACCCCGAGCAGCAGTTCGTCGCGACCCAGTCCGACCACCGTCGTGCCGTAGGTCAGGATGAAAGTCGTGTGGATGTAGAAGGTGCTGTTCTCGGCGAACCGGATCCCGGCGGCGCGCAGCACGTTCTTGGGCTGTCGGCGCAACACCGCGATGATCGGTTGCCGCTCGATGGTGCCCGCCTGCTGCAAGCCTTCGAAGACCGGGGATTCGGCGACGCGCAGCCGGATCACCAGGCCGACCGCGATGAGCACGATCGAGGCCAGGAACGGCACCCGCCAGCCCCACGCGGTGAACGCCGAATCGTCCAGGTTGGACGAAAGCACGATGAACGCCACGTTCGCGGTCAACATCCCGGCGGGCACGCCCATCTGCGGCCAACTGCCGTAGAAGCCGCGCCGGTGCGGCGGTGCGTGTTCCACCGCCATCAGCGCGGCGGCACCCCATTCACCGCCGACCCCGATTCCCTGGATCATGCGCAGCAGCACCAGCAGGATCGGCGCGGCGATCCCGATGCTCTGGAAAGTCGGCAGCAGACCGATCAGGAACGTCGCGGCGCCCATCAACGACAGCGACAGCACCAGCATCGACTTGCGACCGATCCTGTCGCCGTAGTGCGCGAAGACGATGCCGCCGATCGGCCGGAACGCGAAACCGACGGCATAGGTGCTGAAAGCCAACAGGGTGCCGATCAGCGGTGTGGCGCCGGTGGGGAAGAAAAGCGTGTTGAAAACCAGTGCGGCGGCGGTGCCGTAGATGAAGAAGTCGTACCACTCGATCGCGGTGCCGATCATGGTCGCCCATGCGACGGTGCGGGTGCTCGCGGGTCGGTTGGACTGGGTACCGGTTTCGGTCGTCATGGGCAGCTCCGTTGCTGCTTGAACCCCAGCGCTGGTTCGCAGCCCGCGGCTGGGGTTTCGACGTCGCGGGTGGAAGAGAGGATCGGGCCATGCGAGGCGGAAAGCAAGGAAAGCTTCCGTGCAGATCGATAAAGTGCCGCCGCTGCTCGTTCAGCCCTCGCCGGGCGCTTGTTCGAGCCAGTATGCTGCCACGTCCCTGTCCGATTCCGGTACCAGGAACCAGCACTGTTCATCGAATTCCGGTCGCGCGCACCACCGGTGGGCGCGACGTTCGTCCACCGCTGCACGAAAGCATCGAAGGGATGCGCGATGAACCCGGACCTGCTGCGCAACTACCTCGCCAAACATCGCGTCAACCGCCGCGGTGCCATCCGGATTGCCGGTGCCGCAAGCGCGATCGGGGCCGCCACCTGGGCCGGTGCCGGAAGCGCGCAAGCCACCGGAGCACCCAGCGTCGTTCCCGATGACCACTTCGACGACACGCCGTTCGACTACGCCGACCCGGCGAACCTGCCGGACTGGGCGCCCAGCCGCTACGGGGCCGATGACCAGCGGGGCGCGTTCAACGAGGTGACGCCGGAGCGGACCGCCGCCGCCCTGGCGCTGCTCGACACCCGGCGCGCGGTGCGGACTTACAACCTGGGCGAGCTGATGTGGAACGGTTTCCCCGCCTTCCAGGCCGATCCGCCGCGCACCTACGACCAACGCCTCACCGTGTACGGATACGTGCCGCCACCCGAGTTCCAGTCCGAAGGCGGCGTGGTGATGTCGACCGAACCGTTGGGGGCCAACAAGGTCATCTGGCACGAGGAGCGGTTCCTCGGCCACCAGTACCCGAAGCACCCGGAGCCGCTGGCGACGACGTACCAGATCGGCTCGCAAACCGACAACCTCAACCACATCGGTGCTGGCGAGTACTTCTACAACGGCTTGCGCGGCCCCGACATCGCCCGCGGCCACGGAACCACCAAGCTGGGCAACGAGAACATGGGCCCGGTGGCGACCAGGGGCGTGCTGCTGGACGTCCTGGGGGTGAAGCTGGCCGAGGGCGCGACCGGCGACCTGGCCGAACCGGCGAGCAACGGCCAACCGCTGCTGCGGGAGGACTACCGGATCACCGTCGAGGACCTGCAGGCGGCGATGGACTTCGCGGACGTCGACGAGATCGGTCCTGGCGACGTGGTCCTGGTGCGCACCGGGTGGAACCAGTTGCTGGCCCGCCGCGATCCGGCCGACATCGAACGCTGGGAGGCCACTGCTGGCATGCCCGGCATCTACCTGCGGGAGGCCCGCTGGCTGGCGCAGTTCCGGCCCGCGATCATCGGCAGCGACACCTGGGCGCTGGAGGTGCTCGGCAGTCCGGTGAACGAGGACGGCACGTCGTTCCCGGTGCACCAGGAACTGCTGATGCGCCACGGAATCCGGATCGGCGAGTCCTACGTCCTAGACGGCCTGGCCGACGACGGGGCGTACGAATTCGTCTTCACCGTGACCCCGCAGTTCGCCGAAGGTGCCACGGCCGGGAACACCCCACCAGCAGCCCTGGCCCAACCCCGCTGACCGGCGCGGGTCTCGGGGTCGCTGCTCAGCTGGCCAGTGCCTGGTCTATTTCGGCGAGCTCGGAGGCGGTCAGCGACCAGCCGATCGAGGTGACGTTCGCATTGACCTGTTCGGGAGTCGTCGCCCCGGCGATGACGGAGGTCACGTCAGGCTGCGCGAGCAGCCAGCCGAAAGCGAGCTCGATGATCGTGCGTTCGTGACGGCGGGCCACGGCGCTGAGCGAGTCGACCTTCGCCAAGTTCTCCGGGGTGGCGGCTTGGGCGAACCACGGGAGCGTCGCCAGCCGTGAACCCTCGGGGAAATCGTTGCGCCCGCTGTACTTGCCGGTCAGCAGCCCCGAGGCCAGCGGGAAGTACGGGACGACTCCCAGACCGGCAGCGTGCGCTGCCGGGACGATCGTGTCCTCGACGCCGCGGGCTAGCAGGTTCCATTCGACCTGCACCCCGCGCAGCGGGAACCCGTCTCGCGCCTGAGCAGCCGCAGTGGTCGCGGTGATCTGCGCGGCGTCGACGTTCGAGATCGCCGCATGAAGCACCTTGCCCGAGGTGATCAGGGACTCGAAGGCGTCCAGCAACTCATCCAGCGGGGCCTCCGGATCGGGGTAGTGCTGGTAGAACACGTCGATCCGGTCCGTGCCCAGTCGGCGCAAGCTCCCGTCCGCGGCGTCCGTGATGCGTCGGGACAGATCACCGGGTCGAAAGGGTTCTTCGCTGCGCGGGAGGTACTTGGTCGCGAGGACCACCTCGTCACGGCGGGTACCGAGAGCGGCGCCCAGGAACTCCTCCGACTTGCCCCCGCCGTACATCTCGGCGGTGTCGAAGTGCGTGATCCCCACCTCCATGGCTGTCTCCACAACAGCCTTGGTCTGCTCGGCGTCGAGCTTCATCCCGAAGTTGTTGCACCCCAGCCCCAGCACGGAAAGCTCGGGTCCCTGAGCTCCCAGCCTGCGTGTATCCATCGCGTCGCCTTCTCGTCGTAGCCTCGAACACAACCTTACGCAACTACCTTCGGACAAAACTGCCCAGAGACCCACTACCGGACCGGGTATTCGGTGAACGGATATGCGGCGTCGCCGCCCGCACCGGGGACCACGACCCTCCGGGTCTGCACCGCGTACCCGTCGACCCCGGCCGAGTAGCCGACCAGTCGCACGCTGCCCCAGTTCGTTCCCGGAGCACCGCGCAGCGCGCTCGGCACTTCGGTCGTCGTGGCGTTCATCGCGATGCCCGCGAAAGAGCCGCCCATGCTCGTGTCGTAGGACATCGCCGTGCCGATGGCCTCGTCCGGCGCCGCGATCACCACCCGCGGGCTCTGCGCCACCCCGTCCCCGACCTCGGGAAAGTCCCGAACGCACGGGAATCCCGCGGTGAACGGCCAGTCGACCAGCACGGGACCGCGGCCCGGCAGGAACTCCCCGAGCGGCGCCGCGTGCCGCACCAGCGGGCCGCTGGCGGCCAGCCAACCGAACCGGTCGCTGGTGCCGTCCACGGCTTGGACCCGGACGCTGTCCGCGCCCGCCGGGACGAGGCTCGCCGGAACACCCAGCGACCGCCAACGCCCGTAGTCGCGCCAATCCGTGGGTCGACCGTGCCTCGGATCCGCGTACGGCTGGGTGGTCGGCTGCGGGTCGGGCAACTCGCGCACGCCGATCGGATTGCCATCGCGACCGAACTCCAGCCGGATGGTGTTGCCGTCCTGCGCCCGCCCGGCGACCCAAACCGAGACCCGCTGATCATCGGACAGCGCCGGAAGCCCGAACCACGGGCTCGTCAGGTACCCGGTCGACTGCGGGCCAGCGGCATTGCTGTCCCACACCTGAAGTTCGGCGCCCTCCGCTGGCGGCGCTCCGACCGAAGACCCGCGCCCGAGGACGAACCCCGCCGCGGAACCACTGCCCCTGGCTTGCAGCACACCGTTGGGCGCCAAGGGAAACACGTCGATCGCATCAGCCATCCCGCAACCTTCTCCGGCGAGCGCGTGCAGGTTCTGCCTTGCCAACGTGTAGTTGGACGACAGGACCGCAGCGGTGAAGCTGCCCACCAGAACGGCCACCGAGGTGACCGCCCAGGCGACCGCGATGATTCCGGGTGCTAGCAACACCGCACGCCAAACAGTAGCCCTGACCACCAGCGCCCAGCCGAGCGCAGCGCAACCGCCGACGATCATCCAGAAGATCGGGCTCTGCAGCGGAAGTCCGGCAGGCGTGACCGGCTCGTCCGACCACGCGACCTCGAAGTTGGACGGAATCCACCACATGTTGGGCCCGACCATCGCCCACCCGGCGGCGAACGCCACGGCCACCGACCCGGCGAGCGAGATCAACCGGACCCGGCGATCGCCGGAGTTGTTCCGGCCAACCCGGACCAGGAACACGATGCCCAGCGCCAACAGCGGAACGCTCACCCCGGCCAGTGCACCGAAGTGGTGCGTCCACTTCGACGGGGCGAACCACAGCGCGAGGAAACCACCGACGACCGCGCCGACCAGCAGGTGCAGGTCGGCCAGTCCGGATCGCCGCTGGAACCCCTTGCCCAACAGCATCATCGTCGTCAGCAGCACCACGAGCGTCAGCAGCACCGCGGTGCGCTTGGCCGCATTGCCCTGCGTCAGCGGGCTGAACAACAGCTGGTACCGGGTGAGCTCCTGGTACCAGCCCAGGCTGGGCCCGAACTGGTCGTGCAGCTCGGTGGCGCGCACGACCGCGGTCCACGAAGCATCGGCGAACATCGCCACGAGTCCCACCGAGCCGAGGCACAACAACATCGCGACGCGCGCCGCGGATGTCAGCCGGGCTGCGGGCCACGAACGCCAAATCCTGGGCAGGAACAAGGCAACAGGTACGAGCGCGATGAGCCCGGACGGCGTCGTCGCCACCGTTGCTCCCGCGATGAGCGCCGCGGCACCGATGCGGGAGAAGTCGAGCTCGCCGCCGGTGGCGCGCAGCAACAGGACGAAAACCGCCGCGCTGCCCAACGCGACTACCGACTCCGGGCGCAGGCCGACGTTGAACGGCAGCCACCACGCCAGGAACGCAAGCGCGCACACCAGCCGCACGCTCGCGCGGCCCGCCCACGCGGGCGCGAGCGCGCGCAGGATTCCCCGGCTGGCCACGAACCAAGCCGCGATAGCGACCGCAGTGGACGGTATCCGCAGCAACGGCAGCGGCAGGCTGTGCGCGGCGAACAAACCGATCACGTGCTGCCACAAGGTGAACGGCGCTTCCGAGGCGTTCATCCACCGGTAGTAGTTGCCGATGTCGCCGGTGTCGAAGCCATTCCTGATGGTCATCAGCGCCCAGCTGTCGTCATCGGTCACCGGCGCGATGATCATCCAGCCCAGCAGCACCGCCACGACTCCGGCGTCGAGGAACCAGCCCCGGCCAGACCGGCCGCGCGGCACGGTCGCGCCCCGCAACAAGAACCACGAAACCGCGGCGCACGCCAGTTGAACCGCGATGAGCGCGATCTTGCCGCCGGTCGGACTGGTCTGGAACCACGAGTAGGCCCGCGCCGTGACCGCCATGCCGCGGGCTTGCTCCGGCGTCAGATCCGTCGCGAAGGTGAACACCTCCGGCGCGGGTCTGCCCGGCAGTTCCACCCGCCCACCACCGTCGAACGCGACGCTCGAACCGGCCGAGGTCGATGTCAGCTGAAAACCGCAGGTGTGCGGGGGAATCGGCACGACGTGCTGATCGAAGAGCAAGTACGGGCGACCATCCCGCACCCCGGCCACCACGCCTTCCCGCGTGCTCTGCGGCGGCAGCGTCGAGAAGACGGTCGTGGGTCCCGAACCTCCCGCGGACATCACCGAGCAGGGGACCGTCAACCGGAACTCGGCCGGGCGGTAAGCAACGAACAGCGCCGAGGTCGAACGTGGGATGCCGTCCCCTCCAGGCCAGCTGATCGTGCTCTGCTCGGTCAACACCGGCGCGAAGGGCAGCGCGACAGCCGCCACCAAACCCAGCAGCCCGACGAGGAGACCGACGAACGACCGCATCCGTTTGCCGGGAACGGCGGTGGTCTGATCGGTTGCCGGTTCGATCCGCGTCACCTGTCCCCCATTCGCCGGACAAACGGGCAACAGTATCGAGCGCAGCCGACCAGGCGGCACGATCAACCGACCAAGATCACCTGGTCAGGGATCGGACGGCAGCGCGAGTCCGTGTTCGTGGGCGTAGATGACCGCGTGCACGCGGGTGCGCAGGCCGAGTTTGGCGAGGATCGGCGCGACGTGCGTTTTGACGGTGCCTTCTTCGATCCACAGCGCGCGGGCGATCTCGCCATTGCTCAATCCTCGCGCGACCTGCGACAACACCTCCCGCTCACGGGCGGTGAGCCGCCCGAGCTCCGGGCTGGCGGGCCGCGGGGACAGCGTCGCGAAGCGGCGAACCAACCGGCCGGTGACCTGCGGGTCGATCAGGCCGTGGCCGCGGGCGGCGGCGTGCACCGCGTCGACGAGCAGCTGCGGTCTGTTGTCCTTGAGCAGGAATCCGGTGGCACCGACCCGCAGCGCCTCGAACAGGTACTCGTCCAGGTCGAAGGTGGTCAGCACGATGATCGCCGGAACGGGTGCGGCGTCCGGCCCGGTGAGCGCCCGGATGACAGCGATCCCGTCCAACTTCGGCATGCGGATGTCGATCACCGCGACGTCCGGACGCCGCGACCGCACCTGCCGGATCGCCTCGGCTCCGTCGGCGGCCTCGCCGACCACCCGCACGCCCGGCGCGGTGTCGAGGACGAGTCGCAGCGCGGACCGCACCGCGGCCTGGTCATCGGCGATCAGCACGCGAATCGTCACCGCGTTGCCCTCTCGGTCGGCAGGGCGGCTTGCACCAGCCAGCCGTGCGGATGACGAGGCGTGATCCGCAGGGTGCCGCCGAGCAGGTGCGCGCGTTCTCGCATACCGCGAATGCCCTGTCCCTCGACCACGAGATCACGCGACGGGCCGTCGTCCTCGACCGTGATGATGACCGCTTCGGATTCGTACCGGATTGCCACCCGGATCTCACCGGCGTCGGCGTGCCGAACGGCGTTGGTCAGCGCTTCCTGCGCCAACCGGTAGCCGCCGTGCTCGACCAGCGGTGGCAATGTTCTGACCGGCCCGTGCCAGCTGAGGACGACCGGACAGTCCGATGTGGTCAGTCGATCGGCCAGCGCGGCGACATCGGCGAGAGTGGAGCCGGTGAGGTCGTCGTCTTCGCGCAGCGTCTCCAGCAGCTCGCGGACCTCAGCGAGCGCGGTCGCCGCGAGGTCGTCGATCGTGCGAAAAGCCGTACCAGCGGCAGGCGGAATGCCGCCAAGGGCATACGTCGCCGCGCCGACCTGCAGTCGGATCGCCGTCAGGTGGTGCCCAACGGCGTCATGCACCTCACGGGCGATCCGACTCCGTTCCTCGGCCACCACCCGACTCGCCTCCGCCTGGTGCAGCCGCGCGGCCTGCTCGGCGCGATCCCGGTGCAGCCGCATCGCGTAACCGACCGCCACCGGCGCGATCCCGGTGATGACCGCGTCGCTGAACAACGCGGTGTCCAGTGGCCCAACAGGCAGCACCAACGCGTACGCCAACAGCCAACTCACCGACGCCGCGAACACCAACGCGACGCGGTGCGAGCAGTAGTAGGCGGCCGAGCAGAAAGCCGCCATCGCCACCAGCTTCCCGGACCAACCCGGCACCGGAGCTCCACATAGGACAACCACAGCCGAAGCGATCGCGGCGGCCAGCGGCAGCTTGCGCCGCAACGCCAGCGGCGCGGCCACCCCGACGCTGAGCGCGGCGATCACGATCGGCGATGCTGAGGCTCCCTGCCACACGCCAGTGCCGAACACGACTGCGGCAGCGAGCACAGCATCCCGAATAGCACCGGCGCGGCGCCAGGGGTGAACCGCCGGAACGCGGTTTCCCACCGCGGGCAATCGCAGCTGCATCCCACTGTTGTAGCTGATCACGCGGCTGGGCAGCTGGCACTTGGCGGCGGCAGTTCGCCAGTGGTCAGGTAGCGGTGCACATGCTCGTGGAGGCACCGGTTCCCGCTGAGGTACAACGCGTGGTTGCCCTCGGTCGGCAGGTACCGAGCGCCGGGCAACTGCTCGGCCACCAACTGGCCGTGCTCGGGCGGTGCGCCGCCGTCGTTGCTGCCGTTGGCGATCAAGACCGGCGGCAAGCCCGGCGCCGGGTGGATGGGATGCGGCTGGAAGGTTCCCACCCGCGGCAAGCCCGCGCACCGACCGAAGGTCGTCCAGGCCAGCCCCCAACCCAACCGCGGCGCCACCTCGACGCGCAGCCGGGCCTCGACGCGCTTCATCTCGGCGTAGCTGGTGTCGTACGGAAAGTCGGCGCAGGTAGCCATCCCCATCAGCGCAGCGCCGGGCACATCCGGCAGCGGAGGCGGTGCCGAAGGTGGCGCGAACGCCGTGGCGTCTCCCGCGTCGGCGGCGGCCAGCGCGGTGGCCAGTGCGGGCCACCCGGTCTCCTTCCGCACATCAGCGGAACCGACGATCTGCTCAGCGCTGACGGTGACGTCCGGGCCAGCGCCCGGCGCCGGGATCGGATCCCGTTCCGCCTTGGCGATCACGCGGTCCCAGACGGCCAGCGCGTCCTGCCCGACCAGCGCGCAACTGGGCTCGCGCGCGCACCAGTCGGCGAACCGGTGCAGGTTGCGCTCCAGCGTCGCCGCTTTGGGGGCGACCCAGTCGTAGAACTCGCGGCTGACGTGCTCGCCGACGCTGTCCAGGTACATCCGCCCGACGTTGGGTCCGAACAATTCCGCGTAAGCCTGGCCGTAGGTGCCCCCGTAGGAGTTGCCGAAGTAGTTGAGCTTGCGCTTGCCCAACGCCACCCGGATCGCATCCATGTCGTGCGCCACCTGCCAGGAGTTGAGGGAGCCCCGAAGCGGGCCCAGCGCCGGTGCACACGCCTCGGCGAAGCTGCGATTGGCCATCGCGTACTCGGCGAACGCGGCGCGATCCGGCGGCGGCAGTTCGGTTCCCGTCGGTGGCGGTTCCGGACAGGTGACGCCGCTGCTGTTCCCCATCCCGCGCGGGTCGAACACGACCACGTCGAACCACTGGGTCAGCTCGGCCAGCTGGCGCTGCAAGGTCGGCAGGGCGAAGAGCACCGGGTTCGGCCCACCGGGGTTGACCACCAGGGTGCCGCGCTTGCCCGCCTGATCACGGGCGGGCAATTTCCCCAAGCCGATCTTGATCCGGTCCCCGCCGAGACGCGCCCAATCCGCGGGCACGACGATCTCGCCGCACTGCAAGCCGTCGAAGCAGTCCTGCCAGGCAACGGAATCGGTGACCTCCGGCGGCTGCGCCGAGGCCGACCCGGTCACCACCGAGCCGAGCACACCAACGGCGCCGAGCAAGCTCGCGATCTTCGTTCTCATGCGCCAACTCTGGCCACCAGAAAGGCGCGAAGTCGTCCCCCGCCAGACAGATCTTCCGGTAGCGAACCCGAAACCCAACCGGAACCAACCACACTTCGCCACCCCACAAGGTGACAAGAAATGAGGTGAGGGGCACCTGTGACCAACTTACTTGGTCACAGGTGCCCCTCACTCCTCACCCGAACGGGGTCGTGAGTGCGTAACCGGGCTGGAGGCCGGTTGGGCACTCACGACTGCTGGTCGTCGGTGGCGACGCCGAGTTCGTAGGCGTGCAGCGTGTCGATGAACATGCGCCGCTGGTCCGGCGTCAGCGGTTCGAGGGCGTTGCGCCAGGCCCTGGCACCGCGAGCCAGCCAGGCGTCTATCGCGGGCAGCTTCTCCTCGGTGATGCTGACGATCCGGCGGCGGCGGTCGGCTTCGTCCTCCCGCCGCTCCAGGACGCCTTTGCGGCTCAGCTCGCCGACCATCAGGCTCACCGTCGTCGGCGCGACCTCCAGCCGGATCGCCAGCTCGTTCACCGTCATCGGACCGTCGAAGAGCAGGTAGGACAGCAGCGAGAGGTGTCGTGGCGCCAGCGCGAGCGACTGGAGTTCGTCGGGTATCCGCAACCGTTTCGCACGCCCGACCAGCCGAGGCATCAGCAGCAGCAGCGCCCGGATCGCGTCATCGACACCTGGATCGGAGTCCTTCGTTGACATCCACCACACCCAAATATAGCTTTGTCATCAAAGAGACTTTGCATGCAAAGCAAAGCATCTTTGCCATTGATGCTACCCACCGATCGAAGGGCCGGACGATGCCGCACTTCAGCGTGAAGCTGTTCGAAGAAGCACTCGACGGAACCACCGAACCGAAGATCATCCAGGCGCTGACCGATGCCGCGACCAAGGTGTACGGAGCGGACTTCCGACCGCTCGTGGGCGTGGAACTGTTCGGCATCCCCCGCCACCGCTGGGGCTCCGGCGGCGCACCGGCCGAAGCGGAATGCGCCGTGGTCACCCTCAACATGCGCGAAGCGGGCCTGACCCGATTCGACCCCGCCGCCCTGATCACGTCCATCACCGCCGCGATGGTCGAGGTCTTCGGCGAAGACCTCCGCAAGAACGTGACGGTCAACCTCGTCGGAGTCCCACCGGGCCGCTCCGGAGTCGGCGGCGAAGTCGTCTGACGGAATCGAACGACGGCTCAGCTGTGCCCATTCCAGCTGTCGGGCTGCGAGCCGTCGATGTCGGTGAAACCGTACTCCCGCGCGAACTCGGCGGAAGTGGCCGAACGCTGATTCCACCTCGCCCGGTCGGGGTCCGCGGCCAGCGCCGCGACGGCGCGGCCGACATACCGCGGCGACTCCGACAACGCGAACCCCTCCGGAGCCGTTGGGTAGCCTTCGCCCCGGTTCGGGGCCAGGGCGTCTCGCCAGTTGTCCTCGGTCACGCCGTAGTTGTCGAGCATCATCTCCGACCGGAGCCAGCCGGGCGTGATGGCAACGGCCGTTGCGCCGTGCGGAACCAGTTCATGGCCCTGCGAGAAGGCCAACCGGTTCACCGCCACCTTCGCCAGGTCGTAGAACACCGAAATCCGGTATCGCGACGCGTTGAAATCGGCCGTGCCGTCGGTGACCTCGACGAGCAGACCACCCGGCCGATCGATGAGCAGCGGCAGCAGGTGGTGCGAGGTGATCAGGTGCGTGTCGATGGCGAGTCGGAGTATCCGCAGACCAGCGTCGAGATCGTGCGCCCAGATCGGGGTGTTCCACTCGGCGGGGCTGCCCTTGAGGCGTTCCGCGCCCCAGATGTCGTTGACCAGCACGTCGATGTGCCCGTACTCGTCGCGAACCCGCGCGGCCAACCACCGAACCTGGTCGGAGTCCAGATGATCGACCTGGGCCGCGATCCCAGTACCGCCCAGCCTCGTGACGAGTTCGGCCGTCTCCTCGATCGTCTCGGGTCGGTCGTAGTCCGACCCACCGCTGCCGGTCGCGCTGGAGCGCCCGGTGCAGATCACCGTCGCCCCGGCTTCCCCCAGCGCGGCCGCGATCCCACGCCCAGCTCCCCGCGTAGCTCCCGCCACGACAGCGACACGTCCGCGCAACGCGTCAGGGTTCACCGACCAATCCACCCGCCGACTATGACAGACCGGATCGTTCTTCAGTCGGATCGCGCGGCTGCGGACCGCTCGCGGGGCGCAGCGAGCCGTCGGCATCCGCAGGTAGCCCACGCTGGATCCGACCCAGTACCGCGAGCAGGACGACCATGGCGACGGGGAAGATCGCGAAGACGTAGAACGTCCCCTTCGCATCGATGCCGTTGTCGAGGAGCAGACCGGCGAGCCAGGGACCGAGCATCGCGCCGAGTTTCGACACCGAAGCCGCCCAGCCGCCACCGCTGGCACGGATCGCGGGCCGGTAGAAGATGCCGGAGATGCTGATGACCCCACCGTTGCCACCCACGATCAAGATGTGGGCGACGACCAGCACGAGCACGTAGCCAACGGCCCCGAGCGGCGCGAACCCGATCAACAACAGGCACGGCACGGCGAGCAACGGCATCCACATGATGGCGCCAGCTCCACGGCGGTCGATGAACCGGCTGATCAGAACCTGGCCGAGCGCGCCCGCGACCGAAGTCCCGGAGGCGAGCGTCGCGGCAGCCGAGACGCTGAAGCCGATCTGCTCGTTGAGGATCGGGCCCCAGAAGGCGAGGTAGAAGACCACTGTCGCGGAACAGAACCAGGCACCCCAGACCAGCGGGGTGATCAGTGCCAGCCGTCCGCCGCGGAACAGCGACGCGGGCGTGAAGCGAGTGCGGTCCACATCCTGCGTTCCCACCACGAAACGCGCGTCGGAAGGCAACTGGATGCCCGGACTGACCCGCCGGAGGACCGGGATGATCCGGTGCTGGGCGAGGCCGCGCTGCGCCAGGAACTTGACGGACTCCGGCAGGAACAGCAGCACGGGGACGAGCATGGCCAGCGACGCGATGCCGCCCGCGAGGAACACCGACGCCCAGCCGAAGTCCGGGATGAGCAGGTTCGACACCGGCCCACCCGACGCGCTCCCGAGGCTGTAACCCACCATGACGATCACCACGGACGTCGATCGCAGCCGGGTGGGTGCGAACTCGGTCACCAGCGCCCACACGAGCGGCAGGGCGCCACCGATGAAGAACCCGGTGGCGAACCGCAGGACCACGAGCTGCGGGTAGTCCGCCGCGAAGGCGAACAGCACCATGAAGACGCCGAAACCAGCGACCGAACCGACGATCGCGGGCTTGCGGCCGAACCGGTCGCCCAGGTAGGCGATCGCGATTCCGCCGAACAACTGGCCCACCACGCCGACGGTTCCCAGGGTGCCCAACTGCGTGTTGCTGAGCGCGAGATCTCGCTTCAGGTAGCTGCCAGCGAACGAGATGATCTGGAGATCGAAGCCCTCAAGGAACGTGACCAACCACGCCACGGCGAAAAGCGCTGTCCAGAACCGTCCGATCTTCTGGTTCTCGATCAGCGGGACGACGTCGATGACCGGTCTGCTCGTCGTCGAATCCGACACTGCACACTCCCTTGTGCGCTCGTGGGACCAGGACCAAGCGGCGTGCGCGATCCCGATTCAGCGGACGGGCCGGTCTCCGGCGGCAGTGTCGGAGACCGGCGTTCGTCATGACGTCGTGTCGAGCCCGGTGTTGACGATCAACCGGTCGCCTTCGAAGCGGACCGTTTCCGGACAGGAGGCAGCGAGGTGCTCGACTTCCTCGGGGACCTCGTCGAGCGCGACGATCCGGGGTTCGAGGTTCTCCTGCGGCTTGACGAAACGCGCACTCCAGCGGAATTCCCCGTCCGCGACTTCGAGCTCCGCGATGAGGCCCGGTTGACCGGGGTGCTTCACGCGCGCCACGAAGTCCCATCCGAAGATCACCTGGCTGAGCCCGTAGAAGATCGGTTTGCCCCGGTACACCTCGATGGGCTGGACGACGTGCGCGTGGGAGCCGAAGACGACGTCCGCGCCAGCGTCGATGGCGGCCTGGGCGAGGGTGCGTTGGTAGTCGACGACCTCGCGCTGGGACGAGACTCCGAAGTGGAAGAACGCGATGAGGACATCGACGTTGTCGCGCTCGGCGGCGAGGTCGGCCCGCAGCGCGTCGACGTCGGCGGCATCAGGGGTCGTGATGATCTTGGCGGGTAGTCCGGGCAGTTCGATGAGCCGCGGGTGGGGTTGGTACGACGTAGCGACGCGGACCGGCACGACACCCGCCTGGGTCTCGGTGGCCTCGTGGCCGTGCGGCCAGAACACCGCCGTGCGCGAGACCATGCCGATGCGCTTTCCGTCCACAGTGGAACGAGCAGCCCGCCGCGCGCTGCTCCGGTCCGAACCAGCCCCGGTGTGCGCGATCCCCTCCGCGTCGAGCTGCTTGATCGTGGTGCCGATGGGTTCGGCCCCGAAGGTCACGTTGCTCGCGAGGTTGAGCATCCGGAAGCGCGCCTCGGCCAGGTTCGGCGCGTGGCCTTCACCGACGTGTTTGAAACCCGGCTTGTAGAACAGCTCCGCAGGCTCGGCGAGCAGGCCCTCAAGCGTGCCGACCGCGAGGTTCAGCGTGTCGAGGTACGGCATCAGGTGGCGGAACGGGTTCGAGTCGGTGGCAAATCCCGCCAGGTTGATGTCGCCGACCGCGGCCATTCTGAACGGGTCGGATGATGCCATCGCGTGATCCCTCGCTTCCGCTGTTCCCAGCTCCGCAGGTCCGGGTCGTCACATCCGCACCTGTCCGATATTCGTAACTCTTGTTCGAATATCAATCAATCTACGGAGTGCGCAGTCGCGAGTCAACGCCGGAAGGCTTCACCGACTCGACCCCGACCAAGACGCATGCGGACGTGAATCAGCGCGCCGGAACGATTGACGGCGTCCGCGCGCGCGTGGTGAACCTGGTGCCCTGCAATGCAAATGTGGCCTGCAACGAACGTGCGGGATTCGGTGGTCGACGTCATCGACCGGCGTCAACGCAGGCAGCACCGCGCCAACTCCAAGCCCGGCGCCGGGCGGTGGCGGTCAGATCCGCACGACCCCGGCGATCCGCTCGGCCGCGTCGACGACGAGCGGGGCCCGGTCCTCGATGTCGTCGATGACGTTCGGGAACAGCACCGTCACGCACGCTTCGCTCGGCCCGGCTTCCGATGGGACGGGCGCGGAGATCGCGGTCGCCTGATAGCCCATGACGACGTCACGCGCGGCGAATCCGGCGGCCCGCGCCTGCCGCAACTCGGCGTCGTCGTCCGGGCTCGGCTCGAACGTCAGCCGCAGCGCGAGTCCCGAGGTGCTGGCCTGCAGCGGTCTGCGCGTACCTTCCCTCGAACGCACCGCCATCCGGGCGAACTCGGCCTCGACCGCAAGCACGTAGACGACCTCGTCGCCGTCGCGCAGTCCGAGGACCGCCGTGGTGTTGAGTTCCTGCGCGAGCGATCTGATGATCGGGAACGCCGCGTGCCTGAGATCCCGCTGCACGCTGCGCGAGAGGGTCAGCAGCCCGAGCCCGAGGTCGTACCGGCCGTTGCCGACTTCGGTGCTCAGCAGGTGGTGCTGCGCGAGGGTGCGGAGCAGGCGGTAGACGACCGGACGGCTCAGCCCGAGGGCTGTCGCGATCTGCTGCGCGGTGAGCGGCCGACCTTCGGCAGCGAGGACTTCGAGCACCTGGAGTCCCCGGCTCAGAGTCTGCGAAACCGAGCGATCCAGCTCGTCGCGGGCACTGGACCCGTGGCGAGGAGGTGCGAAATCAGACTGCTCCACCGAAGGCACGATATCAGTCTCACCCACGCGTTCCGCCCAGTCAGACCGGGGTCGACGACCCCAACAGCGCATGGCCGACGGGGTGCCTGTTGATCAGGATTCGGCGGGCGGTTCTTCGCTGGGGAAGAGGATCGGGCTGAGCAGGTGTCGGCCGCGGTCGGAGGTGGGCGGGTTGGCCAACCAGGACGTGATCGCGTCGCGAAGTTCGCTGCTCATGGCGGCGAGTTCGTCGTGGTTGAGCCAGCTGGCGTGCCGCCGGTAGCCGACGAGATCGGCAGCCGGGTCGGCGTGATCCCGGTCGAGGTAGGCGTTGAACTCGGCGACCAAGGCGGCCACCGCTGCGGCGAAACCGCGTCGATGATCGTCGGGCGACAGTGCTGCGGTGATCCTGGCCGCCGACGCGGCGCCGCTGAGCCAGGCCGCCGTCCGCGTAGCCCGCTACCTGGCACCGTGAATCCCGGCCCGGCCGCGGGAGCCGCCGTCGAGTTGATCCACTCCCGAACAGCCGGAAGCCCGGTTACCCGGGCTTTCTCCGTGGTAACCGGGAACACCACCAAGCCTGACGTGGCGCAACCCGAACTCTTCGGTGCTCGTCGCAGGGCCCGCGATCACAGTCCATCCGGTGCGGTCCCGCCGACTCGAACGACCGACCGGTCCGTGACCTCGGCGCGCGCCGCCGCATGGTACTGGCGGATTCGCCAGCCGCCCTCAACGCGCTGGGCGACGATGGACAGGCGCATCGGACGGGACTCTCCCGTGGAATCGGTGAAGGTCACGTTCGCGAACCCACCTACCATTCCCTCGCCCAGCACAATTCCGTGCAGTACATCCACGGCGGCCGTTGTGCCGTCAGCGACGTTGTCGTAGTACGCGGATATCGCCGCCGGACCGATGAACAGCTCCGGATCGATGCCCTGGAAGAGGGCGTCCGCTGTGAACAGCGAGACGATGTCATTTGTCCGCCGCTCATCGAATGCTTTCTGCCAGGCACCCAGCAGTTCGCCCACGACACCGCGAGCCCAGCGTTGGGTACTCGCTTCCGGGCTCAGGTCGTCCTGCTCGCTGTGGACGATTTCCCGCTGCCACGCCTGACGCGGTTGGGTGTGCAGCCGCCAGTAGTGCTCCGCGATGTCGTCCGGGTCGAACGCGGTTCCCGGAGCGACTGGGCCGTCCACGGTCACGGTCGCCACGTGGAGGCCAGCTGGGCCGTACTGCTTGTCCAACAGCGTCACCAGGGCTCGCACGCCAGCCTTCCCGAGGGAGAGGCTCACGTACTCCGGCTTCGGCTCGGGCATTCCGCCCGTGATGATGAACGAACCGCTGCCGCGCTGCGCCATGTCGGGTGCGACGTGCGCGGCGGCGCTGATCGCGCCGACCACGTTGACTGCCCAGGCATCCTGATGGGCTCGCACGGACAGCTCACCGGGCAGGTCGGGTTGGATGATCGCCGCGTTGTACACCACGACGTCCGGCACGCCGAACTCCTCGCGCGCGCCCTCGAGAGCGGACCTCAGCGCTGCCTGGTCGGTGCTGTCCGCTGTCAAAGCGACAACGGGCACCCCAGTGGGCACCAGGGCGTCGGCGACGGTCTTCAGCGTGTTCCCCGACCGTGCCACCAGGGCGATCGACAGCCCCTCGCGCGCGAATCGACGGGCGACCGACAAGCCGATACCCGATCCCGCTCCAATGATCACTACTCCCGGCATGCTCGCTCCTTCGTTCTCCGGTTCGCGGACGAAGGAACCCTAAAGTCTGACATCAGTGAGAAGGTCAACCACGAACGAAGGAGACCCACGCAAAGATGCGAGCACGAGCCTCCCATTGCGTGGACGTTGGGGGAGCCTATTCGAACCCTGGAGGGCTGGTCCGAGAGCAGGCCGGAAACGCTGCCCCGCGCAAGGAGCCACTGGACGGTGGCCACCGCACCGTGGGGGGCTTGGGGGGGTCGACCCCCAAAGCAATGACGAAGCGATAAAGCGAAACGCCCTGCGTGAGCAGGGCGTTTCCAATCGCGGAGTGGAGGTGCCGGGAATCGAACCCGGGTCCTCCGTCGCTTCACCAAGACTTCTCCGTGCGCAGTCCGCTGTGTCTCTGCTCGGCTTCACCGGTCCCGCGAACTAGCCGGTGTGACAAGCCCAGTCGCTGTTTGGTGTCCCACCAGGTCCCGCGACCGAACCTGGCGGTAAGAGCCTCCTAGCTGATGCCGGATTCCGGGTCGGAGGCGATCCCGGTCCGACAGAGTCGCTCCTCGCTCAGGCGGCGAGGGCGAACTCGCGCTGACTCTTGTCGGCGCTTATTCATTTGCGGCGACGCTCACGGTGGTCTCCCGCCTGCACCGGCACGCTTCCCTTGGGTCGACGTACGGAGTCGAAACCGTTCACCCCCTTGCTCCCGGCTCGGCTTTCGAACCGGTGTACACCAGGATAACGCCTCGCGATCCGGCGATCATTCCCATATCCCTGAAACGATCAAGCGGACAGTCCGAGCAGCCGTGACGGGGTGTCGTGCAGCACCGCGCGCAGGAAGTCCGCGCCCAGCCGGTCTTCATTCCCGGCCCAGGTCGCGATCGCCGCGAGCTGCTCGGCGTAGGGGTACGGGATGTTCGGGAAGTCGGTGCCGAGCACGATCCGGTCGGCGTTCCCGGCCAGCCGGGCTGCCCAGTCGTTCGGCAGCGGGGCGAACTGCTCGCTGAAGGCCACCCCGACCATCGTGGTGTCGAGGTGCACTCGCGGATACCGGCCCACGAGGTCCAGCGCGGCGGCGTAGTCCGGCATCCCCGCGTGCGCCAGCACCGCGACCAGCCGCGGATTGCGCCGCAGGACGTCCTCGAACACGTCCAGTCCGGTGTACTCGCCGCGCCGCGGGCCGTTGCCGCAGTGCACCACCACCGGCACACCAGCCTCCGCGAGCAGCCCCCAGGCCGGGTCCAGCAGCGGGTCACGCGGGTCGAAACCACCGACCTGGACGTGCACCTTCACGCACCGCGCTCCGGCGTCGAGCGCCTTGGCCAGGTATTCCGCGACGGTTGGCTCCGGGAAGATGGTCGCGGTGGGGACCGCATCGGGCGTTCGCCGGGCGAAGTCCAGCACCCACTCCGTCAACCAGGCCGCCATGTCCGGCTTGTGCGCGTAGACCAGCGGCGCGAAGGTCGTCACCCCGAGCTCGCGGAGCACCCGCAACCGGGTTTCCTCTGCATACCGGTAGAAGATCGCCCATTCGGTGCCGTAGTGCGTGCTGGCCTCGTCGAAGAACGCCCAGACCTTGCGCAGCACCCGCTCCGGCAGGAAGTGCGTGTGGACGTCGACCAGGCCGGGCAGCCCCAGCTCGGCCGTCCAAGCCGGGACATCCGCGTCGCTGCTCGGCGGCACCTCTACCGCATGCCTTTGCGGGCCCGGCCGATGGCCCGCTGGATCTCCCGATCCGCGTCGCGCCTGGCCATGTCCTGCCGCTTGTCGTGGGCCTTCTTGCCGCGGGCCAGGGCCAGTTCGACCTTGGCCTTGCCGTCGCTGAAGTACAGCGCCATCGGGATCAGGCTCAGCCCGCTCTCCTTGATCTTGCCGATCAGCCGGAGGATCTCGTGCTTGTGCAGCAGCAGCTTGCGGGACCGGCGCGGCTCGTGGTTGGTCCAGGTGCCCTCGGTGTACTCGGGGATGTGCACGTTGCGCAGCCAGACCTCGCCGTCGTCGACGGTGGCGAAGCCGTCGACCAACTGCGCCTTGCCCTGCCGCAGGCTCTTGACCTCGGTGCCGGTCAGCACGATGCCGGTCTCGTAGCTGTCCAGCACCGCCCAGTCGTGCCGCGCCTTGCGGTTCTGCGCGATGACCTTGCGACCGCGTTCCTTCACCATGAGAACAACTCTAGCTTTCCTGTCTTGCGACTTTCGGTACCGCGGTTGCAACGCGAACCGCGGTACCGGCAATCCCGCTACAGGCGGACGTAGAGGCGGAGCGTGACGTATCCGGTGATCGCCGAGACGGCCGCCGCGACCAGCAGCAGGATCGGCGAGATCAGCGCGATGTCGCCCCACTCGACGCTGGGGATGATGCCGGTGTTGAACACCGGCGCCATGACCCGGTCGATGAAGGCGGCCTTGGCGATCAGCAGGCCGCCGATGGCCAGGAACGCACCGATGAGTCCGGAGACCACCGCTTCCAGCAGGAACGGCAGCTGGGTGTACCAGCGGGTGGCACCGACCAGTCGCATGATGCCGGTCTCGGTGCGCCGGGTGAACGCCGACAGCTGGATGGTGTTGGAGATCAGCAGCAACGCCGCGAGCGCCTGCACCAGCGCGATCGAGAACGTCGCATTGCGGACTCCGTTGAGCACGTCGAACATCCGGTTCAGGTATTCGGCCTGGTCAACGACGCTGTCCACGCCGGGCCGCCCGCTGAACTGCGCCTGCAGGGCCGGGAAGCGCTCCTGATCGGTCAGCTTCACGCGCAGCGAAGCGGGCATCGCCTCGATGCGGGCGACGTCGCGCAGCTCCGGCTGCGACTCGAAGACCTTGTTGAAGTTGTCGAACGCCTTCTGCCGGTTCTCGTACGACACCGACTCCACGCCCGGGATGCGCTTGAGGTCGCTCATGATGCTCGCGCAGGGCTGCGCGGTGCAGGTGTTGTCGTTGGCGCTGACGTCGTCGGTCATGAACACCACGACCTCGACGCGGTCCTGGTAGGTCTCCTGCATCTTGTCGATCAGTCGGACCACGAGGAGACCGCCGCCGAGCAGACCGACCGAGATAGCGGTCGTCAGGATCATCGCGATGGTCATCGTCACGTTGCGCCGAAGGCCGTTGACGACCTCGCTGAATACGAAGCTCGCGCGCATCTTGTGTCAGCTTTCCTGCCGGTCGGGGGTGTTGTCCTCAGTCGGGTGCCGGGCCGCCGCGGGGGTCAGCGGCCGACGCCGTAGACGCCGCGGGCGTCGTCGCGGATGACCCGCCCGAGGCTGAGCTCGACGACGCGGCGCCGCATCGAGTCGACGATGGAGTGGTCGTGGGTGGCCATGATCACTGTGGTGCCGGTGCGGTTGATCCGCTCCAGCAGCAGCATGATGTCCTGGCTGGTGTCGGGGTCGAGGTTTCCGGTCGGCTCGTCGCAGAGCAGCACCAGCGGCCGGTTGACGAAGGCCCGCGCGATCGCCACGCGTTGCTGCTCACCACCGGAGAGCTCGTGCGGCATCCGGTCGGCCTTGCCGTCGAGACCGACCAGTTGCAGCACCTGCGGCACCACCCGGCGGATGTCGTTGCGCGGCTTGCCGATCACTTCCAGGGCGAACGCGACGTTCTCCGCGACGGTCTTGTTGTTCAGCAGCCGGAAGTCCTGGAACACGCAGCCGATGCGCTGGCGCAGCCGGGGGACGCGGCGCCGCGGCAGTTTGGCGACGTTCCAGTCGGCGACGAAGACCCGGCCGCGGCTGGGCACGTCCTCCCGCAGCAGCAGCCGCATGAACGTCGACTTCCCGGATCCCGAGGGCCCGATGAGGAACACGAACTCGCCCCTGTCGATGCCCACCGAGACATCGTCGAGAGCGGGCCTGGTCGACGTCTTGTACGTCTTGGACACGTGCTCAAGGCGGATCACGGGGCGTGAGTTTACCCGCGACCGTTAGGGGGACATCGCCTCACCCGGACCGGCGGCCGCACCCCTGCTCACCTGCGACTTCGCCGCCCGGCCGACCCCGTTGCGGACCGCACTGGTCAGGCCACGCTCTGCTGCTGGCGGCGCCAGCGGATCCCGGCCTCCAGGAACCCGTCGATCTCGCCGTCGAGCACCGCCTCGGGGTTGCCCACCTCGTAGTCGGTGCGCAGGTCCTTGACCATCTGGTAGGGGTGCAGCACGTAGGAGCGCATCTGGTTGCCCCAGCTCGACCCGCTGTCCTTGAGCGCGTCCAGCTCGGCGCGCTCCTCCTCCTTCTTGCGGGCCAGCAGCTTGGACTGCAGCACGCGCATCGCCGCGGCCTTGTTCTGCAGCTGCGACTTCTCGTTCTGGCAGGACACCACGATGCCGGTCGGGATGTGCGTGATGCGCACGGCGGAGTCGGTGGTGTTCACGCTCTGCCCACCGGGCCCGGAGGAGCGGAAGACATCGACGCGGATGTCCTTCTCCGGGATGTCGACGTGGTCGGTCTCCTCCACGACGGGCAGCACCTCGACACCGGCGAACGACGTCTGCCGCCGCCCCTGGTTGTCGAATGGGGAGATGCGCACCAACCGGTGGGTGCCCTGCTCGACCGAGAGCGTGCCGTAGGCGTAGGGGGCGTTGACCCGGAACGTCGCCGACTTCAGACCGGCTTCTTCGGCGTAGGAGGTGTCGTAGACCTCGGCCTGGTAGGAGTGGCGCTCCGCCCAGCGCAGGTACATCCGCATCAGCATCTCGGCGAAGTCGGCGGCGTCGACACCACCGGCTTCGGCGCGGATCGTCACCATCGCCTCGCGCCCGTCGTACTCGCCGGAGAGCAGCGTGCGCACTTCGAGGCCGTCGAGGTCCTGCTTGAGGCGTTCCCGCTCGTCGTCGGCCTCCGCCAGCCCGGCCGAGTCACCTTCGTCCTCGCTGAGCTCGTAGAGCACTTCCAGGTCTTCGAGGCGCTGCCGCAACTCGGTGACCTTGCGCAGCTCGGCTTGCCGGTGCACGAGCTGACTGCTGACCCGTTGCGCGTGCTCGACGTCATCCCACAGGTCGGGCTTGGCCGCCTCGGTTTCGAGCTCCGCGATATTGGCGCGCAGCGCATCCAAATCCATCACGCTCTCGATGCCTTCGAGCGTGTTGGACAGTTCTTTGAGCGCAGCGGCGACGTCGGGATTCACAGTGCTCAGCGTACTTCACCGGGCACGGGCCGCCCACGAGGACGGCCCGTTGCCAGTCACGAGCGGCTGCTGCGCCCGTCGCCACTCCCGGAGGAGTTCAGTCCGGAATCGAGTCCAGCAACTTGATGATCGCCCGGTTGTAAGACACGGTGAAGTCCGCGGCGGCCTTCTCGTACGGGTCGGTGGCGGTCTTGGCGGCGTTCCTCGCCTCGTCCATCTTCACCGCGTACTGCGCGCGTGCGGACTCGACCAGCCCGGTGCGTTGCTTCGGTGTGAGGGAACCCGAGTACACCAGCCGGAGGATCAGCGGACTGCGGACGTTGTCCGGTCCCGGTTCGGTGTTCAGCCACGACTTGAAGGCGCGCTTACCGGCAGCCGTGATCGCGTATTGCTGGCTGGAGCGCGGGCCCTGCTTGCCAAGGCGCAACAGACCAGCGTCGGTCAGCGCGGGCAGCTCGCGGTAAACCTGGCTGCGGGTCACGCTGAAGAACCCTCCGAAGCGCTCGGTGGCGGCAGCAACCAGCTGGCCACCGGTCTTCGGACCTTCGTGCAGTAGTCCCAACAGGGCAGCGGATGTCGCATTCAGCTCGGTCACATCTGCAACGGTGCCATGCCACCGCGCTGCTGTCCACAATGGTCCCCAGTTCTGTCCACTGTGGTTGCAGTGGACTGGTCCAAGTGGACGAACGATTGCGCCATTGGCGCGAGCGCCGGATGACTGGCGGTGTGGTGCCAGCGGACACGGGGTGCACACGTCTGCCGCTGGATGCCTGCACGCATTGCGACGAGCATGACGGCGGTTCGCCTGGATGGGGGTTCTTCGCCGCGCAATGAGGTGTTATCACGTTCTGGAACTGCCCAACTACGTCAAGTCATGAGCACTCTGCACATGGCCGTCCAGTTGGCGGCCGACGAGCGGCCGAGTCAGGAGGTGCTGGGAGTGCATCGAAGTTGGTTGCGGACGAAAGTCGCCGAGAGCAAGACGAGGATGGCCAGCAAGGTCACCGAGCGAGCCAAGTCCTTGATACCCATGCAACGCGACGGCGAAACCGATGCGTGCATGGTGTGCGGAAGAACCATGCGCCCAGCAGGCGCGGTAAGAGGAGAGGGAAGGGTGTGCTCCCCAGCCTGCGCCCGCCAATGGGCCGAGGGCCTCTCCTAACCCCGAAAAGAACCCAACCCGAAAAGAAGGCCCAGCCCACCCTGGGCCTTCAACACAACCACCAACCCAAGCACCCACCGGCCACGCTCTTGCAGGTTCCGTCGCACAGCAATTGAGCACCGAACAAAGGCTGGTCCACAACCCAGGCCGGGCACGACAAAAACGCAGGGAGCAAACTCGAAGGCGACCACCGCACCGTGGGGGTCTACGGGGGCTCGGCCCCGTAAGGAAATAGGAACAACGGGAAAAGGGCCCCAGGCGAAGCCTGGGGCCCTTGAACATCGGAATCGTAGCGGGGACAGGATTCGAACCTGCGACCTCTGGGTTATGAGCCCAGCGAGCTACCGAGCTGCTCCACCCCGCGCCGTGTGCGTTCTTAACTTGTACGAGTAACCCTACACGCCGACAAAAACCCCCGAACAAGGGGGTCCCCAAAAACCCAAAACCCCAACCAACCAGCAAAAACACCACCCCACACCCCGACCCCGAATCACCAGCCCCAGCCCCAGCCCAGACCCGAACATCGGCCCAGGCAGTTACCCACCGGACCAAGACCAACTCACTGGACCACGACAACCAGAGCACGCCCAACAAAAAGGCTGGTCCAGAACGCAGGCCGGGAACGCCCACAAAAGCAGGGAGCAAACTCGAAGGCGACCACCGCACCGTGGGGGTCTACGGGGGCTCGGCCCCCGTAAGGAAATAGGAACAACGGGAAAAGGGCCCCAGGCGAAGCCTGGGGCCCTTGAACATCTGAATCGTAGCGGGGACAGGATTCGAACCTGCGACCTCTGGGTTATGAGCCCAGCGAGCTACCGAGCTGCTCCACCCCGCGTCGTTGTGCCCCTAACTTTACGGGGCGCGGAACCTTAGTGCAAATCGCCTGGCCAGAGAAGTGACGTACCGCATTTTGCACTCGATCGGACGGCGGAAAGCAAGAGGGCGGGATCGCTGGCACGATTCCCGCCCCGTTTGCGTCTCCGCTGGTCAGCCCCCGCTGCCCTGGGACTGCTCGAAGCGCCTCACCGCGTCGTCGAGCTGCTGGTAGGCCGCGCCGAGATCGGCGAAGTTGCCGGATTGCTGGGCCTGCCGGATGTGGTCCAGGGCCGCCCGGATGTCAGACACCGCCTGGGACAGTTGTGGACTGCCCGGCGTCGTCTGCGGCGGCTGGTTCTGGGGCGGGGGTTGCTGGGAGTTCTGGCCGGGTTGGGTGGACTGCCCGGCGCCGGTGCCGAAGACTTCCTCCAGCGCCCCGGCGAGGGTTTCGGAGAAGCCGACCTTGCCGCCGAAGGACACCAGCACCCGCGCCAGCTGCGGATAGGAGTTCTGCTCGTTGCGCTGGATGTAGATCGGTTCGACGTAGAGCAGGCCGCCCGCGACCGGCAGGGTCAGCAGGTTGCCGAAGATCGCGGTCACGTTCGGGTTGTTGAACAGCGTGCGGTTCTCGGTGACCTCGGGCGTCGACTCCATCTGGTTCTGGACCTGGTTCGGCCCCGGAGTCGAGTTGATGGTCGGTAGTCGCAGCACGGTGAGCTTGCCGTAGTTGTTCGGTTCGGAGGACGCCGAAACCCAGGCCGCCAGGTTCTCGCGACGCAACGCGGTGAGCGCACTGGTCAGCTGGAACTCCGGTCGCTGCTGCTCACCGACCTGGGCCAGCACGTAGTACGGGGGCTGCTGTCCCTCGGTGCTTGCCGTGTTACCGCGACTGGTCGGGTCGGACGGCACCTGCCAGAAGGTCTGGTTCGAGAAGAAGTCACCGGGGTTGTCCACGTGGTACTGGGTGAGCAGCGTGCGCTGGACCTTGAACATGTCCTCCGGGAAGCGGAAGTGGTCGCGCAGCTGCGGGCTGATCGCGCTGGCCGGTTTGACCACGCCGGGGAAGACGCCTTCCCACGCCTTGAGCACCGGGTCCCGCTCGTCCACCGCGTAGAGGTCGACGCTGCCGTCGTAGGCGTCGACGGTCGCCTTGACCGAGTTGCGGATGTAGTTGATCTGCTGGTTGGGCTGCCGTTCGACGCCGCTGAGCGTGTCGTTGGTGGCTTCGCCGAGCTCGGTCAACTGCGAGTACGGGTAGTTGTTCAGCGTGGTGTAGCCGTCAACGATCCACTTGATCCGGCCGTCGATCACCGCCGGGTACGGGTCGCCGTCGAGCTTGAGCCAGGGCGCGACCTTCTGCACCCGGTCCCGCGGGTTCCGCTCGTAGATGATCTTCGAATCACTGCCGATCTCGCTGCTGAACAAGAAGTTGCGCTCGCCGTAGTAGGCGGCGAACACCACCCGCTGGAACAGTCCGCCGACCGGAACGCCGCCCTTGCCGGTGTAGGTGTACTTCTGCTGATCGGTGTCGTATTCGCGCGCTGGCGTGCCCGGGTTGCCACCGACGATCGCGTAGTCGCTGCGACCGGCCAGCTCGCCGTAGTACACCCGCGGCTGTTGGACCGGGATCGCGCCTTGGCCGTGGTTGGCCACGTCGCTGATCTGGAACACCGGGTAGCCGCCCTGGGTCGCGCCCTCCTGGAGCGTGGTGTCGACGCGGTCGGCGGGCGCGGCGACGAAGCCGTTGCCGTGCGTGTAGACGGTGTGCCGGTTGATCCAGTTCTGCTGGTTGACGGCCAGCCGGTCGGTGTTGATCTCGCGCAGTGCGACCAGGTAGTCGTGCAGCTGACCGTTGGCATCCCGGTACCGGTCGATGTCCAGCTTGTCGGGGAAGCCGTAGAAGTTGTACTGCTGGGTCAGCTGGGTGAACGTCGGGGCCAGCACGTTCGGGTCGAGCAGCCGGATGTTGGGGATGGTGCCCTGGTCGGCGGCCACCTCGTTGGGCTGCAGCTGGGTGCGGCCCGCGTAGTCGATGAACTGGACGTTCTGGCCGCCGATGTTGAACGCCGACTTCGTGGCCGCGAGGTTGCGCTCGATCGACTGCGCCTCCCGCTGGTTGGCGTTGGGGCGCACCGAGAACTGCTCCAGCAACGCTGGCCACACCGCCCCGACGACCACGCTGGAGAGCACCAGCAGGACCGTCGCCAGCGCCGGGATCTGCAGGTTCTTCAGGAAGATCACCGCGAAGAACGCGAGCGCGCAGAACGCCGCGATGCACATCAGGATCAGCTTCGCGGGCATCACCGCGTTCAGGTCGGTGTAGCTGGCACCGGTGAACAGCGGGTTGCGCTGCGACAGCAGCAGGTCGTAGCGGTCCAGGAAGTAGTCGACGGCCTTGAGCAGCACGAACAGACCGGCCAGCACGGCCAGCTGGACGCGGGCGGGCATGGACAGCTGACCGGAGCGGCCCGCCAGCCGGATGCCGCCGAAGATGTAGTGCGTGATCAGCGCGCCGATGAAGGACACGGTGACCGCGATGAACGCCCACGACAGCAGGAAGCGCCAGAACGGCAGCTCGAAGGTGTAGAAGCTGATGTCCTTGCCGAATTCGGGGTCGACCTGGCCGAACGGCACGCTGTGCAGGAACAGCTGCAGGGTCTGCCAGTCGGACTGGGCGGCCAGGCCACCGATCACGCCCACCACGATCGGCACGCCGAGGCCGAACAGGCGGGATCGCTCGGTGAGCACCGTGCGGTACCGGGCCAGCGGATCGTCCGGCCCGCTGACCGGCACGAACACCGGACGACTGCGGTAGGCGATCCACAGGTTCAGGGCCAGCACCGCGCCGAGGAAGATGGCCGCGGCCACGCCCAGCCCAGTGCGGGACAGCAGTTGGACGGTGAAGACCTGCCGATAACCGACCTCGCCGAACCACAGCCAGTCCACGTAGGTGCCCAGCATTCGCGATCCGGCGATCAGAGCGACCAGCACGATGCCGCCGAGAATCAGCAGGATTCGGCTTCGCCGGGACAGTTTCGGCATTCCTACCGGGGGCCGCATGGCCACAACGCACGCTCCTGGTGACGATCAGCAGGCAGTGAGCGGTCCGGTGGCACCGGCCGCCCTCGTGATGTTCAACTCTACGACCCCACCCAGAAGTTCCTGGAAGGGCCTTCGCGAACTGGATTAAGCGGACATCTTTGGCAGGTTACCGGCGCGGCCGACGGAGACCGCCGGATGCGGCGGTGCGACGATGAGCGGCATGCCACCGCACACGCCAGAGGATCTGACCGCTGCGCTGCCGTCGGCCGCCCGCGAGATCGAGGAGTTCGTCGACGCCGCCGGTTGGGACCAGCCCACCCAGGTGTTCGCCCTCGTGCCCACCCATCGGCTGCTGGCCGCCGAACCGGGGCTGGCCGACCAGCTCGACCCGGCCGCGGCGCTGACGCCGATCGCGCAGGAAGCGCTGCCCGCCGAGGACCTCGCCGAGGCGTTGGGGCGCATCGAGTGGCCGGAGCAGGTTTCCGGCTGCGCGCTGGTGCAGGAGATCGTGGTGCTGCCGCCGGAGGCGGAGGCGGAGCTGCCCGGCGACGCCGAGGCGGCGCGGCAGGCCGCCGCCGAGCACCCGGAGCGCCGCGAGGCGCGACTGGTCGCGGCGGTGCTGCGGGACGGCGGCGAGACGTGCGTGATGCGGCTGCGCTCCAGCGACGGCGGCACCGGCGGCGAAGTCATCCAGGACCCGTCGCTGGCCCCGAACCTGCTAACCGCCCTGCACGCCACCTTCGCGGAATAGGAGCCTGTCTTCGTACTCGTTTCGCGTAGCGGTGCGGGTAGCGGAACCTCAGACGCCGTCTCGGTCCGGGATCCCCGACATCATGTAAGCCACGCGTCAGCAGCTGGCCGGGGTTTTACCCGCGCGGAGGGCGTCGAGGGCTTTGGTGGCGTCGTCGAGGGTGCCGACCTTGACCAGTTGCAGCCCCTCCGGGGCCTGCGCCTTGGCCTCGGCGCAGTTCCCCGCTGGCACCAGGAAGGTCGTTGCGCCCGCTTCACGCGCCTTGACCATCTTGAACGGGATCCCACCGATCTGCCCCACCACGCCGTTCGGGTCGATCTCCCCGGTGCCCGCGATGAACTTGCCACCGTTGAGCTCGCCCGGCGTCAGCTTGTCGACGATTGCCAGGGCGAACATCAGCCCCGCAGACGGCCCGCCCACATCGGCCAGGCTGATCTTGATGTTGAAGTTGACGTCCGGCCGCTCGGCCGCGGCCACCCCCAGGAAGCCCTGCGGCTCGCGGCCTGGATTCGCCGCCAACTGCACGCTGGCGACCCGCTCGGGCTGGTCGGCGTGCCGGAAGCGGAGCTCCACCCGGTCTCCGGGCTTGGTGCCGAGCAACGCCGCCCGCAGCGATCCCGCTTCGGTCATCGGTTGGCCGTTGGCCGTCAGCAGATGATCGCCGGGTTCGAGCACGCCGTCGGCCGGGCTGCCCTTGACGATCTCCCCTGCCACCACCTTCGTCGGGTAGCCGAGGTAGCGCAGGGCAGCGGTTTCCGCCGTGGTCTGCGAGTCGTTGAACGCCTCGGTGTTCTCCTGCTCGATCTGCTGCTCGCTCTTGTCCGGCGGGAAGTACAGCTCGCGCGGCGCCAGCGCGTACCGGCCGCTGACCCACAACCCCAGCGCGCCGAACAGCGACAGCTGGTCGGTCACCGACACGGTCGTCATATTCAGGTGCCCGCCGGTCGGGAAGGTCTGCTGACCATCGATGCTGATGACCGGGATCTCGCCGTCGAGCCCGAGGGTGTCGTAGGTCGGCCCCGGTCCGAGCGCCACGTACGGCACCCGGACGAACGCACCGAGGAGACCGAAGGCGACGACCAGCACGACGCTTGTCAGCAGCGTCCAGGTACGGCGGTTCACGAGGCGACAGCGTACGTGTTCGACGCCGGGCGACGTGAGCAGACCTCATGTGGATCGAGCCTCGGACACCGGTACCGCCACGCAAAACGAGTTGGCGGACGGGCTGTTGGATGTTCGCCTCCGGCGAGCACTGATGACTATGTGGGACGGTTGCTGCCGCGTACGGTGGAACTATGACCAACTTGCCGTTCGGGTTCAGCTCGCAGGACCCCGACGACCCTGACAAGGGCGATTCGTCGCAAGGCCGCTCGGAGGGCGGCGCCGGAAACTCCGGGGATCTGCCCGGTTTCGGCCTTGGCGGCATGCCCGGACCGGGCGGCATGCCGAACTTCGACATCGGCCAGCTCGGCCAGATGTTGACCCAACTCGGCCAGGCGCTCAGCCATTCCAGCGGTGGGAGCTCCGGCCCGGTGAACTACGAGCTCGCGAAGCAGCTCGCGGTGCAACAGCTGCACAACAACAAACGCACCGAGCGCCCGAGCCAGGAGCAGGTGAAGGCGATCGAGGACGCGGTGCGGCTGGCCGAGCTGTGGCTGGACGCCACCACGTCACTGCCCGCCGGGGTGCGCGCGGTGCAGACCTGGTCGTCGGTCGACTGGGTGGAGAAGACCCTGCCGACCTGGCAGCAGTTGTGCGACCCGGTCGCGCAGCGGATGTCCAACGCGTGGCTCGAAGCGCTGCCGGAGGAGGCGAAGCAGGCGGCGGGACCGCTACTGTCCATGCTCGGGCAGATGGGCGGGATGACCTTCGGCTCGCAGCTCGGCAACGGCTTGGCCCAGCTCGGCGGCGAGGTGCTGACCTCCACCGACGTCGGCCTGCCGCTGGGCCCGGCGGGCACCGCGGCGTTGCTGCCCGCCAACATCGAGCGCTTCGTCGAGGGCTTGGACCGGCCGATCAGCGAGGCGACCGTGTTCCTGGCCGCGCGGGAGGCCGCGCACCACCGGCTGTTCAGCCACGTGTCGTGGCTGGGCCAGCGGTTGCTGGCGACCGTCGAGGAGTACGCCCGCGGCATCCACATCGACACCTCCGCGCTGGAGGACCTGGCTGGCAAGGTCGATCCGACCAACCCGAGTTCGATGCAGGAGCTGATGGGCTCCGGGATGCTTGAGCCGAAGAACACGCCGGAGCAGCAGGCCGCGCTGAACCGCCTGGAGACGCTGCTCGCGCTGGTCGAGGGCTGGGTGGACGTCGTCGTGGCGGACGCCGTCGGCGAGCGACTGCCAGGGGCCGACGCGCTGGGTGAGACCGTCCGACGGCGTCGGGCGACCGGCGGGCCAGCCGAACAGACCTTCGCCACGCTCATCGGCCTGGAGCTGCGGCCGCGCCGGATGCGCGACGCCGCGAACCTCTGGCGTTTGATGACCGAGCGGCACGGCGTCGACAGCCGGGACCGGGTCTGGGACCACCCCGACCTGCTGCCGGACAGCTCGGACCTGGACGAGCCGCTGGACTTCGCCGACCGCTGGGGTGCGGGCTCCGCCGATCTGGACGACCCGATCGCCGCGATCCGCCGAGCCGAGGCCGACGAGGCGGCGCGGTCCGACGACTCCGCCGAGGGCGACGACGCGGAGAAGCGCGAAGACGACAGCTGACGCTCCGGCACGAGGTCGAGCACGGCGGCATGCCCGGACGTGCTCGCCTTGGGACGTGCGCGAATTGGCGGGACCGCAGGCCGCCGTCCGCAATCGGCGTCAGCCGCTTCCGCCACTCTCCCAGCTCGTACTGCCGCGGGTTCTCAGGCAATGCCGTGGACAGCCCTGGGTGACACATACATGGGCCGGGATCCCTGAGCCGAGAAAATCTCTGCGGTTGCGCCGCCCGTGCCGCCACTCAAGCCACTCGGGGCACCTCCCCTTGATGATGTTCGCTCAGCATCCGTGCTGGGCGTGCCTGAGATGGGCATCCTGTGGCGTGCGGAGCGTCCGATGTTCTCGCTGACCGCACGGCTAGCGCGCTGGCGTCTTGGCTCCTTCGGTGTCGTCATCGAGGCTGATGCCGAGTTGGGCCGCCGCGGAGATCCCCTCCAGGTAGCCGATGGCCCGCTCGGTCTTCGGATAGCGGCGCACCCACTTCCAGAAGTCGGCACCGTGGCCGGGCACCAGCAGGTGCGCCAGCTCGTGCACAAGCACGTAATCGAGCACCCATCCGGGTACATCTCGGAGGCGCTGACTCACCCGAATGGTGGCGTCGCTGGGCGTGCAGGAGGCCCACCTGGTGCGCATCGGCGGCACCCACCGGATAGCACGCGGTTGCGCCCGCCCGTCGAGGTACTTCGCGGACAACTCGCGGCACCGCTGCGTCAGCGCCTCGTCGGACGCCCGCGCGGGCGAACGGCGCCGCGTCTCACTGCGCTGCAGACGGCTCAGCATGTCCGCCACCCAGCGCTTTTCCTCCGCGCGGCTCATCCGCGCGGGGAGCAACACCACGATCTTGTCACCGTCGCGATAAGCGCTCACCGTCTGTCGGCGGCGCTTGCTGCGGCGCACCTCGACCTGGGGTTCAGCCACGAAAGTGGACCTTAGCGAGTGCGCCTGACAAACGGTTCCGCCTGTGAGCCGCACCTCAACTCCTACCGCGGTTATCCCCCGAGGTATTACTCCAATGAGTCGAACATGCGATGCTCTTAATGCATGCATGCCGAATGGCCCACATGTACCGTTCCCCCAGCCGCCCGGAGGAGGGCCGCAGACGACCCAGCGATGAGGCTGGATCACGACATGAAGGAGGGGAGCCGTGGCCGAGACGTACAACGGCTACTGCGTGAAGTGCCGGGAGAAGCGCGACTTTTCCGGTGAGGTCTCGGAGACCAACGGTCGCCGGATGGCCAAGGGCATCTGCCCGGTCTGCGGCACCAAGATGACCCGCATCCTCGGTAAGGCGTGACCGGGCACGGGTGGGCCGCCCCACGGCCGCCCACCCGCCAGCCCCGCCGACGCACTTCGCTCGTCAGTTCGACCTCGCCCCGGCCGGACGCCGGGGTGCCAAGGGGACACGTGCGCCTCTCGAATCGATGGCCGCACGGATTACCTTCCCGTTCGATGCCATTGCGCAGTCCCATCCCGGAGTGGACCAGCCGAAAACCGGACCTATCCGGCACCAGGCACACCTCACGCGAGCAGCGCAATCACCTTATTTTCGCGGAGTTGCACCGCGCGCTCAGCGCTCCCGCTGGCAATTCGGAGGAACGCGGAATCCGACCGCTGGCGTAAAGCCGACAGCCAACGTGTCGATCACGACGCAACGCGCAGCAGGAAACCTCTAGCATGTCACTGGGTTTCTCGATTTCGGAATGAGCCTTCGGGCAGTTGCGACATCGAGAGGGTTTCCCGCACGCACCAAGGAGAATTCGTGGCCGACATTCCCCGCCGGGCAGCGCACCGCACTGTCAAGCTCGCCAGCCTGCCACTTGGTGTCGCCGGTCGCTTGGCTGCTGGCTGGGGGAAACGGCTTACCGGGCAGAACGGGGCGGAGATCAGCGCCGAGGTGACGGCGAAGACCGCGGAACAGCTGTTCGCGGTACTCGGCCAGCTCAAGGGCGGTGCGATGAAGTTCGGCCAGGCGTTGAGCGTGTTCGAGGCCGCCGTGCCGGACGAAATGGCCGGTCCGTACCGCGAGGCGCTGACCAAGCTGCAGTCGGCGGCGCCGCCGATGCCCGCCAGCAGCGTGCACCGGGTGTTAGACGAGCAGCTCGGGCGCGCGTGGCGCAAGCGGTTCGCCGAGTTCGACGACACCCCGGCCGCAGCGGCGAGCATCGGCCAGGTGCACCGGGCGATCTGGCACGACGGGCGCATCGTCGCGGTGAAAGTGCAGTACCCGGGAGCGGACGAGGCGTTGCGCTCCGATCTGCGGCAGTTGATGCGCTTCTCCCGGCTCTTCCAGTCCTTGGCACCCGGTGCCGAGGTCAAACCGCTGCTGGCGGAGCTGCAGGACCGCATGGTCGAGGAACTCGACTACCGCGTGGAAGCCGACAACCAACGGGCGTTCGCCAAGGTGTTCCAGGGCGATGACCAGGTGCGGGTGCCAGCCGTGGTGGCCAGTGCTCCCAAGGTCGTCGTCACGGAGTGGGTTGCGGGCAAGCCGTACGCGCGGATCGTCGCCGACGGCGACCGCGAGGAGCGCAACACGGCTGGTCGACTGCTCGCCGAGTTCCACTACTCGGCGCCCGCGCGGGTCGGTCTGCTGCACGCCGACCCGCATCCCGGCAACTTCATGCTGCTGCCGGACGGCAAGCTGGCCGTGATCGACTTCGGTGCGGTCTCCCGGCTGCCCGACGGCCTGCCGTCGACCTTCGGCCGCATGCTCCGGCTGGCGTTGGAGGACAAGCCCGCGGAGCTGCTGCAGCTGCTGCGCATGGAGCGGTTCGTGCAGCCCGACCGGAACATCCAGGCCGAGGACGTGCTGGCCTACCTGGCACCGTTCGTGGACCCAGCTCGGGCGTCGACCTTCCACTTCACCCGGCGTTGGCTGCAGCGCCAAGCGGAGCGGGTCGGCGATCTGCGCAGCCCGGACTTCCGGACGGGGCGGTCGCTGAACCTGCCACCGGACTACCTGCTGATCCACCGCGTGACCCTGGGCGCGACGGGAATCCTCTGCCAGCTCGATGCTGAGGTCGGCGCCCGCGACATCATCGCCCGGTGGCAGCCGGGCTTCGCCGACTGACCAGCACCGGATTCCCGGATCCCGCAGCTGGATCGTGCGCGGTCGACCGCGACCAGCATGAGGGCACGGCAGCCGATGCGGCCCGCTGAGGTCCTGCCCGGTGCCCTGGGCAAACCCCTCAAACCGCCGGGCGGGTGCCGAGGTGGACCGTGTTGGCGGTGAGGTAGTAGACGTCGTCGCGATTCCCGGCGTAATGCTCGCTGGATTCGTCGAGCAACTGGTCGAGCACCGCCAAGTCCTCCGGTGCGACGCGGTCCTCGGCGTTCCTGCGGAGCAGGTGCAGCCGCCGCAGGACCGCTTCGCGGCCGGTGCGGTCTACCGGGGCCGGGCGGTCGACCAGGTAGCTCCACGACCGCACCTCGGCCAGGCCCGCCTCGGAAAGGGCCTTGGCCCAGCCCATCGGCAGCCGGACCGAGCCGGTCATCTCCGCGCGCATCTGCTGGAACCACTCTTCACGGGCGGCGATCAGCCGGGCCTCGAGGCCCGGCTCACCAATGCCGACGTCGGCGGGCAGCACCTTCGTCTGCAGGCCGAACTCGACGATCGCCAGCCGACCACCTGGGCGCACCAGGCTGACCAGCCGGCGCAGCCCAGCCAGCTGGTCGGGCAGGTGGTGCACGACGAACGCTGCGATGACCAGGTCGGCCTGCTGGCCAACGGCCTCGACCAGCGAGTCCGCCGCCGCATCCGCCTGGACGGCGCGGACGTCCACCCGGTCGGCGACCTGCTCGGCGTGCGAACCCGCCGCGGCCAGCAGTTGCGGTGCCGAGTCCACGATCGTCAACGCACCACCGGAATCCGCCAACGCCGCCGCGAAGGCCGCCGCGGTCCCGCCTGCACCGCCGCCGATCTCGATCACGGAGCGGTCGGTCGGGCGCAGCAGCGCGGCGACGAGTTCCGCGACCTCCGGCGCGTTGAACTCGTCCGCGTCCCGGAGCCGCTGCAGGTGCTCGTCCCAGTCGATGTTGTCGTGCGAATGTCCAGCCACGAAATACCACCTTACGGCGGCCATCTCCCGACAGGTGCTTTCTCTCTTCTGTTGTCAAGGTGCGCGGCTTCCCAGCCGCCGCGAGGGTGCGACGGCTGGGAAGCCGAGGCCGTGCAAGCCGATCGAGCGCATGGAGTTACCGTCGCTCACCCCGCCGATCCCAGCGCCTGTCTTCGTACTCGTTTTGCTTCGCGGTGCGGTGCCAGCTGCGTAGGTGGGCCAAGCGGCTGGCGCCGCTTCAAAACAAGACCGAAGACAGGAACTCAGCGCGGGCAGCTCAGGAACATCGGGTTGCTCGCTCGGCCCGCCGCTCGGCGTAATCGGCCAACCAGCGCCACCAACGACCGGCCGAGAATTCGCGGGCCAACCGTTGTCGGTGCGCTTCGTCCAGCAACTCGTTACTTCGTATCCGGGACAGATCTTCGGGTAACAACATTCGCACCTCGTTGCTCATTCGGATGTCGACGACGGGCTCGTTCATTCGGTGATAGGTCATGCCGCCTGCTCCTGATTTCGTCGCGCGGTCGCGTTGGCCACCGGCGTCTCGGCAGGCAGCGTGTGCTTGCGAGGCCGACCCCGTGGTCGCTTGCGAGCGACCACCGCGCCACGCTCGAAGATCTCGCCGCCCCAGACCCCCCACGGCTCGCCGCGGGACAGCGCGCCAGCCAGGCACTCGGCCTTGATCGGGCAGTCGGCGCACAACGCCTTGGCCTGGTCCAGGTCCTGCGGGGTCTCGGCAAACCACAGGTCCGGGTCCTGGCGGCAGGGCAGTTGAACGTCCAGCGCCGGGGAACTGTCGAGCAGGCCCGCCATGGTGTCGGCGTCCTGCGAGAAGCCCGCGCCTGAGCTGGATATCGGCACACTCGCGGTCAACATGGAACTTCCTCCTGTAGTCGATCGGCAGCAGGTTGTGGTTGTGGATGACGGAAAACCGGAACAACAAGAAGGCCGCGGACCCGCTGTGCAGGTCCGCGGCCTTCGAGAAGCCTTGGGGCGTTCCTAGATCAGTGGATCAAGGACTCGCCAACGAACGGACCAGCGTGGTTCGACCACGGTCTGCGGGAGCGCGCGGAACCAGCGCGGCTGGAACTTTCGGCCATAACCGGCGGTGTGATCGGCAGCTGGGGATGGCGCAAAAGTGCCGCGGAACAGCGCGATTGCCCCGGCCATGAGGTGGCTCGGGGTGCTGCACATCAGAATCGTGGACACCAAGGCCACCTCCCCTCAGGACTCAGACCGCAGTTCGTCTACCACGGCTCGCGCTCTTGCAGGCTATTGGTACCACCGTGCCGGTCGCAACGTATTTTTCGAAGAAACCGCTCGATCGCCTGAAAAACCTGCTCTACCAGGCGTTTCAGGGCGTGTCGCGGTGCTCGCCCTGGATCAGCGCGAGCACGTCGGAGCCGAACTTCTGCAGCTTCGACGCCCCGATCCCGGAGATGCCCACCAACGCGCTCTCATCGGACGGGCGCTGTTCGGCGATCGCGGTCAGCGTCGCGTCGGTGAACACCACGTAGGCGGGGACCTTCAACTGCCGGGCGCGCTCGCTGCGCCACGCCTTCAGCTGCGACAGCAGGTTCTCGTCCACATCGGACGGACAGTCGGCGCAGCGGCCCAGCTTGATGTCGATTGTGCTCGCCAGCGTGGCGTTGCAGATGCGGCAACGCGGTTTTGCGGTCTGCGTCGAGCGCACCAGCAGCTCGCGCTGCTTCGCCTTGGTCGGCAGCGCTGCTGGGTGCTCATCCGGCACCAGGCTGTACAGGAAGCGGCTGCGCCTGCGGTAGCGGCGGCCACCGGCCCGCGCCAGCGCCCACGACAGGCACAGGTGCTCGCGAGCGCGCGTGACCCCGACGTAGAGCAGGCGCCGCTCTTCCTCGACGGCCGCGTCGGTGTCGGCGTGCTGGATCGGCAGGGTCCCCTCGACCAGGCCCACCAGGAACACCGCGTCCCATTCGAGGCCCTTGGCCGCGTGCAGCGAAGCGAGGGTGACGCCTTCGACGGTCGGCGGGTGCTGGGACTCGGCCCGCGCGTCCAGCTCCGCGACGTAGCGGACCAGGTCCGCACCGGGCACCGCGGCGGTTAGTTCCTCCGCCAGCTCCACCAGCGCGATCAGCGACTCCCACCGCTCGCGGGCGGCGCCACCGGTGGGCGGCTCGTCGGTCAACCCGACCTCGCCGAGCACGGCGCGCACGGTCGCGGGCAGGTCCGCCTCCTCGGCGCCACGAGCGGCTGCGGCGCGCAGCGTCACCATGGCCTGCCGCACCTCGGTACGCGCGAAGAACCGCTCGCCGCCGCGCACCTGGTAGGGGATTTCGGCGTCGGACAGCGCCTTCTCGTAGACCTCCGACTGCGCGTTGACGCGGAACAGCACCGCCATCTCGGACAGCGCGACGCCCTGCTTGGCCAACTGCGCGATCTTCCGCGCGATGGCCTCGGCCTCATCGGTCTCGTCGTCGTACTCGGCGAAGTCCGGCTGCGGCCCGTCCGAACGTTGGCCGACCAGGCGCAGCCGGGTGCCCGCCGGACGTTCCCGCGCGGCGCCGATCACCTGGTTCGCCAGGGCCACGACCTGCGGTGTGGACCGGTAGTCCCGCTCCAGCCGCACCAGGGTCGCGTCCGGGAACTTGCGGGGGAAGCCGATCAGCCACTTCGGCGAGGCACCCGCGAACGAGTAGATCGTCTGGTTCGCGTCGCCCACCACCGTGATGTCGTCGCGGTTGCCCAACCAGGCTTCGAGCACCCGCTGCTGCAGCGGGTTGACGTCCTGGTACTCGTCGACGACGAACGACCGGTACCGGCTGCGGAACTCCTCGGCGATCTCGGGCTGGTCCTCCAGGATCGCCGCGATGTGCAGCAGGAGGTCGTCGAAGTCCAGGGCCTGCGCCCGGTTCTTGATCCGCTCGTACGCCGCGAATGCCTTGCTGAACTGGTCCGGCAACACCGGGACCTCGCGACCTGCCGCGGCTGCCGCGGCCGGGTACTGCTCAGGACCGATCAGCGACGACTTGGCCCACTCGATCTCACCAGCGAGGTCTCGGACGGCTTCCGTCTCGGTGGCCAGCCCGACCTTGTTCGCAGCCTGCATGACCAGCCGGAACTTGTTGTCCAACAGCTGCCACATCTGGGTTTCGTGCACCCGCGGCCAGAAGTAGCGCAACTGCCGGAAAGCCGCGGCGTGGAAGGTCTGCGCCTGCACCCCAGCGCCGCCGAGCGCGCGCAGCCGGGTGCGCATCTCCCCCGCCGCCCTGGCGGTGAACGTCACCGCGAGCACCTGCTGCGGCGCGACGAGGCCGCGCTGCACGAGGTAGGCGATGCGGTGGGTGATCGTGCGGGTCTTCCCGGTGCCCGCGCCCGCCAGCACGCAGACCGGACCGCGTGGTGCGATGACTGCCTGCCGCTGTTCCGGGTCCAAGCCTTCCAGGAGTCGCGGCTGATCAGTCATGCCCGGCATCTTCGCAGACCCACTCCCCCATTCGAGGGCACACCCCAACACCCCGTGTCGCGTGTCTGCCACCCCAGCCGAGCGGCTCGCACCCACATTCGAGTGATGATCATGACGATGTACAGGTAATATGTTGAATATGCACTAAATTTGGATCATGGCATGGCAGGTTGAAGCCCTACCGGAAGTCCTGGAGTGGATGCGGACCTTGGACAACCGGACCAGGGCAGGTATCGACGGCGCCGTGCAGGTGCTTTCCACCGAGCGGCCGCGCCTCGGGCGCCCGCTGGTAGACAAGATCAACAGGTCGAACGTGCACCATCCGAAAGAACTTCGACCTGGTTCCTCCGGCCACACCGAGGTGCGGATCCTGTTCGCCTTCGACCCGAGGAGGCACGCCATCTTGTTGGTAGCAGGCGACAAGGCAGGGCAGTGGAACGGGTGGTACGAGAAGAACATCCCGCTGGCCGAACGCCGATACGAAGAGCACTTGCGGCGAATCGACAAGGAGCTGGGATGACCACCATTCCCCGGGAGCAGACGCGGACCGAACTGGACGAGACCCCAGGAGGCCGGGCACGCGCGGACGAGATCACCCGTGCTTGCGTTGCGGGCTACCGGCTGGCCGAAGAAGATCAAGCAATAGATCGGGAGGGATCAGCCATGACAATCCCGTGGGACGAAGTCCGGGAACAGCTCGGCATCACCCCGGAGCAGCAAGAGCTGGGACGCCGGATCACCGAGGCTTATGTCACCGGGTACCGGTTGGCCGAGCTGCGGAAAAACGCTCAGGTCACCCAGGTCGAGCTTGCCAAGCGGATGGGCATCGGCCAGCCGCGGGTTAGCGCCATCGAACGTGGCGACATCGAGACGCTCACGGTGGCCAGTGTGCGTTGCTACGTGGAAGCGCTCGGTGGCACTTTGCGACTCGTGGCACGCCTCGGCGACACCGACGTCGTGCTGCAGGTTCCCGAAATCGCCGCTTAGACCCCGTAGCCGCTGGATCTGTTCGGAAAACCGGCATCGCGGGGCAAACCGCCCGATGCTCGGGCGCAATGATCTCCGGTCAGCATGGCCTCCGCCCACACGAGTCGGAGGCCATGTTCCATGCTCAACAGAACCACACGCCCGGTCGCGGCCCTGCTGATCGCCTGCGCCGGTGTCCTCGCCGCTGCCGGACCCGTTGCCGCGGAACCGAATCCGGACGTCACGGTAATCGCGCACCGCGGCTCGTCCGGGATCGCCCCGGAGAACACCCGAGCCGCCATCGCCGCGGCGATCAAGCAGCGCGCCGACTTCGTCGAGATCGATGTCCAGCGCAGCAAGGACGGGCACCTGGTGAACTTCCACGACTGCACCATGGAGCGCACCACCGACGTCGAGCAGCGCTTCCCCGGCCGCCCGTCCTACCGCGTATCCGACTTCACCTTGGCCGAGCTGGAGCAGCTCGACGCCGGTTCGTGGTTCGACGCGAGCTACGCCGGTGAGCCGATCATCACGGTGGCCGATGTGGTGTCGCAGGTCCGGGGCCGCACCGGTCTGCTCGCCGAGATCAGCCCGTGCGACCACTACGACGGGATCCCGGAAGATCTCGCCGCCGAGCTGAGCAGCACGCCCGGCTACCTCGAAGAAGCGTTGGCTGACGGACAGCTCGGGGTGCAGTCCTTCGAGCTCGACGACGCGCAGCGGTTCCACGAGTTGCTGCCCGAGGTGCCGATCGGCCTGCTCGACGCGCAGCGGCCGACCGATGCCGAACTGGTCGCCTTGAGCGGGTGGGCGGACCAGGTCAACACCGAATCCAGCGTCACAGACGCGGCGCTGCTGGCCCGCATCCACGAGCTCGGCATGGCGAACAACGTCTGGACGGTCAACGAACCCGGCCGGATGCGCCAGCTGCGCGACCTCGGTGTGGACGGGATCATCACCGATTTCCCGCAGTCCCTGACCCAGCGCTAGAACGCCGGTGAGCCGGTCGGGGCCACGTCCCGACCGGCTCACCGCGGGTCAGTCCTGCCAGGTCGCCCAACCGCGGATCATGCGGTAGGCGATGGAGACGCCCGGCGGCAACCGCAGACCGTCGACCGCTGCCCCGCCCTCGGACGCCAGCGCAGCCCGGACCGCGTCACGGTGCACCCAACGGGCCTCCTCGATCTCCCCGTCGGCCGGGATCAGCGGCGCCGAGGGGTCGGCGATCGCGGCGAAGCCCAGCATCAGCGACCGCGGGAATGGCCAGGGCTGGCTGCCGAGATACCGGATCTCGGAGACCTCGACCCCGACCTCCTCGGAAACCTCGCGTGCGACGCACGCCTCCAACGATTCGCCGACCTCGACGAACCCGGCCAACACCGAGTACCGCTCCGGCGGCCAAACCGGCTGGCGGGCCAGCAGCACGTGGTCCGCGCCGTCGTGCACCAGGCAGATCACCGCCGGATCGGTGCGCGGATACTCCTCGCGGTCGCAGCCCGTGCATCGCCGCGCCCACCCGGCGCGCACGCGCGTGGTCGCCGCCCCGCACACCGCGCAGTAGCGGGCGTTGTCGTGCCAGCCGAGCAGCCCGACGGCGGTGGTGAACAGTCCTGCGTCGGTGTCGTTGAGCAATCCGCCGCCGCTGCGCAGGTCCCGCCAGTTGTCGTGGGTGCCGTCGTGCTCGCTGCGCAACGCCCAGTAGCTGACGTCGCCCTCAACGCCGAGCAGGACGGCGTTCGGAGCCGGGCGTTCGCCGAAGTCGCTCGCCGGATGCACCACCAAGCGCGAATCCGCGCCGATCGGGGTGCGCCCCTTGGCATCCACCAGCACTACTTTTCCGGTCGACCACAGTTCCGCACCGCCGTCCGGGGCGTCCCGCAGCGTTTCCCTCCGGTCCACAGTGGACCGGGACAGCAGCGGTGCGGAGTCCAGTTGGAAGCCCAGATCGGCGAACACATCGGAAGTCATTTGCCTGCCTCATCGTCTAACCCGGTCATGGCAGCACCACACCTCCGAGCAACCGCAGCTGGTCGGCGAGTTCATCGGCATCACCGACCACCACGCCGGTGAAGGCGGTGGGGGCGAACAGCCGCGCCGCCTCCGCCACCTGCTCGACCGTTGTCTCCCGCAACCGCTCCGGGTGCGCGACCAGCCAATCCTGCGCCAGCCCGGCGGTGGCCAGCGCGGCGAGCGTGGAGGCCATCCCGGACTGCGAAGCGGTCGAGGTGAGCAGGCCGCCGATGGCGTACTGCCGTGCCGACTCGACCTCCGACTCGGTGGGCGGCACCAGCGCTAGTCGGGCCAGTTCGTACCGGGTCTCCAGCAGCGCGGCCGCGGTGACCTCGCTGGCGGTGTCGGCGTCCACCAGCAGCGTGCCGTTGCCCCTGGTGAACTCGAACGACGAATGCGCGCCGTACGTGTAGCCCTTGTCCTCGCGGATGTTCTCCACCAACCGGGAGGAGAAGTAGCCGCCGAAGACCAGGTTCGCGATCTGCAAGGCCGGGTACTGCGGGTCGGTGCGCGGCAACGCCTGCGCGGAGAACCGCAGCTGCGACTGCACTGCGCCGGGCCGGTGCACCAGTCGGACATCACCGCCGCGCACCGCAGGCAGGGACGGCAGTTCCCGCGCACTGTCCTCGGACTGCCAGTCGCCCAGGATGCGTGCGACGGCGGCCACCGCCTGCTCCGGGTCGATGTCGCCGACCAGCACCAGCACCGAGCCGCGCGGGAGCACCGCTTCGCGGTGCAGGGTGCGGACCTCCTCGGCGGTGACCTCGGCGACATCGTCGGCCTCCGGCACCTCGCGGACGAACGGGTGGTCGCCGTAGCGGTGCCGCTGCAGCTCCTCCCGCGCGATCACCCGAGGCTGCGAGCGCGCGACGGTGATCCGCTCGACCAGCCGAGCACGTTCCACCTCAACCTCGTCGTCGCGGTAAACCGCGCCGGTCAGCGCGTCGGCGAGCACGTCGAGCAGGGTTTCCAGCCCGGTGGCGAGCGCATCGCCGGAGAAGCTGAGCCGCTCCGGGTCGACGACCACGTTCAGATCACCACCGACCGCGGCCAGATCGGTGTCCACCTGCACGCGGTTGCGCCGCTCGGTGCCGGTCAGCAGCGCCTCGGCCAGCACCTCGGCGCGCGCCGGGTGCTTCGGGTCCGCACCGGCGAACGGGATCCGCAGGCGCAGCTCGACCATCGGGACCACGCCGTGCCGGGCCGCGATCACCCGCAGGCCGCTGTCCAGCAAGGTGTCCACAGTGGCCGGTGGGCGACCCTTGCGGGGCTCGCCGAGCGGCGGCAGCGGCCGGGGGCCGAGTTCGGTGCGGCCGATTTCCTCGGCGCTGCGGTGCGTTGCGCGGGTCATGCCGCACCTCCTGTCGCGTTGTCGTCGCCTGCGGGTTCGACCTCCAGCACCGCGCGCGCGTCGGCCCGCAGGGCCTTCGCCGCCGATGCGACCGCTTCCGCGTCGACCTCGCCGATCCGCTCCGGCAGCTCGGAGATCAGCTCGGCGCGGCCGTGCAGCAGTTCGGCGCTCCCCAGGTCGAGGGTCCGGGACGTCACGCGGTCGTGCTCCCGGTGCAGGCTGGCCGCCCAGCGGGCCGTGACGCGGGCCAACTCCTCCGCGGTGGGGCCGTCGGTGGCCAGCTTCTCCAACTCTTCGTCCACCGCACCGATCACCCGGTCGAGCCCGACCTCTGGCGTGTGAATCGCAGTGATCGTGAAGGTGTCCGGGTCGCGGGCGTCCAACACGGCACCCATCAGGCCGCAGCCGGTGTGCACGTCGACCACCAGCGCGTCCTGGTAGACCAGGCGCTGCTGCAGGCGGGAGGCATCGCCGTCGGACAAGATCGCCGCGAGCACCACGTTCGACAGGTAGGCGTCGAGTTCGCCGACCGGGTCGGGCAGCCGGTACCCCAGCGCGACCGCGGGCAGCGGCGCGTGCGAATCGGTGTGCTTGCCGCGCAGCTCACCGGCCGGGAACGGCTCGGCGAACGACGGGCGCTGCGGGACGTCACGAGCCGGGACGTCGCCGAAGTGCTTGTCGACCAAATCGATGGTGCGCTCGACGTCGATGTCGCCGGTGACGGTGAGCACCGCGTTGCCGGGGGCGTAGTAGGTGTCGAAGAAGGCCGCGCAGTCGTCGACCGTCGCCTGTTCCAGGTCGGTGAAGTCGCCGTAGCCGTTGTGGGCGTTCGCGAAGGTCGAATACAGCACCGGCGGCAGCAGGATCCACGGGAACCCGCCATAGGGGCGGTTGAGGACGTTGAGCCGGATCTCCTCCTTGACCACGTCCACCTGGTTGCGCAGGTTCTCGTCGGTGATCTTCGGCGCCCGCATCCGGTCCGCTTCGAGGAACAGCGCCCGCTCCAGCGCCGCCGACGGCAGGACCTGGTAGTAATCGGTGTAGTCCTGGTGCGTCGAACCGTTGAAGGTGCCACCGGAACCCTGCACGTGCCGGAAGTGCGCGAGTTTCTCCAGGCTCTCGCTGCCTTGGAACATCAAATGCTCGAACAGGTGCGCAAAGCCGGTGCGCCCCTCCGGTTCCGAGCGGAAGCCCACGTCGTAGTGCACGCTGACACCGACCACAGGGGCCTGCCCTGATGACGCTGGGCCCGCTGCCGAGTCCGGTGCCAACACCACGCGCAGCCCATTGGGCAGAGTAACGCGATGCAACTGGGGTTCGACCATGCCTTGCAGCCTACGTGCGCACTGTCAAGCTGTGTGTGCCCCCTTCGCCACTCTTCGGCGTGTCGGGGTGCCTTCGCGGATTGCGGGACCCCCGCAAAACTTGACCTCGAACCCACTGCGCAGATCAACGGCGGGCGCGTTGGACTGCGCAGGGTTGCGGTGCGAGTTGCGCAGGTGGCGAAAATCGTGGCTGCCGCTTCCCCCGCGATCTCACCGCACCTGGGCGATGAGGGAATCGATCTCCGCGCCGATCGTGCGAGCATCCGCCGGGAGCAGGGCGAACACCTGCTCACCGGTGCTGCCGCGCTCGATGCGGTTCAGGTACCGGCCGTCGGGCTCCGGGTTGTCGAACCAGGACACGACCGGGGAGCGCTTCCGGCGGCCGTACCGGTCGCGGACGTTGGCCCCGATCTGGCCGATGCGCAGGTGCGGGGCTTTCCCGATCGCCTCGTAGAGCACCACCTGCTGGTCCCCGCTGCTACCGCGGGCCGGGGTGGCGGACTGCATCATGCTCTGCTGGTCGAAGTCATCGGGCTGCTGCCGCACCAGCGAACTCTGCGGGACGCGCACCGGGCCCCGGTTGCCCGGTCGGGTGGGCGGCAAGGTGGCCAACAGGACCTGCGGCAACGGTGTGTTCTCGTGCACCTCGACGGTCAGCATCCCGCCGCGCTGGGGGTTCTCGCTGGGCGTCTGCACCCCGAGGACGACCCGGTTCCCCTCGGTGTACACGGCGAGCGCCCGCCAGCAGTGGTCCGTGCCGACCTGCGGGAACCACATCGAGTCGACCCACAGGTACGGCGTGGCCAGCGACTTGAGCGCGGCGACCAGCGGCGGCGCGACCTCGTCGTTGACGACCACCCCGTTGGCGGCCATCCGATCCAGTTCGGTTCGCGCTATCCGGCTGAACTGGTCCGCGGTGTACCCGGCTGACCGGCTGCTCAGCGGCAAGGTCAGGCCATCGATCCGCAGGTACTTGAGCACGACGTCCAAGTGCACAGGCAGCAGCTGCCACCGCCCCAACACGCTCACCGCACTTCTCCCCTTGTGAAATCGCGCCCTACGCGAAAAGACCGGTGGTGGGGCCGACGGCCGCCACCACCGGTCATCATCGGGTCACTCCCCCAGCACCGGCGGGGCGGTCCTGGGCATGTCGTTCATCCAGACGTCGTCTTGTTCCTCAAGCCAGGACGGCCGATCGTGCTCCTCGTCCTCGCCGCCCTGTCCGCGCTGACCAGCGGCACCGCCCATGCCGCCCATGCCGCCGCGACCAGCACCAGCACCCCGAGCCCCGGCGCCGCCAGCAGCGCCCGCTCCGGCGCCGCCAGCACCGAGACCACCGGTACCGGCCCGACCGCCAGCGCCCATCCCACCGGCTCCAGCGCCCCCGGCACCCAAACCACCAGCACCGAGACCACCGGCCATGCCGCCGACCATCCCGGCGCCGACGCCTCCGGCTCCCCCGCCAGCACCGGCACCGCCACCGGGAAGCCCACCGCCGGGAAGTCCGGTGCCCGGCCCGCCGGGCTGACCGGCCCACTGGCTGCCGGTCCCGGCCGGCGAGGTGTAGTCGCCACCGATTCCGCCACCGACTCCCCCACCGACTCCGCCACCGATTCCGCCGCCGGAACCAGTCCCGGAACCGACGCCGGAGCCGCTGCCGAAACCACCGACGCCACTGCCTGGCCCGCCGCCGTAGCCAGCGCCGGGGCCACCACCGGTGGGACCGACTTCGCCGGGGCCACCGCCCCAGTCCGTGCGGTCCGTCGGAGGCACCGGCGGCGGCTCCTTGGTGGAACCGTCCGGAGCTTGGTACTGCGGCATCTTCGCGTCGACCTGGGTGAGCGTGGGGCTGTAAACGCGCCCCATCGTCTCCTGCGCGGCCTTCTCGGCCTGCTCCTGCTCCTCCATCTGGCTGAGGGCATTGATGCCGCCGCCCGCGAGCCCGAACGGAACCGAGCTAGCGGCGGCCTCGCCCCAGCTGAACCCCTGCGGCTGCTCGACCATCTTCTTGGCCTGACCAGCAGCATCGCCTGCGGCGTTGAGGTTGTTGCCGGTCATCTCGAAAGCATCCGCACTGGCCTTCATCCAGTCGGAAGCAGGCTTGCCGACCTCACGAGCATTGCTAGCGGCTTCGCCTTGCCAACCGCCGTCGACGATTTTGGCGATATCCGTGGCGTAGTTCTCGCCGCGCGTGCGCAGACCTTTCGCAAGTTCGATCCATGCTTGGGCGGCCTCGCCGACCTTCCCCTGGTCGATCGAATCCTGGTTGGTCTTGAAGATCTCCGAATGGCTGAAGCCGGACCAGTTGACGCACTGGCTGATCGCGGGTGAGTCGTAGCTGTTGACGCTCAGCCCGGAGTTCTGCTGCGCCAGCTGGTTCTGCTGCTGTTGCGCAACCTGGCTGGCCTTCTCGGCCTGCGCCTTGCGATCCTCTTCCGCAGCACTTTCCCAACCGAAGATCTGGGATCCCGCGTTGTCGAGCGTGTCAAGAAGTCCCATCATTCCCCCTCGGTCATTCGGGCAATCGAGAAGCCGTTTGACTGGCGATCTTCTCCGCCTCGGGGCAAGCGTCGACCGAATCGCGCAGCACGCCGTCGACTCCGTAGATCGCAACGCCGCCGCCTGCGTCGACGAGCACTGTGCAGCCGCCCTGGCCAGCGGCACCCGACTCAACTGCGACCGCAGCAGATCGCCCACCGATCGTCTTCTTCGTGTAGCTGTCCCAGCTACCGGACGTCTCGTAGGACGCGACGGTCTCGTCGGCATTCTTGAGCAGCGAGAGGATCATCTTCTCGCCTTCCCACTTGCAGCCGGGTTCGAAGCTCACCACCGTGCCGTCTTCGGACTGCGTCGCAACCCCGAACGAGCTCAGTTCATCGGCATTGAAGAACGTGCAAGGATCGAAGCTCGCCAGCCCAGAACCCGACGCAGCTGTGGTAGGCGCGGCGGACGTCTCGTCGTTACCGTCGTTGCTCGAACCGCCGCCCGAGCAGGCGGAGAGTCCAAGCAGGGCCACACCGGCAGCAGTTGCGATCAAGGATCGGGAGAACGTACTCACTGAATACCTCGCCTCAAGTCGTCCGCGTTTTGCTCGTCGGTGGCACGGTAGTCCTTGGCAGCTGCCCGAAAGGCGTCCGCCTGTTTCTGCAACTCGTCCTGCATCAAACGGATCAGTGCCAATGCGCCCGCTTCACCGTCGTTCGCTTTGTCCTCGAAGCGCTTCGCCAACTGCTCGCCGTCCGGGTACTTCCCCAGCCCTTGGACGCGCTGCATGGCCCTCGTCTTGCGGAACAGCTCGGCCAGCTCGCGGATCTCCTCTTCGCAGCGCTTGGCGGCGTCGTCGGCGACTTTGGGGTCCAGCGCCAGCTTTCCCGCACCGACCTGCTGGTTCATCCACTGCGTCTGGCCGCTGATCGCCTTCAGCCCTTCCTTGGCTGCGGCGAAGCCTGCACTCTCTGCGCTCGTCATCCCAGACCCCTCTGGACTCTGCGATCTCCCCCATTAATCGAGGACACTTTAGCCTGACGCAGGTAGCCGCGTAACGGTTCCTGGCAAACCGGGCACCCGATGGACATCACCCGTTCGGCCGCAGATCAGGCTGCGATCACGGTCCGCCAAGTGGCGGTTGCTGTCAGTTGTCCCGCGAGCTAGCCGAAAGCGCGGCCGCGTGGGTTCAGGACTTGACCGCTTCGTTGAGCTTTGACACCAGGGTCGGGAATCTTGCGCCGAAGGTTCGCAGGTTCTTCGTCGAATCTGGGCTGCCGTACCAGTACAGGCCCGGCGTTCCGTCCGATGCCGGGTCCAGTTCCGCGAATTCCGCCAACCAGCGGTCGGTTTCATCGAGGACCACCACGTAGGGCAGCGACCTGGAGAACACCGTTTCGCGATCCGCCGGGGGCAGCGCGTCCGCCGAGACCTCGTGCAGGTAGCTCCGCAAGCCTCGTACCTGCAGGACGAGCGCGCTGCCTCGGCTCGTCCGGGCAGGCATCAGGCGGGCGCTGAACGTCATCGCGATGCCGCCGAGCACTACACCAATTCCCAGCAATGCCAGGGAACTCGTCAGCGCTAGAACCGCGGTCAGCAAAGCGCCGCCGACCGTCAAACCGATGCCGATCCACCAGAACCGGTTCCGGTCGGCGTCCGGGCGCCGACCGAACCACTCCTTGTCCACGACCTCCGCGTACAAGGCTTCCCTGACTCGGCTGAGGTCGACGCCGCGGAGTTGGGACAGCCGCACCTCCGGGGACTCGCCGATGAGCAGTTCGTAGACCGCGCGCTCGAACGGCCGCAGCGACTCGTCCGCCGGGTTGAGCCGCACGAATCGCCAGTCCTGGCCGGGCAGTTCCTCGATCCACAGGTAGTTCCGGACCGCCAAGTCGATGATCGTCGCGGTCACGTCCACCGGATCGACCCGCTCGTCGATGACCGCGCCGATCTGTCCGGGCAGCACGCCGTCCGGCGAGGCGAACGTGACCGCACCGCGCGAATCGGTCATCAGCACCTCGACCCGGCCGACGTCCTCGGCGAACGCGCGCGCGTCCCGACCACGGGCGTACCAGGCCAGGCCGAGGCCGCCGATCAGCAGCAGGCCGATGCCCACCAGCCCCGCCGCGGTCGCGGGCGTCAGCGAAAACGCCCGCGCCAGGCTGAAGTACTCCTCGGTTACCGCGTTGGCTGGCACGGTGCCCGCCGGGATGTTGAAGGTGATGTCCATCCGGTCGCCGGGCTCAAGCCCGTAGGTCAGCGCGTGGACCGCCTGGGTGTGGGTGATCTCGAACCGCGCGCAACGATCCGCACTTCCCACCGGACCGGCCAAGCACATGATGTTCTGCGGAACCCTCGGGGACAGCAGCGACGCCACCTCGACCCGGTCCACCGGAACGCTCCAGCCACCCGACACCTGCCACTGCACTTCCTGCACGTCTCCGGTATCCGCGACCGCGCCGCGGACGGCGTATTTCAGCGTTGACACACCGGGTTGCAGGGTCAGGTGCACCTTGTCGGCGTCGACCTGGGCCGTGCCGCCGTCCAGCGTTAGGCCGGAGACGGTGAAGACCCGATCCACGCCAGCACCGGCGGACTGCCGCAACGGCATGTTGCGTTCGACCGGTTGACCAGGCGGCACGGTGATCTGCTCGGTCACCGACACCAGGCCGTCGCGCTCCAACTTGAGGTGCAGCGTGCTGGAAACCGTGCCAGGCAACGAATTGACTGGCTGCGCCTGCGCCGCCGCACCGGGCCAGCCGACCAGCAGTCCGGCCACTGCCACCGCAAGTCCCCATTTGGTCAACACGGCCCGAACACTAGCGGTCCACGGATAAGCTTTGGACCGCAACGGGCGCGATCAACAGGAGAAAGTTCGCAGGATATGACGGACCGGCGGTGGCGCGCTGAACCCGGCCGAACAGTCCACATTAGACACGCCGCGAGGAAGAACGCATGACGCAGCCGCCCTGGCCACCGCCGCCGCGCGGTCCGCAACCACCGCGACAGCCCTGGCCACCGCAGCAACCACCACAACCTCGCGGCCCGCAACCACCGCCCGGACCTCGGCAACAGCCGCCAGGACCACGGCCACCGGTCGGCCCGCAGCAGCCACCACCTCGCGCTCCCCAGCCATGGGGCCCGCAACCACCGGCAGCTCGGCCGGTAGCTCCGCCGCCGGTGGCTCGACCGCTGCCGCAGCAGACGACCATGCGGCTCAGCACGATCCCGCCGGTGCAGGCACCGCCGCAGCAGCTACCGCCCCAGTTACCGCCGATGGGCCCGCCGCAGCGCAAGGGCAGCGGCGGTGTCGTGGTCGCGCTCGTCCTCGTCGCCGTCGCGCTGTTCGGTGTGGGGACGATCGGCGCGCTCGCCGCCTCGGTCTCCAGCAGCAGCGCGTCCGACTACGACACCAGCACAGCCGAAACGACGTCGTCGGCTGAATCCAGCGACACAGCAACGTCCAGCACCGAAACGTCCAGCACCGAGGAGGAAACCACTTCCGCGGACAGCACGGACGGCGAACCCGAGCCGGTGGCCTCGCTCGGCGACAACCCGATCAACATCTCCGGCAACGGCGCGATGAACACCCAGTGCGACCTGCCCTCCTTCGACACGGATGTGGCTTCGCAGGACAACTTCTACCAAGCCGCGCTGCCCTGCCTGATGCAAGCGTGGACCCCGGCGCTGCAGGCGGCGGGCTTGCCGGTCGAGACGCCGAGCGTCATCACCACCGGGGACAGCATCGACAGCCCTTGCGGCACCCGGATGTGGAACCAGACGGCCATGTACTGCCCTGGGAACCACACGATCTACATGACCGCCCGGTACTACTCCGAGGTGGAGAACCGCACCGACGCCGGTGCCTACCTCGGCCAGTTCGCGCACGAGTTCGGCCACGCGTTGCAGGGCATGACCGGGATCAGCATCGCCTACGGCGACGCGTCGTACGACGCGGGCGGCAGCACCACGTCGGCAGGTCTGGAGCTGACCCGGCGATCGGAGCTGCAGGCGACCTGCTTCGAGGGCATGTCGTTGGCCGCGCTGCAGAACGGCGGTGTCAGCAACGATTACATCTTCCCGGCACTGGAGGACTCCTCCGGCCGTGGCGACGAGAACAGCAACGTGCCCGATCACGGCAGCAAGGCGACCAACAGGGCCTGGATCGAGCAGGGCTTCACCAAGAACCGGGTCACCGAGTGCAACACCTGGCTGGCCGCGCCTTCCGACGTCGACTAACCGCGAACCCGCGATCGCGCTCCGGTGGAGTGCCGATTTCGCGCGAAGTCGCCAGCGTTCACGAGCGGCGGAGCATCAGGCCGTAGCCACCGCCCGCGACCCCGGCGAGGGTCAGCAGCACCCAGTGCGCGCGCTGCGCCAGGTCGTCGAGTTCGGAGTCGGTCGCTCGGGCCGGGCGGACCACGAAGTCCTGGGTCGGATCGGCCGGTACCTGCACCGCCAACTGCTGGCCGCGGACGTGCCCGCAGCCGTCGAACGGCGCTTGCCGGAGCACGCCGTCGATTCGGACCTCGACGAGATCTCCCGCCGGCTGGGCACCGCACGGTCGCGACTCGACCACGGTGGCCGTCGCCGGGCGCATTTCGGTCCGATCCTGGCCCGCGGCCGTCACCAACGGCCACAGCGTCACGGCGACCACCGCGACGCCGAGCATGCCCAGGACAAGCAGGATCGACGCCAGCGACGCCGAACCTCGTTGCCTACCCACGACGTCGATATTCCCAGAAACCGCGGCGGGCGGTCGCGGGGTCATCGAATGACCGCCACCGAGCCGGATCAGGCTTCCGCAGGCGTCACTTTCTTGACGTAGAGCAACCGGTCCCCTGCCTCGATCGCGTCGGCTTCCGGTGCGTCCACCCGGTACAGCTGACCGTCGCGCACCACGCCGAGCACGATGTCCGAGAGGTGCCGCGGCGAGCCGCCGATCTCCTGCGACTCGACCTCGCGCTCGGCGATGGCCAAGCCGACGTCCGGGGTCAGCAGGTCCTCGAACATCGCAACCACCGACGGCGTCGAGGTGGCCATGCCCAGCAGTCGACCCGCCGTCTCGCTGGAGACGACCACCGAGTCCGCGCCGGACTGGCGCAGCAAGTGCACGTTCTCGGCTTCTCGCACCGCCGCGACGATCTGGGCCTTCGGCGCGAGCTCCCGCGCGGTCAGGGTGACCAGCACCGCGGTGTCGTCCCGCGCGGGCGCCACCACGATCGCGCGCGCCCGCGGCGCACCCGCCACCCGCAGCACGTCCGAGCGCGTGCCGGAGCCGTTGACGGTGACCAGACCTAGTGCGGATGCGGCTTCCAGCGCGCGTTGGTCGGTGTCGACGACCACGATGCGACCGGGCTCGGCGCCCTCGCCGACGAGTGCGGTGACCGCCGAACGGCCCTTGGTTCCGAATCCGATGACGACCACGTGGTCGCGCACCTTGGACCTCCAGCGTTGGATCTTGAACGCCTGTCGGGAGCGCTCGGTGAGCACTTCCAGTGTGGTACCGACCAGCACGATCAGGAACAGCACTCGAAGCGGCGTGATAATCAGCACATTCACCAGTCGCGCCTGCGCGGTGACCGGGGTGATGTCGCCGTAGCCGGTGGTGGACAGCGACACCGTCGCGTAGTAGAGCGCGTCCAGCACGTCCAGTTCGCCACCAGCGGCGTCCCGGTAGCCAGCCCGACCGACGTACACGATGAGCACCGTGGCGCCCAGTGCCAGGATCGCACCGATGATCCGGCGGACGATCGATCGGACCGGGCTGCCCGTGGTGCCCGGCATCCGGATCACGCCGACGAGCGCGTGGTCGGGCCGGTTGGTCAGTTCCTCCTCGTCGGAGCGCCCACTTATGAAGGGGTGCGCCAGCTTCTTGGGACCGCGCCGCATCATGATCTGTGCTCCCCGGCTTGGTGACCGCTCACGGCGCAGAACAGTAACGCCTCCGCCCGGACCCGGCGCGCACCGGCACCGTGCCAGACGCTGGTTCGCGCCGGGTCCGGTGAGCCGGTGCGACCAGCGGCAAGTCGACCTCCGGAACCAGCTCGCCGCGTCACGGACGAGACACGCATTCGTACCCGATTCCTGCCGACCGGAAGACCTTGTCTGGACATTCGAGTGCGTCGTTTTACCATGCATCGGTGCAGCAGCTTCAGCACGCGGCCCGTGCCCTGGGGTGGGACGGCCAGTTGATCCCCGACGTCGAGGTGCTCGGTGCGCGGTTCGCCGCCGTGGCGCGCATCCGGCATGACGTCCACCAGTGGCGCAGCCGCCACGGCTGGGCGCCCGAGCTCAATCCGACCTGGTTCCGCTCCTGGTCCGAGCCGAGCACGCATGATCACCTGCCGGTTGCCGCCGTCGATCTGCTCGGGGTCCTGGTGCCGGTGTCGCACGCCCGGAACGCGCTGCAGGCGTGCGGGACGCTGCTGACGTTGGCCCCCTGCGCGGTCGTGCTGCCCGCGGACCACCCGTACCAACCGTGGTCGATGCTCGAACTCGACTACTACGGCGTCGGGGTGGTCAACGCCGATTTCGAGGGACCGGCCGACTTGGTGATCGCCCCGGAGGACCGGACCGCCGAGTTCGGGTCGTCGATGTTCGGCCGCTGGCTGCTGGAAGTCCTCTACTCGAAACTCCTGGAACACCCGCAACTGACCGAAAACGCCTGACCAGACCCAGCACGCTCGGTGGCACCCCGAAATGACGCGCCCGTCTGCCTTTGGTCTTGTTTTTGAAGCGGCGCCAGCCGCTTAGCCCACGTACGCAACCGGCACCGCCGCGGGTTCTCAGACTGTGCCCACTGGCGTTCTCTGGGAGGACCTGCCACGACGTGGTGTATTTGGCATACACGATGTCGGGGATCCCGGACCGAGACGGCGTCTGACGTTCCGCCACCCGCACCACCGAGCAAAACGACCACAAAAAATTCCCGTCAGGCCAGCAGGTATTCGTGCCAGTTGAGTCCTTCCAGATTCCAGCGCATGCCGCGGCCTTCCTTGAGCGCCCGCAGCGCCTGCATCGTGTGCGGCCAGCGGCGGATCACGTTCGCCAGGGCGACCGGGGTCATCAGGTCTGCGGTGCGCCGGTGGTCGCCGGGGCCGAGCAGGGCGATACCGCCGGGCGTGGAGATGATGTCGGTCAACGAGACCTGCCCGGACAGCGCGGCCTGCTCGACGCTGAGGATGCTGTGCGGTTGCAGTTCGGTCGGCCAGCTGTTGCGGTCGATGTCCGAGGCCATCGGCTGTTCGCAGTTGCCGCATTCGCACTCGAACTCGCTGGCCCAGCCGTGCTGCTTCCACGACCACACCGCCGCACCGCCGGTGTCCAGCTCGGACAGCGCGGCGACGTGCGGCCAGGCGCCGACCACGGCGCTGAGCATCGTCTTCTTCGCCGGTCGCGGGGTTTCGCCGGGGCCGTCGAAGGACCAGGTGCCTGCCGCGTCGCGGTGCACCCGCACCAGCGGGGCCCGCATCGCCAGGACGTCGGTGTCCACCTGCACTTCGGATTCCGGCGGTGTGTTGAGCTTCCAGTCCGTGTTCATCGCGGGCATATTCGTCCGCCGCGCGCCGCGATCTCAAGCTCCGCCACCCGAACGTGTACTGATCCCCGCCGAAGGTGATCTTGCCCGGTGCTACCGGATCACTGCGCCGTCGGGACCGACGTGATGAGGGTTCGAAGCCCCTCGGCGTCGAGGAGGTCGGCAGGGCGCAGGGTGTAGTCGTGGCGCACGTAGTGGAAAGCCGCTCGGACCTGCTCCAGCGGCGTGCCGGAGAGCTCCGCCCAGGCCAGCCGGTATGCCGCGAGCTGCACCGACAGCGCGGGCACCTGGTCGCCGTCGGGTACCGCGCCGGTCTTCCAGTCCACCACGGTCCAGCCGCCGTCGGCGTCGGCGAACACCGCGTCCATCCGACCGCGCAGCACCACGCCTTCGACCTGGGTCTCGAACGGCACCTCGACGCGGTGCGGAGTGCGGTCGGCCCAGGAACCGGCGAGGAACGCCTCCTGCAGCTGCGCCAGTTCCTCGTGCACCGGCGCCGATTCGTCCGCGGCCCCGGGCAGTTCGTCGATGTCCAGCAGCGCGGTCGAGGTGAACCGGTGCTCCAGCCAGGCGTGGAACGCCGTGCCGCGGCGGGTCATCGGGTTCGGCGGGAACGGCAGTGGGCGGCGCAGCCGCCGGGCGAGGCCGTCGGTGTCACCGGCCAGTTCGACGAGTTGGCTCACCGACAGGTGCTCCGGCAACCGCACCTGCTCACGCCGCTGCGCGGCGGCGGCGCGCTCGGCCAGCAGCACGTCGACGTCCCGAGCCCAGCCGTCCTCGTCGTCCTCCGACTCCAACTCATCCACGGTGGACAAAGCTGCCCGGACGAGCTCCGCGCCTTCGGCCACCGCCGCCCGGCGCGCGCCCAGCGGGTCGACCGGCCACTCCTCGCACCGCACCGCTTCGGCGAGCGGGTTCGCCGCGTCCTCGTCCGGTTCCGGCGTCCACAGGTCGACCACCCCGGCTCCGGACTCGCCCAGCACTCGGCCCAACTGCCGGAGGAAGTGCGACGGTCCTTTGGGCCGGTCGCCGTTCTCGCCCCACCAGTGCCCAGAGAGCAGCAACGTCCGCTCCGAGCGCGTCACCGCGACGTAGAGCAGCCGCCGTTCCTCGGCGAGCCGTCGCTCCTCGAACTCCTCGTCGTGGATCCCCAGCGCTTCGACGAGTTCCTTGCGGTCCAGGCCCGCGAGCCGGTCCAGGTCCAGCTGGGGCAGGTCTTGGGCGTCACCGCGCAGTTCGGCGGGCAGTTCGGTGACCGAGCGCAGCCACGACGAGGACTTCCGCTTGCCGGGGAAGACGTCGTTCACCAGGTGCGGCACGGCAACCACCTGCCACTCCAGCCCCTTGGCGGCGTGCACGGTGAGCACCTGGACGCGGTCTTCGGCCACCTCGACCTCACCGGGTTCCAGGCCGTCCTCGGCCCGTTCGGCGGCTTCGAGGTAGTCCAGCAGCGCGGGCAGCGTCGCCGACGGGCTCGCGGTGGCGAAATCGGTTACCACGTCGGCGAATGCGTCGAGATGGATCCGCCCCGGCCCGACCTGTCGGGCCATGCTCTCGATGTCCAGCAGCAACGTCCGCTCGACGTCCGCGACGAGTTCGGGCAGCGGCTGGTCCAGCCGTCGCCGCAAGGCGGCGAGTTCACCGCCCAGTCGCCGGACGCGTCGATAACCGGCGGCGGAATAGCGCTGGGCGTCGCCCGGGTCGTCGAGGGCGTCCGCCAGCCCGGCCTGCTCGGCGTTCTCCCCAGGCAGCGCCGCAGTGACCACGGCGGAGGGATTGTCGGACTCCGGCGCGCCGTATGCCTGCGCGCCGAGTTCCCGCGCGCGATCCCACAGGGCGGCGATGTCGGCCGCGCCGAGCCGCCAACGCGAGCCGGTGAGCAGCCGCATCGCGGCCGTTCCGGCGAGCGGATCGACCAGCAGTCGCAGCGCGCTGACCAGATCGCGCACCTCGGCCTCGTCGAGCAGGCCACCGAGACCGACGACTTCGACCGGCAGCCCGCGATCCCGCAGCGCCGCCGCGAGATCGGCCATGTCGGCACGACGGCGCACCAGCACCGCCGCCGTCGGTGGTCGGCCGGTTTCGTCCAAGGCGGCCTGCCACTGCGCGGTCACCTGGTCGGCGACCCAATCGCGTTCCTGCCGCACGTGCTCGGTCAACGCCAGCCGAATGTCGCCGGGCTCGGCGCCGTCCCTGGCGCGCAGTTCATCGACTTCCAGGCCGGTTCTGCGCAGCGGTTCGGATACCGCGTTGGCGACCTGCAGGACTTCCGCGGGATTGCGGAAGCTGGTCAGCAGCCCGTACTGGCGCGCCGGTGCCTCGCGTTCGTCTTCGATGCGCGGGAAGTCGGTGGTGAAGCGCGGCAGGTTCGCCGCGCTCGCGCCGCGCCAGCCGTAGATGGCCTGCGCCGGGTCGCCGACCGCGGTCACCGGCAGCGGACGGCCCCGCCCGAACAGCGACCGCAGCAGAACCCGTTGCGCATGCCCGGTGTCCTGGTACTCGTCCAGCAGCACCGCGCCGTATCGGACGCGTTCGCCGTCGACGACCTCGGGGTGCTCGGCGGCGAGCAACGCCGCCAGCGACATCTGGTCGGCGAAGTCCATCGCGCCCGCGCGCCGCTTCTGCTGCCCGTACTCCTCGACCAACGGCATCAGTGCGACGCGCAACCGTTGCGCGGCAATGACTTTCACCAGGTCCTGCGGCAGGTTGGTCCGCTGTCCCTTGGCCCGTGGCGCGTTCTCGACCAATTCGCAGAGCTTTTCAGCGTGTGCGCGCAACTCGTCCGGACCCACCAGGTGCTCGGCGAGTTCCCCGGCCAAGGACAGCAGGTAACCGGTCACCGTGGACGGAACCTTGTCGGTGTCGATGTCCTCGGTCCAGGTCGCGACCACGCGGTGCGCGAGCTGCCAGGACGCCGTCTCGGTCAGCAACCGGGCGCCCGGTTCCACCGGCACCCGCAGACCGTGCTCGCCGACCAGCCGCCCCGCATAGGCGTGATAGGTCAGCACCGTCGGTTCTTCGGTGAGCACCGCGGACCGCAGTTGCCCGCTGGGGTCGGCCTCCTCCAGCAGCCCGGAGCCGGCGAGCCTGCGCAGCCGAGCGCGCACCCGGTCGGCGAGCTGCCGCGCGGCCTTGCGGGTGAACGTCAGGCCGAGGATGCGCTCCGGGGTCACCAGCTGGTTGGCGACCAGCCACACCACGCGAGCAGCCATCGTCTCCGTCTTGCCCGCGCCCGCACCCGCGACGACCAGCGCGGGCTCGGCTGGCGCGGCGATCACCGCGGTCTGCTCCGGGGTGGGCGGGTGCAGTCCGAGCGCCTGAGCGATGCGGTGCGGACTGATCACTGGGCGACCTGCCTTCCGGCCGGGTGGACCGGGCAGCAGGTGCGCGCCGGGCAGCGCGGGCAGTCGCTGTTCTCAGTGGCCACGTAGGCCGGTCCGAGGCTGGCCGCGGCAGCGGTGTGCACCACGTCGAGCCACACCCGGATCCGGTCGGCATCCAACGCCTGCTGGTTCCGCTCGGTCGCCGCGCCCTTGCGGTCGGACTTCGCGACGTAGAGCAGCCGCGCGCCGCCGGGCTCGTCATCGCCGCCGAACGCTCCCAGGGCCGCCGCCAGCTGGTACACCGCGAGCTGCGGGTGCTCCTCGGCGTCCCCCTTGCTCACCGGGGTCTTGCCGGTCTTCACGTCGACCACCACCGGCCGCCCCGCGGCGTCAGCCTCCAGCCGGTCGACTCGGCCGCGCAGCCGCAGCGACGGCCCGTCCGCTCGTCCCGGGACCGTTATGTCCAGGTCTTTCTCCACCCCGATCTGGGTGAGCTCGGCTCGCGACTGCACCAGCCAGGTCAGGAACGCGTCGAGCATCTGCTCCACGCGCTTGCGCTCCTTCCGGGAGAACCACGGCGCACCGGCGTCCACCGACTCCCACGCGTCGTCGAGCGCCTTGTGCAGTTGGGTGGCGTCGGCACCGTCGGCGGCGGCCTGCACGAGCGCGTGCACGAGAGTTCCAGTGATGGAGGCCAATTCTGCGGTGTCCTGACCGCCGTGCCGCTCGACCAGCCAGCGCAGCGGACATTTCGCCAGGATGTCCACAGTGGATGGTGATACTCGGACCGGCTCGTCGTCGGTCACCAGGGGCACCGAGGTTGAGCTGTCCGGCAGGCCGTACCAGGTGTCCGGGTTCGCGCCCGGCACCTCGGCCGCGGCCAACCGCGCGAGCTGCGCCGCGGCGCGCCTCCGCCGCTCCGGCACCGCCTCCGCGTCGCACACCACCCGGCGCAACTCGCCGACCAGATCCGCGAGCGCCAAACCGCGTTCCGGCCGGGCGATCGGGCGCTCCACCGCGTCCGGATCGCTGACCACGCCCTCCAACTCGTCCAGGAACCGGGACGGCTGCTCGTCCTCGCCTCGAACCGCGCTGACCAGCAGATTGCGCCGCGCTCGACTCGCCGCGACCAGCAGCAGCCGACGCTCCTCGGCAAGCAGCGGCGCGGTCGCGGACACCCGCTCGGCGTCCACCCCGGAGAGCACGTCCACCAGTCGCTCGATGCCCAGCAACGACCCGCGCAGCCGCAGGTCGGGCCAGACGCCCTCCTGCACGCCGGGGATCGCCACGACCTCCCACTCCTGGCCGCTGGCGGCATGCGCGGTCAGCACTGATACCGCGTTGTCCCTGGGCGCGGTCGGCGCCAGCGAACTGCCCGCGATCTGCTGGCCGGTCAGGTAGTCCGCGAAACCGGCGACATCCGCACCCGGCAACCGGTCGACGTGCTGGGCAGCCGCGTCGAACAGCGACACCACGGCATCCAGATCGCGATCCGCTTGCGCCCCGGCCACGCCGTGCCGCTCGGACTGCGCCACCCAGCGCTTTCCCAGGCCACTGGCCTTCCAGACCCGCCACAGCGTCTCTTCGACGGTGTGCCCGGCGGCCACCGAGTCCGTTGCGGTGCGCAACAGCCCGGCGATGCGCCGGGCGGGCGCGGCGGCGGAATCCTCCAACGCGGCGAGCCGGTCGCCGTCCTGCAGCACCTCGACCAGCAGATCACCGCTGGCCCGGCTGCCGCCTGCGGCGAGTTCCAGGCGGCGGAGCCCGCGGCGCAGCCGCCGCAGCGCGAGCGGGTCGGCGCCGCCGAGCGGCGAGGCGAGCAGCTCAGCGGCGGCGTCCGCGTCGAGCGCCAGCGGGCGCGCGGCGCAGCGCAGCAGGGTCAACAGTGGACGGACGGCATTGCGTTGCGCCAGCGGCAAATCGTCGACCGGCAAAGCGATCGGCACCCCGGCGGCGAGCAACGCCCGGCGCAACACCGGAAGTGACAGCCCCGTCGAGCGCACCACGACGGCCATGTCCGACCAGGCGATCTCGTCGAGCAGGTGCGCTCGGCGGAGCTGATCGGCAACCCACGCGGCCTCCTGCGCTTCGGTGGCCAGCAGTCGCACCTGGACCGACCCGCCGTGTCCGGTTTCGGACTCGACCAGCTCGCGCTGCGGGCCAGCACCCGGCAGCCGCGCGGCCAGCCGCTGCACCGCTTCCCGGACCGCTTTGGACATCCGGTGGTCTATCGTCAGCACCTCGGTGCTCGTGCCGTCCGGGTCGGCGTCCAGCAGGCAACGCGGATCGGCGCCGCGGAACGAGTACACCGCTTGATCCGGGTCACCGGCCAGCACGAACTCGGTGGCGGTGTCGCCGAGGCGCCGGATCAGCCAGTACTGCTGCGGGTCCAAGTGCTGCGCGTCGTCCACCAGCACGTAGCGCACCCGGTCCTGTTCGGTCGCCAACAGTCCCGGATCGGTGTCGAAGGCCAGCAGCGCCGATCCGACCAGCTCCGCGGCGTCCAGCGCCGGAGCCTGCGCACCGCCAGCGCCGCGCAGCAGCGTGACCTGCTCGTACTGCTTGGCGAACCGGCCCGCGGCGATCCATTCCGGACGGTCGTGCTGGCGGCCGAGGGTGATCAGCCGCTCCGGCCCGACACCGCGCTCGGCGGCGCGCAGCAGCAGATCGCGCAGTTCCTCGGCGAAGCCGGGGACGGTCAACGCCGGTCGCAACGCTTCCGGCCAGTCCTGAGCACCGTTTTCGACGTCGCCGGTCAAGAGTTCGCGCACCAATGCGTCCTGGTCCGGACCGTTGAGCAGTTGCGGTGGCGGTAACTCGTCGCGCACTGCCTGCAACCGCAGCACCGCGAATGCGTACGAGTGGACAGTCCGAACCAGCGGCTCGGGGGCGGTGCGCAACCCGGTCGAAGAACCGGTCAGCAGGCGGGTGATCTCGGTGCGCATCCAGGCCGCCGCGCGCCGACTCGCGGTCAGCACCAGGACGTTTTCCGGCGACACCCCGCGGTTTTGGATGCGATCGGCGGCCAGCTGCGCGATCAGCGCGCTCTTGCCGGTACCGGGTCCACCGAGGACCCGCAGGAAGCCGCCGGGATGCGCCAGCGCCCGGTGTCCGGCCGCGTCCCAGGTCGTCCGCCGCCGAGCCGATTCGGTTCGGCGGACGAGGACGGGCGCGGTCGGGGATGGCACGCACCGATGGAACCACGCACTGGCGACAAGGTCGTGAACGGCTCGCTGATAGCACCCGCTCAACTGGGAATTAACTGAACCTTTTGGTGGTACAAACCAATTTTGATCTCTGACAGGGTCCTGATCGTCACCGGCCCTTTCCGGCCTGTGACCTGCGAAAGCGCGCCCCCCGAGCGCGCGATGGACCCCGAAGGAGGAACCGTGAGCAAGGTCCGCAAGAGCCTGCTTACCTGCGCCGCGGCGGCCGCCGCGTTGACCCTCGGCGCGGTGCCCGCGATGAGTGCCCAGGCCCCCGCCGCGGCCCCGGAAGCGGCTGCCGCCCCGGTCGCCGCCTCGCCCTACCTCTACAACGGCTGGGGCAGCCCACCCGCGGTCGGCGAGGTGATGAGCGCGACCGGGATCAAGGACTTCACCTTGGCGTTCATCCTCTCCGACGGCACCTGCAACCCCGCCTGGGACGGCACCCGCCCGTTGGACGGCCAGGACAAGGCGACCATCGACGAGGTCCGCGCCAACGGCGGCGACGTCGTCCCGTCCATCGGCGGCTACTCCGGCAGCAAGCTCGGTGAGGTCTGCCAGGACGCGCAGTCGCTGGCCGGTGCCTACCAGAAGGTGATCGACGCCTACGGACTCAAGGCCATCGACATCGACATCGAGGCGTCGGAGTTCGACAACCCCACCTCGCAGGACCGGGTGCTGGAAGCGCTGAAGATCACCAAGGAGGCCAACCCCGGCCTGCTGACCGTGGTCACGTTCCCGACCCTGGTCAGTGGCCCGAATGACGTTGGCCAGCGAATGATCAGCCGGGCCAACGAGATCGGCGCCAACGTCGACGTGTGGACGCAGATGCCGTTCAACTTCGGCGGTTCGGACATGGCAGCCGACACCATCACCGCCACCGAAGCGCTGAAGGAACTGCTCAAGAGCACCTTCGGCTACAGCGACGCGGACGCGTACGCGCACGCCGGGATCTCGTCGATGAACGGCAACACCGACACCGGTGAGGTCGTCGACCAGGCCGCGTTCCAGCAGATGGCCGACTACGCCAAGCAGAACGGTCTCGGCCGCTTCACCTTCTGGTCGGTCAACAGAGACCGCCCGTGCGACGGCGGGGCGCCGGACTCCTGCGGCGGCATCGACCAGCAGCCGTGGGACTTCACCAAGATCGTGGCTGGCTTCCAAGGCTGACGGTTTTCCCTGGTCAGCTACTGCGGGTGCGTTGGGGTGCGAGGGCGTCCCAGCGCACCCGCAGTCCGTTGCCAGGCGGCGCGGTGCGGTACTTTCGGTTTCGTGGACGAGGAGACCGTGGAGCAGGTGCGAGCCGTGGTGGCGTCGATCCCGCCCGGATCGGTGCTGTCCTACGGCGACGTCGCCGAGCTCGCGGGCCTGCGCTCGGCCCGGCTGGTGGGCCGCATCCTCGCCGAGGACGGCGGCGACCTGCCGTGGCACCGCGTCCTGCGCTCCAACGGCACGGTCGCCGACCACCTGCGCCAGCGCCAATTGGAACTCCTGCGAGCCGAAGGCGTGCTCGCCGACGGAGCCCGCGTCGACCTCCGCCGCTACCGCTGGGGCGCCTGATCCACACCGGCCGGTCGCGGGCCGAACGGTGAATTTTCCCAGTATTGCCGCAATCCGGAACCCGGATTCGCCGAGTCCTATTCGGACACCGAACTACCGCAACGCGTGCTTCGGGAGTTCGTCCGCGACGAGGCGCACCAGAGACGCCGTGCGGGCTCGGTCCGGCATCACGTACGGCAGACCTGCCGCGTCGATCGGCGCGGCCGTCACCGGGCCCACGCAGGCGATGAAAACCTTGTCGCGCAACGCTTCCCGGAACCGCTCGCCACGCCCGGTCCGGTCCGCGCGAGCCAGCAGGTTGGTCGCGGCCGGTGCGCTGGTGAACGGCAGCGCATCCACCTCGCCGCGCAGCACCGCGTCGATCAACCGGTCCAGTGCGGCCAGGTCCACCGGGTCGGTCCAGCGGTAGACGGTCACCGGCACCACCTCGGCACCGGCCGCCCGCAACGCCTCGCGGAAACCCAGCATCGGATCGCCGTGCACCTGCACGACGACCCGCTTGCCCTCGACCCCGCGCTCCAGCAGGTACGCCAGGACCTCCGCGGACTCCTCGGCCGGAGACGTCCAGGACTCCGTCAACCCGGCACCGCGAACCGCGCCGCGCGCCTTGGCGCCCCGCGCCACCACTTCGGCGGAACGCAGTTGCGCCAGCAGCCGATCACCGAGGCCGCCCAACTGCGCGGCCTCGATCCAGCCCCGGAACCCGACACCGGTGATCGCGACGACGTAATCCACCGGGGCGGCCAGCACCGCCTCGGTCGCGGCAGCCAGCTCGCCGTCCTCGGGCAGGGGCACCGTGTGCATCGCAGCGCCGAACAGCACGCGGGCACCCCGGCGCGCGAACAACTCCCCGATCTCCGCGGCCTTGCGCTCCGCCGTCACGCCGACGGTGAAGCCGCTCAACACTGCCTCCACCGCCCAATCGTCACACAACGTGGAGCCGAAGCGGAGCACGGCCGTGTGACGGGTGCGATGCGCCGCGAGGCGGCACCGAAACCGCCACTCAAAGCACTTCGAGGACCATCTGGGAAGCGCGTTCCAGCCCGGTGAGGGTCTGCGATGACGAGCGCGGGTGCAGGGCGTGCACCGAGAGCCGGAACAGCAAGGCCCGCAACAGCGCCTGCGGCCATTCGGCGAGGTGCGACCACCGTTCCACGATGGCCGGGTCGGCGCCGCCCCACGCCAGGGCGTCGATCACCACGACCGCCGCCGCCCACTCGGCGGACCGCCAGTACGGGTTGAAGTCGATGATGCCCGGCGGCGCGTCCTCGGTGAACAGCACGTTGCCGAACAGGTCCCCGTGCACCACCTGGGACCGCAGCTCGACCTCCCGCCGCGAACCGGCGAGCACGTCGTAGAGCCGACCGCCCTTCTCCTGCGGCAGCACGTACTCCTCTTCGCCCCAGGCCATCCGGTCGGCCAACGCGTAGATGTCCTGCCGGGCCTGCAGGAACCGCGGCCGGGCGAGGAACCGGCTCGCCGCGTGCAGCCGCAACGACATGGCAACCACGTCGTCGTGCCGCGGTTCGGCCCGACCGGCGAGGTTCCGGCTCGCCGACCAGCCCGACACCACCCAGCGCCCGTCCGTGGACCGCACCGGACGGGACACCCGCACCTCGTCGGGTTCCAGCAGGTCCAACGTCTGCGCGACCCAAGCGGCCTCGGCGGTGTTCGCGGCGGGTTTGAGCACGATGTCACCGCAGCGCCAGGCGACCGCACCGTCCAGCGGCTCGGGTTCTTCGACGCGCGCACCGAATGCCGCGCGCACGTGCGGCGGGGGCGGCTCCGGCGTAGGACTCACGGCCCAGACGCTACCGCGATGATCGCCAAATCCGCAGCAGGCGCTCCGAACGCTGCCACTCGATGCGGCGGTTTCTCGCGAAAACCGCCACGCGCCACGAGCACCTTTCCCAGTGCCCGAGCGGGTTTCAGCGAGGTGAAGGGCACCTTTCACCAAGTTACTTGGTGAAAGGTGCCCTTCAGTGCTCACTCGTACGGCGCAGGGCCCGCTCCGCGACTCAGTACGTCGGCAGGCTCGGGTCGACCTGGTTGGCCCAGCCCAGCACCCCGCCGCCAACGTGCACGGCGTCGGCGAACCCGGCCTTGTGCAACGCCGCCAGCGCTTCCGCCGACCGCCCGCCGGACTTGCAGTGCAGGACGATCTTGCGGTCCTGCGGCAGTTCGGCCAGCGCTTCACCGGAGAGGATGCGGTCCTTCGGGATCAGCTTCGAGCCCTCGATCCGGACGATCTCGTACTCGTGCGGCTCCCGGACGTCGATCAGCTCGAACTTCTCGCCCCGATCGAACATGCCCTTGAGTTCGAGGGGTGTGATCGTGCTGTTCACCGCCGCCTGCTGCGCGTCGTCCGAGACCACACCGCAGAACGACTCGTAGTCGATCAGTTCGGTGATCGGTGTCGCGTTCGGGTCCTTGCGGATCTTTACGGTGCGGTAGTTCATCTCCAGCGCGTCGTAGATCATCAGGCGGCCCAGCAGCGGCTCACCGATGCCGGTGATCAGCTTGATGGCCTCGTTGACCATGATCGAACCGATCGAGGCGCACAGCACGCCCAGCACGCCGCCCTCGGCGCAGGACGGCACCATGCCGGGCGGCGGCGGCTCCGGGTACAGGTCGCGGTAGTTCGGCCCGTACTGGTCCCAGAACACGCTGGCCTGGCCCTCGAACCGGAAGATCGAACCCCACACGTACGGCTTGCCGAGCAGCACCGCGGCGTCGTTGACCAGGTACCGGGTGGCGAAGTTGTCGGTGCCGTCCAGGATCAGGTCGTAGTCCCGGAAGATGTCGAGCGCGTTTTCCGAGCTCAGGTGCGTCTGGTGCAGGTTGACCTTGACGAACGGGTTCACCTCGGCGATCGAGTCGCGGGCCGACTCCGCCTTGGGACGCCCGAGGTCGGACTGCCCGTGGATGATCTGGCGGTGCAGGTTGGACTCGTCGACCTCGTCGAACTCGACGATGCCGAGCGTGCCCACCCCGGCAGCGGCCAGGTACAGCAGCGCCGGGCTGCCGAGTCCACCGGCACCGACCACCAGCACCTTGGCGTTCTTCAGCCGCTTCTGCCCGTCCATCCCGACGTCGGGGATGATCAGGTGGCGGCTGTAGCGCGCGACCTCTTCCTTGGTCAGCTCCGCCGCCGGTTCGACCAGCGGCGGCAGTGACGTTGCGCCGGACATTCCCAGCTCCTCCTCAGTGGTCGGCACCCGCTGCGCTCGGAGCGTGGCAGCGGCGCCTCAAGCGTCCCCGAAGGCCACCCGGATGGGGCCTCACAGAATCTGCAACGCAAGACTCCCCGATGCTCTTCCGCAACCCAACCTACTCCCACGATCCGAGAAGAAACGATGTTGCGGGCGCGGACTCACGAGCCGCCGGTGCCACCGGTGGGGAACGGCCAGGCGTTGTACTTGCACACGAAGCCGTTGGCCGGGATGGAAGTGCCCTGGTCGGCGATCTTGTTCAGCTCGTGCAGCTCGTTGTTGGACACGCTGAAGCTCTGCTGCATCATCACCGGCGCCAGCGCCCCCTGCGCCGGGCAGCCGACGTGCTTGTTGCCGAAGACGTGCCCGACCTCGTGATTGATCGCATAGCGCTGGTAGTTGCCCATGTCGCCCTGGAACGACACCGCGCCGCGAACCCAGCGCGCCGCGTTCAGGTACACCATGTCGCCCTTGCGGCACGAGCTGTCGTACGGCACCCCGTTGCTGTAGTCGCATGCCTCGCGGGCGGTCTGCTGGCTGACCAGGATGACCCGGAAGTCCGGACGCGGACCGCTGGCGTCCACGCGTTGCAGCGAGATCCCACCGCCCTGCGGGTTCGTCCAGCTGCGCGGATCGGACAGCGTCGCCTGCACCAGGCTGCCGAACTCCCTGTTCGGGTCGGCGATCTGCACGCCGACCTCGATCTCGACCGTGTACCGGTACAAGGTTCCCGAACCGATCACCGGGGACGTGCCGGGCAGCACCTGGAAGGTGCGGGCACCGGTCTCCGGGATCGGGCCGCCGGGGGGCAGGTCGGCGGAGAACATCGCGGGGCCGAAGGTCTGGCCGTGCGGTGCCTCGGTGACGACCGGCTCCGCGGGGTTCACCGCGGTGCGCGGCTGCGCCAGTCCGGTCGCGGCCCCGCGATCGGACGGCCGGACGGTCTGGAACACGGCGAGGGCGCTCACCACGATCAACAGGGGCACCGCGTAGATCCGCCAGCCGTAGCGCGACAGCACGCCCCGTCGTCGGCGGCGCGGGCGGACGTCGTCGAGATCCTCCGCCTCGTCGATGATCTCGGGGTCCGGCGGCTCGGGGATCGGATTCCAGGACGCCGCTAACGGCTCTCCAGATCGTGCATCCGCACCGACACGCGCGCTCTCACGCCCCGCCCGTCGGCGGTCGGATGTGGAGGCGCGAGGTCGCTGCGGCAGGCGGGTCACGCCCATAAGCTTCCCACAAGCGATCTGGCAGCCTAGATCACCACTGGACACTACGAGTGACCGAAAACGCCAAGATCACACGAAGTGATGCAAGCCGGCGACTACCAGGAATCGGCCCCCACCAGGCCGAGAACCGCACGCGCGACCATTTGCGGGCGCTCCATCTGGGCGACATGCCCTGTCCGGGGCAGTACCAGCAGCCGACCGCGCGGGAGCAGCGCCGCCGCGCGCGGGGCTTTGCGGACCGTGACCACCCGATCGTCGCTGCCCCACACGACCAGGGCAGGAGCGATGATCTCGGGCAACCGGTGCCACAGCGAGCGGCCAGGCGGGACGAGCCAGGAGTGCACCAGTTCCCTGGTGGTCCGGCCCAACGCTGGTCCGGCCCAGGGCAACACGGCGCGTTCCTCGAACTCGGCGACCGCCTCGGCGAGCCGGTGCGGCGGCACCGCGTCCGGGTCGGCGAAGCACAGCCGCATCAGTTGCACGGCCCGATCGGCTGGCGGCACGGCCGCCAGTTGCCGCCGGGTCGCCCCGCCGACCATCGGCAGCATGGCCAGCGCGATCCGCGGGTCGGACAGCCGCCACGGGTTGGGCCGCAGGTCCGGCATCGCCGGTGAGATCAACGTCAGCGAGGTGATCAGATCCGGGCGCAGTGCTGCGACCTCGATCGCCACCGCGGCGCCGAAGGAGTTCCCGGACAGGTGCACCGGCCGGGCGTCGAGCTGCTCCAGGAACCGGATCACCACGTGGGCGTTCGCCTGGCGGGTGAAGGTGAACCCGGCTGGTGGCTCGGAACGTCCGAATCCGGGCAGGTCCAGTGCGATGCTGCGCAGCCGCACCGCCAGCAACCCGGCCAGATCGGTCCAGTTCGTCGACGAACCGGCCAGCCCGTGCAGGTGCACTGCGGTCGGGGCGGTCGGCGACGCGCCCGGCGTCTCGCGGAGGTGCAGCCACAGCGGCCCCCAGCGGGTGGCGAGTTCGACGTGACGTCCAGGTGGCGGCTTCGCGGTGAGGTCGACCGGCGGAATGCCATCGGCCACCAGCGGAACCCTGGTCAGCTCCCCTCGGAGCAACATGTCTCGTCCGTGCAGCGCAGCGGCAGGAGTTGTCGTCGTCACACCTACAGCATGGCTGCCCAGGTTGGCATGGATTTCGGTGCCTGGCTCTACCGGCGAGTAGAGTCAAGGCCCACTGGGGCCGCAAGGCCGCCTAGCGCCAGCGTGAAGTAATCGGGTGGAGGCGAGGATGACCGAGACCGCACAACCGAGCCGAGGTGTCCGGTTGCCTCGCGACGCACGCCGGGCACAGCTGCTCGAAGCGGCTCAACACGTCTTCGTGCACAACGGCTACCACGCGGCCGCGATGGACGACATCGCCGAGCGCGCGGGCGTCAGCAAGCCGGTCCTCTACCAGCACTTCCCGGGCAAGCTGGAGCTCTACCTCGCGCTGCTGGAGACGCACGGCAACGAGCTGGTGCGCCGCGTGCGGGCGGCCATCGAGTCGACCACGGACAACAAGCTGCGGGTGCGGGCCGCGATCGGCGCGCTGTACGGGTTCGTGTCCGGCGAGGGGCAGGCGTTCCGGCTCGTCTTCGAGTCCGATCTGCGCGGCGAACCGGCCGTGGAGAAGGCGGTGGAAGGTGCCCTGTCCGGGTGCATCGACGCGATCACCGAGGCGGTGACCGCGGACGCCGGGTTGGACGCCGAGCGCGCGAGGCTGCTGGCGGTCGGCTTGGTCGGCCTCAGCCAGGTGACCGCGCGCTACTGGCTGGACGAGCAGGAGACCATCTCCCGCGACGAAGCGGTGAACCTGATGTCCACGCTGGCTTGGAAGGGCCTCGCGGGCTTCCCGCTCCAGAACCCCTGAAGGTCAGCGGATGGCGCGGGTCACGAGTTCGGCGATGCGGGCGGTGACCTCGTCGGCTCGTTCCAACGGGAGCATGTGCCCGGCATCGGCGTAGATCAGCAGCTTGGCGTCCGGCAACGCCTCGGCGATGCGCCGCGCGTGCGAATGCGGCGTCAGCCGGTCGGACAGGCCGGAGAGCACGATCGTCGGGATGGACCGCAGCGCCGCCAGCGCCGCGAGCCGATCGTGCTCGGCCAACGTCTCCCGGTAAGCGGCCATGTTCGCCGGGTGGCAGGCCGCGACCCAATCGGCGGTGACCGCCACGTCAGCGCGCTCGGGACGAGCACCGAAAAGCAGCCAGCGCATTCCTGGCTGTAGCCAGCGCGACCGCGAACTCAGCCGCGTCCCGTGCGAGGCCGCGAGCCGCTTGCGGATCATCCGCTCGCCCCGGTTCGCCACCGCTGCGACCGGACGGGGCAGGCGGAAGCCCGGCTTGCCGAGATCCCCGCCCGAGGTCGACACCAGAGCGACTCCGGCGACCCGCCGCGCGAACAGCTCCGGGTGCGCTTCGGCCAACGCCATGATCGTCATGCCGCCCATCGAATGCCCGACGAGCACCAGCGGCCCCTCCGGGGCCCGCGCCCGGACCAGCTCCGCCAGGTCCTCCGCGCAGCGCTGGATGCTCGCGCTCCCCGGCTGCGCCGGGTCGCTCCCGCCGTGCCCCCGCAGGTCGAACCGGAGGCTCCGCGGCTGGCTCCCGGCCGCCTTCGGCAGGCCGCTCGCCACCCGGTCCCAGGCATGCATGGTCAGCGTCCAGCCGTGCACGAACACGACCGTGACCGGCGCGTCGGCGGGTCCTTCGTCGAGCACCCGCAGCCGGGTTCCGTCGCTGGTCGTGAACGCCCCGGCGGTGCGCAAGGTTCCTCCGGTCATCGGATCAGCTGGGCCTTCTTCCACCACCGCATGCCCGGTCCGCCGACCAGTCCGGCCTCGTCCAGGAACGCCATGATCTTCTCGCCACCCCAGTGCAGGGTGTCCTGGAAGTTGGGGTTCGCCCAGGCAACTCGCCAGGCGTCCCGCGGCCGCAGCCCGACTGCCTTGTAGACGTGCGGGTTGATCAGGCTGACGCAGATGGAGTAGGCGACGAGCGCGGTCCAGTACTGGTGGTAGGCCTGCTCAGCGGCGTTGCACTCGGCCATCCGGCGCACCACCTCTTCGCGGGCGAAGGTGACGTGCCGGGCTTCTTCCAGCACGTGGATCCGGTTGATCATCCGCACCAGCGGTTGGACCTGCTCGTCGTTCAGCTGGTCGCGCTGGAACCGGTCCAGGATCTCCTCGGCGACCAGGATCGAGGCGTACGCGGATGGACCGCGCAGCACCGCGGGCAGCACCCGACCGCCGAGGTGCAGCAGCGGAAGCGGTCCGTAGGCGGGCGCGCCGACGCGGTCGATGGCCTTGGCGAACATCGTGGAGTGGCGGCATTCGTCGGCGATCTCGGTGAGCGCGTACTGGGCGTGGTTGGTGCGCGGATCGGAGTTGTAGAACTCCTTGAGCAGCATCTGCATCAGCAGGACCTCGAACCACAGCCCGTTCGAGGCGATGCTGGCGAATTCGTGCTTGGTCAGCTCGATGCGCTGTTCGTCGCTGAGCTGTTCCCAGAGGTGCGTGCCGTAGAGCGAGCTGCGCCGGTACGGGATGTAGGGCTTGCCGTCGGCCAGCGCGGCGTCCCAGTCCACGTCGACTTCGGGGTCGTAGCTGTTGCGGGCCGAGGAATTCAGCAACCGCGCGGCCGTCTTCTCCCGGTCGTTGACCTGCCGGGTCCTGCTCATCCGCGCTCACCCTCCTTGCATGTTACTTCAAGTAACAGTTACCTTGGGTAGCGTGAGCGACAACCCCCGCCCTGTCAAGGTGGTTCCGCAGCGCGAAGCCCGCGGTGATGCGCGTCGGGAGCGCTGGCGCGAGCACCGGAAGGCCCGCCGGGTCGAGTTCGTCGAGGCCGCGGTGCGCGCCATCGGCAAGCACGGCGCCGAGGTCGGCATGGACGACATCGCGGCCGAAGCCGGGGTCAGCAAACCCGTGCTATACCGGCACTTCAGCGACAAGAGCGACCTCTACGTCGCGGTCGGCGAGTGGGGAACCGAGCTGCTGATGCAACGGCTGCGGCCGGAGTTCGACCAGAGCGGCAGCCCCAACCAGCGGATTCGCCGCCTGCTGGACGCCTACCTCGGCACCATCGAGCAGTACCCGGAGCTGTACCGGTTCGTCGTGCAGCGCACCTTCGCCGACCGCCCGGTGCGCTCCGATCCGGTGTCCGCGGAGAAGACGGTCATCGCGAACTCTCTGTCGCGCATCCTCGGCGAGTACCTGCGCGCGCTGGGCCTGGACTCCGGCGGCGTCGAGGCGTGGAGCCACGGACTGGTCGGGATGGTGCAGGCCAGCGGCGACTGGTGGCTGGATCGCCAGTCGATGAGCCGCAACGACCTCACCGACTACCTGGCGCAGATCATCTGGTTCGCCATCGACGGCGTGCTGCGCTCGGCCGGTCTGGTGATCGACCCGGACGAACCGCTGGACATCGACACCGACCTGCGCGTGGTGCCCGACGAAGGCCAGGAGGAAACCGATCATGGCTGACCACGACGAGGACGACTACCGTGGCCCGGCGACGATCCGCGCCGCGGACCGCGAGATCCCGGTCGAAGTGGTGCTGCGCGGCCACTTCCAGCCCATCGACGGGCGTTTTCACTGGTACGGACGGCTGGCCGCGCAACGGTCCGTCGACGAGTTCGCCGCCCACTGCAAGAAAGACGTGGTGTTGCGCACACCGTCGGGCGAGGCGATCGGCACGCTGTCCGATCCGGATCCGTGGGGCCGCTACCGGATCACCGGAACCGGCCGCCCACCCTTCCCGATCCCGACCGAGCTGGCATGAGTGAGGGGCACCCGTGACCCGGTTAGTTGGTCACGGGTGCCCCTCACCTCGACGAAAACCGGGTCAGCTGACGCCGAAACCGACGCGCGGCATTTCCGCCGGGCCGATTTCGACGTAGGCGACCTTGGTCGCCGGGACGATGATGCGACGCCCCTTCTCATCGGTCAGGGCCAGCACGCCTGCAGCGTTCTTCAGCGCGTCGGCGACCAGCGACTCGACCTCTTCAGGGGACTGTCCGCTGGCGACCGTCAGCTCGCGCGGGCTGTCCACGACGCCGATCTTGACCTCCACGCCGAACCTCCGTTGAGCACTCGAATCCGTTGGGATGGGGCAAGGCTATCCCAGGTCCCGCCGGTGTCGACGGGTCCCGTGGTCGCGAAGATGGCGCGGACATCCGGCTCGCCTGCCCGCTTCGAAACCGCTAGCCCAGGCCGAGCCGCGCCATCCGCTTGGTGTGGTTGTTCTGCAGGCGCCGGAACATGGCGCCGATGCCGGTGAGGTCCCCGGAGCCCTTGATGATCAGCTCCGCCAGCGCGTCGCGCTCGGCGACCACCCGCTGGGCCTGCATGATGGCCTCGCCCAGCAGCCGCCGCCCCCACAGCGTCAGCTTGTCGCGCAGCTTGCGGTCCGACTCGCAGGCGGCCTGCACTTCGCGCTCGGCGAACGCGGAGTGGCCGGTGTCGGCCAGCACGCTCAGCACCAGCTGCCGCGTGGTGGGGTCCAACCACTCGGCCACCTCGCGGTAGAAGTCCGCCGCCAACCCGTCCCCGACGTACGCCTTGACCAGCGACTCCAACCACGAATGCGGCGCCGTCGAGGCGTTGAACGCTTCGAAGGGCGCGGCGAAGGGCTGCATCACCTCGTCGATCGCCACGCCGCGAGCGGCCAAGTGGTCTTCGAGCAGCCGGTAGTGGCCGATCTCCGCGGCGGCCATGCGGGCCAGCGCCGCGCGGCCGGTCAGCGTAGGTGCGGTTCGGGAATCCTCGGCGAGGCGGTCGAAGGCCGACAACTCTCCGTAGGCCAACGCAGCGAGCAGATCTACGACGCCTTCCTCGTAACGCTCGTCACGTTCTCCGGGCAACGTCGCGCTCTGGTCAGCCTCATTCATGGCTGCGAGCGTAACCGGCGGCACGCCCGAGTTACACGCACCACGGCGAGAACCGTCGGCGAACAGGTATCCTCGGGTCTCGGAGGAGCATCGGCGTCCGGCGGCGCGGTCGGAGAACCGGTCGTAGACCGTGGGGCTGGCTCCACGAACGTCACGACACGGGCGACTCGCGCCCGAGCGGGACGGCCCCGCGAACGCGGCCTGAGCGAATCGCTTGTCGGCCTTGGCGCGACGCGACGCCGAGAGGAACGAACCAACAGCGGACGCACCGCTGAGCGAAAAAGGCGCGCACTACCAGGTCGATGACCACGAGCACTGCGAGCGGCTGGGAATGACAAGCGGCCGCCGTGCCGGGAGGACGTCACCACGGATCGGCCCATTGCGGGGCGCATGCGCGCAGGTACCGAGAGAGGCGATCATTCTGACGTTCACCAACAGCCAGGCCCCCGGCGGCCTCGAAGATCAGACCGGGGGCGGCACCCCCGACACAGTGGACGATCGACAACTGGAGCACCGCGAGTCCGGCGCTCCCGACATCGACACCAGCGCACCGCTGCAAGCAGGCACCACGACCAGTCCGGACGCACCGACGTTCGCCGAACTGGACGTACACCCGGAGATCGTCCGCGCGCTGCGCGACGCCGGGATCGAGCACACCTTCGCCATCCAGGAACTGACCCTGCCGCTGGCGATGCGCGGCGAGGACCTGATCGGTCAAGCGCGCACCGGCACCGGCAAGACCCTCGGCTTCGGCGCCCCGCTGCTGCACCGCCTGAGCCTGCCCGGCGACGGCACCCCGCAGGCGCTGGTCGTGGTGCCGACCCGCGAGCTGTGCCTGCAGGTCACCCGCGATCTCACCGACGCGGGCAAGTACCTGGGCGTGCGCACCGTCGCGGTCTACGGCGGCCGCCCCTACGAGGAGCAGATCTCCGCGCTGCGCAAGGGCGTCGACGTGGTCATCGGCACTCCGGGCCGACTCCTCGACCTCGCCGAACAGCGCCACCTGGTGCTCGGCAAGGTCCGCGGACTGGTGCTCGACGAGGCAGACGAGATGCTCGACCTCGGCTTCCTGCCGGACATCGAGCGCATCCTGCACATGGTCCCCGAACAGCGGCAGACGATGCTGTTCTCGGCCACCATGCCGGGCCCGATCCTGACCCTGGCCCGCACGTTCATGACGCAGCCCACGCACATCCGGGCCGAGCAGGCGGACGAGAGCGCGGTGCACGAACGCACCCGGCAGTTCATCTACCGGGCGCACGCCATGGACAAGACCGAGCTGATCGCGAAGGCGCTGCAAGCCACCGATCGCGGCCTGGCGATGATCTTCAGCCGGACCAAGCGGACCGCGCAGAAGCTCGCCGACGAACTCACCGAACGCGGTTTCGCGGCTGGTGCGGTGCACGGCGACCTCGGGCAAGGTGCGCGCGAGAAGGCGCTGCGGGCGTTCCGCTCCAGCAAGGTCGACATCCTGGTGGCCACCGACGTGGCGGCCCGCGGCATCGACGTCGCCGGTGTGACGCACGTGATCAACCTGCAGTGCCCGGACGACGAGAAGACCTACGTGCACCGCATCGGCCGCACCGGGCGAGCAGGCCGCGAAGGCGTCGCGATCACCCTGGTCGACTGGGACGATGAGCCCCGCTGGAAGCTGATCAGCGACACCCTCGGCCTGGGCAAGCCCGAACCCGTCGAGACCTACTCCACCTCGCCGCACCTGTTCAGCGACCTCGACATCCCGGCCGACGTGACCGGGCGGCTGCCGCTGGCCAAGCGCACCCGCGCCGGGCTGGACGCCGAGCCCGAGGTGCAAGGCGATACCAAGCGGCCACGGCGCAACCGGCGCCGCACGCGCGGCGGAGCGGACCAGCGCACCGGCGACACCGAGACCGGCGCGCGCCAGGACAGCGACGCCGAGACCCGGCCCTCGGGTAGACGGCAGCGCCGCCGCACGCGCGGAGGCGCCGAGACCAGCGCGCAGCCCACGGACGCGCCCGCCGCAGGCGGGGAAGCGGACGCGGGCGAGCGACCGCGCCGACGCCGACGCAGGCGGCGCTCGGGCGAGCCGTCCGGCGAAGCCGGTGACGCGGCGCGCAGCGGCAACGCCGAAGGCGGCGCCGCGTAGCTCCGGAGGCGGCGGCGGTGCGTGAGCAACCGGGTTCCCACCCCGGCTTCGCACGCACACCGCTCTAAGCTCGTCTTGGGACAGCTCGCCGATCGAGGAGTTTCTGTGGTCCGGCCGGAACGGCGCACGAAAGCCGACCTCGCCGTGGTGGCGCTCATCCTGGTGGCCGTGGTCGTCGGTGCTGCCGTGATCTGGTTCAACAGCGATGCGCGGGCCACGGTGTCCGAAACGGCGGCCGAGCCGGTGGCCGAACCTCCAGCGGCCACCGGCATTCCGGCCGCGTTGACCGAGGCGTGGCGCGCGACCAGCCCGGCCACGCCGGTACCAGTGGTGGCCGGTCCTGCGGTGATCACCGGTTCCGGCAACGAGGTGCTCGGCCACGACCCGATCACCGGCCGGGTCGCCTGGCGCTACTCCCGCGACATTCCGCTGTGCACGGTGGGCGCGGAGTGGGACCGCGCCCTCGCCGTCTACCGCAAGTCGCTGAATTGCAGCGAAGTCACCTCGCTGCGCGGCCCGACCGGGGTGCGCGGACCGCTGCGCAATTCCGACGCCGAGTTCGGCACCCAACTGCTGACCGACGGCACCTACGTGACGGCCACCGGTCAGCGGTCCTTCGAGTCCTGGCGTTCGGATCTGGTGCGCACCCAGCAGTTCGGCATGCCGCCCGCGGTGAAGAACCCGAACAACAACATGAAGCGCCCGGAGTGCACCTACTCATCGATAGCGGTGGGCGACGAGCGGGCCGGGGTGGTCGAGAACTGCCCGCAAGAACAGGGCCGGATCACCGTCCTGAACACCCACCCCGAGGACGACGAGAAGCCCGAGGAGATCTTCAGCGTCGGTCTCGGCAGCGCGGCGGCCGGGGTCGTCGCGGTCACCGAGGAACGCGTCGCGGTGGTCCTGCGGGACCGGTCCGAAGTCGTCGTCTTCGACAACTCGGGCGCTGAGGTGGCGCACTTCCCGGTACGTGTTGGCACGCCCGACCTCCGGGCGAACGTGCAGATCGAGTCGACCGCGACGGGGCGCCGGATCTACTGGCACACCGGCACCGACACGGTCGCCCTGGACCCGGCCACGCTCACTCCACTGTGGACCTTCCCGGACACGCTCGGCCCCGGCGTCGGTTTCGCCGGGAAGATGCTGGTACCGGTGCGGGACGGCCTCGCGGTGCTCGACCCGGCGACCGGCGACCGCGAGCGGGTGATCCCGGTGGACCGGGCGGGCTCCCCAGGCCCGGTGCAGCTCAACGCGGTCGGCCCGGTCATCCTGGAACAACGCGGCGACACCCTGGTCGCCCTGCACTGACGAGCACCGGCACGTCGCCAGTTCTCACGCCTGTCGTCCGCTAGCCGCACCGCCACGCGGAACGACCACGAGAAAAGACTTTCAGAGCCACCACCAGAACCAGAGCGAGCCCACCACGATCACGAGCACGCCGCAGGTCGCGAAGCCGCCTGGCACGTCGCGGTGGCGGTCCGCCGTCGCCTGCAGCGCCAAGGCCACGACTGCGGCCACCAGTTGGGCGATCACCGCAGGTAGACCGGGCCCTTCCTGGCCCTGGTTCGTCGCCCAGAACTGGATCACCACGAGTGCGATGCTGAGCAGCACCGAACCTGCCGCCAAGGCTCCGGTGAGGTTCCGCAGCGCCGATCCCGCGCGGGTGGCCGGTTTCCTCGTGCTGAGCGCGTGCCGACCGCGCGACCGTCGCGGCGGGAGATCGCCGGACTCCGGCGGCTGCCTCGTCCTGGGTGGCCGCGGTCGTTGCGAAGCAGGTGTGCGCATCGGCCCGTCCTCCGGTCGCATGCTCGTCAATCCCCCAGCAAGGCCCAGGGGGGCAGGTTCGGCGCTGCTTGCTGGCCCTCCGGGCAGTGCGCACGGAAGTCGCACCACGAGCAGTGCGGCCCGGTCCGCACCGGGAACAGCGCCTGCTCATCGGCCCCGTCGTCGAACGCGTCCGTCGCCGCTTGCAGTTCCCCCGCGAGCTGCTCGGCGCGATCCTGCAGCTCGGCCAACGATTCCGCGCTGTGCTCCCAGCTCGCGACCGTCCCGGTCGGCAGGTGGTGCAGCTCGACCCGCTGACACGGCCGATGGAGATTCCTGCGCACTGCCAACGCGTACAGCCCGAGCGCCAACGACCGCCGAGCGTCGTCGACGCGCAACCCGTGCCTGCCGGTCTTGTAATCCACCACGACCAGTTCGCCGTGCCGCTCGTCGATCCGGTCCACGCGCCCCTCGGCGATGATCGACCCCAGCGGCGCGGACACCCAGCGCTCGACGGCCAACGGCGCCACGTCGGGCGCCAACTGCTCGACGTAGGAACTGACCCACTCCTGGGCGCGGCGTCGGTATTCCCCGGCCTGGGCCGAGGACGCGAAACCGTCGGCCTTCCAGTGCTCGCGAACCAAGGCGGCGGCCCGCTGCGGGGTGCGCTGATCAGCCCGCAACTCGAAGTACGCGCGCAACGCGTTGTGCACCACCGCGCCCAACGTGGCGTTCGCCCAAGCTCCGGCGCGCGTCGGCGTCGGCCGGTCCAGGTAGGTCATGCGGTACTTCCGGGGGCACTGCGCCCAAGTCGCAAGCCTGGCCGGTGTAACCCGCACCAGCTTGCTGGGAATTCCTTCGAGACCGAGCTGCCCCTGCACGATCCCCACAGTACGCAGTTTTCCCGCTACTCCAACGACGTGCCCCGTTCAGCCGATGACCGCGCTACCGCTGCTTCGCTCGATCAGGCGGTCCAGCGAGTCGGGCGGGGTGGTCTCCTGGCCGATCCGGATCGTCTTGTTGGTGCCGTGGTAGTCGCTGCTGCCGGTGGTGATCAGATCCAACTCGACGGCCAGCCCGCGCAGCCGAGCCCGCGTCTCGGGGTCGTGATCAGGATGGTCGATCTCGATTCCGGACAGCCCGCGCCCGGTCAGGTCGGCGATGACATCAGCGGTCACCACCGGACCACGCGCGGTCGCGAACGGGTGCGCCAGCACGGTCACCCCACCGGCCTCGGCGATCATCTCGATAGCGCGGTGCACCGGGGTGTCGGTGCGCGGCAGGTAGTACCGACCGCGGCCGCCGAGGTACTTGGCGAACGCCTCGTCGACGCTGGCCACCGTTCCGGCGTTGACGAGAGCGCGGGCCAAGTGCGGACGGCCGCCGGGCGAGTCGGGCGGCAACCCCGCCATGATCGCGTCCGGGTCGACGGGAAACCCGTCCCCGGCCATGTGCCGTGCCATCTCGTACAGCCGCTCCCGGCGCTCCGCGCGCAGTCGCGACTGCTCCCGCGCGAGCGCCGGAGCGTTCGGGTCGAAGAGGTAGGCCAGCAGGTGCACGGTGATCTTCCGCCCGCTGCCGTCCGGGCACGAACAGGACAGCTCCGCGCCCGGTACCACCTGGAACCGGCCGGACCCGGCCCGATCGCGCACGGCCCGCTCAGCCGCTGCCCAACCCGCCGTGGTGTCGTGATCGGTCAGCGCGATCACGTCCAACCCGGCATCGATCGCGGTCGCTACCAGCTCAGCAGGCGTATCGGTCCCGTCGGACTCGGTGGAATGCGTGTGCAGGTCGATTCGCACACCCACCAGTGTGGCCGATGGTCGGGAGCCGATCCGCACCTGCACCCAGCCATGGATCCACGGAGTGCGCCACGCGGCCCGCGCCGCCGTGACGGTCCGTGATCAGAGCTTGGCGGCCTTCCTCTTGCCCACCGCGGCGCGGCGCGCCTTGAGCATCGAGAACCGGTCCTGCTGCTGGCCCTTCTTGTCGCCGAAGACGAGCCCCGAGATCGCGTCCTCGACCTCGGTCGGATTCGGCACGTACTCGATGCGGTTGAGCGCCTGGATCTGACCGGCCGACTCGACCACGAGCGTGCCGTAGCCGAAGATCCGGCCCATCAGCGATCGCGCGAAGGTCAGGTCGGTGACCTTGGTGATCGGCATCATCGCCACGTTGGTGGTGAAGATGCCCGAGGTCATCAGGAACCGCTTGTCCGTGACGACGACGCGTTCCACGTACCAGTCCAAGACCTGGTACGTGAAGCGCACCAGCACGATCAACCCGGCGTACCAGAGGATGTTCTGGACGACCCACCCGCTGCCGCTGGGCAGCAGGTAGGACACCATCACCAAGCCCACCAGCAGACCCGCCGCCTCGAAGAGGTCCCACACCAGGCATGCCCAGTGCCGCCGGACGCGGATCACCCGGCGCTCGGTGTCCAGCAGGTACTCGTCGGGATCCCTCGGAGCGAACAAGGCACCCGCCTCCCGCGGCTCGTGCTTTACGACGTGAAGAGGTTCTGCATGAACGTTATGACGGCTTCAGCTGCTCCCCTCAGACTGCCCAGAATGCCGTTGACGACATTACTGGCCTGGTCTGGCGCGGAAAACAGGAAGAACAGGAGGAACGCAACCCCGGCCCACGTGAGGATTTTCTTCATGTTCACTGTGACGCACCCCGTCCGAAATGCCCTTGAGTAGCGCAGGCGCCTGCTGATCCGTTGTACCGCACTCCGCCGCTTTACGGCAGCTTTGTACCGCACTTGGGTCAGTCGTTTCCGGGCAGGCCCGGATCAACTACCCTCCGTGTTGATGATGATATCTGAGAATCCTGTGATCCGCTGCGTCGGTGCGGTAATTCACGACCCGCGCGGTCGGTTGCTGCTGGTCAAGCGTGCGCATGAACCCGGCAAGGGGAAGTGGTCCCTTCCGGGTGGCCGAGTGGAGCAGGGCGAGACCGACCATTCAGCGGTACAGCGGGAAGTTCTCGAAGAAACGGGGCTGTCCGTCGTGGTCGGAGAACTTCTCGGACGCATCTTCCGACCCGCCCCGCAGGGCACCTACGAGATTCTGGATTACTCCTGTCGGAGCATTGAATGGGAACTTTCCGCTGGTGACGACGCCGCCGATGCGATCTGGGCGGATCGCGCGACTTTCGCCGCGTTGGAACGCAATGGCGCGTTGACCGCGGGTCTGCCCGAGACCTTGGAGTCCTGGGATTGTTTACCCCGCAACGAGTGATGGCCGAAAGGCGACCGGGTTACCTGTCAACGGACTGGTTGGCATAGCTGGTTGAGCCGAACGCGAATCCAGATCTGATTCGCCCAACTCGACCAATTTCACCCGTTCCATGCAGCGTCACCAGGGGCCGACTGTGATGTTGGATGCCCACCGTTGCCAACATCGCACTCGGACGGAGTAGCATGTCCGGTTGGCTGACTCAGGGACCACCGCGGCGGTGGATGACCTTCGGGAGGTGAGGGATCGTGGGCAGCAGTGCCGATAGTGCGCTTCCGTGCAGTACCAACCGCATCCCCGCCGGGAAGGCCAGCCGCTAGGCGCCGAGCGTTGCCCTTCGGGGCCCTGGCCGGGATGCGCGAAAAGTGAGAGGAATCCGTTTCGCGCCCCTTTGCGCAGTTTCGCCCGAATCGTTCGTTTCGCGGGGCACTGCGCCAAGACCCTGGAGGTCGCCGTGCCCAACTTGCCCTCACTCGGCCTGCGCAACCGGAACAACCGTGGGCCGCGGCCGGTCGCCCGCACGACCGCGCCGCTGGCCGCGTACGTCGTTGACTGCGCGATCTACGTCGACGGCCACCGGCTGGACGGCTCCTGGAACCACATCGACGCCATCGAAGAGGTCCGGCGTCGCGGTACCGGCTTCGTCTGGATCGGCCTGCACGAACCCACCGAGGAACAGATCAACGGCATCGCCGAGACCTTCGGCCTGCACGAGCTGGCCGTCGAAGACGCAGTGCACGCGCACCAGCGGCCGAAGCTGGAGCGCTACGACAACACGTTGTTCATGGTGCTGAAGACGGTCCGCTACGTGGCGACCGAGACGCGGTCGGCGACCAGCGAGATCGTCGACACCGGCGAGCTGATGGTGTTCCTCGGGCGCGACTTCGTCATCACGGTGCGGCACGGCAAGCACGCGGGGTTGGGCGACGTGCGCTGCCAGTTGGAGGCCGATCCGGAACAGCTCGCGTTGGGGCCTTCGGCGGTGCTGCACGGCGTCGCCGATCACGTGGTGGACACCTACCTGGACGTCACCGAAGCCATCCAGGACGACATCGACGAGATCGAGGCCGAGGTCTTCGAGCCGCGCGCCAAGATCGACGCCGAGCAGATCTACCTGATGAAGCGGGAAGTCATGGAACTCCGGCGGGCGGTGCTGCCGCTGACCAAGCCGATGCAGCGGCTGGCCGAGGGCTACACGCCGATGGTGGCCGACGACGTGCGCTCCTACTTCCGCAACGTCGAGGACCACTTGGCCAAGGTTTCCGAAATGGTCGGGTCCTTCGACGAACTGCTGACCACGCTGGTGGACGCCACGCTGGCCAAGATCACGCTGCAGCAGAACACCGACATGCGCAAGATCTCCGCGTGGGTGGCGATCATCTCGACGCCGACCATGATCGCCGGGATCTACGGCATGAACTTCGACATAATGCCGGAACTGCGCTGGAGTTTCGGCTATCCCGTGACCCTCGTGGTGATGCTGGCCGCCTGCATCAGCCTGTTCAAGATCTTCCGGCGGAACAAGTGGCTTTGATCGCACGTTGTAACGAACCCCGCGCCGTCGGCGATGTGCAACGCGGGGTCATTTCGCGCCCAGCCGCTCGCCGGGCGCCGTTCCAGCTGTCATTCGCCCGTTCCCTTCGAGCGATGCGAGCGCGTGAGGAGGTTGTCATGCACCGGCTGCTGCAGCACCAAAGGTGGGACCGGCATCGGCTCCTCACCGATCCGGTTCCACTGCGGCGACGTCCCGTGACATGTCGGGAGATCGCCGAGCGGTTGTTCCGGCACACCAAGTGGGTGCAGCGAAAACCCGGCGCGATGTGGGACGCGGTTCCCGCCGCGCCGCGCGCCGCTGCGCGCTGACGCCTGCTGGGAGCACCGCGGGCCACATCGTGAAAGCGAATCTCTTGCAGATCCTCGTATTCACGTTGGGAGGCACCGCCATGACTCGCTTGGTCACCAACAAGCTCACCGTTCTGGTCGCGCTGATCATGGGGTGGATCGTCACCCTGTTCGTGCTGATCGCGAGCCAGCTCTGATCGCCGTCCACTGTGGCCTGAATCAGCACGCACGACCGGTAGCCGGATCCAGCGACAACACCGCGCAGTCGTACGACGGCGCCGCTATAACTTCCGCAGCCAAATCGGTGCTGTGCGGAGGTGATCGCGGATGTCGCTGGGCGCACGGATGTTGTGCACAACGGTCGTCGTGCTGCTGGCGCAGTTCGGCGCTGGGCCGCCGCTGCTGGCGGCCCAGCGGTCTTCGCCGGAGCAGCGGATCCTCGAACTGACCAATGCCGCGCGAGCCCGCGTGGGCTGTCCGGCGCTGCGCCCGAACGCGGAGCTGAGCCGGGCGGCCGCCGCGCACAGCGCGGACATGGCGCACCGGAACTTCTTCGCCCACACCGGAAGCGATGGCCAGGTCCCGGCAGCCCGCACCCGGTCGGCGGGCTACCCCGGCAGCTACATCGGCGAGAACATCGCCGCTGGCAACAAGACAGCGGAGGGCACCTTCAGGCAGTGGATGCGCACCGCCCCGCATCGGAGCAACGTGCTCAACTGCGCCTTCACCGATCTCGGTGTCGGCCACGCCGTCACCGACCACAGCTACTACCGCCACTATTGGACCCAAGCACTCGGCCGACTCTGATCACGCTGACAGGTGACGCGTGAAGGGCACCTTTTACCGAGTAAGCCGGTCAAAGGTGCCCTTCACCTTGAAAAATCGGTTGGTCAGGTGAGGGTTTGGCCCGTGTTGGGGTTGAAGAGGTGGATCTTGTCCGGGTCGAACCAAACCGTTAGGGGTTGGCTTTCCCGGGCCGCGGATTCGACCGCGAGGCGGGTTACCACCTGGCCTTCGTCGGTGGGCACCTCCGCGCTGCCGCTGTCGGCGGCCAGCTCGTCGAGTTCCGCCGTGCTCGCCCGTCCACCGTGGAGGGTGAAGTAGACGTACTTGTCGGAGCCCATTTCCTCAACGACATCCACCTCACCGGTGAACGTCGCGCCTGCGGCGCGGGCCGTGTCGTCGAGCAGCGCCGCGTCTTCGAAGTGCTCCGGGCGGATGCCGAGCACCAGCTCACGCGGTGCGTCCGCGGCCTCCAGCGAACGGCGGATCCGGTCGCTGAGCGGCACATCACCCAGCGCGCTGCGCAGCACGCCCTCGGCGACCTCGACCGGCACGAAGTTCATCGCGGGCGAACCGATGAAGCCCGCGACGAACAGGTTCGCCGGGTGTTCGTAGAGGTGCTGCGGAGCGCCGACCTGTTGCACCACGCCGCCGCGCAGCACCACGACGCGGTCGCCCAGGGTCATCGCCTCGGTCTGGTCGTGCGTGACGTAGACCGTCGTGGTGCTCAGCCGCTTCTGCAGCTTGGACACCGAGGTCCGCATCTGCACCCGCAGCTTGGCGTCCAGGTTGGACAGCGGCTCGTCCATCAGGAACGCCTTGGGGCTGCGCACGATCGCCCGACCCATCGCGACCCGCTGCCGCTGCCCACCGGAGAGGTTGGCCGGTTTGCGGTCCAGGTGCTGGGCGAGGTCGAGGATCTTGGCGGCCTCCTCGACCTTCTCCTTGACCGTCGACGAATCGACCTTGGCCAGCCGCAGCGGGAACGCCATGTTCTCGAACACCGTCATGTGCGGGTACAGCGCGTAGGACTGGAACACCATCGCGATGTCCCGGTCCTTGGGTGCGCGCTCGTTCATCCGCTCCCCGCCGATGCGCAGTTCGCCGCCGCTGATGTCCTCCAGCCCGGCGATCATGTTCAGCGTGGTGGACTTGCCGCAGCCGGACGGGCCGACCAGGATCACGAACTCGCCGTCCGCGATCTCCAGATTCACCTCGTTGACCGCCAGCGCCCCATCGGGATAGCGCTTGGTCACCTTGTCCAGCACGATCTCGGCCACTTCGGTTACCCCTTCACTGCGCCGGAGGTCAGTCCGGACACGATGCGTCGCTGGAAGAACAGCACGAACACGATGATCGGAATGGTGATCACCACCGCGGCCGCGGAGATCGACCCCGTCGGGTCCTCGAACTGCGAGTCACCGGTGAAGAACTGCAGCGCCACCGGCACGGTGCGGGAGTTCTCCGTCGAGGTCAGCGAGATCGCGAACAGGAAGTCGTTCCAGCAGAAGATGAACACCAGGATGGCGGTGGTGAACACGCCCGGCGCGGCCAGCGGCGCGATCACCTTCGCGAAGGCTTGGCCGGGCGTGGCGCCGTCCATCTTGGCCGCCTTCTCCAACTCCCACGGGATTTCCCGGAAGAACGCCGACAGCGTGTAGATGGCCAGCGGCAGCGAGAAGGTGATGTACGGCAGGATCAGGCCCGGCCAGGTGTCGAACAGGCCGAGCGCCCGCTCGATCTCGAACAGCGGGGACACCAGCGACACCTGCGGGAACATCGCGATCAGCAGCGACGCCCCGACCAGCAACCGCTTGCCGGGGAACTCCAGCCGGGCGATCGCGTAGGCGGCCATGGTGCCCAGCACCACGGCGATCGCGGTGGCGATCAGCGCGATGCCGATCGAGTTCAGCAGCGCGCGGGTGAACTCGGTGGTCTGGAAGATCGCCGCGTAGTTCTCCAGGGTCCACTCGCGCGGGATGAGGTTGCCGTCCGAGAGCGTGTCCGCGCTCTTGAACGACAACGACAGGATCCACATGACCGGCAGCAGCGCGTAGACCACGACGACGATGTTGAGCACCGTCCACTTGGCTTTCCGCGCGGGGGTCTCCGCCCCGCCCACGCCCGCCATCAACGCCTCCCCTTGTCGTCACTACCGGGCGCGGCCGTGCCGAAGAGCTTGACGAAGATCCACGCGATTAGCGCGACCGCGATGAAGATCAGCACGGACATGGTCGAGCCGATGCCCAGATTCAGACCCTTGATCAGGTTGTTGTAGGCGAGCACCGACACCGACGAGGTGTCCTGCGCGCCGGAGGTGAGCACCACGATGTTGTCGAAGACGCGGAACGCGTCGAGGGTGCGGAACAGCAGCGCGACCAGGATGGCCGGTTTCATCACCGGCAGCATCACCTTCAAGAACCGCTGCCACGCTCCGGCGCCGTCCATAGCGGCCGCCTTGAGCAGGTCGTCGGGTACCAATGCCAGCCCAGCCATCAGCAGCAGGGCCATGAACGGCGTGGTCTTCCAGATCTCCGCCAGGATCACGATGGCCAGCGAGCTGGCGTACTCGGTCAGCGGCGCGCCGTCCGGGGTGATCGCGTTGGCCAGGTAACCGGTGTCCGGGGTCCAGGCGTAGCGCCAGCTGAACGCTGCGACGACGGTGACGATCCCGTACGGGATCAGGGTGACGGTGCGCACCAGCCCGCGGCCGACCAGCGCGCGGTGCATCACCAGCGCCAGGCCCATGCCGAGCGCGAACTCGATCGCCACCGAGATCACGGTGACCACCACAGTCACCCAGAACGCGCTCCACCAGTAGCCGTTGGTCAGCACCGTGATGTAGTTGTCGAGCCAGACGAACTCGCGCTGGTCCGGGTACTTCAGGTCGAACCGCTGGAACGACAACCACAGCGCGTAGATGATCGGCCAGCCGGTGACGGCGACCATCACCAGCGCGGCCGGGGCGCACAGCAGCCAGCCGAGCCTGCGTTCGGCCTTCTTGCCCTCGCTGATCGCCGCGCCGTCCGCCGCAGCGGCGGACTCCCGCTGTTGCACCTGCACCATCACGGCATCACTCCCTTGGAATCCAAGGCGTTCTGCACCTCGGTGCGCATCCGGTCCGCGATCCGCTGCGGGTCGATGGCCGCGATCGGGGCCAGTTCGTTGGACAGCACCGTGGAGACGTTCTGCGCGGCCGGGGTCACCGGTCGCACGCCCGGATCCTTCAGCGCGTCCAGGATCGCGTCCTTCATCGGGTATTCGGCGTCCATCGCCGGGTCCGCGTAGACGGACTCGACGACCGGCGGAAGGCCGTCTTCGATGGCCGAGAACTTCTGGTTCTCAGGGCTGCGCAGGCAGCGCGCCGCCTCGAAGGCCAGCTCCGGTTTGGTGGAGTACTGGCTGACCGCCAGGTTGTAGCCACCGATGGTGGACTTGCTCGGCACGCCCGGAATCACCGACGGCAGCCGGGCCCACCGGACGTTGCGCGCCAGGTCCGGCTTGTCCTCCTGCATCGACGGGTAGACGAACGGCCAGTTCAGCTGGAAGGCGGCCTGTCCGGTCTCGAACTCCATCCGGGCGTCGTCCTGCTTGGCGTTGTTCATCGCGGCGCTGGTGACCCCGGCGTTGCCGAAGTCGCGCAGCACCTCCAGGGCGCGCACCGCACCCTGGTCGACCACCGCGCGCCGACCGTCGTCGGAGACGATGTGCCCGCCCGCCGATTCGACGAGGGTGTTGTAGTGCACGAACAAGCCCTCGAACTGGGCGCCGCTGAAGGAGATCCAGTGCGGCTTGCCCTCCTGCTTCAGCCGCTGCGCGTCGGCGATCATGTCTTCCCAGGTCGCGGGCGGTTCGCTCACCAGATCGCTGCGATACCACAGCAGCTGCACGTTGGTGTTCTTCGGCGCGGCGTAGAGCTTCCCGTTCCAGGTGGCGGTCTCCAGCGGCCCCTGCAGGGTGCCGCGCTCGGCGTCGGCCTTGTCCGCGCCGGTCCACTCGCGGATCCAGTGCGCCTCGGCGAACTCGCCGGTCCAGGTCACGTCCAGGCCGAGGATGTCCATCCCGCTGTCCCCGGCGGCCAACCGGCGCACCATCTGCTCGCGCTGTCCATCGGCCTCGCGGGGCAGCTTGTGGTAGACGATCTGGTACCGGCCGCCGGAGGTCGCGTTGCACCGGTCGACGACCGTCTGCAGGTGCTCCTCGGGCGCGTAGTACAGGTTCACGGTGTTCGCACCGGAGGCCGGTGCGCAAGCGGCAAGCACGGACGCGCACGCCAGCGATGCGCTGAGCACTGCCGCACGACGGGTGCGACGAACTTTCACGATCGGTCCTCCCAGTTGCCGGTCACAGGTACGACCAAGCACTGGGTGCCCACGCTTCGTCGCCTGCCACCACCGGCCTGCAAGCCGGTGGTGGCAAGTTAGGACGCTTGATCAGTCAAGGCAAGGGCGACCGGTCCCTTGTTGCCAACACGTGAAATTCGGCAAAACCGGGCAACGCGGAGTTGCGCCGAAGGCCACACCGCACTGCGCTGATCGCCGCAGAAAGCGCGCTGGGCGCTACTGCGTCGATGGTGGACGCATGGCCAGTTTGGCCAGCAGGTCTCGGCCCTGTTCGGCGTGGCGGGGTTGGGCCAGGACGTCGTAGCGGCCCGCGACCAGTTGGCTCGCCGAGGAGAAGTCCCGGCGACCTCGGGTCGAGGCGTAGCCGACCGCCGCGAAGACCAGGCCGAACACGATGCCCGCGCCCAGGCCGACCAGCACCGGGCCGAGCCACGAGCCCTGAGGGGTGAACATGCCCAGGATCAGGCCGACGAACAGCCCGAACCACGCTCCGGAAGCAGCTCCGCCGCCCAGCACCCGACCCCAGGTCAGCCGCCCGGTGACCCGCTCGACGAGCATCAGGTCGACGCCGACGATGGTCACCTCCTGGACCGGGAAGTCGCTGTCCGCGAGGTGGTCGACCGCGCGCTGCGCCTCTTCGTAGGTGCCGTAGGAACCGATCGGCCAGCCGCTCGGCGGAGTGGGCAGGTTCGGCGTGCCCGGCGTCGGCCGACCGGAGCCGGTGAACGGATTGGACACCGCTGACACCTCCGTTGAACTTGCTGCCAAGGGCGGGACCGGGCGAGCCCGATTCCGGCGTAATGTCTCTTACCCCATCAGGCTACCCCGAGGGGCGCCCGAAGAGATCATGTCGGTTGGCTCGCACCCGCGCATCAGCGCCCCCGGTTTCCGGCGGACGCCTCCTCCCGGACGGCCGCGAAGGTCAGCGCCAGGAGCACGAAACCCCAGGTGTAGTCCCCGGCCGTGCCGTAGATCGCGCCCATCACCAGCGGCGGGAAGAACCCGCCCGCGGCATCGACCTGCCCGGTCACCGCACCGACCTCCTCGGCCGGGGCCAGCCTGGCGACCAGCGCGAACACCGCGCCCGCACCAGCGCCGAGCACCGCGGCCAGGCCGAGGAAGGCGATCGTGCCGAGCGGGATCGCCCGATCGGCCGGATCGCTGAGCAGGATCCAGGACAGCACCGCCACCACGACCAACGCCGCCGATGCGGTCGCGAATGGCGCGAACGGTCCGAACGCGTCGGTCAGCGGCAGCGTGGAGAACGACGCGATCGCCGTGCCACCGGTGCCGATGCCGAAGATGCCGAGCGCCATGCCGCGATTGGCGGGCGCGAACCAGGCGTTGACCGCCGGGACGCCGACGGCGAAGGTGGTGCCGGCGAGGCCGAGCAGCACGCCCGCCGACACCCAGTCGCGGCCGGTACCGGTGATCATCTCGCCGGAGTGGAGCGGCAGCGAGCACGGCGGCCGCCGCTACACCGCGTTCGCGGTCAACGTCGACCGGCTCAAGCCCTGGCACACCCTGACAGCTGCGCGGCGGCGGCCGGTTCCGACGGCTGATGTCGCTGTTCGCCAACCCGAAGCTGCCCACCATCCAGGACTACTACGAGCCCTGGACCTACGACTACGGCAACCTGATCTCCGCGCCGCTGAGCGACGAGATGCCGGTGGCCCGCCCCCGGTCGCTCATCTCCGGGGAGCCGATGAAGATCTCCTGGAGCGCTGCGGGAGCTGCTGGACCACCTCGACGCGACGCCGTTGCTGGCCACGCAGCAGCACTACGTCGAGACCTTCGATCTGCGGCGCCGCTGCTGCCAGTACTCGAGCTACTGGTCCACCGGCGACACCAGCAACCGGGGTCGGGCCATTGTGGACTTCAAGCGCATCTACCGGTCCGCCGGAGTGCTGCCGCCCGAGGACGAGTTGCCGGACCACCTCACGGTCGTGCTGGAGTTCGCCGCCACGACCGACCAATCGCTGGGCACCGCGCTGCTGGTCAGCCACCACGCCGGGCTGGCGCTGCTCGCGGATGCCCTGCGCGAGCAGGGCACCGCGTACGCGCGCGGGGTCGAGGCGGTGCTGGCCACATTGCCCGCGCCATCGCAGCTGTACGAGTCGCGCCTGCTGCGGTTCGCCAGCCCGCTGTTCCACTTCGGACTGCTGGTGGTGATCGTCGGGCACGTGATCGGGCTGCTGATCCCGGAGTCGTGGACCGCCGCGCTCGGCGTCTCCGAACAGCTGTACCACGTGGTGGCGGTCGGACTCGGCGCGCTGGCCGGGGTTTGCACGCTGGTCGGGGTCGCGCTGCTGATCTACCGGCGGCGGCGCAACGGGCCGGTGTTCTCCGCCACCACCGGCAACGACAAGGCGATGTACCTGGTGCTGGTCGGGGCGATCGTGCTCGGGTTGCTGACCACGGTGCTGGCCAACGGGATCATCGAGGGCTACGACTACCGCGCCACCGTTTCGCCGTGGTTCCGCAGCATCTTCGTGCTGCAGCCCGATGCCGGGCTGATGGTGGACGTGCCGTGGTCGTTCAAAGCGCACATCCTGGTGGGGATGCTGCTGTTCGCGCTGTTCCCGTTCACGCGGCTGGTGCACGCCTTCAGCGGCTTCGCCGCGGTGCGCTACCTGTTCCGGCCCTACGTCGTCTACCGCAGCCGCGCCGCGACCCGAACCCGCCGCGGCTGGGAACCGGTCGGCGTCGCCAACCAGCGCCGCGGCAAGCACGACTCGCCGCGCCCAGCCCGCAAGCACTAACCCGAGGTCGTGAGCGTTTTTGGTCGTCAGAGCGACCATTCCCACTCACGAGGGTTGCCTCGGGCGGGGAGCGAGGACATCGATGGTGCCCAGCAGGATCATGTGGGCGTAGGCGGCGAGGACGGTCGCCAGGACGATCCAGCCTCCGCCGGTCCAGCCGTCCGGCTCGGACCACCACAGGACCCCGCCGAACACCAGGAGCGTCAGGACCACCGCGCCGACTCGGGCGATCGGGCGGTAGGCGACCGTCGCTGGCCAGGTCAGCAGCCCGGCGACCAGGGCGAGGCCCAGCGGACCGAGGCGGAATCCGGTTGTGAACAGCCAGAATTCGGCCGCGAGCAGCACCAGCGCGACGAACGCCGCGGGCAGCCAGCGCGCCAGGCCACGGCCGAGGCGGTACGTCAGCCTGCGGCCGGACCAGACCGCGAAGGCGATCGCGAACAGCATCGCCAGCAGCACGCCGGGGCCGAAGGACGCCCCGGAGAAGTTGGCCACCACCAACCAGTCGCCCGGCGCGGACGTGCCGAATCCGGTGGTCGAGACCGCGCACGCCACGATCTCGTCGGAACCGGATTCCGGGCACCACTCCGCGTCGACCGCCGGAGCGGGCGAATCCGGGTAGCCGAGCCCGGCGTAGTGCTGCTCGGCGGAGAAGAACTGCATTCCCGGCATCGGCGAGCTGAGCCCGACACCGGTGAACGCCACCGCGCTCGCCGCCAGGAAGCCCAGCAGTGCCGCGCGGCGCGGTGCCGCGAAGGCGAACACGGCCACCATCAGCAGCGGCTTGATCAGCGTCATCGCGCGGCGGCCGAGCCACGGCAGCATCCCGCGTCCCGACGGGCGGGCCGCGCGGTAGGCCAACAGCCCGAAGCGCGTCCCCATCGACAGCGTCCGCTGTTCACCGAGGTCGGTGAGCCGCTGGCGGCCGATGTCGTAGCGCTCCACCTCACCCGACAGCTGCGCTGGCGCGGGCATCGGCGGGGCGGCACCGCCGCTCGGGTCCGCGCCCGGTGCCACGGTCGCGACGAAGGGGATCTCCTCGGCGGCGATCGTCCACTGCAGACGCTCGGTGAGCAGCCTGCGGGTCTCGGTCAGCGGGTGCTCGTCGTCCGGATCGCGGAACAGCGCGTCGAGTTCGGCGCGCACCTCCCCGGCGTGCCGCGCCCACACCTCGGCCAGGAAACCGCGCCACTGCTTGGCCTGCGCTTCGTCGAGCTCGCCGAGCTCCGCCTTGGTGGGGCGGCTGACGATGGCCTGCAGGGCGTCGCCGAGTTCCTCCGAACCGCCGTGCCGCTGCGCCAACCGGACCGGGTCGGCGAGCAGTCCGACCAGTCCGGCGGCGGCGTCCAGCCGTCCCCACATCCAGTCGTTCGCCCGCCACTTCGCGGACAGGAACGCGCCGAAGCTGCCCATGTCCACGCCGCGGATCTTGTCCTCGATGCGCAACGGCACGTTCGACCCGCGCCGCAGCGCGGCGAACGGCAGCGGGCTCGGCTCATCGCTGACCACGCGCAGCAGGTTGATGTGCGAGCCCGGAACTCGGCCGACGTCCAGCGGCGCGCTGAGCACCACTAGCTGGCGCAAGGTGTCCGGACGCCGATTGCTCCGCTCCAGCAGTGCGTAGCCGATCTGCTGGGGCTCGTCGGTGCTCTCGCGCGGCGGAGCCGCTGCGGCCAGCCGGTCGGCGACCCGGTGCAGCACCGCACGCGCCTCGGCCACCGCGTCCAGACCGGCGGCGTCGGGGACCGCATCCGCTCCCGACGACTCCACGATGGACCCGAGTTCGCGGGCGAACTCAGCCAGCTCCCGTTGGAAGTCCTCGCCGTCCTCCGCAGCGCGCAGCACCGGACCCAGCAACGGCTCGATCGGGGACGGCAGCTGGTGCTGCAACCGGACGCGACGGCGGAGCGCGCGCTGGACCCACTCGTCGAGTTCGGCGGTCTCGACGATCGGCTCCAGCTTCGCGCCGTTGATCCAGTACCGGTCGGCGTGCCCCTCCAGCACCTCGCCGAAGCTGCGCAGCCGGTAGAGCACGGATTTGCAGCGCCCGATCTCGCGAGCCCGCGGCGCCCAGCGCTCGATGTCCCACGCCCAGCCCAGGCATTCCTGCACCGCGGTGAGCAGGCTGCGCACATCGTCGAAAACCCGCGTGGTGGCCTCGCGTCCGAGCCCGTCGGAGAGTTTCCGCGCGAGCTGCGTCCGCGCCTGCGCCGACCACTCCGCGAGCGGATCGCCGACCACCGGCGGCAGCAGCTTGCCGTCTTCGGTACCAGCGGGCTCGGTGAGCAGTCGATGCACCGCCTGGGCGTCCAATTCCGCTCGCACCACCGCGTTGTCGGGTTCGACCGCTTCGGCATGGTGCGCCAGCACCGCAGCTCGCTCGTCGACCGGCGCGGCCCGCAACGGCGCGAACAAGGCCCTGCGGCGCAAGGCGATTCGCTCGACGACCCGGTTGTGCTCGTCCAGCGCATCGATGTCGGCGAGCAACGACTCCTGGGACAGCCGAGCCCGCAGAGCGGTAGAGACAACGGGCACGGCCCGTGCCGGTTCGCGGCGTTGGCCGCGCGAGGCAACGGGATCCGGGTTCAGGTACAGCAGCCACCGGTGGGTCGGGCGGTCCGCCGGGGCCGCCGAGATCGCCCGGATCGCCGCCGCCACCGGGATGTTGTCCAGCACACCACCGTCGATGACCCGGAACGGTCGTCCTTTCGACTCGGCGACCGTCTCGGAGAACAACCCCACCATGTTCGGCTCGCCCGCGGGCGGCTCGCCGAGCGACGAATGCACCCGCGCGGGCTCGAAGGCGAACGGGAACGACGACGTCGACCGGGCGGCGTGAGCCAGCCGGAGCACCGTGGCCGCGAAGTCCCCGCCCGCGCCGAAGTCCGACAGCGGATCACCGGCCTTGCCCTGGTGCCGGAACCGGAACGACGCGGTGCGGCGCTCCTGCAGCATCGGCCCAGACCGGGCGTCGAAGTGCTGCTCGACGATCGGGTCCAGCAGCGTGGCGGTCAGCAGCAGATCGGCGCGGTTGCCCGGATGATCCGCGGCGGCGGGCACGTTGTCGGTGATGACCTTGGCGAGCTCGGTGCGGAAGTAGCGGTCGCCCGCCAGCAGCGATGGCGGGCTGGGCTGCCAGAACTTGGGCACCGGCCGGGACATCGCCGTCATGTCCGCCAACCGCACCCACGTCCGGCGCATCCGGTCGAAGGGCATTCCGTAGACCAGCGTCGCCGAAAGCAGCGTCGCGTTCAGACCACCCGCCGACGCACCGGCCAGCACGTCGACGGCGACGGAGTCGTAGCCGGACAGCTTCGCCAACGCCGCCCACGGGTGGTTGCCGGGCGAATCCCCGGATTCCGCCACCGCTTCGCGTAACCGGTTGATCTCGGCGACGGCGCCGCCGATCCACACCGCCATGCTCGCGCCGCCGCGCATCGCCAGCGCCAAGCGCAGTTCCTGCTCGTTCTCCGCTCCTGCCGCGGTGGCCACCTCGCCAGCCCGCCCTCTCCCTCGACGCCTGCGGATCTTCCGAAACCTACCGCGCGAGACGGCCGCCGTGAGCGGCTATTCCGGTACGAAGACCGGATTCCTGGTGCGGGGCGATCTGGCGTTCATGATGTCGGGGATCCCGGAGTCGAGGCGGCTGCTGAGGTTCCGCGAACCACTACTGGAAGAGTCTCTAATCCTGCGGCGGGCTCCAGCGGTCGGTGCGGGTCATCCCGGCCGCGCGGCCCTTGCCAACGATCACCAGCGCCATCTTGCGGGAGGCTTCGTCGATCATCTCGGCGCCGAGCATCGCCGCGCCGCGCTTGCCACCGGCCGCCGAGGTGTGCCACTCGTAGGCGTCCAGGATGTTCTCCGCGTGGTCGTAGTCGGCCTGCCGCGGCGAGAAGAGCTCGTTGACCGCATCGACCTGCGCCGGATGCAGCACCCACTTGCCGTCGAAGCCGAGCGCCGCCGACCGGCCACCCACCCGCCGCAGCCCGGCCACGTCCTTGATCTGCAGGTACGGTCCGTCGATCGCCTGCACCCCGGCCGCACGGGCGGCGGTCAGGATGCGCATCAGGATGTAGTGGTAGGCGTCGCCGACGTCGTAGCCCGGCGGCTGGTCGCCCACCACCAGCGATGGCATGTTGATCGAGGCCATGAAGTCGGCGGGCCCGTAGACCAGCGCCGCGACCCGCGGCGAGGCGTTCGCGATCGCGTCCACCTCGACCAGACCGCGGGCGTCCTCGATCTGCGGCTCGATGCCGATCCGGCCGACCTCCAACCCCACGGCCCGCTCGATCTGGGTCAGCGTCAGGTCCAACCAGCGCACGTGGTCCGGGGTGCTCGCCTTCGGCAGGATGATCGTGTCGAGCTCCGCACCCGCGCCCTCCACAACGGTCACCACGTCGCGGTAGGTCCACTCGGTGTCGAGCGCGTTGACCCGCACCGAGCGGATCTTGTCGCCCCAGCCGCCCGCGTTGAGCGCGCCGACGATCCGCTCCCGCGCCTCGGCCTTGGCCAACGGCGCCACCGCGTCCTCCAGGTCCAGGAAGAACTGGTCGGCGGCCAACCCGCGCGCCTTGTCGATCATCTTCGCGCTGGAACCCGGCACCGCCAGGCAGCTGCGCCGGGCACGTCGACCGTCCACATTCCCCTCCTCTAGCCGCGGAAGCTGCTGCGTGTCTACCACGCCCCAACCCGGTCGTGAGTGCACAGCCGGGCTGGAGCCCACTCGCGCACTCACGACCCGCGCGCCTCGCCCAGGCAGCGTGCGCGTCGATGAGTCCTTAGCCTGATCACGTGGTAGCCGCGACCAGGGTCTTCGCGGCCCGGATCGCCGGTCTGCCGGTGTTCGGGCCGGATGGCGAATCGATCGGTCGGGTGCGCGACGTGGTCGCCGGGCTCAGCGTCCGGCGGCAGCCGCCGCGCGTGCTCGGCCTGGTCGTCGAGCTGGCCACCCGACGCCGGATCTTCGTGCCGATGCTGCGGGTGACCCGCGTCGAGCCGAGCGCGGTGACGCTGGCGACCGGCTCGGTGAACCTGCGGCATTTCCACCAACGCCCCAACGAACTGCTGGTGCTCGGCCAACTCCTGGACGCCCGGGTCACCATCGACTCGTCCGGAGCGCCCGCCGTGCTGGTGGACGTCGCGCTGGAGCAGACCCGCACCCGCGACTGGCAGCTGACCAAGCTCGCGGTCCGCGAACGCACCGGACGGCTCGGCCGCCGCGGTCCGACCCAGGTGCTGGACTGGGACCAGGTCACCGGGCTCGCGGTCGCGGAGCTGACCGGTCAGCCGCAGGGCGTGCAGCAACTGCTGGCCATGTTCGACACGATGCGCGCCGTGGACGTCGCTAGCACCCTGCACGAACTGCCGACCAAACGCCGCTACGAGGTCGCCGAGGCGCTGGACGACGAGCGGCTGGCTGATGTCGTCGAGGAGCTGCCCGAAGACGACCAGAAGGACCTGCTCTCGCACCTCGACGACGAGCGCGCGGCGGACGTGCTGGAAGCGATGAACCCGGACGACGCCGCCGACCTGCTCGCCGAACTGTCCGAAGTGGACAAGGAGCGGTTGCTCGGGTTGATGGAGCCGGAGGAGTCGGCGCCGGTCAAGCGACTGCTGGCGTACTCGTCCGACACCGCAGGCGGGTTGATGACCTCGGAACCGATCGTCGTCGGTCCGGACGCGACGATCGCCGAGGCGCTGGCGATGGTCCGCAACGCAGACCTGCCGGTGGCGCTGGCCAGCCTGGTGTTCGTCTGCCGCCCGCCGTCGGCCACCCCGACCGGCCGCTACCTGGGCTGCGTGCACATCCAGCGGCTGCTGCGCGAACCACCGTCCACTTTGGTCGCCGGTGCGCTGGACACCGACCTGGCCAGCCTGCCCGCTGGGGCGTCGCTGGCCGACGTCACCCGCTACTTCGCCGCGTACAACCTGGTGTGCGGGCCGGTGCTGGACGACGAGGAGCACCTCATCGGCGCGGTCACCGTGGACGACGTGCTGGACCACCTGCTGCCGGAGAACTGGCGGGAGAGCGGACTTCCCGAACCGGAGACCGGTTCGACCAACCAGGAGGCGCGCTGATGCCCGAGTTGCTGACCCACCGCCGACTCGACCAGCCCCGGCCACCGCACCGGCTCACCGTCTCCTTCGACCCCGAGCTGTTCGGGCAGATATCGGAGCGGATCGCCCGGTTCCTGGGCACCGGCAAGTTCCTGTTCTGGATGACGGTGCTCGTGATCAGCTGGATCGCGGTCAACCTGTTCGCGGTCGGCCTGCGCTGGGACCCCTACCCGTTCATCCTGCTCAACCTGGCCTTCTCCACCCAGGCGTCGTACGCCGCGCCGCTGATCCTGCTGGCGCAGAACCGGCAGGACGACCGGGACCGGGTCGCGCTGGAGGAGGACCGGGCGCGAGCGGCGCAGACCAAGGCCGACACCGACTACCTCGCCCGCGAACTCGCCGCGCTGCGGCTGGCGATCGGCGAGGTCGCCACCCGCGACTACCTGCGCGGCGAACTCGACCGGCTCCGCGAAGAACTCCCCGGCCTGCGAAGTCCGGCCGAGAAGCGCAGAGCCCGCTCCGCCACCCGAGACCCCGACGACGACTGACGATCGGCCCCGCGCATGCCGGAAGTTCCCGAATTCAGGGAAATTCGGAGCTCCGAATCGGTGGCGCGAGTCGTCGGGTTACATCGGATCGAGGTCGGCGAAGAGGGCGACGATGGCCGGGGCGGTCACCGGATGCGCCACGTATTCGGCTCGGGTCAGCCAGGCGAGCTCGGCGATCTCCGCCGCTGGCTGCGGCGCACCGTCGAGTTCGCCCGTGTAGCAGGCGAGCTCGACCTGGACGCCGTCGCCCTGACCGACCGCGTCGGTGAGGTACCGGCCGAGGAAATCGGCCCCGACGAGACCGACCCCGAGTTCCTCGCGCACCTCCCGGTGCAGCGCTTGGACCTCGGTCTCACCTGGATCGATCTTGCCGCCGGGCAGGTAGAAGGCGGTCTGGTAGTCGGCGCGCACCAGCAGCAGCCGACCCGCCACGAACCGGACCAGGCCGACCGCGCGGATCAGCTGCTCGGCAGCCGGGGACATCGCATCGGACACGTCCTCATGCTTGCGCACGATGGCCCGGCGGTGACGGCACACCCCCGTCAGCGAGCCGCTCGCAGGTGCGCATCAGCGCCTCCAACTCACCGTTCGTCGCCGACAGGAAGTAGCGCGCGACGCCGCTGCGGTGCGTCGATGCGGCCAGCCGCAACCTGCCTTCGCCACGTTCGGTGATCACGGCCTGCACGCCACGCCCGTCGGAATCCACCCGGACCCGGCGCACCAGCCCGAGCCGTTCGAGGCGGTCGACCAGCCTGGTCACCCCGGAGCGGGACAGCAGCACGACATCGGCGAGCTCCGTCATCCGCAACCGGTGTTCTGGGGCCTCTGCCAGCGCTTCGAGGACGTCGTAGGCGGCTAAGGTGAGCCGCTGCTCGGCGATGAGGTCGCCTTCCAGGCAGCGCGTGACCCTGGCGTGCGCGCGGAGGAAACTGCGGTACGCCAACAATTCACTTCTAGTCGGTAATCGATCAAGAGCCGTTTCGGCCACGAAGATTGATATTACGGAACGCGTTCGCCTGACTGCGCAGCGCCCCCGGAACAAACATCGCATTCTTCCCACCGCGGCATGCCGGTCAGCGCGATCCAACTGCTGAGCAGCCCTGTTCCCGGCGGACTGCCGGTCCGTAGCATGGAATTGACCACAGCGCGGTGTGAGAGTCTTCGGGAGCGGCCGACCGGCACCGGTTCGTCCGAAGCGACCACCGACCACGTTCGCGACAGCTTGCCGAGGTAACCGTGACCACTACGCAGTCCACGCCCACCGAGGATGCCGTTCGGAAGGCCCTCAGCCAGGTCGAGGACCCGGAGATCCGCAGACCGATCACCGACCTGGGCATGGTCAAGAGCGTGTCCATCGGCTCGGACGGCGCGGTCGCCGTCGAGGTGTACCTGACGGTCCAGGGCTGCCCGATGCGGGAAACGATCACGCAGCGGGTCACCAAGGCCGTGTCCGCCGTCGAGGGCGTCGCTTCGGTCCAGGTCGAACTCGACGTGATGAGCGACGAACAGCGCACCGAGCTGCGCAAGATGCTGCGCGGCAGCGCCGAGGAACCCCGCATCCCGTTCGCCGAACCCGGCTCGATGACGCGGGTGTACTGCGTGGCTTCCGGCAAGGGCGGGGTCGGCAAGTCCAGCGTCACCGTCAACCTGGCAGCCGCGATGGCCAAGCGCGGCCTGTCGGTGGGCGTGGTGGACGCCGACATCTACGGCCACTCGGTGCCGCGAATGCTGGGCGCGGACGGCAAACCCACCCAGGTGGAGAAGATGATCATGCCGCCGCAGGCGCACGGCGTGAAGGTCATCTCCATCGGCATGTTCACGCCCGGCAACACCCCGGTGGTCTGGCGCGGCCCGATGCTGCACCGCGCGCTGCAGCAGTTCCTCGCCGACGTCTTCTGGGGCGACCTGGACGTCCTGCTGCTCGACCTGCCGCCCGGCACCGGCGATGTGGCGCTGTCCACCGCCCAGCTCATCCCGAACGCGGAACTCCTGGTGGTCACCACCCCGCAGCAGGCGGCCGCCGAGGTCGCGGAGCGGGCCGGGGCGATCGCCATTCAGACCCGCCAGCGGTTGGCGGGCGTGGTGGAGAACATGTCCTGGATGGAGCTGCCGGACGGTCAGCGGATGGAGGTCTTCGGCTCCGGCGGCGGCCAACTCGTGGCCGAGTCGCTGAGCCGCGCCATCGGCTCGGAGGTGCCGCTGCTCGGGCAGGTCCCGCTGGACCCGAGGCTGCGCGAAGCGGGGGACAACGGCACCCCGCTGGTGCTGGAAGCACCCGATTCGCCAGCCGCCGTGGTGCTCAACGACATCGCCAAGCGCCTGTCGACCCGAGCCCGCGGCCTCGCAGGCAAGCTGCTGTCCGTCTCACCCGCCTGACGGGTCCCGCCCAGCAACAGCTCGCTTTTGCCTGTCTTTGATCTTGTTTTGGAGGCCGCGCGAAACGAGTGCGAAGACAGGCTCTAAGCGCGCTTGGCGACTGCGAGTAGGCCGGGACCGGTCGGGAGGGTGACCGGGACCAGGTTCTCGTCCTCTTGGATCGCGCGGATCAGGTCGCGCAGCGCCAAGGCCAGCGCGCTGCGGGTGTCCGGGCTGGCGAGCTGGACTCCGGCGAACACGATCACGCCGCCGGGCCGCAGCAGGCGGACGCCGAGCTCCAGGTACTTCGGGTACTCGGTGGTCGCGATACCGACCGACACCAGGTCGTAGCCGCCCTCGGTCAGCCGGGGCAGCAGCTCGACCGCCCGCCCTGCGATCAGCCGCGTCCGGCCGGTCGGCACACCCGCCTCCCGCAGCCTCGCGCGGGCCATCCGCTGCCCGGCCGGATCGGCATCGACCGAGGTCAGCACGCCGTCCGGCACCATGCCCTGGAGCAGCCACAGGGCGCTCTCGCCCGAGCCGGTGCCGACCTCGACGACGGCCTTGGCCCGCAACGCCGCCGCCAGGAACCGCAGCACGTGCAGCGGCGACGCCCCGACCGACGCGTCCGTCGGACCGTCGCCGGACAAGCGGGATCGCGCCTGCTCCCGGCCCACGGGCCCGGCACCCACCGGCGTCTCGGGTATCACAACGCGAAAGGTTATCGGCGTCGCGCGCGCTGGTGACCCGTGCGGCCGACATCGTTAGTGGGCCGTTTCCAGCCGCCCGGCAGTGCGAGACAGCTCACGTCAGGTTCTCAGCCTGTTCTCAGCCGTCTTTAATCACTACCTCACCAGGGCATACGAAGGTGGTACGTCATAACCGGCCCTCATCCGCGTCTCCAGGACGACAGCGCCGGGGAACAACCGCCCCGGCGGATTCGTTCTTGGAGATGCAACCCACAGGAGGTGGCTTTTCGCCCGATGGCAACACAGCCGATGAGTGTGGCCCCCAGTGCCCCGCAGAACACCGTCTCGCCCGCCGCGGAAGAGGTCGCTTGGACCCCGCCATCGTGGGACGAGGTGGTTCGGCAGCACGCCGACCGGGTGTACCGGCTGGCGTACCGCCTGACCGGCAACCAGCACGATGCCGAAGACCTCACCCAGGAGACCTTCATCCGGGTGTTCCGGTCGCTGGCCTCGTACAAGCCGGGCACGTTCGAGGGGTGGCTGCACCGGATCACCACGAACCTGTTCCTGGACATGGCCCGCCGCAGGTCCCGCTTGCGGATGGAGGGGTTGCCCGAGGACACCGACCGGTTGCCCGGCGGCGGCCCGAGCCCGGAGCAGGTCTTCCACGACACCCACCTCGATCCCGACCTGCAGGCGGCGCTGGACGAACTGCCGCCGGAGTTCCGCGCAGCGGTGGTGCTCTGCGACGTCGAAGGGCTCTCCTACGAGGAGATCGGCGCCACCTTGGGCGTAAAGCTGGGTACTGTGCGCAGCAGGATCCATCGCGGGCGGCAGATGTTGAAGGCCACCTTGGAAGCTCGCCGCGAGCATGCCCGGGAGGTTTGAGGAATGACGGTTTTGCGCGGGTGGGGGCTGTCGGAACAGCACCTCGCGCTGGACGCGATCGTCGCGTTGGTGGACGGCGAGCTAAGCCCGGCCGCCCATGATCGCGCCGTCGCCCACCTGGCCGGCTGCCCCGCGTGCACCGCGGACGCTGCCGCTCAGCGGCAGGCCCGCGCCGCGGTGAAAGCGGCCCAGACGCCGTCGATCTCGCCGACCCTGCTGCAAGCCCTGCAGGCCATCCCGACGCAAGCCGAACTCCCGAACCAGCCGGACGGTCTGGCGTTGACCGAGGACGGCCAACTGGTCGCGCTGTCCCGACCTGACCGCGCCAAACGATTCGGCACCGGCGCGGTGCTGGGCTCCAGCACACCGCTGGGCGGCGGTCAGCAACCCCTGGGCAGCGTCTCCCCTTTTGCCAGTGACACCGACGATGCGGGCCCGACGCGCCGCGTCGGACGGCGCACCCGGCAGGGCGCCGGAGTGGTGTTCTCCGGCCTGGTGCTGGGCGCCCTGGCGTTCATGAACCTGCCGACCGACGACGACGGCGAGCCGGTGACGGGCGTGCCGTTGCCCGGCGGAGCGTTCACCAACGGTGTCGTGCCCGCCGCGACGCGCGACGCGCTGCCCACCGAGCCCCCCACCAGCCAGGCGCCACCGCCGCCGCACGTCGCTGCGGTCGCGCCGCCCTCTGCTGCCGAACCGGCTCCCACCACATCAGCGAGTGCCCCGCCACGGAACTGATTCGCAAGCGATCTTTCCCCGCGAGCATTTCGGCCGCTCCCACACCAACTTCACCTGTGACCCGGCAAAATGAGCACGCCGGTGGTGGGTCCACACATGCCGGTGACGCGGGCGTGCCGCCCGTGTGATCCACTCGAACGGACGAGTCCCGACCGCATGTCCGGGGAGCGATGAGCGACCAGCCAGGAAGGCCCGCGCAGGGCTCCGACGCCGATCGTGGGCGTCCGGATCAGCCCGAGGCGGGCCACCAAGAGCCAAACGGGCGGCCCGCCCAACCCGTGCATCCGTGGCAGGGCGCTGCCAGGTCCACCCCCGGAGTGCCTGCCGGGCAGTTCACACCTGGCCGGGAGGTGGACAGCAGCAGCGCGACGGCCGGTGCCGGATCGCACCGCCTCCCGCCGCGCCCGCTGCGGCGTCCCCCGGTCGACCCGGTGCAGACCTCGATGTTCGGCCGTCCGCGAGGTGTGACCGGAAGCTTCGACCCGAACCGGCGCGACCTGCCGATCCGCGGCATCGAGCACGCCCCGCCCCCGGCGGAAGCCCTGGCCCAAGCGTTCAGCCGACCTCCGCAGAGCAACGAGCGGCTGCAACGCGCCCCCGGCGAGCAGCCGATGACACCGGAGCCGACCGAGCAACCAGCGTTGTGGAACTCCGGTGAACGCGATGCGTGGCGCGACCCGGCCGCGGGCGCGGTGATCGGACCACCGGCGCTCGCCGAGGACCCGCAGGAAAAACCCGACCGTTCCGAACCCGGCCCGCTGCTGAGCGCGCGCGAGGTGCTGTTCGGCCGCCGGGTGCATCCGCGCGCGCTCGTGATTCTCGGTGTGCTCGCCCTGCTGGTCGGGGTGGCCGGTGGGTTCGTCGGCCGGATCACCGCCGAGGAGGGCAACCCGCTCACCAATCCGGACGTCACCCTCGCCGAGGTGGAACAGGGCGCCGACCGGCCGAAGGGCACCGTCGCCGCTGTCGCGCAGCGGGTGGTGCCCGCCGTGGTGTCGGTCGAGGTGCGCGTCGGTTCCCAGGGCGGCAGCGGCTCCGGGGTGGTCATCGACGGCAACGGCTATGTCGTCACCAACAACCACGTCGTCTCGATGGCCGCGGACACCCCGAACGCGCAGGTCTCCACGGTTTTCCACGACGGCACCAGGGCCCCGGCGCGGATCGTCGGCCGGGACGTCAAGACCGACCTGGCGGTGCTCAAGGTCGAGGTGGCCAACCCGACGGTCGCCCAGCTCGGCGACTCCGACAGCCTGGCGGTGGGCGACGACGTGATCGCGATCGGCTCGCCGCTGGGACTGGCTGGCACCGTGACCACCGGCATCGTCAGCTCGGTGCACCGGCCGCTGCGGCTGGCTGGCGAGGGCACCGACACCAACGCGGTCATCGACGCGATCCAGACCGACGCCGCGATCAACCCGGGCAACTCCGGGGGCGCGCTGGTCGACGGCAACGGCGCGGTGGTCGGCATCAACAGTGCGATCCGCACCCTCGGCAGCGGTGGCGAAGGCGGGTCGATCGGGCTGGGCTTCGCGATTCCGATCGACGACGCCCGGCGCATCGCCCAAGAGCTGATCCGCACCGGAAACGTCCTGCACGCCGACCTCGGCGTGAACACCAAGTCGGTCAGCGACGGGTTGGCCGATGGCGCCCAGGTGCAGAACGTGCAGGACGGCAGCGCCGCGGCGGCGAGCGGCATCGCCGAGGGCGACGTGATCATCCGGGTGGGCGACCGCAAGGTCGGCAGCGCCGACGAGCTGGTCGTGGCCGTCGACCGGCACCAGGTCGGCGAACGGGTTCCGGTCACCGTGGTCCGGCAGGGCCGCGAACTGGTGCTCGACGTGACCCTGAAGTGACCGATGGCGCAGGCGACGTCGACCTCGCGGGAGCTTCCGCCGAGCCGACGAGGACGAGGAACCGCTCGCGACGTCGACCAAGAACGGGTTCGAGAACAGGCACTGAGCTGCCGCTTCCCGTACCGCGAAGCAGACCGGGTTCGAAGACGCGCCGAGCGGAACGACCTGCTAACTCTTCATGAAAGCCGGGTGCCGGGCAGCTTCCCCCTCCTGCTGGTATCCCCCGGTCGGTACTCTGGGGGGCGTTGGCAGCTCGTGCGGTGCCGGTCCGCGAGCGCGAGGACCCGGAGGTAGTCGAGAGGTGTTCGATAGCATCGGCTGGCCCGAGCTCCTGGTTCTCATCGTGGTCGGCCTGTTCGTGCTCGGCCCGGACCGGCTGCCGCAGGGCGCGGCGTGGCTGGGGCGGACCATCCGCCAGGTCAAGGAGTACGCGACCGGCGCCCGCGAGCAGATCCGTTCCGAGCTCGGTCCGGAGTTCGACGAACTGCGCAAGCCGCTGGAAGATCTGCGCGGCATCCGCAACTTCAACCCGCGCACCGCAGTGACCAAGCACCTCTTCGACGGCGAGAACCCGCTCGACGGCATTACCAACGGCAACGGCCACCAGCCGCCGAACCCGGCGGACCCACCCCGCCCCCAGCAGCGCCCCCTAGCGCCGGGCGAGCGTCCCCCCTACGACTCCGACGCCACCTGAACGCACAGTCGCGCCGGATCGAACCGCACGCCGCGGCACCACGAAGTGACTGGAACGGAGCGAGGGGCACCCGTGACCAACTTACTTGGTCACAGGTGCCCCTCACTCCTCACCTGAACGGGGGCGTGAGTGCGTAACCGGGTGGAGCCCGGTTAGGCGCTCACGAGTGCAGGGCGGCGCTCTGGGGTTCGGTGGGCGACCAGCACCGCGATCGCAGCAGCCGCCAGCCAGCAGCACAGCAGGGTCGTCATACCGGGCCAGCCCCACGCTCCGTAGGCAGTGCCGCCCAGCACTCCTCCCACGCTGCTGCCGCCGTAATAGGCCAACTGGTACAGGGCCGATGCCTGGCCGCGGGCTGATGCCGGTGCCCGCGCGCCGACCCAACCGCTGGCCACCGAGTGCGCCGCGAAGAATCCGCCGGTGAACACCACCAGACCCACCACGATCAGCAACAGGTCGTCGGCGAGCATCAGCAGCAGTCCCAACGCCGTCACCGCCAGTCCGGTGAACAGCACCCGAGTGCGACCCCAGCGATCAGCAGCGCGTCCGGCGACCGTGGAAGTCACCGTCCCAGCGGCGTACGCGAGGAACGCGAGCGCGGCGAGCGCGGGCGGCACCAGCAGTGGCGGAGCGGTGATTCGGAAGCCGAGCACGTTGTAGACGGTGACGAAAGCCCCCATGCCGAGCGCAGCGACCATGAACGGTGCGTAGAGGACCGGATCGCGGAGCGCGACGCGCAAGCCGCCGAACAGCGGGCGCCAGCGCAGCGGTTGGCGGCTGTGGTGGCGTTCGGCGGGGAGCAGCGCGATGAACAGCACCGTGCACACCGCCGCGAGCAGGGCCACCGTGAGCACACCGCCCTGCCAACCGGCGAAGTCACCCACCACCCCGCCGAGCAGCCTGCCCGACATCCCGCCGATCGTGGTTCCAGCGACGTAAAGACCCATCGTGGTGCCCAGTCGTTCGCCGCCGGTCTCGTCGGCCAGGTACGCCGTCGCGACCGCCGCCAGACCCGCGATCGCCGCGCCCTGCACCAGGCGAATGGCCACCAGCACCGGGAAGAACGGCACCCACGGCAGCAGCAGGCCCAGGACCTCCGCGACCAGCAGCGCCACGATCATGGTGCGGCGGCGGCCGACCGCCTCGGACAGCGCGCCGAGCGGGATGGCTGCGACCGCGAGGCCGAGCGTGCTGGCCGAGATCAGCAAGGCCGCGGTGCCCGGATTCAACGCGAAGACCCCGGCCAGCTGCGGCAACACCGGCTGCGGCGCGTAGAGCAATGCGAACAGCGCCAGCGCACCGAGCAGCAGTGCGAGGCGGATCTTGCGGATTCGGACCGGGTCGGCTGGGGACACGAATTCGAAAGTAAGCAGATCTAATTAATGCGTCCAATTCAGCTTTGTCGCATCATTGATGCGATGGTGGATCAATCAGCCGCACCGGACGATGCGCCCCAGCTCGCGGCCCATCTGGCCCCGACGCTCGCGCTGTTGCGCGCGGTCGCCGCCGAGGGTCATCTCACACGGGCAGCGGAAACCCTGGGCGTCCCGCAACCGACGGTCAGCCGGACGCTGGCGAAGCTGGGTGAGCGGCTCGGCACGCCGGTGATCGTGCGGCAGGGACGCGGCATCCACCTCTCCCGAGCCGGTGCCTTGCTCGCGGCGGCGGCTGAGGACGCGATGCGCGGCCTGGAGGCGGGTTGTCGCGCCGTGATCGAGGAGATCGATCCCGACCGGGGACAGGTGACCTTCGGGTTCCAGCACACGATGGGCAGCACGCTGGTGCCGCCGCTGCTGCGCGGATTCCGCGATGAGCACCCGCACGTGCGGTTCGGGCTCGTGCAGGGCCCGCGGGACGCCATGCTCGCGCGGGCGTGGGCTGGCGAGATCGACCTCTGCCTGATCGCGCCGCTGCCGGACCACGACCCGCGCTGGGAGACCGCCGCGATCCGGCAGGAACCGCTGGTCGCGGTGCTGTTCGCGCGGCATCGACTGGCCCGGCGGCGCAAGCTGCGGCTCGCCGAGCTCGCCGGGGACGACTTCGTCGCGACCCGTCGCGGGTACGGGCTGCACCAGATCTTCATGGGGCTGGCCGAGCGAGCCGGGTTCGAACCCCGGTTGGCCTTCGAGAGCGAGGAGGTCGACACGGTCCGCGGGCTGGTGGCTGCCGGGCTCGGCGTGGCGCTGCTCCCGCCTGGCGACAACGGCCCGGCACCGGGCACCGTCGAGGTGCCGCTGGACCCACCCGCGCACCGCACGATCGGCCTGGCCTGGCCAGCCGGGCGAACGCTGCCCCCAGCGGTCCGCACCTTCCGCGCCTTCACCCTCGCCCACCGCACAGCCGAACGCTGACCGCCTTTCCGACCTGCAGAGCCGAATCGAACAGTTCTGGCCAAGAAGGCGAGGATTGAGGCTCGCCCTGAGGGTCGTGAGCGGCAATGGTCGCCAGAGCGACCATCACCACTCACGACACGGCAGCGGTCACTTCGCCAGGGTCGCGGCGAGTTCGACGAGGCTGCGGGCCGCGAAACCGGTTCCGCCGGTCACCACCTCGGCGTAGTCCTTCTCGGCTCGGGCCGGACCCGCGATGTCCAGGTGCGCCCACGGCAGGCCGCCGGTGAACTCGCGCAGGAACAGCGCGGCGGTGATGCCGCCCGGCCCCGGCGGGGTTTGCTTGACGTCGGCGAGCTGGCCCTGCACGTCCTCGGCGTGGTCCTCCAGCAGCGGCATCCGCCACCACGCCTCGCCGACCCGCTCCCCGGCCGCGCGGATCTGGTCGGCCAGTTCGGGATCGGTGGCGAACAGCCCACCCGTGCGCAGGCCGAGCGCGACCTTCATCGCTCCGGTCAACGTCGCGACGTCCACCAGCAGATCGGGTTCGAGCCGATCCACCGCGTACGCGAGCGCGTCGGCGAGCACCATCCGGCCTTCCGCGTCGGTGTTGCCGACCTCCGTGGTGGTGCCGCCGTAGTGCCGGACGACATCACCGGGCCGGTATGCGCTGCCGGACACGTGGTTCTCCGCCGACGGCACCAGACCGGTCACCCGGATCGGCAGTTCCAGCCGTGCGATGGTCAGCAGCGCGCTGATCACCGCCGCGCCACCGGACATGTCGGTGCGCATCAGGTGCATGCCCTCGGCGGGTTTGAGCGAGATCCCACCGGTGTCGAAGGTGATGCCCTTGCCCACCAGCACCAGGTGCGGGCCAGCGGCGTCCTTCGGCCGGTAGGTCAGCTCCAACAGCCGGGGCGGCCGGGACGAGCCGCCACCGACCGCGAGGACTCCGCCGAAACCGTTGTCGGCGAGCCACTTCTCGTCCCGCACCGCCGCACCCAGGTTCGCGACGTCGGCGGCCAACTCGGCGGCGATCCCGGTCAACCAGGCCGGGTCCTTGATGTTCGAGGGCGCGTTGGCGAGATCGCGGGCCAGCGCGGTGGTGGCCGCCAGCTCCCGGGCGCGGCGGACCTGCTCACCCAGCGCCGCCGAGTCGGCACTCTCCGGCAACACCAGCAGGACCTTCCGCAGCCGCGGCGGAGCTGGTTTGGCGGTGACCCGGAACCGGTACCCGCCCAGCGCCAGCCCCAGCGTCAGCGCCGACACCGTCTCGCCGTCGACGCCGTCGGGCAGGCGGATCTGGAGGTAGTCCGCGTCGGAAGCGTCCCCGAGATCGCCGGTCTCATCAGCCGACTCCGCCGCCTCACCGAGCCGCTCGCGCAACGCGCGCGCCAGCGCCGCCCCGGCGCTGCGCCACTTCGCGGGCTCGCCCGCTCCGACGCCCACGACCCAGCCGACGTGCCCGGCGGGCAACGGCACGGCGCGCACGTCACCGGCGCTGGCCGTCGCGCCGACGGCCTGCAGCACCGCGATGTCCACATCGAACGGTTCGGCCGCGGCTGCCAGGTCCGGTCCTGACTCACCTTCGAAGACCGCGACCGCGCCGGGCACGCCGTCCCGCCACTGCCGCACGACGTCCACTTCGACCAGTGACGTCGGAATCACGGGCAGTGCCGGGTCCGCGTCGCGGGACGGCTGGGCGGAACGGAACACTGAGGCACCGGACACGAAAAGACCTTCCTGCACGGGTTCGCCGCGCGCACTCGAAACTACTGTCCTCACCGGCCCGGTCACGATGTGCACCCGATCGCAGCGCCAGGGCGGTGTCTCGCGCTGGACGGCCTCGGGTGATCACGTTGGTGGGCCAAGGACTTGCCTGCTGTCGACGACGACCCCGGCGTCGCCCTCTACACCGGGGCCCGGCCGCGGCGAAGCAGGTTCGCCGTCGACTTGATTGAGTTGTCGCCTCGGCGGAGGGGGCAGCAGGCGGCCAATCGATCGCCACCCGACCGCCCGCGCTCCCCTCGATCGCCAGCTGGCGGCCTCAGCCGGTGGCCGACTCCAGGGCGTCGCCCAGGTTCTTGGCCTCCTCGACCGACATTTCGACGACGAGCCGCCCACCACCCTCAAGCGGAACGCGCATCACGATGCCGCGTCCCTCCTTAGTCACTTCGAGGGGACCGTCACCGGTCCGGGGCTTCATGGCCGCCATAGCGTGCTCCCTCCGTGAACTCTTCCCCCGCCGGTCGCCACAACCAGCTCGGGTCCACCCCCATTCTCCCCCATGCCGAGGCGGGGACGAAACCGAACCGATCAACTCGTGTCGCCCGTGCGCTGGTCGAATGCCCGCGGTGGCTGGCAGACTCACCGCTCGTGCGGGCTATTTCGGTGCCTTCCGGTGCAACCGCCGGGCGCCCGGTGGCCGACCGGGGCCGCCGGGCCACCGACGGCTGGCACCGGGTTCCGGCCGCTCCTGATGATTGCCTGGGCGACCAGCCGCAACACTGTCTACTCGGGACTTCGCGTGATCCGCGGCGTCCACAGTGGAGCCGTCAGCCGGTGGCCCGGCGACCCGCCACAACGGACTCGAGGCAAGGAGCGTGAAGTGACCGACGTACTGCTGACCCAGGACACCGCCGGTGTGCGCCTGCTCACGTTGAACCGCCCGGAGGCGTTCAACTCGCTCGACGTCCAACTCAAGCAGGCCCTGATCGCCGCGCTGCGGGACGCCGCCGCCGACGACTCGGTGCGCGCGCTGGTGATCACCGGCGCGGGCAAGGCGTTCTGCGCCGGTCAGGACCTCAAGGAGCACATCGCGCTGCTCGACGCCGGGGACCCGGCGCCGCTGAAGACCGTGGAGGAGCACTACAACCCGATCATCCGGGCGGTGACGAGCATGCCGAAGCCGGTGATCGCCGCGATCAACGGCACCGCGGCCGGGGCGGGCGCGTCGCTGGCCTACGCGTGCGATCTGCGGGTGGCGGCGACGAACGCGAAGTTCCTGATGGCCTTCGCCAACGTCGGCCTGTCCGCCGATTCCGGGGCGTCCTGGACGCTGCCCCGGCTGATCGGCTACGGCCGGGCCATGGAGATGCTGCTGCTGGCCGAGCCGGTTGCCGCGGAGGACGCGCTGCGGATCGGCATGGTGAACCGCGTCGTGGACACCGGCGAGGCGGTCGCGGCGGCCACCGAACTGGCCACTCGGATGGCGACCGGGCCGACCAGCGCCTACGCCCGGATCAAGGAGACGATGCTGGCGGCCGCCGCGGAAGGCTTGGCCGAGGCGCTGGCAGTCGAGGCGGGCGCGCAGGCCGAGGCCGGTTCGACGGCCGACCACCGGGAGGCGGTGGCGGCGTTCGTCGCGAAGCGCACCCCCAACTTCATCGGCCGCTGAGGCGATTTCCTGCGAAATCGACCTACCAGCGCTGAGCGAGGCGCTTAGCGCCTGTCTTGGTCTTCTTCTGAAGCGGCGCAGCCGCTTAGCCCACCTACGGCACTTGCACCGCCGCGGGTTCACGGTGCCCACCCCTCTGGGGTTCTCCTCGCGAGGACAGCCCCGACGTGGTGTATCGGCATACACGATGTCGGGGATCCCGGAGTCGAGAAGGCCTCTGAGGTTCCGCTACCCGCACCGCCACGCGAAACGAGTCCAGAGACAGGTATTCAGTTCGCCCGCCAGCAGTCCGCGAGGTGGTCGTCGACCATGCCGGTGGCCTGCATCAGGGCGTAGCAGGTGGTGGGGCCGACGAAGGCGAACCCGCGCCGCTTGAGGTCCTTGGCCATCGCCACCGACTCCGGCGTGGTGGCTGGCACGTCGCCCAGGGTGGCCGGGCGCCGCTTGCGGGCTTCCGGGGCGAACGACCAGAGCAACTCGTCCAGCGGGCGGTCCAGCTCCAGCACCGCACCGGCGTTGCGGATCGCCGCGTCGATCTTCGCCCGGTTGCGCACGATGCCCGCGTCGGCGAGCAGCCGCTGCCGGTCGGCCTCGCCGAACGCCGCCACCCGCTCCGGGTCGAACCCGGCGAACGCCTGGCGGAACGCCGCCCGCTTGCGCAGGATCGTCAGCCACGACAACCCGGACTGGAACGCCTCCAGGGTGATCCGCTCGAACAGCTCCGGCACGCCGTGCAGCGGGACGCCCCACTCGCGGTCGTGGTACTCGGTGTAGTCCGCCGGACCGGCACCCCACGGACAGCGCGCCCGACCGTCCTCGCCGAGGACCGCGGCACCGGATTCACTCACGCCTTCCTCCACTTTCGTAGTCCCGGCAGAACGCCGCGAAGGCGTTCAACGACCGGCGCATTCCCCAGGCGAAGGCGGGTCGCACCACCGGCCAGACCAACGCGCCGCCGGTCGGCAGCGCCAACCGCTCCCACCACACGAACATCGATGCCGCATTGCCGCACCGGACCACATCGAACCCGCCATCCCCGACAAGCAGCTCCCCGTGGTGGCGCACCCGGCAGGTCTGCGGTGGCCGCCACTCGACGATCTCCATCCGATCCACCACGCCGACCCCGCGGTACCCGGTGACCGCGATCAGCCGAGTGCCCGGCCCACCGGAGCCGCCGAGCACCTGCACGTCGGTGCCCAACATCCACTCGCCCTGCCGCGCCCAGTCCGTCGCCGCTGCCCACACCACCTCGGGCGCCGCCTCGACCGGCACGCTGAACCGCAGCTCGACCGGGCGCACCGGTCAGTCCTCCGGCTCGTCCGGGCAACCGGCGCGGGCCTCCTGCAACTGCTGCCCGGCGACGTCGAGCTGCTTCTCCAGGAGTGCGATCCGGCCGTGCAGCTCGTCGAGTTCACCCGCGAGGCGCGCCAACGCCCAGTCCACCTCCGATGCCTTGTAGCCGCGGAGGACCTGCTGGAACCGCAGGGCGCGCACGTCGGCGGCCACGATGTCGGCCGGGGGCAGGCGGGTCGGCGTCGAGCCCGGCGGCAGCGGCGCGAGCTGCTCGCCGCGTCCGAAGACCAGCGAGGCCAGCAGGTAGATCACCGCAGCGACCGCGAGCACCACGAACAGGTAGATGAGCGCACTAGCCACGGTCATCAATCGTGGCACGGACCGCGGACCGCCGCGGCCACGGTCAGGTCTTGGCGGGGGCTGCTTCGAGGACGCCTTCGATGGCGCTGGTGAATTCGCGCCACGCGCGGCGCTCGGCCTGCAAGGTTTGCACGCCGGTCTGGGTCAGACGGTAGGTACGGCGCTGTCGGCCGCCGACAGTGCTCCAAGTGCTTTGCACGTAGCCCGCGCGCTCCAGCCTGCGCAACGCGGGGTACACCGTGCCGGTGGGCAGATCGAGGGCGCCACCGCTGCGTTCCTGCAGCGCCTCGATGATCGCGTAACCATGCAAGGCCCTGCCGTCTAGCGTGGCCAGCAGCAGAGCGTCGAGATGGCCGCGGAGCGCATCAGCCTTCACAAGTAGCGACTCTACGGTCATTTGCGACCACTGTCACCGCTCTCGCACAAGAGGACCTAAGTCCTGTCGCGATCCGGACGTGAATGACGTCCATCACATCGAGTGACAGCTGCGCCGTTCGGGTGGCGCAAACCAGAAAGCGCGTTGACAGCGGCCAAATCCGACCACACTGCGAAGCCGGATGTCCCCCATCGCACCACCGGGTAAGCAATCAGGAGTCGTTTGCCGTGTCCAAGGACAGCGCCCAGGACGCGACCACCGGTGCCGCACGACTCGATGCCGCGACCACCTACGCCCCGCGGCAGGAGGCCCTCGATCAACTCCGCGCCTACCTCGTGGTGCTCGTCGACGTGATCGACCAGCACCCGGAAGCGAGCATGGCACGCGACGAGGCGCACTGGCGGCTGGAGGAGCTCGTCGAGGAACTGACCCGCGTACCGCCGAGCGCGCCGCGGGTCCAGTCCCGGTGGCTGCGGCTCGTCCCGCTGCTGCGCGAAGTCCGCCCGGACATCCCGATCCCGACCCTCACCGACCTGCTCAACCGAGCTGTCGGCGACCTGTGAACCGTCAGGCCAGGGCACGGATGACCTGGCTGGGCGGATGGGTGCCCGCGATGGCCGCGACCATGTCCACCACCCGGCGGGTTTCCGCCACGTGGTGGGCCCGGAACACCTTGGCGCCGCCCCAGGCCGCGATGGCGGTGGCCGCCAGGGTGCCCTCCAGGCGCTCGGTCACCCCGACGCCCAGGGTCTCGCCGATGAAGTCCTTGTTGGACAGTGCCATCAGCACCGGCCAGCCGGTGGCCACCAACTCGCCGACCCGGCGCAGCAGCGCCAGGCCGTGCCAGGTGTTCTTGCCGAAGTCGTGCGTCGGGTCGATCAGCACCCCGTGCGCGGGCACCCCGAGCCGCACCATCCGCTCGGCCCGTTCGACGAGTTCGGCCGTCACCTCGGCGACCACGTCCGCGTAGCGGGCCCGGTACGGGTCGGTGCGCGGCGGCAGGCCGCCGGTGTGCGAGCACACCACGCCGACCCCGAATTCGGCGGCGACCTCGGCCAGCTTCGGATCGGCACCCGCCCAGGTGTCGTTGAGCAGGTCCGCACCTGCGTCGCACACCTGCCAGGCCACCGCGTGCCGCCAGGTGTCGACGCTGATCACCAGGTCCGGGTGGCGGTCCCGGACGGCGGCGACGAACGGCACCACCCGGCGGATCTCCTCCGTGGCGTCCACCGCTTCGCCTTGCGCACCCGCGCGAACGCCGCCGATGTCGACGATGTCCGCGCCGTCGGCGACGGCCTGGTCCACGGCTGCGGTGGCCGCATCGACCGCGAAGGTGCGCCCGTGGTCGAAGAACGAGTCGCGGGTGCGGTTGACGATCGCCATCACCAGCGCACGGTCCTGGGGCATGTCCTTGTCGCGGAACCGCAGTACCTGCACATCTGCAGATGCTGGCACGTCACGGGGCCCAACGGGATGTGGATCAGCCCGCGGCATACAGCTTGGCGCTTGCCTTCGGTCTTGTTTTGAAGCGGCGAAGCCGCTTAGCCCACCCTCGCAACTCGCACCGCCGCGGGTTCTCAGGCGGTGCCGTGCGGGGACACCCCGCACCCCGAGCTATCTCGGGAGGACAGCTACGACGTGGTGTATCGGACATACATGATGTCGGGGATCCCGGACCGAGAAGGCTTCTGAGGTTCCGCCACCCGCACCGCCACGCAAAACGAGCTCGAAGACAGGCTCTTACGGGGCGCAAGCGTCCAGCGCCTCGTCTACATCAGTGGCCACGGTGAGCACGTCGAGCGAGTGCTGGGTGGCGAAGCCGCTGTCGACCAACCCGTGCAGCCAGTCCAACAGCACGCGGTAGTGCCCGTCCGGGTCGAGCAGCACGACCGGCTTGCGGTGCATGCCGATGTAGCGGGCGGTCCAGATCTCGAAGAACTCCTCGCAGGTGCCGATGCCACCGGGCAGCGTGAGGAACGCCGTGGCATGCGCGTCCATCAGCCCCTTGCGCTCCCGCATCGTGTCGACGACCAGCAGTTCGTCGGAGTCGTGGTCGGCCACCTCGCGGTCCACCAGAGCACGCGGGATCACCCCGACCGTGCGGCCTTCACCGGCGCGTGCCGCCCGCGCGACCTCGCCCATCATCGACACCCGACCGCCGCCGGAGACCAGCGTCCAACCGCGCTTGGCGATCTTGGCACCCACCTGCGCGGCGAGGTCCAAGTAGTGCTGGGGCACCGGACCCGATGCGCAGAAGACGCATACGGAGACCGTCGCGGTGTTCAGTTCTCCGGTGCTGCCTTCCGGGGCGAAGTCAGCGCTGCTCAATGAGTGGCCTCCCAAGCCTCGTACGCCTCCTGCACGATGCTGACCGCGTCGTCGATGTCATCGGTGAGGTGCAGCAGCGCGAGATCCTTGGCGCCGATCTTGCCCGAGCCGTGCATGCTGTCCCGAATCCAGTCGTAGAGGCCCTGCCAGTACGACTTGCCGAACAGCACCACCGGGAACTTGGTGACCTTCTTGGTCTGCACCAGGGTCAGCGACTCGAACAGCTCGTCCATGGTGCCGAAGCCGCCGGGCAGGCAGACGAACGCCTGCGCGTACTTGATGAACATCGTCTTGCGGACGAAGAAGTAGCGGAAGTTGACGCCGAGGTCCACCCACGGGTTCAGGCCCTGCTCGAAGGGCAGCTCGATGCCGAGCCCGATGGACAGCCCACCGGCCTCCGACGCACCGCGGTTGACGGCCTCCATCGCCCCCGGTCCCCCACCGGTGATCACCGCGCAGCCGATCCTGGCCAGTGCCGCGCCGAGCTTGACCCCGGTGGCGTACTCCTCGTGGTCGCGCGGGGTGCGTGCCGAACCGAACACGGTCACCGCGCGCGGCACCTCGGCCAGCGCGCCGAACCCCTCCACGAACTCGGACTGGATGCGCAGCACCCGCCACGGGTCGGTGTGCACCCAGTCCGACGGGCCGCGGGAGTCCAGCAGCCGCTGGTCGGTGGTGGTGGGCTCGGTCAACCGGGACCGGCGCAGCACGACGGGTCCGCGTTGCTTCTCCTGGGGGCGCTCCGCACCGTTGGGTGCGCCCCACGGGCCTTCGACTGTCATGCGGTCGAGAGTACGCAGCCGCCGATCGCCAGCGACGTGCGCCCACCCGCTGCGGCAGCGGGGAAATGCCTGTTCACGAGGGATTCACACGAGCGTGCGGCGGCGTACGATACGAAGAAAAGATCGAGTGGTGCCAGCGATGCTGGGCCGCGCACACCACGCAGATCTGGGGCGATCTACGCAGGCGTCGGGACGGGTCGCTGGGCCGGAATCGAGCCCGGGGAGCCAGCCATGCTCATCGACCTGCTGATCGCAATCATCGTGCTCGGCGTCCTCTTCGTAGCTGCCGGTGTCAAGGTCATCAAGCAGTACGAACGCGGCGTGGTGTTCCGCTTCGGGCGGTTGCAGGAACTCACCCGCGGACCGGGTCTGACCATGATCATCCCGGCGGTCGACCGGATGCGGAAGGTCAACCTCCAGATCGTCACCATGCCGGTACCTGCCCAGGAGGGCATCACCCGCGACAACGTCACCGTGCGGGTGGATGCGGTGGTGTACTTCAAGGTCGAGGACCCGGCACGCGCCATCGTCAACGTCGAGGACTACCTGTTCGCCGTCGGACAGGTCGCGCAGACCTCGCTGCGGTCCATCATCGGCAAGAGCGACCTGGACGACCTGCTGTCCAACCGCGAACGGCTCAACCAGGGCCTGGAGCTGATGATCGACAGCCCGGCGCTTGGCTGGGGCGTGCACATCGACCGGGTGGAGATCAAGGACGTCTCGCTGCCGGAGTCGATGAAGCGCTCGATCGCCCGGCAGGCCGAAGCGGAACGCGAACGGCGCTCGCGGGTCATCTCCGCGGACGGCGAGTTCCAAGCGTCCCGCAAGCTCGCCGACGCGGCGCACGTCATGGCCGACACCCCGGCCGCGCTCCAACTGCGGCTGCTGGAAACGGTCGTCGAGGTGGCCGCCGAGAAGAACTCCACGCTCGTGCTGCCCTTCCCGGTCGAACTGCTCCAGTTCGTCGACACCGCCAAGCGCGGGAGCGGCGCGCCGACGCGCGAGGGCGAAGCCCCGAGCGCGGCGGAAGTCGCCGAGGCGGAGCAAGCCGCGGAGCTCACCGAGGCGGAGCGGCAGGCCGCGGAGCTCGACGAGGCGGAGCCGAAGGCGGAGCTGCCGCGTCAGCGTGAAGCCGCCGCGGACGGCCGGAGGCCGGGCGGCGCGGAGGGCGGCGACGAGTCGATGCTCGGCATCGCCTGATCCCACCTGTTGGAACGAGTGAGGGGCACCCTTCACCAAGTTACTTGGTAAAGGGTGCCCCTCACCTCGAAACGATCAGGTGAGGAAGCGGTGCAGGACGTCGGCGCAGTGGCGGATTTCGGCCGTTGCCACGTGCTCCTGCTTCGTGTGGGCGAGCGTCGGTGAGCCGGGGCCGAAGTTCACCGCGGGCAGCCCGCGGGCCGCGAAGCGCGCCACGTCCGTCCAGCCGAGCTTCGCGACCGGCTCCGCGCCGGATGCCTCGACCAGTTCCGCCGCCGCCGGGGCACCGAGGCCGGGCAGGGCCGCCGGGGCACCGTCGACCACGGTGACCTCGAAGCCGTCGAAGACCTCGCGGAGGTGCGCTTCGGCCGCGGCCAGCGACTTGTCCGGGGCGAACCGGTGGTTGACCGCCACCACGCAGGAGTCCGGCACCACGTTCCCCGCGACACCGCCGGTGATCCGCACCGCCTGCAACCCCTCCTGGAACCGCAACCCGTCGATCACCGGATTGCGCGGCTCGTAGTCGACCAACCGCTGCAACACCGGCTGCGCTGCGTGGATCGCGTTGACGCCCATCCACGCGCGCGCCGTGTGCGCGCGGACACCCGTGGTGCGCACCTCCACCCGCATGGTGCCTTGGCAGCCCGCCTCGATGGCCGCGTTCGACGGCTCGCACACCACCGCCAAGTCGCCGACCAGCCAGTCCGGCAGTTCCCGCTCGATGCGGTTGAGGCCGTTGCGCTCGGCTTCGACTTCCTCGCAGTCGTAGAACACGAACGTCAGGTCGTGGCGCGGTTCGGTGAGCGTCGCGGCGAGGTGCAGCATCACCGCGTCGCCGCCCTTCATGTCGACCGTCCCGCAGCCGTGCAGGACCTCCTCGACGCCCGAACCGGTGCGGCGCAGCGGCAGGTTGTCGTTGATCGGCACGGTGTCCAGGTGCCCGGCCAGCACCACCCGCGAGCCGCGCCCGAAGTTCGTCCGCGCCAGCACGGCCGCGCCGTTGCGCACCACTTCGAGGTGCGGTGCCTGGTCGCGCAACCCCTGCTCCACGGCGTCGGCGATGGCCTTCTCGCCGCCGGAGACGCTGGGGATGTCGACCAGCGCGGCGGTGAGTTCGACGGGGTTCGCGGTGAGATCCAACGACGCAGTCACGTTCGGGAGGCTACCTGGGCGGCCGGACCCCGGCCGCCCACCGGAGCCACCTGCGGAACGAGTGGGAACCGGTTTCTCCCAACGGACGTCCAACCCATGATCATCGCGCTAGGCTTCGTCGGCTGGAGGTGGGGCAAATGGGATACGCGGCAAATCCGGATTCGCTCAGAAAAGCCGCAGCGAGCGCGAAGTCGGCTGGCGAACAGGCCGGGCAGGTGAAGCTGGGACCACCGGCCACCGACATCGCCGAGGCGATGCCGGGCGGCAAGTCCGCGGACGCGGCGAAGCAGGTCGCGCAGAGTTGGGAGAAGTCGCTCAAGGCGTGGAGCCAGGCCGCCGTGGAGCACGGCAACTCGTTGAACGCGACCGCCGACGAGTACCAGCGTTCCGACGAGTCCAGCGCGGCGGACATCGGCCGCCTCGGCGCGCAGACCGGAAGGTAGTCAGACGAATGGTCTCGTTCGCCGATGTGCGCCGCTGGAAGCCGGATGGACTTGATTCTGTCCACGCCGAACTGGGCAAGCGCCGCGACAACCTGATCGACCTGCAGGACGAGTTGGACGGCGCCAAGAACCCCGGCGGCTGGTCCGGCGAGGCCGCCGACGCTTCGGCCAAGCGGCACCGTGAACTGGTCGAGAACATGCGCGCGCTGATCGCCGAAGTCGCCACCGTGCGGGTTGCGGTGGGCACTGCCGCCGACGACGTCGCCAAGATCAAGCAGCAGATCGAGCAGGCCGACCACGAGGCGCGGGCCAACGGCTTCGAGATCACCGAAGAGGGCGGCGTCAAGGACGTCAAACCGCCGCAGGATGTGCCGCAGGACCAGCTGGAGCAGGTCAGGCAGCAGCGCATCCAGGTCCGCGACAAGCTCGTCCAGACGATCGAGCGGATCCTCGACGAAGCCGAGCGCACCGACGCCGAGCTGGCCAAGGCCCTGGCCGCCGCGGACCAGAACAAGATCGAGCCCGGCAAGGGCGGGTCGCTGGCCGACGCCGCGAACACCGAGGGCATCCAGGCGCTCGTCACTTCCGCGGGCAAGCCGAAGGACGACTCGCCGAAGGCCGCGGCGGAGTGGTGGAAGTCGTTGTCGGACGAGCAGCGCGCGGCGTTGCGGGAGAATCCGCCCGCCTGGCTGGGCAATCGCGACGGCATCCCGGCCGAGGTCCGCGACGGGGCCAACCGCGGCCGCATCGACGACGAACGCAAAGCGCTGCGGGAGCAGAAGGCCACCCTGGAGCGCGGCGGGGTCAGCGAAGACGAGCAGGAACAGCTCCAGCAGGTCAACGACAAGCTCAAGTCGCTGGACGCGGTTGAGAAGACGATCGCCAAGGAGAACCCCCCGCGTCAGCTGCTGGTGCTCGACAGCAGCGGTGAACGAATGAAGGCCGCGGTCGCGGTGGGCAATGTGGACACCGCCGAACACGTCTCGGTGTTCACCCCCGGCTACACCACCACGGTTCAGGACGGCCTCGGCAACTACGACTCGAAGATGCAGGAACTGGTCAAGGAGTCAGAGGACGAGCTAGTCCGCAACGGCAAGAGCGGCGACGTGGCAGCGGTGGCCTGGCTCGGCTATGAAGCGCCGCAGGAGTCCGAGAACCTAGATGTGTTCGGCGACTCGGTGGCCAGCTCCAATTCCGCCCAGGAGGGCGGGGAAAAGCTCAACGACTTCTACAAGGGCATCAACGAATCCCGGGACACCGATCCGCACCTGACCGCGATCGGGCACTCCTACGGTTCGACGACGACCGGGTACGCCCTGCAAGGCGGCGGCCACGGCGTCGATGACGCGATCATCTTCGGTTCACCGGGCGTCGGAACCAACGACATCGAAGACCTGCACGTCCCGGGCGGCCACGCCTACCGGCTGGAGGCCAAGGACGACCCGGTCGCCGACTTCGCCAGGTTCGGCGGCGACCCGTCCCACATGGGCGGTTTCAATGACCTCTCCACCGAGAAATCGGCCGAAGGCGAAGGGGTTACCGGCCACAGCGACTATCTGAATCCCGGCACTACCAGCCAGCACAACATGGCCTCCATCGTGGCGGGCATGCCAGAGAACACTGTGGAGGGCAAGACCAACGGCGTCGGCGATGTTATCTCCTACGTCCCGCACCAGGCGCAGGAAGCGGGATCCGCGATATATGACGCTGGCGAAGATGCGGTGTCCAAAGCCAAGGACTTCGGCCAGGAGGCCGGGGCCAAGATCAAAGATCTGTTCTCATGAGAAGGGTCAGCCTGCTGATCCTTTGCGCGCTGCTCATCGGCGGCTGCGCGAGCCGACCCGAATCATCCGACGGGGGAAGCATGGAAGACCCACGCAGCGTCCTGCAGCAGCGACCGTCCATGGAAGACGTCACTGCCCGGTACGAGGAGATGCAGCAGAAGCTGCGGGACCGGCTGTCGGCCGAACTCGGCCTCGCCACACCGTGGGAAAACGACGGTGACATCGGCGAGGCAGCGTGTCAGGGCGAAGAGTTCTCCCAGATCGACGGTGCTGAAGAGCACAGCCTGGCTCGCTGGGTCTACCGAGGCAGCATCCCGGACAGCCAGTGGGCGCAGGCGGAGCGGATCGCTGACGAGGTCAGCTCCGAGTACGGCTTCGTCGAACGGGAAGTGGTCGTGAACCGGCCCGCCGACCACAAGGTGGAAATCCGGGACGGCTTCGGCGCGGCGCTGCAGTTCGGCACGGCGGTGAACACCATCCTTAGCCTGCGCACCGGCTGCCACCTGCTCCAGTCCGCGAAGGGCGGACCGGCGTAGCGGTCGCGCGCACAGCCCGGCCGCGTCGCAGCGCGAAAGTGGAGGTAAGGCCAACTCATGGTGTCGTTCGCCGACGTGCGCCGCTGGAAGCCCGACACGTTGGAAGACGTCTTCCGCACGCTAGGCAAACGCACGGACGAGTTGACCGGGATCGGCGACGAGTTCAACAGCGCCGAGCAGCCCGCTGGCTGGAGCGGACCGGCGGCGGAGAACGCGGCGAACCGGCACGGCGCATCGGCCAAGCACATGCGCACACTGATCGCCGAGGTCAGCAGCGTGCGCGAGGCGGTGGGCAGGGCCGCCGAAGAGGTCGAGCGCATCAGGAAGCGGCTCAACGCGGCCGAGCACAAGGCGCACGCCAGCGGTTTCGAGATCACCGAGGAAGGCGGCGTCCGGGATGCCAACCCGCCGCAGGACGTGCCCGCCGCCGAGGTCGAACAGGTGAAGCAGCAGCGGTTGCGGATCCGCGACGAGTTGGTCGCCGAAATCGAGTCGATCCTCGACGACGCCGAACGCATCGACGGCGACTTGGCCAAGGTCCTCGTCGCGGCCGAACAGGACGAGATCGCCCCCGGCCCGTTGAGCGGTGCGCGAACCGTTGCTGCCGCCGCCAAGGCGCCGAAGGACGGCAGTCCGGCGGAGAACGCCGCGTGGTGGAAGTCGCTGTCGGACGCCAAGCGCGCGGAGTACACCGAGAACCCACCCGCGTGGCTCGGCAACCGGGACGGTATCCCGGCCGCGGTCCGGGACAAGGCCAACCGGGCCCGCATCGACGACGAGCGGTCCGCGCTGCGGGCCGAACGGGCCAAGTTGGCGCAGGGCGGTCTCTCCGACGACGAGAAGGGGGAGCTGGAGAACGTCGACGCCAAGCTCAAGTCCATCGACGCCGTCGAGAAGATGCTGGCGCGCGGCGACCGCCAACTGCTGCTGCTCGACACCGGCGGGGAACGTGCGAAGGCCGCGGTCGCAGTGGGCAATGTGGACACCGCCGATCACGTCTCGGTTTACACGCCGGGCTTCAACACCACGGTCGACGGCTCGCTGAACGCGGACAAGCAGATGGACCAGCTGCGGCGCCAAGCCCAGTTCGAAAGCGACCGGCACGGCGACGGCGGCAAGGTCGCCACAGTCACCTGGGTGGGCACCGAGTTTCCGCAGTGGAGCGAGGTCTCCGACCCGGACCGGTCGGTGGCAGGTTCGAAGTCCGCTGAGGAAGGCGGCAACAAGCTCGCCGAGTTCTGCGAGGGCATCAACGCCTCGCGGGACAAGGAGCCGCATCTGACCGCGATCGGCCACTCCTACGGCTCGACGATCACCGGCTACGCGATGCAGCAGCAGGGCCACGGCGTCGACGACGCGGTGTTCTCCGGCTCACCGGGGGTGGGCACGGACAACGTCAAGGACCTCAACTTGCCGGACGGGCACGCGTACCGGATCGAGGCGAAGAACGATTGGGTGGCCGACCTGGGCCGCTTCGGCGGCGACCCGAGCCACCTCGACGGGATGACCGGGCTGTCCGCCAAGGACGCGACCGTCGGCGACCACGAGCTCAAGGGTGTCGAAGGCCACAGCAGCTACTTCACCCCGAACAGCACCAGCCAGTACAACATGAGCACCGTGGTCGCCGGATTGCCGGACCGGGCGATCAAGGACGACGGCCGCGGTTTCGGCGACGCCATCTCGGGCATCATCTCCTGATGGCACGCCGGTCCGCCGAGAAGACGGGGGAATCGTGGAAGACCCGCACAGTCTGCTCCGGAAACGCCCCAGCATCGAGGAGATCAGCGAGCGCTACGAACAGATGCAGCAGCGACTGCTGGACCGCCTAGACGCCGAGGTCGGACCGTTGTCGTGGGCGGTGTCGGACCCGGTCAGCCGCGCGGGCTGCACCGAGTTCCCGGACATCTTCGACGCGGAGAGCTGGGTGCTGGAATCGTGGCGGGCGCCGGGCAACCTGCCGGACGCGCAGTGGCCGCGCGCGGTGGCGATCGTCGAGGAGATCACCGGCGAGTACGGCTTCGGCGAGCCCGAGATCATCGTGAACCGCAGCGGCGACCACGAGATCACCGGCAACGACCAGTACGGCGCGGTCTACCAGTTCGGCACCGCCGCCAACACGGTGCTGATGATCACCACCGGCTGCCACCTGCGGTGAGCGCCTGTCTTCAACTCGGTTGCGCGGCGGTGCGGGTAGCGGAACCTCAGAAGCCTTCCCGGTCCGGGATCCCCGACACCATGTAATGCCAGAGCGGGGCGAGCACCCACCACCCCGTGCGGGCCGTTGCCACCTGCGCCGATTACGGTTTCAGGCATGAGTGCACAGTCTCCCGACCCGCAGACCACGGGTGCCCACGGCGTGGGCCTGGCCACCGTGACCGACGACGGCACGGTGCTGGACACCTGGTTCCCCACCGTCAAGCTCGGCGAACCGGGACTCTCCGGCAGCACGCGGCTGTCCGCCGAGCAGGCGGCCGAGTCCCTCGGTGAAGCCGGAGCCGCACTGCTCGGGCGCGACGAGGCCCGCGGGGTCGAGATCGTCGCGGTGCGCACAGAGATCGGTCGGCTCTCCGACGAGCCGGTCGACACGCACGACGTCTACCTGCGCCTGCACCTGCTCTCGCACCGGTTGGTCCGCCCGCACGGGCAGAACCTCGACGGCCTGTTCGGCCTGCTGGCCAACGTCGTGTGGACCAACCACGGCCCGTGCCCGGTGGAGGGTTTCGAGGCGACCCGGCTGCGGCTGCGGGCGCGCGGCTCGGTCACCGTCTACGGCGTCGACAAGTTCCCGCGCATGGTCGACTACGTCGTGCCGTCCGGCGTGCGCATCGGCGACGCCGACCGGGTCCGGCTGGGCGCGCACCTGGCCAGCGGCACGACCGTGATGCACGAGGGCTTCGTCAACTTCAACTCGGGCACGCTGGGCGCGTCCATGGTGGAGGGCCGCGTCTCGGCCGGGGTCGTCGTCGGCGACGGCTCGGACGTCGGGGGCGGCGCCTCGATCATGGGCACCCTCTCCGGCGGCGGCAAGGAGGTCATCTCCATCGGCGAGCGCTGCCTGATCGGCGCCAACGGCGGGGTGGGCATCTCGCTGGGCGACGACTGCGTCGTGGAGGCGGGCCTGTACGTCACGGCGGGCACCAAGGTGACGCTGCCGGACGGCACCATGACCAAGGCGCTGGAGCTGTCGGGCTCGGACGGCGTGTTGTTCCGCCGCAACTCGACCACCGGGACGGTCGAGGTCACCGCCCGAACCGGCGGCAAGGTGGAGCTCAACGCGGCCCTGCACGCCAACGACTGACGCCTGCGCAGGTGGGAGAGCGCGCGGATCGGCATGCGGGTAGCGGGACCTCAGCGGCTTCTCGACCAGCGGAGTGGCCGTCGCCCGCCCGAGCCGCAGGTCGGCCAAGCGCCGCTTCGGCAAGTCGCCCGCGCCTGATGTCGCGGTTTCCACTGGATGGACGTGCTGCTCCGGGGTTCGTCGGTTTTATCATTGGCAATGGCCACCACCTGGCAGCAACGAGACCTCACCCGTGCCGTCGAGTTACCCGCCGAACCGCTGGCGGTCGATCGGTCCGCACCCGTCGCCGAGCACATCCGGGCCGGGCTGGACACCCGGCTGCGCGCGCTGATCGCACACGATCCGGGCACTCGACGGGGCGAAGATCCCGAGGAACTGCACCAGATGCGGGTGTCGGTGCGTCGGATGCGCGCGATGCTGCTGTCCGGCCGCCCGTTCCTGGACCGGGACTGGTCGGAGCCGCTGCGCGCGGAACTCGGCTGGTTGGGCCGGGCGCTGGGCCCGGTCCGCGACCTCGACGTGCTGCTGGACCGCCTCCGCGAGGAGAGCGCCGACCTGCCCGCTGACGAACTCGCCGCGGCCACCCGGTTGATCTCCGGTCTGGAGGCCGAGTACCGCCAGGCGAGGGTCGAGCTGCTCGCCGCGCTGGACAGCGACCGCTACCTGACCTTGCTGCGCTCGCTGGCCGATGCGCTGCGCACCGAACTGCCCACCTCGCGGTCCGCTGTGGACAGCGAGCGCGAGCTGCGCAAGCTCGTGCTCCGCCAGTTCCGCAAGCTCGACAAAGCGGTGGCCCAGCTACCGGAGGACCCCGAAGACGAACAACTGCACGCGCTGCGCATCCGGGGCAAGCGGGTGCGCTACACGGCGGAACTGGCGCAGCCAGCGTTCGGCAAGCCGATGCAGCAGCTGATCAAGGCAGCCCGCCAGTTCCAGGATGTGCTCGGGGAGCACCAGGACGCCTGTGTCGCGGAGGAGCGCATCCGCAGGCTGCTGCGCGACTTCGGCGAGGACGTCGACGCCGCGGTCGCGTTCGTGGCGGGCCGCTTGGTCGAGCGCGAGCAGACCCGCAGAGCCGAGCGCCGCACCCAATGGCTGCCGACCTGGGAAGCCCTCCGCAGCACAGCAGCCGAAATCTGACCGCGTCCGGCCGGGGCGTTCGATCGGCGTCACTCCGCCAGGCGTTTGGCGGCTGCGGCGATGCGTTCATCGGTCGCCGTCAGGGCGATCCGGACGTGGCGGTCGCCCGCCGGGCCGTAGAAGGTGCCGGGCGCCACGAGAATTCCGCGCTGCGCCAACCAATCCACCGTCTGCCAGGCATCGTCGCCGCGTGTCGCCCACAGGTACAGGCCCGCCTGCGAGTGCTCGATGCGGAAGCCTGCCGCCTCCAGCGCGGGCCGCAGGAGTGCACGCCGCGCCGCGTAGAGCTCGCGCTGCGCGCTCACGTGCGAGTCGTCGTCGAGTGCGGCGGTGATCGCCTCCTGCACCGGACGCGGGACGATCATCCCCGCGTGCTTGCGCAGTTCCAGCAGACGCCGCACCAGATCCGGGTCACCGGTGATGAACCCGGCGCGATACCCCGCCAGGTTCGAGGACTTCGACAGCGAATGCGCCGCGAGCACACCGCGAAAGTCCGAGCACACCGAGGGGTGCAGCACCGACACCGGTTCGGTGTCCCAACCGAGCGCGAGGTAGCACTCGTCGGAAGCCACCACCGCGCCGATCTCCCGCGCCGCCCGGACCGCGTCGGCCAACTGCCGCGCGTCCAGCACCCGACCTGTCGGGTTCGACGGGGAATTCAGCCACAGCAAGGCGGTTCCGGCCGGTGGCAGTTCACCGGGCGCGAGCCGGACCACCTCGGCCCCGGCGATCTTCGCACCGACCTCGTAGGTCGGGTAGGCCAACTCCGGGATCGCCACGACGTCGCCGGGACGGATGCCGAGCAACGTCGGCAGCCAGGCCACCAACTCCTTCGTGCCGATGGTCGGCAGCACCGCGTCCGGCTCCAACCCGGAGATCCCGTAGCGCCGCTGCAACGCGGCTACCGCGGCCTCGCGGAGCTCGGGAGTGCCGTGCGTGGCCGGATAACCGGGCAAATCCGCGACCGCCGACAACGCCCGCCGCAGGTTCGCTGGCACCGGGTCGACCGGAGTGCCCACGGAAAGGTCGACGATGCCGTCCGGATGCGACTTGGCCGTGGCGGTCTGCCCCGCCAGGGAGTCCCACGGGAAGTCCGGCAGGTGCGGCCCCCGGGGCCCGGACACCGCGGTGTCCGGGCCGGTCGTGGAGCTCATTCGCCCTGCGGGGGCAGGCTGGTGACGGGCTCGACGTCCTTGTTGATCTTGCCCACCTTGGCCGCGCCACCCGGCGACCCCAGTTCGTCGAAGAAGTCCACGTTCGCCTTGGTGTAGGCGGCCCACTCCTCCGGCACGTCATCCTCGTAGTAGATGGCCTCCACCGGGCAAACCGGTTCGCAGGCACCGCAGTCGACACACTCATCGGGGTGGATGTAGAGCATCCGCCCGCCCTCGTAGATGCAATCGACAGGGCATTCCTCGATGCATGCCTTGTCGAGCACGTCGACGCAGGGCTCGGCGATCACGTAGGTCACGGTTGCTCTCCTGCTCGAAGCGTTGTACTACTCGCGCACAGGAATCTCCTGACGCGACACTGACAGTATCTCTCGTACCCACCCCGGACACGTAACTGGTCCCACAGCACGGGAGGCGTGGTGACGCTACGATGCCTGAGTTAACGCCGTAAACCATTCCGGTCCAGCCACTCCGCGCCAAGCCGCCCGACCTTGCGCAGCGCTGATCGTTCTCCCAAGTAGCCGCCCACGACGCCGACGATCGGAACGTTGCCCAGCAACTCGTGGAAGAAGCCGCCCTGCGGGCGCTTGTCGAGTTCGGCATCGATCTCCCACAACGCACGTGCCATTCGCCACACCGTGCGCGCGAGCGCCTTCGGCGTCGGTCGCCCGTGCTCGCGCCGCGAGGCGTCGATGTCCTCGGTGAGCTCGGTGACCCGCTCGTCGTCCTCGGCGTGCCCAGCGGCCAGCTCCGCCGAGATCTCGCGGTCGAGCAGCACCGCGCCGATCAACTGCACCTTGACGGCCTGGTCGGTCACACCGTGCTCGGCGGCGATGGCGCACAGCACCAGGCTCTGCCCGGTGATGCCCAACGCATTGCGGATCGGCAGCCGCGAGGTGATGACACCGCCGAACCGGGGCAACCCGGCGACGAGCGCCAGGAACCGGCCGACCCGCGTGGCCCACCAGTCACAGCGCTGCTCGACCGACATCGCATCCCAGGTGGAGCTGCCCGGCACCTGCATCGCGTCCAGCTGGCGCAACACCTTCCGCAGCGCGCCATCCGCAGCGAGATCGTCGGCCCGGCCGCGCAGCCGCAGCGGATCGGCCTCGCGCAGGGCATCCAACACCGGCGCGGTCGCTCGGACGAAGGGACGCAGCACAGCGGCGATCCGCTCGTCGGTCAAAACCTCAGCCATCGCTGACTCCAGCGGCTCACGTCTTGGCGTGCTTGCCCATCACGATTCCGAGCATCAGCGCGCTTGGCAACGCACCCCCGCCGATCAGCAGCAAAGTGCGCCAATCGTTGCCGAGCAACACGATGTCGCCGCCCGGCCCGAGGACGCCGAACACGAACACTGTCACGAACCACACCACCAGCGGCGCTCCGGCCACCCGGCGGCGCGGCGAGATCCGCGCGGCCTCGGCAACCAGCAGCGGCGTCGTCACCGCCGCGATCGCCGCGGTGATCGGGAACTGCACAGCGCCCAAGTAGGACGGCAGGAACAACAGCTCGACCACGGCCAAGACCGCCGCATCGACCAGCAGGAAACCGAACAACACGTGCTCCCGTGCGGTCAACGGTCGTCCACCGGCTCGGTACCGCTCACCCCGAGCCCGCCGAACAGATCCGTCTCGCAGCCCTGCGGATCACCGGTCGCCAACACGTAGTGCTCGGTCGTCACAACGGGATGGGCGACGCCGTTGGACAGCGCGTACGCCGCGACACCGTCGCCGTTGCGCCACTGCTCCAACCACACCTTCACCTGGGTGCCGTGCGCGCGCAGCGCGCTGATCTTGGCCGCCAGGTGCTCGGACACCTCGACCACCGTGGTGATCGATTCGTCCTCGACGCTGGCCAACTCCTCCAACGCGGGCAGCTCGAACGGCATGTCTTCGGTCTGCGCCAACGCGGCCAGCCCCTTCGCGAGCGCGTCGCGCGACGGCACCGCGTAGAACACCCGCTGCACTTCGGGCACTTTCGCAGCGGCCGCAACAGTGACCTCGTGGGCGCGGATGTGGTCCGGGTGGCCGTAGCCGCCATTGGCGGCGTAGCTGACGACCACCTGCGGCTTCACCTCGCGCAACACGGCTTCCAGCGCATCGGTCTGCTCCTGCAGATCGCCGGTGGCGAAGGCGCGCGGATGCGCGTCGGGCCGGGCGCCCGCCTGGCCGGGCCGCTCCCATTGCATCCCGGAGTCGCGCCAGCGCCCGACACCGCCGAGGAACCGGTGATCGGCCACCCGCAGCGCGGCGCAGGCCGACCGCAGCTCGCCCACCCGGTAGCCGCCGAGCTGGTCGGCCTGGTCGGCGGCCAAGCCGCGCAGGCTTTCCGGGATCACTTCGCCTTCCTCGCCGAGGGTGCAGGTCACCACCACCACCTGCACACCGCGAGCGGCGTAGCGGGCGATCGTCCCGCCGGTCCAAAGGGTTTCGTCGTCTGGGTGCGCGTGCACCAGCAGCAACCGCGGAGGGGCCGTCAGCGTCACCGGTCCAGCCTAATCTGCGGCGTGCACCGCACGGCGCACGGTAGCGCCATTGCTCCGAATGTCCGAATGCCGTGTGCTACGAACGATCTCGCGCCGACACCCGATCAGCCGTGACGCAGCCCAACGGGCATTAATAGCCGTCGCTATCGGCGTGTGTTCCGACCCAGTGGGCCGCCGTTGAGAACGGTCCGGCCAGGCCATTGCCCGGCTCGACTCCGGTGACCTCTCGACGCAGCGCGAGGACCTGCGCCTGCTGGTAGAGCGGGAGCGCGATCGCGTCCCGCCACAGCACCGACTCGACGGTCCCCGCCGCCTCCTGGAACGGCACCTGCCCGGTCAACGCCGCGTCGATCGTCGGCTGCAACAGTTCGTCGCAGAACCCCGCATCGTTGTAGGGGAACGGCTGCTCGCTGTCGGCGGCCACGCCCGGACACCCGTACGAAGCAGCCATCATCGCCGCCGGATCGCCGCCCGCCGGGCGCGGCGCGATCGCCATGTCCACCGAACTCGCCCCGCCGGAATCCCCGGATCGCGGGTTGACGGCCAGCGTCTCGCCGAAGAGCTGATCACCGGTCGGTGTCACCACGGTCGCCTGAATCCCCTGCTCCCGCAGCTGGCCCGCGGCCGCCTCGGCGATCCGGATGTACGACTCGTGCTCGAAGGGGGCCGCGATGACCAGGTTCAGCGGGCGGCCGTCGCGCATCCACGCCCCGCCGCTGCGGTGGTAGCCAGCCTCGTTGAGCAACCGCTCGACCTGCGCGGGATCCGGGCGGTTCGGCAGCACCGGTTCCGTCGGCGTGTAGCCGGGCTCGGACGGCGCGAGCACCTGGGCGTGCGCCTGGAACTGGTCACCTGGCCCGCCATCGGTTCCGGCCTCGATCAACGCCGGTCGGTCGAGCGCCGCGAGAACCGCCTGCCGCACCTTGACATCCGCCAACGCCCGGCTGTCCTGCCGCAGCAGCACCTCCATGGTGGCCGGGCGCGGCACGGTGATCAGCTGCACCGCGTCCCCGAGTTCGCGCAGCGACTGCATCGTGCTCCGGTCCGCGCTGAACACCGCCAGGTGGCTGTCGCCGCTGCGCAGCGCCTCCACCTGGCGCGCCTTGTCGACCGCGCGCAGCACGATCCGGTCGGACTGCGCGGGCGGCCCCCAGTACCGGTCGTTGCGCTCCAGGATGATCTCGCCGCGATCGAGGTCGACCTGCCGGATCGCGAACGGCCCGCCGGAAGCCGGGTAACCGTCGTCGAGCACGGTCGCCCAACCGCGCGGCGCGTCCCGCAGCAGGTGCGCGGGCAGCAGGTTGTTGAACAGCGTCTGCCAGCCGGGGTACGGCTTGGCGAAGGTCACCTCGACGGTCTTGCCGCCCTGCCGCGAAGCCACGTCGTCGATGAGCTGGTAACCGGCCGGATCGGCGACCCCCGGCTGGGACCGCAGCTGCTCCCACAGGTAGACGAAGTCCTCGGCGGCGATCGGCGCGCCGTCGGACCAGTTCGCCTCCCGCTTGATCCGGTACCGGACGGTGAACTTCTCCGCATCCGGCACCACTTCCGCCGATTCCATCAGCGTGCTGTCCAACTGCAGGCTGCCGTCGGGGGCCGGGCGGAACACCGAAGGCAGCATCAGGCTGGCCAGCGCCGAACTCGTCGGCGACAGGTCGGCGAGGGTGTGCGGGTTGAACCCGCCCTCCAGTTCGTCGACCCCGACCACGACCTCCACCGGCATCGGCTGGGTCGGCGGGGCGCTGGTGGTCGGGGACGGTGTCGGCGGTTGCGACACCAGAGGCGGTGGCGGCGCATTCGTGCAGGCTGCCACCACGCTGACGGTTGTCACCAGCAGGGAGACCGCAGCCAGTGGGCGGCGTCGACCCTGGGACACGCCGAACCTCCCCTCATGTCCGTGCTCCCCCGACCGCCCCGGCCACCGGGACGACTCGCACGTTCGGAAGACGCGCGAGAGCCTCCATGGTTCCCATCGCCGTACCGGTGATCGACACCGGGGTCCGGGCCAAGTGTGCTCGCCGCCCAACCCGGCCGCCCGGAAAACGACCAGATTCCCGGCGAACCCGCAGCTCAGCCCAGTATCCGAGGAACCGCTGAGCGACCACCCGCACGAAAAACGAGTTTCAGGCGTTGTCGCGGGCCTTGGCGCGGGAGCGCTCGCGAGCTCGGGTGGTGCTGTCCAGAACCGTTTTGCGCACCCGGATCGCCGTCGGTCCCACCTCGACGCACTCGTCGGCGGAGCAGAACTCCAGCGCCTCCTCCAGCGCGAGCGCGCGCGGCTTGGCCAGCCGCTCCAGCTCGTCCGCGGTGGAGGACCGCACGTTGGTGAGCTTCTTCTCCTTGGTGATGTTGACGTCGAGGTCCTCGGCGCGCGGGTTCTCCCCGACCACCATGCCCTCGTACACCTCGTTGCCCGGCGACACGAAGAAGCTGCCGCGGTCGGCCAACTGCAGCAGCGCGTAGGTGGTCGCCGCGCCCGCCCGGTCGGCCACCAGCGAACCGGTGTGCCGGGTGCGCAGCTCGCCCACCCACGGGAAGTAGCCCTCGAAGACGTGGTTGGCGATGCCGGTGCCGCGGGTCTCGGTGAGGAATTCGGTGCGGAACCCGATCAGGCCGCGGGCGGGCACCACGTACTCCAGCTTGATGCGGCCGGTACCGTGCCCGTCCATCGTCTCCATCCGACCTTTGCGCCCGGCCAGCAGCTGGGTGATCGCGCCCAGGTGCTCCTCGGGGGCGTCGATGGTCAGCCGCTCGAACGGCTCGCACAGCCGACCGTCGATGGTCCGGGTGACCACCTGCGGCTTGCCGACGGTGAGTTCGAAGCCCTCCCGGCGCATGGTCTCCACCAGGATCGCCAGCGCCAGCTCGCCGCGGCCCTGCACCTCCCAGGCGTCCGGCCGCTCGGTGGGCAGCACCTTCATGCTGACGTTGCCGATCAGCTCGGCGTCCAACCGGTTCTTGACCAGCCGCGCGGTGACCTTGGTGCCGCCGTTGCGGCCGGTCAGCGGCGAGGTGTTGACGCCGATGGTCATCGAGATGGCCGGGGCGTCGACGGTGATCCGCGGCAGCGGCTCCGGCGAGTCGGGGTCGGCGAGGGTGTCGCCAATGGTGATGTCCGGGATCCCGGCGATGGCGACCAGGTCGCCCGCGGACGCCTGCTCGCAGGGCACCCGGTCGAGGTTCTGGGTGATCAGCAGCTCGGTGAGCCGGACCTTCTCGACGCTGCCGTCGGCGCGGCACCACGCGACGGTCTGGCCCTTGCGCAGGTTGCCGGAGTGGATCCGGCAAAGCGCGATCCGGCCCAGGAACGAGGACGCGTCGAGGTTGGTCACCAGTGCCCGCAGCGGCGCTTCGGTGTCGGCGACCGGCGCGGGCACGTGCTTGAGCAGCACGTCGAACAGCGCGGTCAGGTCTTCCTCGGCGGGCAGCTCGCCGTCCACCGGCTGGGCCAGCGAGGCGCGTCCAGCGCGTGCGGAGGCGTAGACGACCGGCAGGTCCAGGATGGCCTCCATGTCGAGCTCGACCTGTCCGTCGAGCTCGCTGGCCAGCTCCAGCAGCAGGTCGTGGGTCTCCTCGACGACCTCGGCGCAGCGGGCGTCCGGCCGGTCGACCTTGTTCACCACCAAGATCACCGGCAGCCCGGCGGCCAGCGTCTTGCGCAGCACGAACCGGGTCTGCGGCAGCGGGCCCTCGCTGGCGTCCACCAGCAGCAGCACGCCGTCCACCATCGACAGGGCGCGCTCCACCTCGCCACCGAAGTCGGCGTGACCTGGGGTGTCCACCACGTTGATGGTCACCGGCCCCTCCCCGGTCTCCCGGCGGACCGCGGTGTTCTTGGCCAGGATCGTGATGCCCTTCTCCCGCTCCAGGTCGTTGGAGTCCATCACGCGGTCGATGAGCTCGGCGCGTTCGGAGAAGGCCCCGGACTGCCGCAACATGGCGTCCACCAGGGTGGTCTTGCCGTGATCGACGTGCGCGACGATCGCTACGTTGCGCAGATCGCTGCGAATGGGGGCGGCGACGCTGGTGGCGGACACGCGGGTACTCCTGGCTCGGCATGGAAGGGGCGCGGCGGTTCGTCGACTTGGTCGGATGCCGGTGTCCCGTAGAGGCACCGAGCCGCGGCTCCACTGCGCCCGTGGTGCGGAGCTGATGGTGCAGCGCCCCTGCGGGCGCAGGGGCACGCGCGTCGACGCGCGGCTGCACCCAGCCTAGTGCAACCTGATGCGGGACCGGCCGTCGCGTGCTCAGCGCAACAGTCGACGCCGGTGCCCGACATCAAGTTCGCCAACCGCGGTTAGGTTCGCCTAGCCTGTGCCCAACCCCGTCTCGCATCGGAAAGACAAACCGTGGGCAAAGGCACCATCAAGGTCAAAAAGAAATGTTGCCGCTCGCAACCACCCTGCAACAGTTGCCCGATCGTGGTACTGCGAAAGTTGTTGCGCGACGCCAAGGCGGAAGAGGTCAAGAAAACGCAAAAGAACGACAATAAGACGGCAAAGAAAAAGGGCGCGAAATGATCTGGCCGCGGCGCTCGCCGTGGCTGGGGGTAGGTGGCGGGGCTACCTCCGCGCGACCGTGGTCAGCGGGTCGGCGTACTTCGCCAACTCGGGGATCGTCCGTCGCGCCTGGAATTCGATCACCTCGTAGCGGACCAGTTTGTGCAGCGCGAACGGGTCGGTCGCGAGGATGGCGTCCAGTCTGCCGCGGGACATCGCCCGCGCGATGATCACCCCGCCGCTGCGTGGGTGGCGGTGTCCGGCGGCGATGAAGTCGCCAGCGTCGTAATGCTGGGTTACCCATTCGTAGTGATCTACCAGTTGGGCATCGATATCCGATTCCGGCGCGGTGTATTGCAGCAGCACTACAAACATTCTTTCACGGTAGCCCTTCGACTTGACCGCTGCCGATCACCAAGCGGTAACATTGCGGCGTGCGCGCAATGTTGAGCATCTGGTGGGCCGCCAGCGGGCGGCCCGTCAGCATCGCGCACTGAAGACGCAGATCATCGGCCGCTCGTCCGGGCGGCCGAGCATTGCGAGGTCGATCCGGTGGTAGCCACCAACACACCAGGAGAGACCAATGACACGCTTGTCCGGAATCACCCCATCTGGCCACGTCCAGCTCGGCAACTACCTCGGCGCCGTGCGGCGGTGGGCGGCTGAGCGCCAACCCGCGGACCTGTTCTTCGTCTCCGACCTGCACGCCATGACCGCACCGCACCGACCGCAGCGGCTGCGCGCGCTCACCCGCGAGCAGTTCGCGGTGCTGCTCGCGGCTGGCATCGATCCGGACTCGGTGTTCGTGCAGTCCGATCTGGCCGGTGAGCTGGGGACGCTGAACTGGATCCTGGAGTGCACCTGCTCCTACGGCGAGGCCGCCCGGATGGTGCAGTTCAAGGAGAAGGGCGCCGGGCAGGAGTCGGTGCGGGTCGGCCTGCTGACCTACCCGGTGCTGATGGCCGCCGACATCCTGCTGCAGGGCGCGACGGAGGTGCCGGTCGGTAGCGACCAGGACCAGCACGTGGAGCTGGCCCGCACGCTGGCCCGCCGGTTCAACGCGAACTACGGAGACGTGTTCACCGTCCCGGAGGCCGTGGTGCCCAAGACCGCGGCGCGGATCCGCGACCTGTCCGACCCGAACCGCAAGATGGAGAAGTCCAACCAGCAGTCCCCCGGTGTGGTGTTCGTGCTCGACGAGCCCGACGTCATCCGCCGCAAGTTCCGGCGGGCGGTCACCGACGGCCTCGACGAGGTGCGCTACGACCCGGAGGGTCGTCCGGGAGTGGCGAACCTGCTGGAGATCCTCGCCGCCTGCAAGGACACGAGTCCTTACACCGCAACGGAAGCCGCGAGCACCTACGCGGACCTCAAGGAAGCCGTGGCGGAGGCGGTGATCGAGCAACTGCGACCGGTGCGCGACCGCGCTCGGGAGCTGCTGGCCGACCCGGCGGAGCTGGACCGCATCCGGGCCCACGGCGCGAAGCGGGCGAGCGAGCGAGCCCAGCCGCGCATCCAAGCCGCCCTCCGGGTGACCGGGTTGCGCTGATTTTGCCAGGTGAGGGGCACCTGTGACCCAGTTACTCGGTCACGGGTGCCCCTCACCTCTCCATATCTGCGCTTTCGTTCACTAGTTCGAGTGGATCACCTGGCGAACACGTGATCAGTGCCGACAACCTGGACTCATGGGTACTGTGATGGAAAGCAACACCGCGTTCTCGGTCGAGAGGAGTGCCGCCGTGGCTGCACCAGCGTTCGACCCGCACGCACCGTTCGATCCGCTCGTGGATCTGGACGGTCTGTGGACGCCCGAGCTCGCCGACAGGTACCTACCGATTCCGGGGATGCCCCCGGCCAAGTACGAGTGCCTGGACGGGAAGCTGATTGTGAGTCCCTACGAAGGTTCCGCGAACGTCTATGCGGCGGACGAGCTCTACCTCCGGATGCGCGCACCTGCGCGTCGCCTTGGTGGCAACGCCTACACGACGCTGAACGTCGAGATGCCGCAGATCTCGGCGATGCGGTGGGCACAACCCGACTTTGCGGTGCTTCGGGAACCAGCACGTGGACGTGTCTGGATTCCAACCCAGGCAGTCCTACTCATCGGCGAGTGCGTGTCGAAGTCGAGCCGTCACAACGATTACGTGGACAAACCTGCGGAGTACGCCAAGGCTGGTATCCCGTATTTCATGCGGGTTGATATTGCCAGGGAGCGCGAACGCGTTTCGGTGGAACTGCTGCGTTTGGAAGACGGCGAGTACCGGGACCATGCCAAGGCGCTGGACGGCCAGACCTTCGAGACTGAGCTGCCGTTCTCGCTGTCGTTCGATCCTGCGGAGCTGCTGGAGCTCTAGGCATCACTCAGCACGTTCCGGAGGGAGTGGACGAGGACTCGGTCGGCGTCCAGCCAGTCGAGTTCGGTCAGCTCGTCCGCCGTCACCCAGCGAACTTCGTGGTGTTCCACCGCCTTCGGGACGGCCGTCGGGTCCACCAGTTCGGCCGTGTGGATGCGCAGCAGCATCCCGTTGTTGAGCGGGACGTCCGTGCCGACCCGGCCGGTCGGGCGCACTTCGACGGCGAGCTCTTCCTGGCATTCCCGCACCACTGCGGCGGGTTCGTCCTCGTCGGGCTCGACTCGGCCGCCGGGCAGTTCCCAGCGTCCGGCGTCCGGCGCCGGGTAGCGGCGTTGCTGGGCCAGCAATCGTCCCTTATGGACGATTGCGGTGCCGACGACGATCGGGCGCGTGGCCCAGGATTCGGCGAGCTCCCGGACTCCGGCGATGCGGGCGGCCAGCACCTCAAGCACAAAACGGCGGACAACGGTGATGTCGGCGAGCCGTCCCAGCGGACCGCACGGCGTCGTCCAGTGCACCGAATCGGTGAGCAGGGTCCGGGGGCCGACCTCGGCGAGCACCGACTCGTGGCGCAACTCCGGCAGCGGGCCGGAAACCAGCACAGAACTCATCGCGTCGGCGTCGGCGCGCACGATTCGAGTGGTCAGATCAGCAGGGAGGAAGGCGATTCTGGTGTGGAAGACGATTTCGTCGCCGGGCACGAGCAGTGCGGCCGGGCGGGTCGCGGCGTGGCCGCTGACGCCGACGTCGGCAAGTCCGACCTCGGCCGTCCGGGTGTGCCGCAGCGCGGCCCCCACCGTGGCCGGAGGTGCCGCGATCAGTCCCGTGCTCCGCAAAACCGACACGTGCGCACATCTTGCCCGATCCAGCCCGACCTGCTGCCGCCGCCCAGGTCTTTCAAACGGCGTAGCCGTTTGCGGTGTCGGACTCAGCTCGCACCGCCGCGGGTTCTCGCCGCTCGGCTCCGCCGCCGCGGCTCAGCCCTCGGCCCGGTACCGGGGCCACCGCGCCTCGACGCGGGCTCCGCCGCCCGGCGCCGCCGCGGCGCGGACTGCTCCGCCTCGGCGGCGCACCGCCTCGGCCACCAGCGCGAGCCCGAGTCCGGCTCCGCCGGTGCTGCGCGCCCGATCCGGCTCGACCCGGTAGAACCGGTCGAACACCCGGCGACGGTGCGCCACCGGGATCCCCGGCCCGTCGTCGTCCACCACCAACCGCACCCAGTCCACACCGGAGGAGCCCATGCCATCAGCGAAAACCGAGACCCGCACTGACGTCCGGGTGTAGCGCAACGCATTGCCGACGATGTTGTCCAACACGGTCGACACTTCCGCCGGATCGGCCAGGACCAGCACCGGCCGAGCCGGGACGTCGACCGTGATCTGCGGCCCGTCAGGCAGTGCGAGCCGGTCGGCGGCAGTCCGCACCGCGGTGCCGAGATCGACCGGCTGCCCCGGCGCAGCCGTGTCGCGCTCCGCCCGAGCCAACGCGAGCAGGCTTTCCACCAGGGCGGACAGGCGTTGGGCCTCGTGCGCGATGTCCTGCAGGGTCTCGTGGGCGAGTTCCGGATCCGGATGCACGACGGCGACTTCGGCTTGGGCGCGGATCGACGCGACCGGGTTGCGCAGTTCGTGCGCGGCGTCGCCGGTGAACCGGCGCAACCGTTCGGTGTCGACGTCGCGCCGGGCGAGCATCGTGTTGAGCTCCTCGGCGAGCGCGCGGATCTCGTCGGCGGCTTCGGGCACCGGCAACCGGTGGCCTTCGGGGAGTCCGGCGGCGGCCACCCGCATCCGTTCCACCGGGCGCAGGGATCGGCGCACCACCAACCAGGTGGCCAACCCGACGAGTGCGGCGGCGAGGATCGAACCGAAGCTCAGCAGCTGACCGGTTCTGCCCGCGGTGTCGGTGAATCCGACCAGTCGAGCACCGGTGGCGACGAGCAGTGGTCGGCCGGTCGGGTCGTGCACGACGACGCCGCGCCACCTGTGCAGTTCGGCGGGGGGCTCGAAGTCGAGCACGCCGTCGCCGGATCGCAGCTCATCGATCTGCCAGTGGTGCAGGTTCGGTTCGGGCAGCGAGTCGAGCGGCGCTCCCGAGCTGTCCAGCACGCGGACGTCCGGGTTTGCCACTACGGCCGGTGCGGCACCGCTGGCGAGTTGACGCGCGGCGGCGGTGGCGGTGCGCTGCAGGTCGGAGTCGACCGATTCGATCAGCAGCCAGCTGACGATCCCGGTGCTCGCGTGCGCGATCACGCCGAGACCGATCAATGCGACGACAGCGGCGACCACGCTGGTCCGGAACTGGATGGTGCGGCGGTGCCACCACCGGCGCAGACGCCTGATCATGCCGGTTCGGCGCAGACGCGGTAGCCCTGGCCGCGCACGGTCTGCACCACTTCCCCGGCACCGACCGCGGCGAGCTTGCGACGTAGATAACCGACGTAGACCTCGACGACGTTGCGGGTGACGAACTGCTCCTCGCCCCACACCATGCGCAGCAGATCGTCCTTCGGCACCACGGCTTCCGGGTGGCTGGCGAGCGCGACCAGCAGTCCGTACTCGCGGGGCGAAAGCGCGATCGGCTCGCCCGCCCACCGCACCTCGCGGGTGTCGCGGTCGATCTCCAACGCGCCGACCCGCAGGCTCACCTGCCGACCGGCGGTGTCACGCCGCCGCAGCAACGCGCGGACCTGCGCGACCAGCACCAGGAAGGAGAAGGGTTTGACCAGGTAACCGTCCGCGCCGAGATCCAGCCCGTCGGCCTGGTCGACCTCGCCGTTCTTCGCCGAGATCAACAGCACCGGCGTGGTCACGTCCTGGCCGCGCATCCGTTCCAGCACCCGGTAACCGGACAGGCCGGGCAGCATCACGTCCAGCACCACGACGTCGAAGGCACCGGTCAGGGCCAGGCGCAGGGCATCGGTGCCGTCGGAAGCGACGGTCACCTCCATGCCTTCGGCGGACAGGCCGCGGCGCAGCGCGGCCCGAACTCCCGGCTCGTCGTCCACCACCAGCACCCGCGGCACCATGGCCCAAGCATGCCGATCCGCTGCCCCCGGAGGCATCGAATCTCAGCCGGTTCTCAGCTGCGCGCCCCTTTCTCAGGCTGATCTCAGCAACAGCCAGCCGGGAAATGCGCGGTAGACCCGGATCGGCCGATCACCATCCGAAGTGGATCCGCAGCCGTCGGTAACGGTGGACTGTGATCTCCCTCGCCAACGACTCGCCCGGCTAACGCCGGGCCATCCGCTTGCGACAGAAGTCGCTCGCGCCTCGGTCGGAACCCGCGCCGCATGCCGCCGAGACCGGCGAAACCAGTGGCCAACCGCCATTCGCGAACTCGATCAAGCGTTGCGAAAGTAGCAAGAGAACACCATGTTCAACCGCCTAGAACAGCCGGGGGCTTGACATATCTACCCAGCATATGGCGGCTTGACAGCCTCGATCGGGTCCGCAAAGGTCGATGCGATCGATTGACTGATCAATCAGTCGCAGGTCGAAACGCAAGCGCCAGCGGGGCGCTGTCGCGACGCCCTCGTGCCGCCCGAACGGCCACGTCACCGGCGCTCACCGCGCCGACGGGTGCCCCGCAAGACACAGGAGGTTCCGCCGGATGCCGAGCAGCGGGCAGTCGAACCCCGGCCCGAGTCGTCGCGACTTCCTCCGGTACGTCGCGATCGGCGCCGGTGCGGTGGGCGCGGGTGCCGTCGTCACCGGGTGCGCGGGCGGTGCGGTGCGCAAGGCGCCGATCCCATCCGGACCGCCGCAGTACGGCGGACGGTTGCGGGTCGGCATCGTCGGCGGTTCCAGCAAGGACACCCTGGACGCGCACGCCACGGTGACCCACCCCGACCAGGCCCGCATCTTCCAGCTCTACGACACGCTGCTGCGGTTCAACGACGACTACCAGGTCGAACCGTCCCTGGCCGAGTCCGTGGAGGCCGATTCGCAGGCGCTGACCTGGACGATCCGGCTGCGCGAAGGCGTCGAGTTCCACAACGGGAAGACCCTCGGCGCCGAGGACGTGATCCACACCCTGCGCCGCATCGCGGACCCGGCGGACCCGAAGAACGGTGCCGTCGGGCTCAGCTCGCTGGACCTCAACGCCATGCAGGCGCTGGACCCGCGGACCGTCCGGCTGACCCTGTCGCGTCCGGACGTCACGCTGCCCGACCAGTTCGCCGAGTACGCCAACGGAATCGTGCCGGTCGACTACGACCCGAACCGGCCGGTCGGCAGCGGCCCGTTCACCTTCGATTCCTTCGAACCCGGCCAGCAGAGCCTGTTCACCAAGCACCGCAACTACTGGCGCAGCGGCGAGCCGTACCTGGACGAGGTCCTGATCATCGACTTCCCGGACGACACCGCCCGGATCAACGCGTTGCTCGGCGGCCAGGTCGATGCGATCGACCAGGTGCCGCTGGGACTGCTGCGGGTGCTCGACGCCGACCCGAACCTGCGGTTGCTGGAATCGCAGACCGGTTCGTGGATCCCGTTCACCATGCGGGTGGACCGGCCGCCGTTCGACGACGTCCGGGTGCGGCAGGCGTTCCGGCTCGTCGTGGACCGCGAGCAGATGATCAAGCAGGTGCTCGGCGGTCACGGCACCATCGGCAACGACGTGTACTCGCCAGCGGATCCGCTGTACAACTCGACCTTGCCGCAGCGCAAGCGCGACGTGGCCGGGGCTCGGCAGTTGCTGCGCGAGGCGGGCAAGGAGAACCTGACCGTCGAGTTGGTGACCTCGCCGGTGGCGGCCGGTGTGGTGGAAGCCGCGCAGGTGTTCGCCCAGCAGGCCGCCGACGCCGGGATCACCGTCAACATCCGCCGGGTGGACTCCGGTGAGTTCTACGGCGACATGTACCTGTCCTGGGATTTCGCGCAGGACTACTGGTACACCCGGAACTTCCTGGCGCAGGCGGGTTCCGGCAGCCTGCCCGATGCGGCCTACAACGAAACGCACTGGAACCACCCGGAATTCAACGACCTCGTCTACCAGGCGCGAGCCACCGCGGATCCGGCGCGCCGCAAGGAGCTCATCGCGCGGGCGCAGCAGATCGAGTGGGAAAGCGGTGGCTACCTCATCTGGGGCTTCCCGAACCAGCTCGACGCGCACAGCGTCCGGGTCGTCGGGCTGGCCCCGGACCGCAGCGGGGCTCCGTTGAACTCCTACGGCTTCCGACACGCGTGGCTGGCGCAGTGAGGACGGTGCACCAATGACTCGGTTGCTGGTCAAGCGGATTCTGCTCGGCGTGGTCATCCTGTGGGCCGTGTCGGTGGTGGTCTTCCTGGCCACCCAAGCGCTGCCCGGTGACGCCGCCCGAGCCATCCTGGGCCGCGAAGCCACCCCGGAGCGGTTGGCCGCGCTGCGCGAGCAGTTGCACCTCGACGAGCCGATGTGGTTGCAGTACTTCTCGTGGTTGGGCAACATCTTCCGGCTCGACCTCGGCGAGTCCTACGCCAACGGCATGCCAGTGACGGAACTGCTGGGCTCGCGGCTGAACAACTCGCTGGCCCTGATGTTGTGCGCCGCGCTGATCAGCGTGCCGCTGTCCATCCTGGTCGGCACCTACAGCGCGCTGCGGCGCGACAGGACCTTCGACCACGCGACCTCGGTGGTCAGCCTGGTGCTGGCGTCACTGCCGGAGTTCGTGGTCGGCATCGTGCTGGTGCTGATCTTCTCCACTGGGGTGCTCAACCTGCTGCCCGCGGTGTACGTGATGACCGGCTCGGGTTCGGTGTGGAGCGATCCGACCCAGCTGGTGCTGCCGACGCTGACGATGGTGCTCGCGGTCTCGCCGTACATCGTTCGCATCATGCGCGCCACCATGATCGAGGTGCTGGAAAGCGAGTACGTGCAACAGGCGCGGCTGAAGGGATTGCCGGAGCGCACCGTGATCCTGCGGCACGCACTGCCGAACTCGATCGGACCGGTGGCGCAGGTGATCGCGCTGCAGCTGGCCTGGCTGGCCGGTGGTGTGGTCATCGTCGAGTTCCTGTTCCGCTTCCCCGGTATCGGGTTCGCGCTGGTGGATGCGGTGAACAATCGCGACCTGCCGGTGGTGCAGACGCTGACCCTGGCCATCGCGGCCGTGTACATCGTCGTGAACCTGCTGGCCGACGTGGTGAGTCTGGCCGCCAATCCGAAGGTGAGGTCCGCCGCGCGATGACCACGACTGCGCAAACCCACGCAGCTCCGTCCACTGCGGTGCCCCGCGCGGCTGGCGTGTGGCGGGACGCGCTGCGGCTGCCGCGCACCAAGATCGGCCTCGCACTCTCGGTCCTGGTGGTGCTGACCGCGGTCGTCGGGCCGCTGCTGGCGCCGCACGGTGCCACCGAATTCGTCGACACCCCGTTCTCCAACCCGACCGCGAGTTCCTGGTTCGGCACGGACAACCTGGGCCGCGACGTGCTAACCCGGTTCCTCCACGGTGGACAGACGTTGCTGGTGCTAGCGGTATTGGCCACGCTGCTCGGTGTCGGGCTCGGCGCGCTGCTGGGCATGTACGCCGGGTACCGGCGCGGCTGGCTGGACGAACTGCTGATGCGCTTCGGCGACATCGCGCTGGCCTTCCCGCAGGTGGTGCTGGCGCTGCTGTTCGTGAGCGTCATCGGCCCGCAGCTGTGGTTGCTGGTGCTGGTGGTCGGCGGCAGCCATCTGCCGCGCGTGATGCGCGTGGTGCGGGCCGCGACGCTGTCGGTCGCCGAACGCGACTTCGTCAAGTCGGCCGAGGCGATCGGGGTGTCCCGGCTTCGAATCCTGCTCGGCGAAATCCTGCCGAACGTCACCGGGACCGTGCTGGTCGAGCTCGGGCTGCGGTTGAACTACTCGATCGGGCTGGTCGCCGGGCTGAGCTTCCTCGGCCTGGGCTTGCAGCCGCCGACCGCGGACTGGGGCCTGATGATCAACGAGAACCGGATCGCGCTGACGGTGCAGCCGTGGGCGGTGGTGTTGCCGGTGCTGGCGATCGCGGTGCTGACCATCGGCACCAACCTGGTGGCCGACGGCCTGGCCCGCTCGGTCGCCGGAGTCGACCGCGGCGTCGAGAAGGACCACTGATGGTCACGTTCGCTGCGTGCGGCGCGGGTCGCAGAACTGGCGATTTCGCGCGAAATCGGCCACGGCCGAGTCCCGCACAGCTACCTCGAAGACAGGCTCTGAGGTCCCGTCACTCGCACTGCCGCGCAAGACGAGCCTGGAATTCGCAACCGACCCGTTGGGGGTGCTGATGTCTGCCACTGCTTTGGACGCAGCCGGGGTGGAGATCCGGGGTGTGCCTTCCGAGGCCGCCATCGTCGCCGACGTGTCGTTCACCTTGGCACCGGGCGAGATCCTCGGCCTGATCGGGGAATCCGGCTCCGGCAAGACCACGCTCGGCCTGGCGATGCTGCGCTACTGCAAGCGCGGCACCCGCATCGCCGACGGCCGCATCCGGGTCGGCGACACCGAGCTGACCGACCTGCCGCCGAAGCAGGCCGCCGCACTGCGCGGTCGCCGCGTCGCCTACATCCCCCAGTCGCCGGGCTCCGCGCTCAACCCGGCCCTGAAGCTGTACACCCAGCTCGCCGAGGGGGTGCACGACGTCTCCGGCAGCGCCGCGGCGGACCGGATCATGCAGGTGCTCGCCGAGGTCGCGCTGCCCAACGACGACGAGTTCCTGCGCCGCTACCCGCACCAGCTCTCCGGTGGTCAGCAGCAGCGCATCGCGATCGCGATGGCGTTCGTGGGCCGACCGGAGGTCGTGGTGCTGGACGAGCCGACCACCGGTCTGGACGTCACCACCCAGAAGCGGGTGCTGACCACGATCCGCGAGATGTGCGAACGGCACGGCACGGCAGGGGTGTACATCTCGCACGACATGGCGGTGGTCGCCGAGTTGGCCGACCGCATCGCGGTGATGTACTCCGGTCGCATCGTGGAGACCGGGCCGACCACCGAGGTGCTCAACGAGCCGCGCCACCACTACACGGCCGGTTTGGTGCTCGCGGTGCCGGACCTGGACGGCGAGCGGGCGATGCAGGCCATCGACGGTCAGGCGCCGTCGCCGCTGGATCGCCCGGCGGGCTGCGCATTCGCGCCCCGCTGCGCTGCGGCGACCGACGAGTGCCGCACCGACGTGCCGCTGGTTCAGGAGTTGGCCGCTGGTCACGAAATCCGTTGCCTACACCCGCGTTCCGGCCGACTGGTCGCCGATCCTCGGGTGTCGCAACCCGTCTCGGAAGCGGTCGAACCAGTCCTGGAGGTGCGCGAGGTCCGGGCGTGGTACACCGATACCGCTGTCCTGCAGGACGTTTCGCTGGCCGTCTCCGCCGGTTCCTGCCTGGCACTGCTGGGCGAATCCGGCAGCGGCAAGACGACGCTCTCCCGCTGCCTGGCCGGGCTGCACCCGAAGCACGAGGGTTCGGTGCTGCTGCACGGCACCGAACTGGCCCCCAGCAGCACCAAGCGGACCCGCGAGCAGCGCCGACAGGTCCAGTACGTGTTCCAGAACCCGTACGAATCGCTGAATCCGCGCCGCCGGGTGCGCGACCTGGTGGCGCAGCCCATCTCGGTGCTCGGTGGTGATTCCGAGGGCACGGATCGGGTGATCGAGGCGCTGGAACTCGCCGCGCTGCGCCCGGACATCGCCGAACGCTACCCGGACCAGCTCAGCGGCGGCGAGCGCCAACGCGTGGCGATCGCTCGCGCCCTGGTCACCCGACCCGAGGTGTTGATCTGCGACGAAATCACCTCGGCGCTGGACGTCTCGGTGCAGTCGGCGATCGTCGACCTGCTCCAGGACCTGCGGGAGAAGATGGGACTGGCGCTGGTGTTCGTCACGCACAACATCGCGTTGGTGCGCAACATCGCGCAGCAGGTGGCCATCCTGCGGGACGGGCGGATCGTCGAGCAGGCACCGGCCGAAGAGGTGTTCACCGCGCCGCGGCACGAGTACACGCGGTCGTTGCTGTCCGACGCACCCAACTTCCACTTGGAGGCGAGGAGCTGATGCCGGTCGCAGCGGGGTTCGAGCGGGTCGCCGCGGAATTCGCCGAGATCGTCGCCGACGACGACGCGGGGGCCGCGTTCACCGTGTTCCGCGACGGGGCGCAGATCGTCGATCTGCAGGGCGGACACCGCAACCCCGAGGGCACCGAGCCCATGACGACCGACACGCTGATGCCGGTGTTCTCCGGTACGAAGGGTCTCGTCGCCACCGGTATCGCGTTGCTGATCGACAGCGGCTCGATCGACCCGGAAGCACCCGTGGCCCGGTATTGGCCGGAGTTCGGCGCGGCGGGCAAGCAGGACGTCGAGGTCCGGCAACTGCTTTCGCACTCGGCCGGATTGCCGTATCCGCAGCGTCCGGTCACCCGCGAGGAGTCGACGGACAACCAGGCGATGGCGGCATTGCTGGCCGCACAGCGTCCACTGTGGCCAGTCGGTACCACCACCGCGTACCACGCGCTGACCTACGGCTGGCTGGCCGCCGAGCTCGTCCGGCGGGTCGACGGCCGGGAGATCGGCGAGTACCTGCGGACCGAACTCGCCGAGCGGATCCCGGCCGACTGCTGGCTGGGCCTGCCGGAATCGGAGTGGACCCGCACCGGGCGGCGCTGGCGAGCCGCCGACTACCAGGTGGCGAACCGGCTGAACACCCCGGAAGCGTTGGCCTACCGCGACAAGGTCTACGGCAATCCGCCCACGCTGCTGGGCACTGATTCGCCGTGGAACACCCCGGCCTGGTGGCGCAGCGGGACGCCAGGCGGCGGTGCGATGGCGTCCTCGCGCGGCATGGCGGCGGTGTATTCGGCGCTGGTGAGCGGGAAACTGGTCAGCGCGTGGACGCTCGACCGCATCCGCCAGGAGGAAAGCCGGGGCACGGATCCGGGCACGGGTCGACCGCTGGTGTTCGGACTGGGCTACGAACTGCAGGACTCGATGCGGACCTACGGTCCGGAAGCCACCGGCTTCGGGCACAGCGGCGCGGGCGGTTCGCTGTTCGGCTGCTGGCCACGCCTGGGCGTGGCGTTCGCCTTCAGTCCCTGCCTGATGCGAACCGAGGGCTTCGACAACCGCTCCCACCGCCTCCTGACCGCACTCCACACCTGCCTCTAACGCCGCACAATTTCGCGAGAAATCGCGAACCGCTCGGACGGGTTCGGCTACCGACACCGCCACGCAAAACGAGCTTGTAGGAGGGTGCGCGGATTGGGCGTGGCGTGGGCGGTCTTCAAGCAAGCGGCGGTAGCCGCTTTCGGTGGTAGACCGCCGCCGCGACGCTCAACTGGCCCCGTGCCCGCTCTTGGCAGACCGTTCATCCTGATGATCAAATGCGTGCACTGTGCCCGGCGCGGTCCGCCGGTTCGCGGTCGTAGCCTCGGTCGCATGGACTTCGAGGTGGACGACTCGCGGGCCCGCGTGGATCGCGATGCGGTGTGGGATTTCCTTTCCACACAGGCGTATTGGGGCCGTTGGCGGCGGCGCGAGCACGTCGAGCAGCAGATCGACCTCGCCTGGCGGGTGGTGGGCGCCTACCGCAAGCCCGACGGTCGACTGCTCGGCTTCGCGCGGGCGTTCTCCGACGGGGTGGCCAGCGCGTACCTCGCCGATGTCTTCGTGATCCCGCAGGCGCGTGGCCACGGCGTGGGGAAAGCCCTGGTGCAGGCGATGATCGAGGACGGCCCCGGCCGGAACTTCCGCTGGATGCTGCACACCGACGACGCCCACGGCCTCTACCGCGCCTACGGCTTCGCCGAACCCGACCACACGTACCTGGAGCGTCCGTCCCGACAGGGCTCGTAACCGGTCCTTCAGACGGTCGCGGTGGCCGTCGTCGTCCACCATCATGGTCGGTATGGCAGAGCTGCTGACAGACGACCAGGTGACCGAAGCGCTCAACCACTTGACGGACTGGCACCACGAAGCCGGGAAGCTCACGCGAACGGTGGAGATGGCCAACTTCCCGCAGGCCATCCAGGCGGTGAACCGAATCGCGGAGATCGCGGAGCAGGAGGACCACCACCCGGACATCGACGTGCGCTGGCGCAAGCTCACCTTCTACTGCATCACCCACTACAAGGGCGGCATCACGCAGGCGGACGTATCGCTGGCGCAGGAGATCGACTCCGTGATCGACGCCTTCGAGCAGAGCTGAGGCCGGGCCTCGCCGCGCCCTCGCGAGTGCTCAACCGTGCTGGAGCCCGGCTACGCACTCACGACCGTCAGGCTCCGGCGAGGTCTGCGGCTTCGAAGGCGCATCCCCAGGACAACGCGACGCCGCAGCCGCCGTGGCCGTAGTTGTGGATGATGCGCGCGCCTTCGTAGCGCTCCGCCTCCACCCGCACCGCGTCGCGGCCAGGCCGCAGCCCCACCTGTTCCGCGAGCACTTCGGCATCGGCCAGTCGCGGCTCGACCGCGGCGCACCGACGCCGGATGCCCGCGCTGACGTCGTCGCGCGGTGTGCGGTCCCAGTCGTGCTCCACCGCCACGCCGCCGAGCACCACCCGGTCGCCATGCGGCAGGTAGCCGACGAACTCTTCGGAGTTGGTCAGCTCGATGAAGTATTCGTCGAGCCCGGGATTGCGCACGATGACGTGCTGGCCGCGCACCGGGTGGACGCCCGGATCGCCGACCAGCTCACACGCGCCCACGCCCGTGCAGTTGACGACCGTCGCCGCTTCCGCGACCGCGTCGGCCAGCGATGTCACGGGGCTGAGCAGCAACTCGCCACCGGCGTCCTGGAACCTGTCCACCAGGTAGTCGAGGTAGCGCGGCATGTCGATCAGCGGCACGGTCGCGCGGTAACCGCTGACGAACCCCTCGGGCAGCTCCGCAGGCGTGCAACGCCGCAGGTCAGGGATCAGTTTCGTCTCGGCTGGCAGCGTGTCGCCGAGGTCGGCCCGGGCGGCCATCCGGCCTGCGGCGAGGTGCACGCCGGACGCCTCGTCGCGAGCGAGCGCGGTGAACTCGGCGTGCGACCGGGTCACCCAGTACAGCACCCGGTCGGCCGGTCGCAGCATCGCCGGACCCCACATCGCGCCAGCGACCGCGGAGGTCGTGTCCTGCGGCCGGTCGGCCGTCCGGATCCGCACGCGCCGGCCCGCCTCGGCGAGCACGACCCCAGTGGTCAGGCCCTGCACTCCCGCGCCGATCACCAGCACCGGATCCGCGGATTCGGTCATCTTGGACACGCTAGCAGCCCGCGAATTCGATGGCCTCGAACGCGCCACCCAGCTCGGGAGCCAGTGCCCGGTGCGCGACGGACCGGAACTCCTCGGGCGCGAGCCGCCCGGCGCCCTCCGGCATCGCACCGAGCAGCGGAGCGCCCATCACTTCTGGCAGATCTGCGACATTGCAGCGCGCCGCGAGATCCGGCGCGGCAGGCCAGCTGCCGATGACCGCCCCGGCACAACGCAATCCGCGAACTCTCAGCGCTTCCGCTGTCAGCGCCGCGACATTGAGCGTGCCGAGCCCGGCGTGCACCACCACGAGCACCGGCGCGGACAACTCGATCGCAGCGTCCGCAAGCGTGCCACCGGTGTCGTCGTAGCGGACGAGCAGACCACCAGCCCCCTCGACCAGCACCAGCTCGTGCTCCGCCGCCAGCTCCGCCGCAGCCGCCGCCACGGCCTTCGGCCGCACCGGCGGTGCTCCTGCCCGTCGCGCGGCTGTCGCTGGCGCGAGCGGCTCCGGGTACCGCGCGAGCTCCACCGCGGCTACGCCGCTGAGCCGCGCGACCGTCGCGGTGTCACCGGCTTCGCCGTCGGCGACACCGGTTTGCGCGGCCTTGAGCACCGCAACGCTGCTGGCGAGCGCGGCGATGGCCGCAGTGACGATGGTCTTGCCGACCTCAGTCCCGGTGCCGGTCACGAAAAAGATCGACATCAACCCTCCTGAGCAGCGGAAATCATCGCAGTGGTGATGCGCGCGAGGTCGTCGTCGCCGGTGATGAACGGCGGCATCGCGTAGATCAGGTCGCGGAAGGGCCGCAGCCACGCACCGTGCCGAACGGCCGCAGCAGTCGCTTTGGCCATGTCGACCGGTCGATCGACCTGCACCACGCCGATCGCCCCCAGCACGCGCACGTCTACGACTCCGGGGACCGCGAGCGCCGGTTCGAGCCCGGCGCGCAGTCCGGCCTCGATCCGTTTGACCTCCCGCCGCCAGTCCTGGTCGAGCAGCACGTCCAGCGACGCGTTCGCGACCGACGCGGCCAGCGGGTTGGCCATGAAAGTCGGCCCGTGCGCAAGCGCCGGGATCCCAGCTGCGAGCCGCTCGGTACACAGCGTGGCGGCCATCGTCAGGTAGCCGCCGGTGAGCGCCTTGCCCAGGCACATCACGTCCGGGCGCACTCCGGCATGGTCGGCGGCGAACAGCTCCCCAGTGCGCCCGAAGCCGGTGGCGATCTCGTCGAAGATCAGCAGGACGTCGTGCGCATCGCAGAGCTCACGAAGTTTCCGCAGGTAACCAGGGCTGTGAAAGCGCATCCCACCGGCACCCTGCACCACCGGCTCCACGATCACCGCGGCCAGTTCCCCGGCATGTCGCGCCAGCAGTGCGGCCAGCTGGTCGGCGTAGTCCTCGTCGTAATCCGCCGGTGGGGCGTCCGCGAACACCTGCTCGGCGAGCACCCCGCGCCACAGGTGGTGCATGCCGCCCTCGGGATCGCAGACCGACATCGGATGCCAGGTGTCGCCGTGGTAGCCACCCCGCCAGGTCAGCAGTCGGTGCTTCTCCGGACGGCCGGTGCAACGCCAGTACTGCAGGCACATCTTGATGGCGACCTCCACGGACACCGAGCCGGAGTCGGCGAGGAAGACGTGCGGCAGCGACGTCAGCTCCGCGAGTCGGGTGGCCAGCCGGATCGCGGGCTCGTGGGTCAGTCCGCCGAACATCACGTGGCTCATCCGGTCGACCTGCTCGCGCACCGCCTGGTCGAGGACCGGGTGCCGGTACCCGTGGATCGCGGCCCACCAGGACGACATCCCGTCGACCAGCTCCCCGACTCCGGCGACCCGCAGCCGCACGCCCCGCGCGGATTCCACCAGGAAGGGCCGGTCCACGCCGGGCATCGGACCGTAGGGGTGCCACACGTGCTCGCGATCCAGCGCCAGGAGCCGCTCAAGCACTACGATTTTCCCTGCACTTCAACGAATTCGACGACATGCCGAGATCATGCCGAAGGCCGCCGACGCAACGCACCAGCGGCACGCACAACATCCGCGCGGTTCAATTGTTCACTTCGGACAGTGATCGATGACGCACGCCCGTGCGAGGGTTGCCGCATGTCCTCGGCTTTCGACTGGATCGACCAGCGAATCGAACAGCGGCAACGCGCCGGTCTGACCAGAACCCTGCGACCTCGGCGATCCGATGACACCGGTCTCGACTTGGCCAGCAACGACTACCTCGGCCTGGCACGTGATCCGCGGGTCGTCAGCGCGGCGGCGGACGCGGTTCGCAGGTGGGGCGCGGGCTCGACGGGATCGCGGCTGGTCACCGGCACGACCGAGTTGCACGGCGAACTGGAGGAGCAGCTCGCCGACTTCTACGGCGCCGAAGCCGCGCTGGTGTTCTCCTCGGGCTACACGGCGAATCTGGCGGCCATCACCGCGCTGGCGGACACCCGCATCGTCTCCGACCAGCACAACCACGCCTCGCTGATCGACGGGTGCCGCCTGTCCCGCGCCGAAACCACGATCGCCGCGCACGCGAACGTCAAGTCGGTGCGAGCGCAGCTCCGCGAACGTGCACTGGTTGTGACGGAGTCGGTGTTCTCAGTGGACGGAGACGTTGCGCCGCTGCCCGAACTGCACCGTGCCTGCCGAGAACACGGTGCCGGGCTGCTCGTCGACGATGCCCACGGGCTGGGCGTCATCGGACCTGGCGGAGCAGGAGCGTTCCGCGCGGCTGGTCTGTGCGGTGAACCCGACGTCGTCGCGACCGTGACATTGTCGAAGTCCCTCGGCACCCAAGGCGGCGCAGTGCTCGGGCCGCGCCGCGTCATCCGGCACCTCGCGCAGACGGCCCGGACATTCATCTTCGACACCGGCCTGGCTCCGGCATGCGCCGGAGCGGCGAAGTCCGCGCTGGAGATCCTGCGCGCGGAACCCGACCGAGCCGACCGCGTCCAGCACGTCGCGAAACTGTTCCACAAGGGCCTGGTGGAAACCGGGATTCCGGTCAGCGAGCCGGGCGCGGCGGTGCTGTCGATCCCGGCGGGCTCCCCGGACCAAGCGGTGCGGTGGGCGGCCAGGTGCCGGGAGGAAGGCATCGTCGTCGGCTGCTTCCGCCCACCATCGGTCCCGGACGAGGCGTCCCGCCTACGCCTGACGGCCCGAGCCGACCTCACCGAAGACCAAATCGCCCAGGCCGTCGAAACGATCACGGCTACCCGCACTGACCTTCCTCCCACGACACAGTCGTTCCGCAATGCGAAACCGGACTATCGGATCATCACGCGAACGAGGCCCCTGGGACGGGTCGATCATCGGTCCAGGAAGTCCTGAACAGCAGCAAGCCACGGGCGAGGGTTCTCCGCCGCGATCAGGTGCCCGGATTCGACCTCGACCAGCCGCGCGCCGGGGATCGCACCAGCCAGTTCGCGGGAGTTGTGCGGTGCCACCAGTGTGTCCAGCGTGGTTGCGACGACCAGCGTGGGAACGGTGATCTTCGGCAGGTCGGCGCGGATGTCGATGGTGCGCAGCAGGTCGATGTGATCGCCAGTGCCTACCGGCACACCTTCAGCGGTGCCGCGCAACACCTCAGTCCACTCTTGCGCGCCGAAGGAGTCGAGCACAGCCGGGCTGAAGCAGTTCAGCAGCAAGAAATGCGCGAGTGCATCCCGGTCAGGTCCGTCGAGCAAGCGCTGCCAGAGGTCCAGGTTGAGCCGGAAGTGCCGGTCGGCTCGCGCGAAACCGGCGGTGAGCACGAGCGATGTGACGCGGTCCGGATACCGGGTGGCAGCGCGGACCGCGACCGCCGTGCCCATCGAATAGCCCAGCACCGCGAAGGATTCCACGCCGGATTCGACGGCAGTGGCGACGACGTCGTCCACGAGCCGGTCCAACTCCAGCGGCTGCGGGGACTTCGGGGTCTGCGCCACGCCTGGATAATCCGGTGCGACGACCGTGCGCTGTTCGGCGAGCTGGTCGATGAACGGGAAGTTCGCCGTGCACGACCCACCTGCTCCGTGCGCCAGCAGCAGGCCTGGACCAGAACCACGCACCTCAAAGGACAGTGACATCTGTTCTTCCTTCCACCTCAACAGCCGTGCGCCGAACGGCAGTGGTTGACAGAGCGATCAGTGCGGCGGCGATTCCGATCCCGACGAGCCAGTGCGGTGTGCCGCCGCCGTCCAGCACCCGCCCACCGATCCACGCACCTCCCGCGTTGCCGAGGTTGAACGCCGAGGTGTTCACCGCAACGGTCAACGTCGGCGCACCCGCGGACGCCGCGAATGCGCGGGACTGCAACGCCGGAATGAGTGCGCAACTAACCACGCCCAGCACGAAAACACCCACCGCAGCAGCGATTCGACTCTCCGCGGCGAGCCCGAACGCGGCGAGCACAACGGCCATCCCGACGAGCAGTCCGCGCACCGAACCCCACGGCGCCAGATCGGCCAGCCGACCACCCGCGAAATTCCCGACCAGCCCGCCGACGCCGAACGCCATCAACAGCCAAGCCACCGCTTCGGCCGGGAATCCGGACACGTCGGTGAGAATCGTGGCGATGTAGGTGTAAGGCGTGAACAGCGCGATCTGGGTGAGCACCGTGACCGCGACCACCACGAACACCGCACGGCTGCCCAAGGATTTGATCTCGGCTCGCAGCGAAGAGGTTCCGGCCGCGCTCGGCGTCGGCACCGTGACCGCCACCAAGCCGGTCGCGACCAGGCTGAGCGCGGCGATCGACCAGAACGTCACGCGCCAACCGAATTCATGTCCGATGAACGTGCCCAGCGGCGCACCGAACACGGTCGCCAGGTTCAGCCCGGCGCTGACCACCGCAATCGCCCAACTGCGACGATCCTCGGCCACCAAGGACACGGCCTGCACGAGACCGACCGCGAAGAAGGTGGAGTGCACCAACGCCGCGAGTACCCGAGCGATCATCAGCACGCCGAAGGAACCTGCGACCGCAGCCAGCGCATTGCCCGCGGTGAACACCCCGATCAAGCCGATGAGCAGGGCTTTCCTGGGCACTCGCGTGGTCAGCGCGGTTACCACGGGCCCGGCCAGCGCAACCGTCATCGCATACCCGGTGACGAGCAGACCGGTCGTACCGACCGACACCCGCAGGTCGATCGCGATGTCGGGCAGCACTCCGATCACCGCGTACTCCGCGGTTCCGATGGCGAACACGCAGGCCATCAATGCCATCAACGACCAATACCGCTGCTGACTTCGCATGCCGTCGAAGCTAGAGTTTGACAGTGATGTCAGAGTCAACGAGCCGTGAGCCGGATCTCATGAAGATCGGCGAGCTCTCCCACCGGACCGGAGTGAGCCAGCGGCTGCTGCGCTACTACGAGCAACAGGGCCTGCTGACTTCCGAGCGCGCCCCGAGCGGCTACCGCTACTACTCGGAGGAAGCGGTCACGATCGTCGCGCAGATCCGGAACCTGCTGGCTGCGGGCCTGAACACGGAAACGATCCGCACGGTCCTGCCCTGCGCGAGGGGCGAACTGCCGGTCCTCGAACCATGCCCGGACCTCCTAGCAACCCTCCGAACTCAACTAGAGGCCATCGACGACCGCCTAGCCTGCCTCCAACAAACCCGAACAGCCCTGTCCAACTACCTCACCGCCACCCAGCGGTAGACCAGCCCAAACGTCGCCCGATCGGCACAGCTCGTGGCCCTGCTCGCGCGGACTCGCTACCGTTGCCCTATGACCACGCTGCCCGACTGGATGCGCCCGCCGCGCGCTGAAGGCTGGTTCGCGGAGGATCTGGACCGCCTTCCAGAAGCACCTCGTCACACCGAACTGATCGACGGAGCCCTCGTCTTCATGATGACGCCGCAGCGGTCCTGGCATGGCCGACTCGTCACCGGACTCACCGTCGAGTTGTCGCGCCAGGCTCCCGATGGGATCGAGGTCGAGCGGGAGATGACGATTCGGCTCGACGAGCGCAATCGCCCGGAGCCGGATCTCCTGGTCACCACAGCGCCATTCGACCCGGACCGCACCTGGTACGAGCCTGCCGACGTGCTGCTGGTCATCGAAGTCGTCTCACCCGAGTCGGCACACCGCGACCGAACGGTCAAGCTCCGCAAGTACGCCGACGCGGGCATCCGCCACTACTGGTACATCGAAGACGAGGACACAACCGCAGTCGTGCACGTCTACGAACTGGACGAACCGACCAAGGTTTACGCACCGGCAGGCATTTTCCGAGGCACCTTGCAGCGCCCGGTGCCATACGAAATCACGCTCGACTTGGAAAAGCTGATGCCAAGACACCGCTGACGCGTGCTGGATGTCTGCGGGTTTCCGATCACGCGCCGATGATCAGACGTTGAAGCGGAATTCGACGACGTCGCCGTCGGACATGATGTAGTCCTTGCCTTCCATGCGGACTTTGCCCGCTGCTTTGGCTTCCGCCATCGAACCCGCCGTGATCAGGTCTTCGTAGGAGACGATTTCCGCCTTGATGAAGCCCCGCTCGAAGTCGGTGTGGATCACGCCCGCTGCTTGGGGTGCCGTCCAGCCCTGGCGGATCGTCCAAGCCCTCGCTTCCTTCGGCCCGGCCGTCAGGTAGGTCTGCAGACCGAGGGTGTGGAAGCCCGCTCGGGCCAGCGCGTGCAGGCCCGGCTCCAGCTGACCGATCGACTCCAGGAGTTCGCGCTGGGACTCCTCGTCCAACTCCTGGAGCTCCGCCTCGACCTTGGCGTCCAGGAACACCGCGTCGCCGGGCGCGACCAGCTCGCGCAGTTCCTTCTGCTTGGCCTCGTCGGTCAGCACACCCTCGTCGGCGTTGAACACGTACAGGAACGGCTTGGTGGTCAGCAGGTTGAGTTCCCGCAGGTCCGGGGTGTCCTTACCGAGGCCCGCGGCGAACAGGGTCTGGCCTGAGTCGAGGATTTCCTTGGCCTGCTGCGCGACCTCCAGGGCCGGGCGCTTGTCCTTGTGGGTGCGGGCTTCCTTCTCCAGCCGGGGCAGCGCCTTCTCCAGGGTCTGCAGATCGGCCAGGATCAGTTCGGTGTTGATCGTCTCGATGTCGCTGGACGGCTCCACCCGGCCGTCGACGTGCACCACGTCGGGGTCGTCGAAGACCCGGATGACCTGGCAGATCGCGTCCGCCTCGCGGATGTTGGCGAGGAACTTGTTGCCCAGCCCCTGCCCCTCGGAAGCACCCTTGACCAGGCCCGCGATGTCGACGAACGACACCGTGGCGGGCACCGTCTTCGCCGAGTTGAAGATCTCGGCAAGCTTGTCCAGCCGCCCGTCCGGCAGCGGCACCACACCCACATTCGGCTCGATGGTGGCGAACGGGTAGTTCGCCGCGAGGGCGTCGTTGCTGGTCAGCGCGTTGAACAGGGTGGACTTGCCAACGTTGGGCAGCCCGACGATTCCGAGGGTGAGACTCACACCCCGAAGTCTAGGTGCTCGCCCACACCGGGATCGGTCCCGGTCACATGGGTCGTGAGCGGTAACGGTCGCTATCACGACCAGCACCGCTCACGACCCCGCCGCGTCAGCCGTCGTCCTGCTGGTCGCCGTCCTGCTGGTCACCGTTTTGCTGATCGTCGTCCTGCTGGTCGCCGTCCTCCTGCTCCTGCTGCTGCTCCGGAGGCGGCGCCGGGTCGTTGCAACCCGCCGTGACCATCAGGGCGAACGCAGCACCGGCCGCAGCGCCGAGGACTTTGAACCCACGTCTGGTTCTGATCTTCGATTGAGCCATGCCGCGACAATAGGGACGAACCGCCCAGGATGCATCCATCTCGATCGAAATCCCTCGCAGAAGGGGATCGGACCATGATCAAGCCTCGTGGGCGGCGCCCCGAGTCCGGGCCTCGCTAGCGCGTCCGATTCCCGCTAGTAACCGTCCGGGGCGGCTGGCAGCATCGAACCCATGCTGGTGGGAACCGAGGAAGCACTGCGGGCGGTGGCCTCGCGCGACGCGCGCTTCGACGGCTGCTTCATCCACGCGGTGCGCAGCACCGGGATCTACTGCCGCCCGTCGTGCCCGGCGCGCACCCCCAAGCGCGACAACAGCGTGTTCTTCGCGACGGCCGCCGCCGCGCAGGCCGCCGGGTACCGAGCTTGCCGCCGGTGCCTGCCGGATGCCGTGCCGGGCTCGCCGGAGTGGAACCTGCGCGCCGATCTCGCTGGCCGCGCCATGAGGCTGATCACCGACGGCGTGGTGGACCGCTGCGGCGTGCGCGGCCTGGCCGACCAGCTCGGCTACTCGGAACGCCACCTGACCAGGGTGCTGACCGCCGAACTCGGTGCCGGACCGCTCGGACTGGCCCGCGCGCACCGCGCCCACTCGGCGCGCATCCTGATCGAAACGACCAGCATCGCGTTCGGCGACATCGCGTTCGCCGCCGGGTTCTCCAGCCTGCGCCAGTTCAACGACACGCTGCGCGAGGTCTTCGACGCGACTCCGACCGAGATGCGCAGTCGCGCGCAGCGACGCACCGGTATCCCGAGCAGCGCCGGAGTCGTCCAGCTCCGGCTGCCCTTCCGGGTACCGTGCGACGTCGCCGGTGTGCTGCGGTTCCTCGGTCAGCGCGCGCTGACCGGACTGGAAGATGCCGGACCGGACCACTACACGCGCGCGCTGCGCCTGCCGTACGGCACCGGGATCGCCACGCTCCGCCCGCACGACAAGTACGTCGCCTGCACGCTGCGGCTCACCGACCTGCGCGACCTCGGCAGTGCGGTGTCCCGACTGCGCCGACTGCTCGACCTCGATGCGGATCCGGTCGCGATCGGCGACGTGCTAGGTACTGATCCGGCACTGCGGACGGCCATCGCGCGAACGCCTGGGGTTCGGGTGCCGGGCAGCGTTGACGGCCTGGAGATCGTGGTCCGTGCCGTGATCGGCCAGCAGATCTCGGTCGCGGCGGCGCGCAAGACGACGGAGCGCCTTGTGAGTGCGCTGGGCGAACGACTGCCCCAGCCGGACGGCGCGGTGACGACGCTCTTCCCGACCCCGGGAGTGCTTGCGGAACGAGCGCTGGATGCCTTGCCGGGACCGCGTCGGCGAGCGGAAACCGTGCGAGCCGTCGCGGAAGCCGTCGCTGAGGGACGGCTGGCCCTGCACCCCGGCCGCGACGCGGCCGAACTGCGGCACGACCTGGAAAGCATCAGCGGCATCGGACCGTGGACGTCCAGCTACGCCTCGATGCGGGTGCTCGGGTGCCCGGATGTGCTGCTCATCGGTGATCTCGCGCTGCGCAGGGGCGCAGGGGCGCTTGGCCTGTCCGAAGATCCGGCCGCGATCCAGGCGTATGCGCGACGCTGGAGCCCGTGGAGCTCCTACGCGGGGGTGCTCCTGTGGGAAGCAGCTGTCAGCGGACCGCCGCAGCTGCAGAAGGCGTCTTGATCCGCAGCACCATTTCCGCACCCACACAACGCCTGATTGTCCACTATGGACATTCTGCCCCGGACTGTTCGGACCGCAGTTTCGCGCTCGTCGACGGGTGTGCCGGTGAGGTGGCGCCGATTTCGCGCGAAATCGCTCAGGTTTGGAGTTCGAGGGTGGAGCCGGTGCGGGACTTGCGGACTCGCAGCCGGACCGAGATCCGCTGGCGCATCTCCTCGACGTGCGAGACCAGGCCGACGACTCGACCACCCGCGCGCAGGTCGTCGAGGGTGTCCATCACCAGGTCGAGGGTGTCGGCGTCGAGCGTGCCGAAGCCCTCGTCGATGAACAGGGTGTCCAGCAGCGCGCCACCGGTCTCGGCGGCCACCACATCGGCCAGCCCGAGCGCCAGCGAAAGCGAAGCGAGGAACGACTCACCACCGGAGAGCGTCTTGGCCGGGCGAACCTGGCCGGAGTAGTCGTCGAGCACGTCCAAGCCGAGCCCACCCCGAGTACCCCGCGCCCCGGCAGCATCGGAATGCACGAACGAGTACCGACCATCGCTCATCCGCTGCAACCGACGGGTGGCCGCGACCGCGACCTCCTCCAACCGCGCGGCCAGCACGTACGACCGCAGCGACATCTTCCGCGCGTTCTGCCCGCGCCCGTTGACCACGTCCGCCAACGCCTCCAGCTCGGCGTGCTCCGCCAACGCTGGCCCGAGCTCCGCCCACGCTGCGCGCAGCCGCTGCGCGAGCTGCGCTACGTCGCGCTGCCGCTGCTCGGCGCGATGCGCCAACGCAGCCGCGCGCTCCGCGGCTTCGCGGGCGACGGTGGCCGCCTCGGTGGCCTCTTCAAGGCCCACCTCGGCGTCCGCGTCGACGCCGAACAGCTCCGCGCTGGCCAGCGCTGCGCGGGCGCCTGCGGCGCGCTCCTCGACCTCGGCCAACGCCTCGGCGAGCTGGTCGAGCCGTTCCTCGCTGCGCTCGGCGGCGAGCGCCGCTTCGGCGCTGTCGAAGTCGGCTGCGGTCGCTGCTTCGGCGAGGGCTGTCGCGTGTTCGGCCGCGCGGTGCTCGGCGTCGTCGCGGGCCATCCGGGCTGTGACGAGCTGGTCGAGACGGCTGGCGATGTCGAGCAGGTGTGCGCGCCGGTCGGCGATGCTCGGGAAGTCGCCACGGCCGTCGCGCAGCCGCACCTCCCGTTCGTCCACTGTGGCCGATAGTGCGGCGTGCTCACTCCGAGTTGCCGCGATTCGGGTTCGCAGCTGCGACAGCTGTTCGGTCAGGCGCTCAGTGGACGCTTCGAGTTCGGCGAGTTGTTCGGTTCGCTGTGGTAGCTGTGCCGCGGTGTTCCGCAACGCATCGCGTTCGGCCCAGAGTTCGGCGAGTTCGGCGGCGAGTCCTGGCTCGGTGTTTTCGCCGACGCGTTCTACCAGGTTGTCGACGTGTTGTTGAGCTCGTTGCGCTTCGGCGGTGGCCTTCTCCCGGCGCCCGTGCGCCTGCTGTTCTTCGGCCTGGGCGTTGTCCTCGTCTTCGGCGCGCACCGGGTCCGCGACCGGCTTGCCCGGCTCGGGGTGCTCTGCTGATCCACACACCGGGCACGGTTGGCCGGGCTCCAGTCGGGCCGCGAGTTCGGCGGCCATACCGGCAAGTCTGCGGGCGCGTAGCTCTTGCAGCAGGTCGCGCGCCTGCTGGTGCGCGTCGATGGCCTGTTGCGCTCGGGCGCTGGCCGCCGCGAGTTCCTGTTGCGCGCCGGGCAGTTCCCGCGCGGTCTGCAACAGGGCGGCGACCTCGGTGCCACGCGCTTGCACGGTTTCCAGCCGCAACTCGGCGTGTTTCGCCTCGTCGACTTGCTGTCGCGCAGTGCTGATGCGGTCGGGCAAGCTGGTCTGCTGCTCGACGAGCGCTATTTCCTGCTGCTCGTCGGCAGTGCTCCGGCTGGCCAGTTCGGCCAACTTCTGGCGGTCGGTTTCCTGCTGCTGCGCCTCGGGAATCAGGTGTGCGAGGGCACCGGCTTCCTCCCGCTTGGTCCCGGCGAGCGAACGAAGTTCGGTCAGCGGCGTGTCCGCGTCCACATCGCAGCGCGCTGCCGCGGCGGCGACCTCCGCCCGCGCCCCGTCGCGTTCCTGCTCAGCCCGCAACGCCGTTCGACGCGCGATGAGCACCGGGATCGCGCGCTGCGCGGCCTCGCGTTCCGCTCGCCACGCATCGTGTTGGCCCTGCTGTTCGCCCAACTCGACGAGCGTCGCGTTCGCCTGCCGGACTCGGCGCACCTTGTCGGCGAGCTCGCGGGACTCGGTCAGCTTGGTCTCCGCCGCCTCCCGCTCGCGCCGCAGGCGGGAGTGCTCGGCTTGCGCGCCCTCCAGTTCGCGGACGGACCGCTTTTCGACGTCCTCCAACCAGTTCTGCTCGTCACCATCCGGTTCGGCCCCAGCGACCTGGGAGACGCGCGCCAGCAGTTCGCGGACCTGCTGGCTCTGCATTTCGACCGCCCGGCCGCGCTCGCGACGGCGCTCGACGAACCACCGCTCGACCTCGCCGAAGCGCTGGGTGCCGAACAGCTTCTCCAGCAGTTGTTCGCGTTCGGCGGTGTCCGAGCGGAGGAATCGGGCGAACTCACCCTGCGGCAGCATCACGACTTGGAAGAACTGGAAGACGGTCATGCCGAGCAGCCGCTCGATCGTGCGGGCGACCTCGTCGATGCGCGTCAGGCCCTCGGGCGGCTGCTCGGTCGGAGCACCGCCCACCCAGGTCAGCGACGCCTTGGCCTGCTGCGTGGTGTGCCCGTCGCCACGTTTCTTCGGCCGCTGGTACTCCGGACTGCGTTCCAGCCGCAGGCGCTGCCCCTGCACCGTCAGCTCCAGCACGACCTTGGTGACGGTGTCGGGAGCTGCTGTGTCGCAACGGAGCCGCTTGACCTCACCTCGCGCGCCTGGCACCGCGCCGTAGAGCGCGAACGCGACCGCGTCCAGCAGCGTCGTCTTGCCCGCTCCAGTGTCGCCGTGCAGCAGGAAAAGGCCATCGGCGCCGAGTTGGTCGAAGTCCACCTCCTGGTGGTCGCGGTACGGACCGAACGCGGTGACCTCGAGGCGGTGCAGTCTCATCTCGCCCCCTCTGCCGCGCTGACCGCGCGCAGCGCGTCGGTGAGCAACGTGCGCTCGGATTCGCTCGGTTCCGCTCCTCGGCAGTCGGCCACGAACCGGGCGGCCAGGGCGTGGTCATCCGCGCCGCGCACGATCTCGGCGTAGCGCAGCGGCGCGGTCGCGCGACCGGCCGCCGGTTTCCACTCCAGGTGCACGGCGTGCGGAAAGCGCTGTTGAAGCCGCCGCATCGGCTCCAGCGGCCGCACCTCGTCGGTCAGGGTCGCCGAGAGGTAGCAGTCCTCCAGATCGGTGTACTCGGGCTGGGTGAGCAGGTCGTCCAGCAAACCCCGCACGGTGGCGAGTCGTCGCGGCACCGGCAGTTCGCGGCGCTCGACACCGGCCAGGCCGTCCGCGTCCAGGTCCACCAGCCACACCGATTTGCGCTGTGCCACCTCGGAAAACGAATACGCCAGCGGACTGCCGGAATACCGCAGGTGCTCGGCGAGCCGCTGTGGCCCGTGCAGGTGTCCCAACGCGACGTAGTCGACGCCGTCGAACACCGAACCCGGTACCTGCTCGACGCCGCCGACCGCGATGGTGCGCTCCGAATCGCAGCCGTCGCCCCCGGTCACGAACGCGTGCGCCAGCACCGCGGAACGAGTCCCCGGTGGACGTTCGGCCAGATCGGCGCGCACCCGGTTCATCGCTTCGGTGAGCACCGCCGTGTGGCCGCGCGCGGAGATCTCGGGGCTGGCACCCGGGACGTCGGAGCACGCTTGCAGCGCATGGCGCGCCGTATCCGGTTCGAGGTACGGGATCCCGTAGCAGGCGACCGGACCGTGCTGGTCGGTGAACACGACCGGCTCGTGCAGCCGGGCGATCTGGGTGCGCAGGTGCAGTCCGCCCGCCGCGGCGAACTCCGCGAACGCGCCGACACGCGCGGCGGAGTCGTGATTTCCCGAGGTGACCACCAGTTGGGCACCCGCCTCGCGGATCCGGGCGAGCACCCGCACGCACGTCTGCACCGCCTCGCCCGATGGCACCGCGCGGTCGTAGAGATCGCCAGCGACCACCACGACGTCGACCTGCTCGGCGGCGACCAGATCCGCCAGTCCACCCAGGACGGCTTCCTGATCTCCGAGCAGATCTCGACCGTGGAACGTCCGTCCCACGTGCCAGTCGGAGGTGTGCAGCATTCGCATGCGCCCCAAGCTATCGGCGAGGCCGCCGAACATCGTTGACCCCCCACATCGCTTCGGCGTGTCGTGCACCTTCACACCAATGAGTGACACATTGATCACCAAAAGTGATCATGCTCCTGGCGTCGGCGGCGCGGTCGTCCGCGATGTTGTCGGGCGGGTCCGCCATCATTTGAGCCGCAGCGGCCACTACCGGACGGAGCTCATGTGGGTACCGGCGTCCTGATCACCATCGTCGTCGTGCTGACACTGCTGTTCGCAGCAGCACTGATGCTGATCTGGCGGCTGTACACCGACAGCGCGCGCCGCGCCGACGAAGCCCTGCGCATGGTGGAGGCCGAACGGGCCCGCACCACCGAGCAGCAGGCCGCGCTGCGCCGCTACGAGGTGGCGTTCGCCTCCATCACCGGACGCGGCGAACTGGGCGAGCAGGTGCTCGTCGAAACCGCGCGGTCGCTGGGCCTGCGCGAGGGAACCCACTTCACCCTGCAGACCGACCTGGCCGGCGGCGGCGCGGCGCGGCCGGACATGGTGCTGGCCGTGGGCGGTGGGCGTCAGGTCCCGGTGGACGCCAAGGCGAGCCTCGCCGTGTGGGCCGAGGCGATGGAAACCGACGACCCCGAGGAGCGCGGCGACGCCCTGCGCGTGCACGTCCGCAACATCCGCTCCCGCGCCACCGAACTCGCCAGCAAGGGCTACCAGAAGTGGGCCGACGCGATCTACGGATCGATCATGTTCGTGCCCTCCGACGCCGCCGTGATCGCCGCTTTGGACACCGATCCGCAACTGCTGACCTGGCTGTTGGACAAGCGGGTCTTCCTCTGCGGGCCAACGGGATTCGCGGTGCTTGCCGCGGCATCGATGTTCGCGGCCACGGAACGCACGATCGCCGAGGACATCGAGCAGGTGCGCGCCCAGGCCGTCCGGGCGCAGCGCGCCGCGTCCGGTGCGGTGGAAGCGGTGAACCTCTCCAGCACGCACCTGCAACGCTTCGTCTCCGCGCGACGCCGCGAACTCGACGCCCTGGAGACCTTCCGCAGCGCGGTGCAACCGCTGGCCGACGCGGCGGGTTCCGGCGGCATCGGCACCATCCGCCAGGACGAAGACGGCCTGGTCAACGGCTCGCTACCGGTCCCAGAACCAGAAGGGATCGACCCGGCTCAGCGCACCGACCGCGGGAACGGACGTTTCTGAACCAAGGCATACATCAGCGCGGCCGAGTGGGAAAAAGCGAGGCTCCGCGATGCGGAAGGGCGGTTCGGGGTTCAGACGTGGGTTTCGACGAAGGCCGTAACCGTGTCGACGATCATCGCGTTGTGCGGGCCTCGGCCGAAACCGTGGTCCAAGCCCTCGTAGGGGTGCAGTTCGACCGGGACACCCAGGCGGCGCAGGCTCGCGGCGAAGTCCAGGGTCTGGTCCATCGGAACCAGCGAATCCGCGGTGCCCTGCTGGATCAGGAACGGCGGCTCGTCCCCGGAGATGTTCTTGATCGGGCTGGCCGCGTCCGCCTTCGCCGGGCAGTCCACCGGCATGCACCCGAGCAGCTGCTGTATCACCCGGCGCGCGTATTCCTGCATCTGCGGATGCGCCACCTGCGCCTCGGCGCTCATATCGGTCGGGCCGAACCAATCCACCACCGCGCGAATGCCGGACAGCCCGCCGCCCGGTTTCGTCGGATCACCGGCCACCGCGCCGAGCTGCGCCACCAGGTGCCCACCTGCCGAGGCGCCCCAAAGACCGATCCGGTTGGCGTCGAGCTGCCACTGACCGGCCTGCTGCTGCAACCAGCGCACCGCGTCCGCCACGTCGATGACCTGCGCCGGGGACTGCGCGACACCGGTCAGCCGATAGTCCACAGTGGCCACTGCATAACCGTGTTCCAGCAGGCGCTGCGCCGCCAGCGCCTCCGGCGCCGCGATGTCCGCGTCCAGCGCGCGGGTACCGGCATCCCAGCCGCCGCCGTGCACGTACACCACCAGCGGCATCGGCGTGTCGTGCTGCTTCGGCAGGAACAGATCCAACTTCAGCGCGCCGGTGTCCCGCTGCGCGTAGACCTGGTCGCGCAGCACGCTGGCCGCGCCGAGGTCGCGGACCGCGACGTCGACCGGCAGGGCCTCGTCGGCGTCCGATTCGCGCGAGCAGCCAGCCGCGACCAACGCCGCCAAGGCGAAGCACACCGCCAAGACACGTCGTGTCACCGGCATCGGTCCCGCGCCTCCCCGATCTTGTTATCCCTCACCCAAATGCATGAGCTTAACAAGATCAGGGGACGCACTCTTCGCCGATCAGCCGCGCTCGTCCGCAGCGCGCTGCTCACCTGCCAAGAAGTGCGCGATCCGCACCGTCGAGTCGTAGAGATCCCGGTAGTGGCGGAAGTAGGCGTCGTAACGTTCGGTGTTCGCCGGGTTCGGCTGGACGGTCCGCGTCACCGGGTTCCAGTCGTCCGCGTCGACGGCCGTGCCGGTACCGATGCCCGCGAGCAGCGCGTTCCCGTACGCCGCACCGACCGTCTCGGCCGGGATCTGCTGTTCCTGACCGGTGATGTCGGAAACGATCTGGGTCCACAAACCGCCCTGCGTGCCGCCTCCGACGGCGACCAGTCGACGAGCCGCACCGCCCGCCTCGCCCATCGCCGCCAGGTTGTGCCGGACCCCGAAGCCGATGCCCTCCAGCGCGGCCCGGTACACCTCGGCTCGCCCGTGGCCGGTGGTGAGCCCGGCGAGGATGCCGCGCGCGTCCGGGTCGAAGATCGGCGTCCGCTCGCCCGCGAAGTACGGCAGCAGCAACAGCCCGCGACTGCCTGCGGGCACCGCGCTGGCTTCCTCGACCAACTCGGCGAAGTCGCCGCCGACGAGATCGCGCAGCCATTGGGTGACCGCGCCCGAGGTCGCCATCCCAGCGGCCAGCGTGTACGTGTCCGGGAACGCGCCGCAGGTGCCCCACAGCGCCGGATGCGGCCGCACCTCGGTCAGCACCTCGACGAAGAACATCGTGGTGCCGTACATCAACATCACATCGCCGGGCTGCCGCACGCCCACGCTGCTGGCCTCCGCCCACGCGTCCACCGTGCCCGCGGTGACCGGAAGTCCCTCGGGCAGCCCGGTTTCGGCGGCGGCCTGCGCGGTGACCCGCCCGACCACCTCGGTCGGCCAGGCCAGTTCCGGCAGCGGCAGCTCCGGCGCCACGCGCGCCACCCAGTCCGCTGCCCAGTCGCGGGCCTGCAGGTCGTAGAGCGGATCGCACTGGCTGGCCGAGTGGTGGTCCAGCACGTACCGGCCGGTCAGCCGGTGCACCAGGTAGGAGCTGCACATCAGCAGCATCTCGGTGCGCTGGTAGACCTCCGGCTCGTGCTTGGCCAACCACCGGATCTTCGGCCCCACCGCCTGGCTGGACAGCGCTGAGCCGCCCCGGCGCAGGATCTCGTCGGCCCCGAACTCCTCGGCGAGCTCCGCGATCTCCTCGGTCGCGCGGGTGTCCACGCCGTAGAGGATGGCCGGGCGCAGCGGTTTTCCGGCCCCGTCGGCGGGCAGCAGCACGGGGCCGATGCCGCTGACGCCGAGGCCGACGATCTCGCGGCCCTCGGCGGCCGGGACCAGTTCCCGGACCAGCGCCGCGAAGTCGTCCCACCACACCGATTCCGGGTCGTGCTCGACCCAGCCCGGATGCGGGTAGGAGGTCTCGTGCGGCCGGGACGCGCGAGCGATGATCCGCCCGCCGGTGCCGACCAACACCCCCTTGGAACTCGACGTGCCGATATCGATCCCGAGCAACACTGCGTCGGCCATCTCCGCTGTCCTCCTCCTCGACCCAGGGGCGATTTCGCGAGACGTGCGCGTTCCCAGGGGCGAAGTCAATCTCCCGCGAAATCGCGTCGCGTCGTAGGTCCGATCAGCCCCGGGTCCACTCGTCGAGTCGGACGTCGAGCTGGTCGGCGACGGCCCGCAGGGCGGCGCGGTGGTCGCCCGGCACAGCGTGGATGTGGTTGGCCCCGAACTTCGACAGGAACAGCTCTCCCGGCGCGTCCAGCCGGGCGAAGGCGTGCGGCCACTCCGGCGTCGACTGGTCCATCAGCGCCTGGTTGGTCGCGTCGTCGTAGCTCTCGAACTCGCCGAGCATCAGCTGCAACCGGTATTCGCCGTTCTCGCGGGTGAGCCGCCCCAGCGTCATCTGCCCCGGCGCCGCGATGTGCTGCACCGATGCACCACCGGCCGGGAAGAAGAACACCTCCGGGAAGAAGTTGACCTTCGCCAGGTTCTCCGCCGGGTCGTCGCTGCGGGCGGCGTACCAGGTGGCGTGCTGTCCGGAGTTGCACAGATCCCAGATGTCCCGGTCCGCGTGGTAGTGCCGCACGTCGGCGAACAGCACCGGGGTGCCGGAAACCGCCTTGAACAGCTGCATGGTGAGCGCGCCGTCCATGTCCGCCTCGGTGGCGCAGACGTGCGGTTCCTTCGGCCCGTTCCAGTCGTAGGGGTCGTTGAGGAACGCCTCGGTGACGTCCATGGTGGCGAAGTTCTCGGTCAGCTCCGGCTGCGCCTTGATCCCGGAGAAGTCCAGGTTGCGTTCCGCGATGATGTCCCGGATCGCCAGGTAGGACCGGATCTGCCGCTCCAGCAGCTCCGGGGTCAGCTTCTTGCCGTCGTAGTGCACCCCGGCGGCGTGCTGCTCGATCCACTCGCGCGCTTTCCGCGCTTCGGTCGGATCGGCCTTGTCGGCCCGCAGGACCAGCTCGTACTGGTCGATCTCCTCCACGTCGATGCCGAACTTGCGCATCCACTGGTCCGTGTTGGCCACCGCGGTGTTCATGCCCATCGGCCGCCCGCCGAACCGGCCGAACGTGGCCCCGTGCAGCGACCGCACCGCAGCGGAGGCGGTGGCGTGCACGCTGATCTTGTCGACCAGTTCGGCGTCGTCCGGGGCGCCCCAGGCGCGGGTGTGGCGACGGCCGATCTGGTCCAGCGCACCGCCTGCGGCGAGCATGCCGACCAACCCCGGTTCGGTCGGGTCGGTGCTGGCCACCAGCACCAGCGGACTGCGGGTGGCGTCCGCGGCCAGCATGGTGAAGTGCGGGAACGCCCACACCGCGTAGTAGAAGACGGTGACGTCCACGTCGGCTGCGGCGACCTTGCGGGAGACCGAAGTGGCCAGCGCGTTGGTGGCGATCAGGTCGTCGCCGACCACCACCTCGTGCCCGGCGCCGCGCAGCGCCCGCACCAGAGCGTCCTGTTTGGACTGGATGAACTCCGCGTTGCGCGCGTGGACGTGATCACGACCGTCGGAGATGCTGACGACACCGATGCGAGCCACGGTTCCTCCCAAGTTCGGTGACAGGCGGCGTTGACTGCTGCGGAACCGGCGGCGAGGAGCACGTGGGCGGCGCTGCGACCGCTCCGCCGATCGAACTCCCCGCGGGGTCGCCCGACCGGGAAAGCTCGTCGCTCAAATGCTGATACGACCGGCGAGCAATCGTTTTCTCGGACGCTATTCTGGCAGGACACGGGCTGTCAAGGCAGGGGGCCCGCCATCACTCGGGAAGAGGCCACCAGGAGGAGCCATGGCGACGATCAGTGACGTGGCAACCCGAGCCGGGGTGTCCACCGCGACGGTCTCACGCGCGCTCAACGGCAAGAGCACCGTTGACCCGGCGCTGGCCGCGCGGGTGCTGGCGGCTGCTGCCGAACTCGGGTACCGCCCCAACGGTCCGGCCCGCAACCTGCGCAGACAGGAAACCGCGGTGCTGGCGTTGATCATTTCCGACGTGGAGAACCCGTTCTTCACCGCGATCGCCCGCGGCGTCGAGGACGTGGCGCACACGGCCGGTTACTCGGTCGTGTTGTGCAACTCGGACGACGAGCCGAACAAGGAGCGCGAGTACATCGACGTCGCCCTGCAGGAGCGGATGGCTGGCGTGCTGCTGTCGCCGACCGGCCGGGGCGACAGCGCCGAGTTGCTCAGCCGCAGCCGCACGCCCGCGGTGGCGGTGGACCGGCCACTGCCGAACTCGCCGGGTGACACCGTGCTGGTGGACAGCAGGCTCGCCGCCGAGGAGGCCACCGAACACCTGGCCGAGCAGGGCTACCGCCGGATCGGCTGCCTCACCGGCCCCAGTGGTGTGCTCACCGCTGACGACCGCCTCGCCGGATACCGCGACGGGCTGCGCGCAGCGGGCCTGGCGGAATCGACGGCGCTGGTGCGGCGTTCGGAGTTCAAGGCCGCTGGGGCGAAGCAGGCCGCGCATTCGCTGCTCACCCAGGACGACAAGCCCGACGCGGTCCTGGTGGCGAACAACATGATGGCGGTGGGCGTCCTGGAGATGTGCGTGGAGCTGGGCCTGCGTCCCGGCCGCGACATCGGCGTGGTCGCCTTCGACGACGCGCCCTGGGCCACCCTGCTCGACCCGCCGCTGACGGTCGTCGCCCAGCCCGCCTACGACATGGGAGTGGTCGCCGCGCAGATGCTGCTCGGCCGGATCAGCGGCGAACGCGGCGAACCGACCACAACAACGCTGTCGGCGCACCTCGTCGCCCGAGCCAGCAGCAACCGAGCCTGACCTGGGAACACGGCGGGGCGGCGTGGAGATCCGTCCGCACGCCGCCCCGCACCGGTCGCTCCTAGTCGTCGCGTTGGTGTTGCCTGATCGCGTCCTCGACTGCCTGCTGGACGTCCATCGGGACGTTGCCGTCGTCCTGCCCCGTGGTGTCCGGCGTCCCCGGCTCCGGGGTGGTGGATTCGCTCGGTTCGACCGGTGGCGTCGACGGCGCGACCGGCACCTCCGGGGTCTCCGGCGGGGTGCTGGGTGCTTGGCTGGGTAGTTGCGGCAGCTCGATGAGCCCTCGCTGCGGTGGCAGGCCGCCGTACCAGTACGCCGTCGAGCTGTAGTCGCCCGGCTCGTCGTTCACCGGACCGTGCTCGATACCGGCCACCAGGCCGTTGCGGAACGGCACCGCGTCGTTGACCAGCAGCCGGTAGGCGCCGGTGCAGTCGTACTGGCAGCCGTCCACGTTGATCTCGTGCGACGGGTTCCCGGCCAACGGCATGGAGAACGTGGTGCCGAACCGGAAGTACCAGCCCGACTCGTAGAAGTCCTCGCTGCCGGTGCCGTGCCACGCCGGATCCCCCGCACCATCGACGAAGAACCGTTCGTCGCCTTCCAGGTAGTTGCGCTGGTTGGCCGCCTGCCGTTCGTCGGAGTGCGGTTCGTCGGCGCGTTGCGTCGCGGTCGGCGGGATCAACCCGCGCATGCTGTGCGTGACGCCGTAGAACGTGCCCGCACCGTTCGCGCTCAGGAAGTTCCAGTCCTGCCCCTGCACGGTGGGTCCGCGCTGGTGGGTGGCGTGGAAGTACCCGGTGTTGGGGCCGATCTGGGCGCTGGAGCTGGTCACCTCGGCACTGGCACCGCTGATCGGCACCCCGCTCGTGTTCACCACCTCCACCGTGGCGTGCTGGCTGAACGGCATCGGCCACCACGCGGTGTACCAGCCGTCCAGACCGGGATCGACCGAGCTCATCAGGGTGCGCACGTCGTGCTCGCCGAGCCCGGTGCCGAAGAACTCGCCGATCGGCGCGTCGACGGTGGTCCGGCCGTCGAAGGTGATGCGCAGCCGGGCGCCGTCCAGCACCGCGTCGGAGGCCGCGACCTCCTCCGGTGGGATCGCGTAGCGCCCGATGAGCTTGGAACGGGCGAAAACCGGGTTGTCGATGCGGTAGTTGTGCGCCGCCTCCTCACCGGGATGTCCTGGACCGAGGTCGAGCACGTCGGTGCGCACCCACTCGCCGTTGACGAGGCTTTGCACGTCGTAGCGGAACTCGTTGAAGTCCAACGAAGACGAGATGAACCGGTTCTCGATGTCCACCGAAGACCGGCCCGCCGTCACGGCCGGTGGCACGTCGATCGCCTGCACACCCCACAGCCCCGGGGTGGCCGCCCCGCTGCGCCACTCGCCGACCTGCTGGCCGTTGACGTGCAGGCTGCCGACCTGGTCGGCGACCTGCGGGTCGTACCGGCGGATCACCCGGATGCCCTGGTTGTCCGGGTGGACCCGCATGTTGAACCGGCTGCCGCCACCGGCCCCGAACGCCCGGCCGTCGTCCACCACCTGCGGGGCAGCCGCCACCTGCGGCAACCGCACCCGCAGCTGGTTGATCTGGGCCGGACCGCTGAGCTCGGCGACCGTGGCGGCCGTGCCGGGCGGCAGGTCGAAGTCCTGGCGGACCGGCGTGCCACCGGCGCTCGGCTTCGGGTCGGCCACCCCGAACGCGCGCAGCCGCTCCAGCACGTCGCTGGCGGAATCGTTGGGGTTGAAGGTCTCCACGCCTTCGGGGTCCGGGAAGGCGCGGTAGTCCACGTGGTAGAAGTACGGGTTGTTCTGCACGGTGACCCGCATCGATTCGCGGTACGGCATCGGGACCTTGATCACCACGCCACCGGCGGCGTCGTCGGCGTTGCCGACCAGCGGCCACTCGAACGGCGCGCCCAGCCGCCCGTTGACCACGTCGATCAGCGGTGCGTCCAGCACCACTCGGCCGTCGAGTTCGATCACGATGTTGCCGGTGGCGGTGACGTCACCGAGCGGTTCTCGGGTGCTCCAGATCGAGGAGATCTCGCCCGCGCCGGTGTGTTCGGCGATGACGCAACCACGATCCGAAGTGCGCAGGCAGGAATAGGTTCCTTCGAATCCGTCGTTGTTCCCGCCGGTTCGGTCGTAACTGGAGAACTGCAAGGACTGTTCCGCGCCGCGCAGTTGCGCCAAGCCGTCGAGATTGCGATACGTCTCCCAACCGACTGGACCTTTCGTCGGTGCCGGTGGTTGGCCATATGCGCGAACCGAACTGAATCCGGCGTCGGCCACCACGGCGGCCGCTGCCAGCGAAGCGACCCCGAGGTACGCACCGAGCCGACGGGCGCGCCGACGACCGTTGCTCGGTGGCGACGTTGCTGAGCGGTCTCTCATCGTGCTCGCCCTCCCCACACCACTGTCCGCTGTAGACGGTGATGTCGCTGTTTCCGATGGTGGTGCGCGACTGGATGAAGTTTTGTCGTCCGGCCCCTGGATGCAAGATCACCCGCGCATTCTGCGCAGCGTAAGAAAGAGCTCTCCACGAAGCCAACCAACACGGGCGTTGTCGGAGAATCCGCGATGCGAATTCACTCAATAAGATGGTTGCCGGACCCGCAGGCGCCGACAACCACCATCCAGGTGTTATTCGATTTTTCCGCGCCAAAGCGACGTACCACCAACGGAATCGGCCCGAGGCCGCAAAAATCCACAGTAGACCAAAAATACCACCGCCCACTCCGGAGAGCGGCGGCCCGTGCCGCCGGTCGTGAGTGGTCGTGGCCTTTCTTACGACCACGGCCGCTCACAACCCCCGAACGGGTCAGCTCTGGTTGAGCCGAGAGTAAACATCGGGGGCGTTTTCCTTGGTGACCAGTTCGGTCGGCAAGGTCTCGGTCTTGGGCACCTGCTGGCAGTCGACCAGCATCTTCTTGGCCGCCTCGACGGCCTCCGCGCCACCGGTCGGGTACAGGTTGGTGGCCTGCAACCGACCTTCCTCGACCGCCTTGATGCCGCCGGAGGGGATCGGCAACCCGTCGATGCCGACGAACTTCAGGTCAGGTCGGTTGGCCGCTTGGGCGGCCAGGTACGCACCCTCGGCCATCGGGTCGTTCTGCGCGTAGACCGCCTGGACGTCCGGGTGGGCCTTCAGCAGCGCGTCCATCTTCTGCTGCGCCACCGAACGCTCCCACTCGCCGTCCGCGGTGGCCACGATCTCGATCCCGGAACCCTGGATGCCCTCCTTGAAGCCCTGTTCCCGCTCTGCGGCCGGGGTCGAGCCGGACAGTCCCTTGAGCTGCAGGATTTTGCCGCCCTGCGGCAGGAGAGTGGTCTTGAAGTACTCACCGGCCTGCCGTCCGATCTGGACGTTGTCCGCGCCGATGTAGGTGGTGTAGGCATCGCCCTCGACCTTGCGGTCCAGCACGACGACCGGAATCCCCCGGTTGTACGCCTTCTTCACGACGTCGGTCAGCGGAGCGGCCTCGTTCGGCGAGATCATCAGCAGGTTGACCTGCTTGGTGATGAAGTTCTCCACATCGCTGACCTGCTTGGAGTTGTCCTTCGCGGCGTCGGCGAACTCCACTTCGAACTGCGGCACCTTCTCGGCGGCCTTGCGGATGTCGTCATCCATCCGGACCCGGTACGGCTCGGCCAGGTTGGCCTGGCTCATCCCGATCCGGTAGTGGCCGCCCGGCCCCTGGCAGTTCTTGGTCGGATCCTGGACCTGTACCTGTCCGGTGTTCTCGCTGGTAGTGCCGCAACCGGCAGCGGCGAACGCGACCGCGGCGCACGTGACTGCGACCAAGGACTTCGTTGTCTTGCGCATCGTGCTTCCTCCCGGATGTTGGTTCACGACGTGGGGCGCAGACGCTGCAACGCCGCCGCCGCGACGATCACCAAACCTTTGATCAGCAGTTGCAGATCGGTGTTCACGCTGTTCAGGCTGAGGATGTTGTTGAGGATGCCGAGCAGTAGCGCACCCGCGATGGTGCCGATCACCGAACCCCGGCCACCGGCCAGGCTGGTGCCGCCGACCACCACCGCGGCGATTCCGTCGAGTTCGTAAGCGATTCCGTCGTTCGGGCTGCCCGCGTTGAGCTGACCGGCGTGCACGATTCCGGCCAACGCGGCGCAGAACCCGGCGATGCCGAAAGCGATGATCTTGACCCGGTTCACCGGCACGCCCGAGAGCCGGGCCGCCTTCTCGTTGCCGCCGATGGCGTAGAGGTGGCGGGAGAAGGCGCTGGAGCGCAGGAACAGGATCGCCACGACGGCCACCACGACGAAGATCAGCGCCGGAATCGGCACCACACCACCGAAAGTGCGTTCGCCGAGCAGGGAGAACAGCATCGGCGCCTGGCCCGGCCCGTCGCCGTAGGAGATCTGCACCGTCTCGCCGCCGGACCACATGCGCGCCAGACCGCGCGCGATCTGCAAACCGGCCAACGTGACGATGAACGCCTGCACCCCGAGCAACGCCACGGCAGTGCCCTGCAGCAGGCCGAAGACGATGCCCGCGAGCAGCACCAACGCGACCGTGGCCCACACGCCGTAGTCGTCCTCGACCATCAGCACGGCCGAGCCGACCGCGGCCAACCCGAGCACCGAGCCGACCGACAGGTCGATGCCACCGATGAGGATCACGAAGGTCAACCCGATCGCGATGATCCCGATCTCGGACACCGCGCGCACGATGTTGAACAGGTTGTCGCTGGTCAGGAACAGGATCTGACCGTCGTTTCGGGGTGAGAAGACCACCGCCGCCAGGAAGACCACGACCAGACCGAAGAAGCTCTGGAACCGGAACAGCGTCTCGACGGTGTTCTTCCGCCTCGACCCGGTGGCCACCGAGCCGCCGGGTTCCGCGGGCCGTTGTTCCGTTTGGTTGCTCACCGCGCACCTCCCCCAGTGCTTTGCTGTCCGGTGCCGACCACCGGCCCTAATTCGTCGGTCACCACGCTCTCGCCCATGGCGGCCGCCAACAAATCGGCTTCACCAATCTCAGCGGTGTCGAACTCCGCCACGCTGCGCCCGGCGCGCAACACCACCACCCGGTGGCAGACGCCGACCAGTTCCGGCAGCTCCGAGGAGGCCAACAGCACCCCGATGCCGCGCTCGGCGATCTCGCCGAGCAGTTGGTAGATCTCGGACTTCGCCCCGATGTCCACGCCACGGGTCGGATCGTCCAGCAGCAGCAGCCGAGGCTCGGTGAGCAGCATCCGACCGAAGACGACCTTCTGCTGGTTGCCACCGGAAAGGGTGCCGACCGGGTCGAGGATCCGGCCGAGCTTGACCTTGAGCTGCTGCACGCTGCGCTCGGTCGCGGACATCTCGGCGCGACGGCGGACCAACCCGGCCACTCCGAGCCGGTCCAGCACCGACAGCACGGTGTTGGCCAGCACCGAATGTTCGAGCACCAGCCCGGAACTCCTGCGGTCCTCCGGCACGAAGGCGATGCCCTCCCGCAGCGCCCGGTGCGGACCCCTCGGCCGCACCCGACGCCCATCGAGGGTCACCTCCCCCTCCCACGTGCCGGAGGACCCCGCCCCGAACAGCGATTCCAGCAGTTCGGTGCGACCTGAGCCGAGCAACCCGCACAGCCCGACGATCTCCCCGCGGTGCACGGTCAGATCGATGCCGTCGGGTTCTCGGCGCCCCACCCGCGCTCGGCGCGGGCGGACCGCGAATCCGGACACCCGCAGCAGTTCGTCGCCGACGGCGCCGCGCTCGGCGCGGAACATCGTCCGCACCGACCGGCCGACCATCGCCTCGGCGGCCTGCTCCGCGGTCAACTTCCGGGCGTCGAACTCGGCGACCTTGCGGCCGTTGCGCAGCACGGTGGCGCGGTCGGCCACCTGGCCGATCTCGTCCATCCGGTGCGAGATGTAGACGATTCCGGTTCCGCTGCGGCGCAGCTCGGCGATCACCGCGAACAGCCGTTCCACCTCGGTGCTGGACAGCGCCGAGGTCGGCTCGTCCATGATCAGCACCTTCGCGTCCAGCGACAGCGCGCGGGCGATGGTCACCAACTGCTGCTCGCCGATCCGCAGCTCGCCGACCGGGCGCAGCGGATCGAGGTCGATGCCGGTGCGCCGCAGCAGTTCGCGGGTGTGCGCGGCCATCTTCCGGCGGTCCACCACGCCGAACCGGTTGCGCAGCTCCCGACCGAGGTAGAGGTTCTCCGCGACGCTCAGCCCAGGGACCAGGTCGAGCTCCTGGTGGATCATCGCGATCCCGGCGTGCTGGGCGTCCGCCGGTTTGCCGAACTGCGCCGGATGACCCTCGATCGAGATCGACCCGGTGTGATCGGTGACGTCACCGGAGAGCACCTTCATCAGCGTGCTCTTGCCCGCGCCGTTCTCCCCCAACAACGCATGCACCTCACCGGCGTGGACCGTCAGATCCACCCCGTCACACGCCAACACACCCCCGTAACGCTTGGTAACGCCGGTCATCTCGACCAGCGGTGGCGCCGTGCTCATAGGACCCCCGTCACGCCGCTCGCGAATCGCGAGAAAACGATTGCCCGGACGCTAAGATGGTCGCACTCCTTGTGTCAAGGTTCACACACCTGGCCAGGCGACAGGGCATCCATTCGGCTGCACCAACATCACGTAGCGATCACGTTGCCTAGAAGTGCGTGTGACCCAACGTGGGGTAACGCGCTAGTTCCGCAAGAGGGCTCTCAGCGCGAAGTACTGGACCGTTACCGTTGGGACTCGTGACCGCCATCCGCGAGAGCCAGAGCGCCTCACCCCGCAGCAACGGCGCACCCCCTTGGTCGGCGCGCTCCGCATTCGGCGCCACCGGCGTGCCGCTGTGGGGCGCCGTGCTGCTGGCTGCCGTCCCGACCGCGATCGGCACCCTGCTCGACATCGTGATCTGGACTCAGCCGGGCATCTTGTTCAAGGCGTGCTTCTTCGTCGGATGCGTGTTCGCCGTGTTGCTCGTCAAGCGGCGCAGCGTGTTCGGGCCGATGGTGCAACCGCCGCTGGTGCTCACGATCGTCATGCCGCTGCTGGTGCTGATCACCGGCAGCGGGATCGCCAGCGGAGCCGGTTTCACCGGCAAAGCGCTCGCCGTGGCCCGACCGCTGATCAGCAGCTTCCCGATCATGGCAGGGGCCACCCTCGTCGCCCTGGGCATCGGTTTGATCCGGATGTTCGTTACGCAGAAGCGCGAGCGCCCCGAAGTCGCCGACAGCGACGAGGCCACGAAGAAGCGCCGCCGCGCTGCCCCGCCCCGCAAGAAGCCCAGCGAAGACGCCAAGAAGCGGCGCCCCGAGGAGCGCACCCGGCAGCCGAAGACCGACGGTGCAGCGCGCTCCCAGCGCGCCCAGCCGGAGCGTGGACGCGCGCAGGCGCCGGGACGGCCGCGTGCAGGCGATACCTCCGGCCGAACGCGAGGTGACGCGCCCGGCAGAGCG
>NZ_JALBWV010000109.1 GCF_022678645.1 Saccharopolyspora soli | reverse complement strand
GACCTGCGGAGGATACGGGATTCGAACCCGTGAGGGCTGTTAACCCAACACGATTTCCAATTCCGGTGCCGAAGGTCAACACGGGTGCTTAGCGGAACCTTTGAGCTGGTCAGCGCCATTGCTGAAACAGCGGGGACGGTTGGCGTGGGTGCGAACTGAGCCGAAAACTGAGCCGATCAAGTGGACCGCTGAGAGCCCTTGAGCATACTGGCCGGTCCATCGACATGGCCCCGGCCGGTTCGTAGCGTCTACGGCGATCTCAGCGTCCCTTGAGTTCGACGAAGATCGGTGCCAGGCGGTCAGCAATGACAAGAACTGCTGGTCAGAGGCGACAGCTGAGACAAGCGCGGCATAGTGACCGCGGGCGAACTGGGCCGACAACTGAGCCGAGATCACGGGCGCCTCAGAAGCTCATAGCAACTTCCTTGGGATCCTTCTCCCCGACCGAAGCCCTTCGTGGCTTCTACGGAGATCTCAGCGCTTCCTCAGATCGCCGCTGCTGACGCGACGGCAAGCGGGATCCCCCCAAACCAAGCCACGAGGCTCGGTACGCCAGCGAAGACCTCCGGGCCCGCAAGGCGCCTCCTCGTGAGGCATAGACAGTACGGAAGACACCGGTACGTTCGTAGCTGCAGCGCGAACAGGAAGGACAGAGGCCAGCCGATGGCTTTGACTGAGGAGACCGCGGAACACGCACTGGTGGCCGCGTGCGGACACGCCAGACTTGACCCGGCTGGTGCCGAGCTAATCCGCATCGGCTCCAACGCGGTATACCGCCTGAAGACCCCAGTAATCGTCCGCATCACCCGCGACAGCGAGTCGATCGAGAACGCCCAGAAGCAGGTTGCTGTAGCTCGGTGGCTGGAGTCGCAGTCCTACCCGGCAACGCGAGCACTGCATGTTGACCAACCGGTTGACCTTGCTGGCCACATAGCAACCTTCTGGGAATCAGTGTCGGAACGCGAGGAATACGCGCCGATCGACCGCGTCGCCGAGCTGATCCGCCGCCTGCACGAGCTTGCCGAACCACCGCTGTCGCTGCCCACGAAGCAGCCGTTTGCCGAACTCGACAGTCGCCTGTCGGACCTGGCCAACCTGGCAGTCGATGATGCTTCCTTCTTGCGCGAACGAATCACTCGTATCCGTGATGAATACGGAAAACTGGAATTTCCACTTAGACCTGGCGCCATCCATGGTGACGCCAACATCGGAAATGTCATTCTGGACCGTGACGGTAACCCTGTGCTAATCGATCTCGACAGCTTCTGCGCAGGACCTAGGGAATGGGACCTGGTACAGACCGCGTTGTTCTATGAGCGCTTCGGTTGGCATACCGAGGAAGAGTACCGCACCTTCGTCAAGGTGTACGGCTTCAACATCATGGAATGGGCAGGCTACCCCGTCCTAGCGGACTACAGAGAGGTCGCAATGACTCTCTGGCTATGCGGCAAGGCCGGGGAGGATGACCGCGCCGCCGCCGAGGTACGCAAGCGAGTCGAAGCCATGAGATCAGGCGGGACTAGGCTCGATTGGGCACCTTTTTAGCACCCCCGGAGTAACAGCACTCTTGCGCGAAGGGGCACTTTTCTATCTAAGACCCAAGTAGGTCTAAGTGGAATCCGACCGTCAACAGAAAGAAGGCTACCCATTTAGCAGCGTGACCATGCTTTCCTAATCCAACTAACCATGCAAGGCATACAATAAAGCCGAACTGCAATGCAAAAAGAAACGCCAAAAGAGGAGGCAGGATAAGGCTAACTATAGCTAAAAGTAATGAAATTCCAGGATTAATAATCAATCCCGTCAGTATTGCACCAGCCACGAAGCCTAGAGTTTTAATGACTCCCACTATTCGCCGCGGAGTAATCAATGCGGCAATGCGATCGACTACGACTAGACCGAGCTTCTTTATATTCTCCGACCAATTTCGGATACGTTCGGCACCAATCAGATCCAAGACCACGAGCGCGCCGCCGATAAACTGAAGATACTTCCCGAGGCGCGCCCAATACAGCATCGGCCACCCGTACATGGTGAAGTTCTCTAGCTTCTGACCGTCCCACCACAGGCCCACGGCCCCCCAGAAACCAACGTCTTGCACCACGCCAGTAGACACCTCCCAGTCAGGGAGCCTGACCATCTCGATCGAGACCTAGCCCTACGTGCTTCTTTCCGATGCGAGTGAACTTTTCAGTTCAAGAAGTCCTTCACGTCTCCATCCACGAACGACAGACGTCCATCGTCGTCCGCGCGCGGCTGTCGAGGTTCGCAAACAGGTCAACCCCATGAAACCAGGTCACTAGGCATGACTGGGCACCCTTCTAGCGTCTTCCGGCCGCCACAATCGAGTGTTCGAGGCTTGCTCAACAAAATCACGCACGGCCGGGCTCTTCCCAACGCGGGATAGCCGGTCCCTGAACTCGTTGACGTATGCCTGGCACCGAGCAGACTTGATTTGCTCGCCGATCGCAAGCGCATCCAGCGCGACCCGGCAAGCCTCGTCTGCCTCACCTTGGTCCAGGTATGCGTCGGCGAGAACCATCGTTACGAAGAAGTCGCTCCGGACATAGCCACTTTCAGCAGGGCCGAGGGACTGCGAGGCGTATGTGCTCGCATCGACCGACCGGCCAAGGTCCCGATTGCAGTGGCCGAGTTCAGCGGCCAACTCCGATTCATTGAAGTACCCGAACCAGTCAGCCGGGTCATCGTCTGGATTCCGGCGCTCGAACTCGCGGACTGCGGCAGACATGGCGCGGTCGCACTCCGCTGCATCACCGATCCGCGCCAGCGCCCGCGCCTCCATTGCGTAGAAGTGCGCGGACGCGCTGGGTGAGCCCGCGGTTTCCGTGCCCATTCGCGCGGCCCGCGCGAGGTTCGCCGCCTCGCGGTACTTGCCGAGGAAGGTTGCCTGGTGGCTCATCGCATCGAGGATGCTTGCCCCGCGTAGCCGGTCACCGGTCAATTCGGCGAGTTTGAGCGCCTGAATGAAGTACCGCTGAGCGAGTCCATGCAAGCCAGCGTCGTAGGACATCCACGCGCCGAGAAGAGTGGCCTCCGATGCGACTTTGAACAGTTCGCGCCCGGTGCTGTCGTTGTAGGAGCCCCGTAGCAGCGCGTCCACGTCGGTACGTAGGAATTCGATCAGGGCGCGCCGTGCATGGCCACCGCCGTGCTGGCCGTCGAGCTTGTCGAACAGCTCGGTGGTGCTCTGGATTCCGGTGATATCTGCGGGTCCAACACGGCGCTTTCCTGTGCCGCTCATGGCGTCGTGACGGGCGGAGACCAGCCACGACAGCGATGCCTCGTTCCATGCGCCGACATTGGCTGGCGCATTGAGCAGAACCGCAGTGTTGGCGAGATCTGCGCGCCAAAGACCACCGATGGCGGAGAATCCGTCGACCGCCTTGTCAGGGTAGGAAAGGCCCAGGTCAGCGGGCACTTTCTCAGCCACACCGAAGCCGATTTCGTCGAGCCCGACCGGTCGACCGAGTCGATCGCTCAAGGCGCGAGTGATCGCGTGGCGTGTCATGTCGTCGCGCGGCATCATGCCGCTGAGCCAGCGCTTGACGTAGGTGTGGGTGTACTCCCGCTTCGAGTGTCGACTTGCGGCTCGGGCGAATACTTTCAGGCCCACCGAGCCGTCGTCCTTCAGGTAACCGGCCTCGCGCATCAGGGCAGCGAGGTCTTCGTTGCCCTCCATGTCACCTCCGACTGCGCCTCCGAGTGTTCAAGTGTGCCCCCTTGTGTGCCCTGTTGTCTCAGAGTTCCCAGCTGTTTCCTTGAGTCGTAAGCGAGAGCAGCCCGGACCAGTCCCCACAGGACGGTCCCGAATCACCGGACTAAAGGAGGCAGTAATGGGTAAGCAGGTGATCCCCGGCGTCAGCAGCGGCAGAGGAGTCCTCGGAAAGGTGGTCGGAGCCGCAGTGATGCTGGCACTGCTGGGCCTGATCGTGAAGAGCCCGACCGACGCGGCAGCGCTGGTTAAGGGTCTGCTCGACTGGTTCATGGCCGCCGTCGACGGGCTCTCGACGTTCTTCAGGGGCTTGCTTTGACAACAGCCGCTTGTTCAGTCCTCGCGCAGCTTGCGCTCGACGGCCGCCAAGCGCTTCGCTACGTCAGCCAGCTTGGCGTAGACATCGTCGAGCGAGCGTTCCTCTGGCGAGTCGGTGGCAGACAGCGGGTGACCTTCGAGCACGGCAGTGAGGTACGGCCGAGGAAGCTCCAGGGCTTCGGACATAGCTTCGAGGGTTCGAGCAGTGCGTTTGCGCTCGATGAGGTTGTGCTGGAGCTCGCGCACGGTGTGAAGCGCAACGCCAGCTCGGTTCGCGACCTCTTGTTGCGTCAGCTCCAGCTGCTCCATCCGGGTGTTGATAGCCGTCGCGACAGCGTCCCAGTCCTTCGCCATATCCACCCCTTCTGAGCTGCGAATATCGCCGCTAACACTAGTCCTAATCCTGCATGACCTTCCAGAGGTGGGACACATCCACGCTTGACATGACTAATTTTAGTTGTTGTATTAGCACTCGCATTGGTTGCAGGTGTCGCAGTGATCGCACCGAGCGACTGAGCGGAAGCAAGAAGCCCCGGCAGGTGGGGCAACACCAGCCGGGGCGCACATCGAAAGCAAGGAGCGCTAACGATGCAGGTCAACGGTACTTCGGACCGAATGTTCCGAGTCCAAGCCGTCGCGCAGATCCTCGACGTTCACCGCTCGACGGTCTACCGCCTGGCCGAGTCGGGCCAACTGCACTCGGTCCGCATCGGGTTCGGCAAGGGCGCGCTGCGCATCCCGGCCGAGTCGCTGAACAACTACCTCCGCAGCTTGGGCATGTCCCCGATTGGCGACGAGCAGGACACGGGAGCGATCGCATGACTTCGCAGGAGCGTCTTGATCGTGCTGATGCGTTGTATGTGCTGTTGACGCGTCTGCCGGGTGCGGAGTTTGGTGCGGCTCTGGAGTGTGCGGAGACCGATCCGGAGGTGTTCTTCCCCGAGCCGGGGCAGACGCATCTGGTCGTGAAGGCGAAGGCGATCTGCGCGGTGTGCCCGGTGATCGACAGCTGCCGTGAGGTGGCGATTCGTCGGGGCGAACACGGGATTTGGGGCGGCACCACCGAGAGCGAGCGCCGCACGATCCGCCAGTGGCGTCGTCTGGCCGCGGTCGAGGGTGACGCGAACGAGGTTGCGGCGGCTGCGGAGCGAGCGCTCGCGGCGATCGAGCGAGTTTCCGGCGCCCCGGTTCCGGGTTTGCGGCGGCATGTCGCGGATGTGTTGCGGTGGGCCGACGACAACGGCGACAGCGACGCGGACCGGGCGAGCGCGGTGTTGGCGGTGTTGCGTCCGGAGATCGAGCACCTTGCCGTCCTCGACGATCGGGCGGGGGTGGCGGCGTGACGTTGTCGACGTTTTCCCCGGCCTGGTTGGGGCGTGCGGTGCAGGCGGTGCTGGACCGCTTGCGGGATCAGAGGAACGACCCGGCGGCGCGTGATTCGTCGCAGCGTATGGAGCAGGTGGCTGCGCTGTGGGAGCGGGAGGCGTGCTGCTGGCGGGTGCTGGCCCAGCACGCGAGCGAGCCGGTCGTGTGGTCGGCGATGTTCGCCGCGGAGTTGCGGGCCGAGAACTTCGCCGAACGCTACCGGGGCTTTGCTCGGACCTACCGCGACAGTGAGGCGCGAGCCGCGCAGGGTCGGGGTGTGTGATGGTGATGCTCCGTCCGGCGGCTGAGTGCATGTGCGAGGCATGTAAGCACCGCATCCTTACTCAGGGGTGGCAGCCTGGCCAGCATCTTCCGCCGGTCAACAACTGCCAGGCGTGCATCGAGGCGGCGCAGCGGACGGCTGATCGTTTTGCCTCGGTCTCCGAGTCGATCATGCCGTCGGTCTCGCTGCAGCAGACCGGGCTGCTCACCCGGGAGCAGCACCGGGCCAAGGTGATCCGCCACGAGGCCGCCCATGCCGTCGTCGCTCACTTGCGGGGCATGAGCGTGACGGAAATCCGTGTCGGCGACGTGACCAACGACGACGTCGAGGCCCTGGGGAACGTGTCCTGGGAGCACTCGGGCGAGCTTGATCTCGACGCTGCTGCCGAGATCTCAATGGCCGGATGGGTTTCGGATCGGAAGTGGCTGGCCGAGAACGGACTCGCTGACGAGGCGCACCTGCTCTCGGTCGCGGCTGAGTCGCGCGGCGATATCGGCGTCGTCTACGGGAAGGGTGGCGATGCCGCCACGGTCGATCGCGGTGTGCGGGCGGCTGAGCAGAACTGGCCGGAGTACGCGCGCTACATCGACGCCGTCGCCGAATCGCTGGACTACTTCGGCGGAAACCTCACGCCACTGGTCATGCGGGCAGTGATCCGCGACCTGGACCGGCCGCGGCCCGCATCCCTACCGCCGGTCGCCGAATCCCCGGCGCCGCCCCCGGCGCCCGCCACTACCGCAACAACCACAACCACAGGAGGTACTGACATGGCTGGAATCGAAGAGATCATCCTCACGATCTCCGACACGCGGGCCAAGAGCGAGCAGATTCAAGCCGCCCTCGCCCAGGTCCAGGAGTGGGCCAGCGAGATCGCCGGGCGCCTGCACGCCACGGTCGGCCAAAGCCCGCAGTCCGGGGTCCAGCAGGCCATCGGGGCGTTCAGCGAGCTCTCCGAGCAGCGGATCACCGAGCTGCACCAGCTGGTCTCGGGCGCCGTGTCCGAGATCGAGCAATACGGCCAGCGACTCTAACCAACCGGCCATTGTGGAGGGCTAGTCGTGAACAGCAACAGTGGCACCGGGGTTCGGGTGCAGGCGGTGGTGGCCAGCTTCGGCTACGGGCACGGCCCGGCGCCGTTGGCGGACGTCACGGTGGATGTGCGGCGCCGGTTGCGCAACCCGCACCACAACCCCGCGATGCGGTACCTGACCGGCCGGGATCCGGTGGTGCGGGAGCACGTGTTGGCCACGCCCGGCGCGCGGGGGCTGATCCACCACGCCGTGGACACCATCCACGACCTGATCCGCGACACCAACGGCGAGCCGGTGGTGTGGGCGGTGGGCTGCGTCGGCGGCCGCCACCGCAGCTACGTCCTCGCCGCCGAGATCACCGCCGTGCTGGTGGACCTGGGCATCGCAGCGGTGGTCGAGCACCGCGACATCGACCGCGACGTCCTGCCCACCACCACCCACCAGCAGCGTGCCGAAGGCGCCCGGTCATGACGCGCCGGAAGCCCGTGCAGCGGGTGCAGTTGCCCGACGGACGGTGGGAATTGGGCTGGTGGCAGGACGGGTTGCCGACCTTCCCGTTCGGCCTGGCCCCGTCCGGGCTGGCGACCCGACGGCAACTGCGAGCGGCCGGGTTGTGCCCTGGTGGGCAGGGCATCGTCGCGCAGATCGTGTGGCGCCGGGGGAAGGCGTGGGCCGGGCTGTACGAGGTCGCCAAGGCCCGGCCCAAGCGGATTCCCAGCCTGGCCCAACGCAAAGCACTGGTGACGGCGATGGCCGCGCGGCGCTGTTGCGTCCGATGTGGACGCGACGCCGGGCACTGCCTGCCCCGCACCACCCGAACCTGCTGGAACTGCGAACAGACCGCCATCGCCGCTGCGGTGGCCTGAACGAACGGAGTACCCGATGAGCAAGAACGAGAACCCAGCCGTGGCCGAGTACGAAGCCGCGAAAGCCGAGTTGGAGGAGGTCAGCAAGCGGGACAGGGCCGAGACCGACGCCTACCTGGCCGCCAACGACCGAGTCGCCGAAGCGGCCCGCAACGTGTCGTGGTGGCGGCGCTGAGGAGGCATGCGAGGTGAGCAGCGACAACGTGTGGCACGCGACGCGGACGAAGTCGTGGTGGGACGGGTCGGTGACTACGTGGTGCGGACTGCGTACCACCACCAGCGAAAGCCTGTCCGAGTACTGGTACCTCGGGCCGGTCACGCCGAAGTGCCCGGCCTGCCAGGCCGCGAAGAAAGCGGGGAAGTGATCAGCAATGGGACGCAACTCCAACCGCGACTTCAACCAGGTTCCTCCGGGTGTCTGCACGGCATGCGATGGCGCCGGGGTGCTGTGGACCGGCGGCTTCGGTGGCGAGCCCAACAAGTCGGTGAAATGCCCGGACTGCGACGGCACTGGCAAGGAATGACCCCGCCCCGGCCCACCAGCCGATTCCGCCAAGAACACCTGGTGGGCCGGGCCTCCCATCGATCAGCGAACTGACCTGGAGGACTTTCGATGCTAGAGCAACACCCGTGTGTGACGGCCCGTTGTGACGAGTGCGGCCAGCTGTTCGGCGAGAACGCCGATGGTGTCCTGCACTTCGACACCACGGCTGACGCGCTGGAGGAGATCACCACGCCCTACGACGGTGAGCAGGCGTGGGTGGTGGTTGATGGCGACGGGCGGCTGCGCTGCGAGGTCTGCGAGGCCCGGCGGTTGTGCGCCGAACGCGGGCACGGCTGGTCGGAGTGGCTGCCGTGCCTGTGCAAGGGACTCCCCTTCGCCGACAACTTTCGTGCCGGGTCGTGCCCGCACGAGGTGCGGTACTGCGACCGCGCCTGCTGCCCCGCGTTCGAGAGCACCCACTCCACCGATTCCGAGGAGGTCACGTCATGAAGGCCCTGGCTGAAGTCCTGTTGATCGCGTTGGGCTTGGTGGTGATCGGTGTGCGGTTCGTGGCCCTGGGCTTGTTCACGGCGGGGTTGCCTGCGGTGGGTCTGCTGGCGTGGGCGGTGGTATCGGGTGCGGTGCGTACCGCGGTGTTGATGGCGGTGTTTCCGCTGGTGGTGGTGGCGTTCGTGGTGATCGTGGCGGCGGATGCGGTGGGCTGGTCCATTCCGGCCCCGCGGTGGCCTCGACTGGTGGGGGTGGCTCGGTGATGACGATGCGGCAGGCCGGTGGGGACGTGGTGGACGCCTACCTCGCCACCAACGACGACAGCCCGGAGCGCGACATGCAGTCCTACCGGTGGACCAGCGAGAACACGTTGGAGACCGACCCGCACGGCATCCCGCCGATCGAGACCGCGACCGAGGTCGAGGTTGATGATGTGGAGTTGTGGCCGGTGGTGCGGGACCGCAAGGGCAAGGCGGTGCGGTCGTACCGGCCGGACCCGGCGGCGGTGGAGGCCGCAGTGCGCCGGTCGCGGGCGATGCGCCGCTACGACGTCGGCGAGTTGGCCGAGGCGCCCAGTCATGACGAGATCGCCGAGGTGATCGCCCAGGGGGCGCGGCACCGTGGCGAACGGCGTGCCCTGGCCGATGCCCGGCACCAGCACGAACTCTCGCAGGAGCGGGCGCAGATCGAGCACGACGCCAAGGTCGCGGACGCTGAGCGGCAGCACGACAACGACGTGCGTGCCGCACAGCGGCGGCGGGAGCGGGCGACCGATCCGACGACCACGTTGGTTCGGTTGACGTGGGCGGAGAAGTGGCTGCCCGGTTTGGGTTTGGTGCCCGCGGTGTTCGCGGTAGCGGCGGGTGCGGTGAACGTGTTCACCGAGTTGGGCCGGATCAACCCGGAGACCTGGTTGGTCAACTGGGCGGTGGAGCCGCTGTTCACCTGGCCGCTACTGGTGATCCTGCTCGCGCAGATGCTGGGTGCGTTGCCCAAGCCGGACTTCTCCCGTGGCGCTTCAGCAGCGTTTCGGACCAACCGGTATGTGGGCATGGAAGTCGGCCTCACTCTGATGGCGATCGTGCTCAACGTGGTCCTGCACTGGCTGCCCGCCGGGCACTGGACGGGGGATCTGGTGTGGCTGGTGGTTCCGGCTGGGTTGGCGTTCTCGGCCTACCTGGTTCCCCGCCTGGTCACCGACATCCGCCAAGCCCTCCGGGAGTGGTCCGACGAGACCACGGGAGGGGTCGAGAAGCCTGGCGCGAACCAGGGGTTCTCCACCGCTTGTGACCTGCATCGGGAGAAGCCCCAGGGCAGGTTCTCCGGAGAAGCCGAGAACCGACCGGACAACCCCGCCCGCTACGGGTCCAAGGACCGTGCCCGCGACGAGTTCTGGCGCCTGGTGAACACCGGGGAACTCGACCCGGCGACCGAGACGGTCAACGCGATCGCCAAGCGGTTGAACACCCGCTGGGAGAACGCCCGCGACTTCGTCACCGAATGGCGCGACGACGCCGCGTCAGCCGCCTAACAACCACCCCTGAACAGCACACGGTCCCGCCACACGTGGTGGTGGGGCGGGACCGACCCATCCCTTTTTCTTGCTCTATCGGCTGCGCCGAGAGGTGAAACGACATGATGCCGCACGAGAACCACGCTCTGGGTGAGGTGATCCGGTTCCCTCACCGCGACACCGACCCCACCGACGGCCAGGCGGTGGTGCGCGCGGTCGCCGAACGCATCGACCACGACCAGCATGAAACGACCGACGGGCACGACGATCAGTCGGCCGAGTTGGCCGGGCAGCCTCGCCGGGGCATTCCGCCCGCGTTGGCGGGCAAGGCCAAGCACGCCGCCGAGGTGGCGTTGCCGGTGGGCAAGCAAGCCGTCAAGTTCACCGCCCGCCACCTGTACTACCTGGGCGGGGGCGCGTTCGACACCTTCTCGGCCATCTACGGGCGGTGGACCGGTCGCGACATCGATGAGCAGATCCGCGCCGCCCAGGCTGCGGGGGAGCATGGGACGGTCGCGGCGTTGCAGCAGCAGCGCACCGAGAACAAGCGGCTGTTTCTGGAGCGCATCCAGGTGTGGGGAAAGTTCCTGGTCAAACTGCCCGTGATTCTGGGTGGGCTGGCCGTGTTGGTGCTGGCCATGACCCTGATCGTCTCGGTGGTGGCGTTCTTCCGCCCCGACGGCCTGTCCTTTGTGGACGTGTGGGACGGCCTGTTCAATGCCCTGGCAGGTGGTTTCGACTTCGCGGTGTGGGCCGCCTCGTGGGCGCCCTGGGCGGGGCTCGCAGTCGTGGCGGGGGTGCTGGTCAAGGGCTACAACACCCGACGCCGCAACCAGTCGGTTCCAGCGGTGTTCGCGCCGCCGGTGCCGCGGTCGGAGCTGGTCAACATCACGCCGCACGCGGTGGTGATGGCGTTGCGCAACCTCGGGATCGCTGAGCTGCGCAAGTGGATCGATGAGGCGGACGAGTCGCAGCGTGCTGGGCTGTTGGGGCCGGTCACCCGCTACGGACCCGGCGTGCAGGTCGAGGTCACGTTGCCGCACGGGTCGGTGACCTGGGCCGACGTCAGCGCGCGCCGCGACAAGCTGGCCGGGAACCTCGACCGCGGCCAGCACGAGGTCCACATCGAGCGGGACGCCTCCAGCGAGCGGGAATTCACGCTGTGGGTCGCGCACTCCGGTGCCCTGGACCAGCCGGTGCCCCCGTCGCCGCTGCTGGAGGAGGGGTTCGGGCCGGTGGACATCTACCGCGACCTGATGCCCTGGGGCGTCTCGCTCAAGGGCGACCCGGTGGAGTTGAACCTGTTGCAGCAGCACTTCCTGCTGGCGGGGTTGTCGAAGCAGGGCAAGACCGCCGCTGCCCGCGCCCTGGCGCTCTGGGCCGCGCTGGACCCCTCGGTGCGGTTCCGCATCGCCGATTTGAAGGGCTTCGGGGATTGGTCGATGTTCGCCGGGCTGGCCGAAGAACTCATCGAAGGCGCAGGCAACGAGAACTTCATCGCCACCTGCGTCATGCTCGAATGGGCCGTCGGTGAGATGGAGCGCCGCTACGAGAAGTGGCGCGCGATGGGCCGCAAGGGCGACGTGGATCGGGAATCCTCCCAGCCGGGCAGCGGGTTCGAACCGCTGATCATCATCGTGGACGAGGTGCAGAAGCTGTTTACCTGCACCACCGAGCACCCCGAGGGCGGCGATATCGGCGGCACCGGCAAGAAGTCCCGCGCCGTCCGTGCTGCGCAAGCCCTGCATGACCAGGCCCGCGCGGTCAACATCCACTTCTGGGAATTCGCCCAGAACCCCACCAACGCCAACCTGCCCGTGGTGGTGCGTGAAGGCGCGATGATCCGCGCCAGCCTGCCAGTCGGCACCGAATCCATCGCCAAGATGGCCCTGGGCGAGGCCCCGGTCGATACCGGTGCTGCCCCGCACGCGCTGCGTGTCGGCAAGGACCGCGGCGTGGTGGTGCTCGCACCGGGCGAGTCGATGGACCTGCCCGGCGGCGCTACGCACACCACGGTGCGCACCCACTTCATCTCCACCGAGCAGGGCTACGCCATCACCGAACGCGCCAAGTCCTTCCGCGCCGGGGTGGCGCACCAGGTCACCGAACCCGAACAGCGGGACCTACTCGACGACGTGGTGGCCGCCTTCCCCGATGGTGAGGAGCGGGTCAAGGTCCGGGACTTGGCCGCGCTGCTGCGGGAGCTGGCCCCGACCTACCAGCCGTACAAGAAGCTCAACGGCGCCGATCTCGCCAAGCTCCTCGACGCCAACGGCGTACCGGTGAAGCCGCACAACGGCTTCCCTTCCGTTCGGCTACAGCACGTAACCGAATCGGTGGCGGTGCGGGCAGTGAGTGACCAGCACTAACCCGCGCCAACCCCAGCCCACACGCTGCGCTGGCGACGTCGGTTCACTGACTCACTGCGGTCACTGGCCCATCGTTCCAGCTGGCAGCGCCCAGTGAAAAGGGTGAAGTGAGCCGCCAGTGAATAGTCACTGCCCCGGCGGAATTCACTGCGGCACTCACTAACCCACATTCAACTACCCACAGTAACCGTTTGGGGAGACGTATGTCCACGATCACCCGTACCGCGACCGCCGCGGTCCTGCTGGCCGGGCTCGCCGCCTGCCACGAACCCGGCCACATCACCGGCACCAGCGGCTCCGTCAGCCAGCAGCCGGCCACCAGCCAGCAGCGGTTCACGCCGGACCCGGCCGAGTTCGGACCCGACGCCCGGTTGTTGGACCAGCCCGGCGAGTACGCCGTCAGCTGCCACGACGACGGCACGGTCGCCAACTACTGGCCCGACACCCACACCGCCTGGCGCCATGCCGTCGAGAGCTGCCACCAGCTCAACGACTACACGCAGCGGGTCACCGACGAACTCAACCGCCGCGACCCCGCCGCCGGATGGCACTGAACGCACCCCACCGGCCCAACGAACGGAGAACCCCGTTGACCCTGTCCGACCTCGCCCCGATCGCCCTGCTCGGCCTGGGCGGCTACCTGGCGACCTGCCTGGTCTGGCCCTACAAGGCGTGCCGCACCTGCCGCGGCCACGGCCAGCTACGTGCCCGGCTGATCGGCATCCGCTACTGCCCCACCTGTAGCGGTACCGGGCTGCGCGAACGCGCCGGACACCGCGCGATCACTGCGGCGCGTCGCGGCTGGCGGCGCCGTAACCGCCGTCGATGACCCCAGTCCTTTCCGAGTCTTGGAGGTGAACCGTGGCCACTGCACTGGATATCGCTACCTGGTTGGCCCGGCACGGCCTGTACGTGTTCCCACTGCGCCCGTTGAGCAAGCGCCCGTTCGGGAATTGCCCGCGCTGCAAGGCGGGGGAGTGCATCCCTGCCTCGTGCTCATGCTTGACGGCGGACCGTCCGTGCCACGGGCTGTTGGCCGCCACGCTCGACCTAGGACTGATCACGCGGTGGGTGATCCGCAACCCGCGGGTCAACGTCGGGATCAACACCGAGTTGTCGGATCTGGTGGTGGCGGACTTGGACCGCAAGCCCAAGCCGGTGCAGCCCGCCGCGGCCGACGTGCCCACTCCCGTGGCTGATGGGGTGGCAGCACTGCACGCGATCACCGCGGCCGAGTGCGTGGCGTGGCCGGAGACGCTGACTGTGGCCACGCCCAGCGATGGGCGGCACCTGTACTTCCGCGCCGACGGGTTGCAACTGCCCAGCGACGCCACCGGCCGGGTGGGGCACCAGATCGACATCCGCGCCCAGGGCGGCTACGTCGTCGCCCCCGGCTGCGAGATCACCGCACCACCCGAAGACACCACAGGCGCCTACACCCGCGTCTCGACCACGACGTCGATCGGCGCGTTGCCGGACTGGTTGCGGCGCCGCGCCACCCCACCACCGACCCGGCCCGCCGCGGTGACGGCTCCCGGCCTCACGGCAATCCAGCCCGGCGGCCACACGCCTGGCTATTGGCGGCGGGTGTGGGAGGGCGAGCTGGGCAAGGTCGAGACCGAACCCGGCGAACGCTGGCGGATCGTCTACAACGCCGCCCGGCGGCTGGCCAACCTCGCCACCCACGACACCGCCCCCTGGGGTGAGCACGAGGCGATCGACGCGCTGATTACCGCGGCGGTGCGGCGTCGGCAGCGCACCGGCAAACCCGTCGAGGAGGCCACCGCCCGCCGCAATGCCACCCGCGGCTGGCAGCGCGGCACCCTCGACGGCCCCGGCTCCCTGTTCGGGTTGGGCGGTGCGGCGTGACCGAACCACACACCAGCAACACCGGGCGGGCGTCGTTGTGGCCGGTCGGTGACGACGGCCGACCCAAGGTGCGGGTGGGCACGAACCCGGACGCGATCCGGGTACTCACCACCGCCGTCGGCACCCGGTTGTTGCCGGACACCTACGTGCAGGACGGGGTCCCGGTGGTCGTGGAAGCCGTCTCCGGCGCCGGGGATCCGACCGCGGGCGATGACGACGTGGCCCTGCCCCTGTCCGCCTCTCCGCTACGGGTGCCGCTGTTGGCCAGTCTGCTGGCCGAACACACCCACGTCATCCGGCCGGAGATGGACAAGGAAGGCAACCCCACCGAGGTAGAGGTCTCTCCCGCGGGGCCGGTGCTGTCCGCGGTGCTGGCGCGTAGGTCGTGGCCGGAGCTTCCGGTGCTGCGGCGGATCATCTCCACTCCGGTGCTGCGCCCGGACGGCACGCTGTTGCAGCAGCCCGGCTACGACCCCGCCACCGGTTTCCTGCTCGCCAGCCGCGCCCACCTCGACCCCGTACCCGAACACCCCACCCAGGAGCAGGTCGAGCACGCGCGAGAGTTCCTGTTGGAACGGTTCCTGCACGACTTCCCCTGGCGCACCCCGGCGGACCGGGCGAACTACCTCGGGTTGTTGGTGACGCCGATCATCCGCCCGTTCACCCGCGCCCTCAGCCCGTTTGGGGTGATCGACGCGACCATGCCCGGCAGCGGCAAAACCATCCTGTCGGGCTGCGTCGGCCTCCTCGTCGGCCAACGCGTGCTGACCTGGACCGACTCCGAGGACGAACTCCGCAAGGCCATCACCACCGTGCTGGCCGATCAGGTCGGGGTGGTCGTGTTCGACAACCTCGAAGAAGGCGCCGTCATCAACTCCGCCGTCCTGGCCCGGTTGGTGACCGAACGGACGTGGACTGATCGCCGGTTGGGGTCCAACACCGCCTCGACGTTCCCCAACGACCGGTTGTGGTTGGCCACCGGCAACAACCTGCGGGTCGGCGGGGATATGGCCAGCCGCACCGTGTGGGTTCGCCTCGATCCGGACTGCCCCCGCCCGGAAGCTCGTAGCGGGTTCACCATCCCCAACCTCGACACCTGGATCCTCGACCTCGCCAACCAAGCCACCGTGCTGCGGCACGTGCTGACGCTGATCCTGGACTGGACTGCGAACGGGGCGCCGACCTCGACGCTGGTGCCGCAGATGCGGCAGTTCACCCGCTGGGCACAACACATCGGCGGCTTCCTCGAACACCACGGCATCACCGGGTTCCTCGGCAACGCGGAATCCGCCCGCGAACTCGACGACGACGCCGCCGAATGGCGCGCCTTCCTACTGCGCTGGCACACCCTCCACGGCGAAAAGCACCTGACCGCCAACGAACTGCGGGCCAGCGCCGAACCCGACTGGGGCACCGACCCCTGGGTTGGGAGCTTCCCCACTAGCCCCACCGGCAAGCTGCCCTCCGCCAAATCCCTGGGACGCCGGTTGACCGGACAAATCGGCCGATGGCGCGGCGACGTCGTACTACGCAGCGTCACCGACACCCACACCAGCAGCCGCGTCTACTGGGTCGAACGCCAACCCGCCACACCACCACCCCCCGAATCAAACCCGCAAACCCGCAAACCCGCAGAACCCAACCATGACCAGCCGTAACGGAACTTGGTGGAGCACGGGCTCAAACCCGCCAAGGCCACCACCAAACCCGCAAACCCGCGGCTTTGCGGGTTTACACACCCATACCCCAAACCCAAACCCGCAACCAAAACACCAGGCCAACAACCGTTATGCGGGTTTGCGGGTTTCAAACCCGCACTCCCGACCTGACACAACATCCCGAACCGCCAGCCCAGCCCGGATCCGACCAACACCACCCAGAACGTCACCACACGTAACCGACCCAGGTCCACGGAGACAGCTCCCAACCTTCGGCGAACCCCACCCGAGCCGCCCCCGCAGCCACCGAGGAGGAAACCCAATGACCAACCACACGAACACCAACCAACCCCGCGTCCTGCTCACCGTCGAACAAGCCGCCCACCGACTCTCCCTCAGCCGCACCACCATGTTCCGGCTCCTCAAACAGGGCCAGATCACCTCCATCCGCATCGGCAAGGCCCGCCGCATCCCCGCCGAAGCACTCGACACCTACATCAACCACCTCACAACCCAACAACAAGTGGCCTGACCCCGCCGAAAAGCCCAAAGCAGGAACAAGCAGAGGAGAACGCCGAATGCCGCGCAGAAAGCGCCCCGAAGGAACACGAGCACCCAACGGAGCCAGCAGCATCTACCCCGGCAATGACGGCTACTGGCACGGCCGAGTCACGGTGGGGTTCAAGGATGATGGCTCGATCGACCGTCGCCATGTGCAGCGCAAGGACGAGGCCGAAGTCATTGCGGAGGTGCGAAGGCTCGAACGCGAGCGGGACACCGGCAAGGTTCGCAAGCCAGGCCGGGCCTGGACCGTTGAGAAGTGGCTGACCTACTGGGTCGAGAACATCGCAGCCGCGACAGTTCGGCCGACCACGATGGTCGGCTACCGCGCGTCGGTCTACAAGCACCTGATCCCCGGAGTCGGCAAACACCGGCTCGACCGGCTCCAGCCGGAGCACCTGGAACGGCTCTATGCCCGAATGCAGCAGAACGGACTGAAGGCCGCCACTGCACACCTTGCGCACCGAACGGTTCGCGTCGCGTTGAACGAGGCAGTGCGTCGGCGACACATCACCGAGAATCCAGCCAAGGTCGCGAGACCGCCTCGGGTGGATGAGGAGGAAATCGTTCCGTTCACAATGGACGAAGCGCGTCGAATTCTCGACGCCGCAGCGGAAACGAGGAACGGCACGCGGTTTGTCATCGCGTTGACGCTTGGCCTCCGGCGTGGTGAAGCGCTCGGCATGAAATGGTCGGACATCACGATCACGTGGAAACACGGTTGCCCCAAGGGAAGCCCCTGCCGAAAGACCCACCGGGCGGAGAAATGCAGTCAGCGGCGGGGAAGTGGCACGCTTACTATTCGCCGCGCGATTCAGCAGCAGGTATGGAAACACGGCTGCCCGGACGAAAAGCCGTGCGGACATCGGTATGGCGCGCACTGCCCACAACGACACAGTGGCGGCGTGGTGGTAACCGACGTGAAATCGCGCGCCGGTCGGCGAACGGTGGGCCTTCCACATCCCGTCGTCGAAGCGCTAGAAGAACATCGAGCACACCAGCAGATCGAGCGGGAAACCGCGCGCAACGAATGGGACGAGAGCGGCTGGGTCTTCACCAACAGGTGGGGGAGACCCGTTCACCCAACGGTCGACTTCGATGCGTGGAAGGCGTTGCTGCGAGCGGCGAATGTGCGTGATGCTCGACTGCACGACGCTCGGCACACCGCAGCGACCATGCTGCTCGTGCTGAAGGTTCCGTTGCCAGCAGTCATGGAAATCATGGGCTGGTCCGAAGCGTCAATGGCCAAGCGGTACATGCACGTCCCGCACGAACTCGTGACCGCGATCGCTGATCAGGTAAGCGGGCTGGTGTGGCCAGAGCCGGAGCCCGACGACGAGGAGGATGACGAAGCCCCGGAGTTGACCGCAGACGAGGTTGCCGCGGTCCGGCGACTTGCCGCGGTTCTGCCGGAGCAGCTGCGCCAGCAGTTCGAGGCGCTACTCCCGGACAGCGACGACGGCGACGGTCCGGCTGCCGCGCCGGTTCCCGCGTAGGCCAGGGAGGAACCATGCCGCCCAAGGTTGGCGAGCTGATCAAGGAAATGGAGGCAGACGGGTGGGAACTCGTTCGAACGCGGGGAAGCCATCGACAGTACCGGCACCCGACGAAGCCGGGCCTGGTGACGATCGCGGGAAAGCCCAGCGCAACGTTGCACCCGCGGACCGCGGCGAGCATCCTGAAGCAGGCAGGACTCGATCGGAGGTCGAAGTGACCGGCTACGTCATCATCATCGAGCGCGACGAGGAGGCCGGGTTCAGCGCGTGGGCGCCGGACCTGCCGGGCGTTGTCGCCGCCGGGGAGACCTACGAGGAGTGCGTCTCGCTGATGCGTGACGCCGTCCGGCTTCACCTGGCGGGCCTGCGGGAGCATGGCGCCCCGGTGCCCGCACCCTCGGTCGTGGGCACGGCAATGGTCGGCGCGGCCTGATCGGCAAGGCTCCATAACGGGGCCTACTGAGACGACAATTGAGACGAGACACAAAAGAGCCCCGGTCACGATTGCGTGGCCGGGGCTCTGACCTGCGGAGGATACGGGATTCGAACCCGTGAGGGCTGTTAACCCAACACGATTTCCAAT
>NZ_JALBWV010000108.1 GCF_022678645.1 Saccharopolyspora soli | reverse complement strand
ACGCAACATCACCCAGCCCGGGTGTGTCACCACCACCGAGACACAAACCGCGTCACATCACCCAAGACTGAACAACCAACTTACTTGGTAAAGGGTGCCCCTCACCCCTCACCTGAACGGGGTCGTGAGTGCGTAATCGGGTTGGCGGCCGGTTGCGCACTCACGACTGGAAGCTGGCGGCGAGTTCGCGCATCGCGGTGTCGAGCAATTCGGTGAGCTCGGTTTCGGGTTCGTCGAGCCAGCGTTCGTAGGCCGCGAGGGCGACGCCGAGGGTGGCGTGCGCGATGGTCTGCGGGGCGAGGGCGTCGGCGGGCTGTCCGAGGCGGTTGCCGACGAATTCCGCGATCACCTGCCGCCAGGCTTGGAACCGCAGCGTCGAGTGCGCTTGGAGCGTGGGTACGCCGAGGATGAGGCGCATCCGGCGCCGGTGCGCCGGGATCTGTTCCGGGGCGACCCGGTTGAACTCGACGAGGCAGTGCCGAATCGCCTCCATCAGCGGGGTTTTCGCTGGTGAGGCGCGGAAATCCGCGCGCATCCGGGCCAGCTCGCGGTCGAAGTCGCCCCACGGGACGTCGTTCTTCGACGGGAAGTAGTGGAAGAACGTCCGACGGGCGATTCCCGCCGCGCGGGCGATGTCGGTGACGGTGGTGTGCTCGAAGCCCTGCTCGTCGAAGAGTTCGAAGGCGACCTGCTCCAGTTCGGCGGCGGTGGTCACCTTCCGCCGCCCGCCGGATCGCGGGATTGCGCCAACGGTGTTGTGCCGCAACGGATGTCTCTCCAGGTCTTCCAAAATGCACTCGGTGCAAATACGGTGGCTCCGGTGGCCGAGGAGGCTCGGCCCACGCCGATGAGGAGCATCGCATGGCTGACGAGCAGCACGAAGTTGGCACGGTCGTCGCCGAACCGGCGGTCGAAGAGGAGCTGTTGGTGGAGGAGGTCTCGATCGACGGGATGTGCGGGGTCTACTAGCGGTGGCCAGCGCAGCGGAGTTCGATTCGAGCCTGGGTTATCAGTTGAACCCGCAGGTCGCGTTGCGTCCCGAGCCGTTCGGGGCGCTCGCGTACCACTTCGGCAACCGCAAGTTGTCTTTCTTGAAAGTTCCCGAGCTGGTGGACTTGGTGCGTGGTTTGGGCGAGCACGCCAGCGTCGAGGAAGCGCTGCTGGGCGTGCCGGAGGACCGGCGGGCGCAGTTCCGGCGCGCGTTGGCCTCGCTGGCCGCCACGGACATGATCCGACCCCGATGATCCGCCCGGCGACCGATTGCCACCCAACCGGGAAAGGTTTGCATTTTCTCGCGAAATTGCGAACCACTCGCCCCGTGCCCGGAGCACGACGCGACCGAGCCGCACAACCTCGAAGTGGAGGCGAGAATGACCGCGGTCTGCGAACCGGCGCGCGTTCCCTCGCTGGTCGAGCAGTTCAAGGGCGGGCTGGCCGCCCCGATCTGCCTGACCTGGGAGTGGACCTACGCCTGCAACCTGGCCTGTGAGCACTGCCTTTCCTCGTCCGGGCGGCGGGATCCGCGCGAGTTGAGCACCGCCGAGATGAAGGCCGTGGTCGACGAGTTGCAGCGGATGCAGGTCTTCTACGTCAACGTCGGTGGCGGTGAGCCGACGGTGCGCCCGGACTTCTGGGAGCTGCTGGACTACGCCGTCGAGCACCAGGTGGGCGTGAAGTTCTCCACCAACGGCCTGCGCATCGACCGCCAGCGCGCCGCGCAACTGGCGGCAACCGACTACGTGGACGTGCAGATCTCGTTGGACGGGGCGACGCGCGAGGTGAACGACGCCGTTCGCGGGCCGGGTTCGTTCGACATGGCGATGCGCGCACTGGCGAACCTCTCCGCCGCAGGTATGCGGGATTTCAAGATATCGGTGGTGATGACCAGGCAAAACGTTGTGCAGTTGGACGATTTCCAAGCGATCGCGGACCGGTTCGGCGCGCAGTTGCGGATCACCCGGTTGCGCCCGTCGGGGCGTGGCGCCGACGTGTGGCACGAGCTGCACCCGACGGATGCGCAGCAGCGGGAGATCTACGACTGGTTGGTCGAGCACGGCGAGGACGTGCTCACCGGCGACTCGTTCTTCCACTTGAACGCGTTGGGTTCGACACCGTTGCCGGGGTTGAACCTGTGCGGGGCGGGCCGGGTGGTGTGCCTGATCGACCCGGTCGGTGATGTGTACGCCTGTCCGTTCGCGATCCACGACGCGTTCAAGGCCGGGAACGTGCGCGATGTCGGCGGATTCACAAGGGTGTGGCGGGAATCGGCACTGTTCGCGGAGCTGCGGCAGCCGCAGTCCGGCGGCGCGTGCCAGTCCTGCTCGGCGTTCGACTCGTGCCAGGGCGGCTGCATGGCGGCGAAGTTCTTCACCGGCCTGCCGCTGGACGGCCCGGATCCGGAATGCGTGCAGGGGCACGGCGCGACCGCACTGTCCGTTGTGGACAGATCCGGTTTGCCGAAGGCGGCGCAGGACCACTCCCGGTCGTCGCGGCGGGTGGGGTTGGGCATGCCGTCGGTTCCGGCGAAGCCCTGCGATTCCAGTCCGCTGGCGAGCCAGTTGTGAGTTCCAGGCTGACCGACGGGGTTCGGTTGGGCGGGGTGGTGGCACCGTCGCGGGTGCTGTTCGGCCCGCACGAGACGAATCTGGGCCGTGGCCGGGAGATTTCCGACCGCCACGTGGCCTACTACACGGCTCGGGCGGCCGGTGGTGCTGGCGTGATCGTCACCGAGACGGCCAGTACGCACCCCTCCGACTGGCCCTACGAACGCGCCCCGCTGGCCACCGAGTGCCGCACTGGATGGGCGGCCGTGGCTGACGCGTGTCGGCCGCACGGCGCGGTGGTGCTCGCCGGTCTCGGCCATGCCGGTTCGCAGGGTTCCTCGGCGTTCTCGCAATGCGCGCTGTGGGCGCCGTCCCGTGTGCCCGATGTGGTCAGCCGCGAGATGCCGATGGAGATGGAGCAGGGCGAGATCGACGAGCTCGTCGCGAGCTTCGCCGAGGCGGCGGAATCGGCTGTGCGCAGCGGAATGCACGGCGTCGAGGTCGAGGCCGGTCAGCACGCCCTGCTGCGCCAGTTCCTGTCCGGCCTCACCAACCAGCGCGCGGACGGCTACGGCGAGGACCGAACCCGGCTGCTGCACGAGGTCCTCGTCGCGGTCCGCGGGGCGATCGGTGACGGCGTGGTGGGGCTGCGGCTGGCCTGCGACGAACTCGCCCCTTGGGCGGGCATCACCCCGGACCAGGCAACCGGAATCGTCGAGGCGGTGCGGGATCTGGTCGATTACCTGGTCGTGGTGCGCGGATCCGCGATGACGACTTCGGCGACCCGACCCGACCTGCACACCGAACCCGGCTTCAACATCGAACTCTGCCACCAGATCCGCGACATCGCCCACCCGGTTCCGGTGGTGTTGCAAGGCAGCGTAGTGGATCCGGAGCAAGCCCAGCGGGCATTGGACGACGGCGTCGCCGACTTGGTCGAGATGACCCGAGCCCAGATCGCCGACCCTGAGTTGGTCGAGTTCTTCCGCGCAGGGCACCCGGAGCGGGTCCGGCCGTGCGTGCTGTGCAACCAGAAGTGCATGGTCCGGGACAACCGCAATCCCATCGTGTCCTGCATCGGCGAGCCGTCCAGCGGCCACGAGACCGATGGTCGTGAGTGCGAAAGCGCGCTCCAACCCGCTTCCGCACTCACGACCCGGCGGCGGGACGTGCTCGTCGTCGGCGGTGGGCCTGCCGGGCTGGAAGCGGCGCGGGTGCTGGCCATGCACGGACATGCAGTGGAGATCGTCGAGAAGACCGACCGGCTCGGCGGTGCCGCGCGGTGGGCGGCGGAAGTCGGTGGGCGCGCTCGGCTGCGGCGGCTCGTGGACTGGCTGGAAGCGGAAGTGCATCGGCTCGGCGTGCGCGTCACGCTCGGCACCGAGGTCACGGATGTGGATGCCGAAAGGGATGTGCTGGTCGCGATCGGGTCCGTGCCGGGTCCGCGTCGGTACGAGATTCGCGGTGGCACCGTTGTCGACGTCGTGGACCTGCTGACCGGTGGTGCCGTGCCCGACGGTCCGCTGGTGGTGTTCGATCCGGTCGGGGATGCCGTCGGCGTCGGAGTCGCCGAACTGCTGGCCGGGCAGGGCAGGGACACCGCGATCGTCACGCAAGACCAGGTCGTGGGCACCCAGTTGGCGCTGACCGGCGACCTGGCCGATGCCAACGCCCGCCTGCAGCGGGCCGGGGTGCGGTTGGCGAAGCGCTCGCTGCTGCGGGAGGTCCACCCCGATCACGTGGTCCTGGAAGACGCCTTCACCGCCGAGCGGCGAGACCTGCCCTGTGCCGCGCTGATCCATTGTGGGCACCGCCTGCCGAACCCGGCGCTGCCGGAGTGGCCGCGAGCCGGTGACTGCGTGGCGCCCAGGACGATCCACGAGGCGATCCTGGAAGGCCGCCGCGCGGCGTACGAGATCGCCGAACCACGGCTGGTCGGGGCGGGGGCGCGATGAGCGGCCACCGCTACCTGTTCTCGCCGCTGCGAATCGGCCCCATCACGGTGCGCAACCGGATCGTCTTCTCCGCGCATCTGACGAACTACGCCCAGGACGGGCTGCCCAGCGAGCAGCACGCCGCCTACTACGCGGCGCGCGCTGCCGGTGGCGCGGGCCTGGTGATCACCGAGGAGCACTCGACGCACCCGACGGACTGGCCGTACGAGAAGCTGATCCACGGCTTCCGCCCATCGGCCATCGCCGGGTACCGCCGGATCACCGAGGCCGTCCACGCCCACGGAGTCCCGATCTTCGCCCAGCTCAACCACAACGGCGGGCAGGCGTCGTCGATGTACTCGCGGCTGCCCGTGTGGGCGCCGTCCGCCGTGCCGGACCCGATGTTCCGGGAAGTGCCCAAGGCGATCGACACCGGCGAGATCGCCGAGGTGGTGGCCGGGTACGGCACTGTCGCCGGGCACTGCGCCGAAGGCGGGTTCGACGGCGTCGAGTTGCAGTGCTCGCACTCGTCGATCGTGCGGGGTTTCCTCTCCCCGGCGACCAACGAACGCACCGACGCCTACGGCGGCTCGCTGGCCAACCGCGCCCGCATCCTGTTGGAGATCATCGACGCGGTGCGGGAAGCACTCGGTCCTTCTCGGGCGCTGGGCGTGCGGCTGTGCGGTGACGAGTTGATCGAGGGCGGCACCACCATCGGCGAAGCGGTCGAGGTCGCACGGATGGTGGCTGACCCCGGCAAGGTCGACTACATCAACACTTCGATCGGCGTGGCGACTTCGACGCTCTACATGATCGAGGCGTCGATGGCGATTCCGCCGGGCTACGCGCTGTTCATCTCCAACGCGATCCGCCGCGCCGTGCAACTCCCGGTCGTGGGGGTGGGGCGGATCAAAGATCCGCTGCAAGCCGAGCGGGCCCTGGAAGAGGGGCACTGCGACCTGGTCGGCGTCGTGCGCGGGCAGATCGCGGACCCGGACTTCGTCGCCAAAGCCAGGTCCGGGCACCGCGGCGACATTCGAACCTGCTTGTCGTGCAACCAGGAATGCGTCGGGCGGATGGGCCTGAACCGCTGGCTGGGCTGCATCGAGAATCCCCGCACCGGACGGGAATCCGTGCCGCTGCCGATACCCCGGACGCGCCGGAGGGTGCTCGTCGTCGGCGGAGGACCAGCGGGACTGCAGGCCGCGTCGACCGCAGCGGAGCGAGGCCACCACGTGACCTTGTTCGAGCGGGAGCAGACCACCGGCGGGCAAGTCGCGGTCGCCGCAACGGTTCCCAGCCGCGCGGAATTCCTCGACGTGGTGCGCAACCTGCGCGCGGAGTGCGAACGCTACGGGGTGGATATCAAGACCGGAGTCGCCGCGACGGCCGAGATGTTGTGCGCTGAGCGCCCCGATGCGGTCGTGCTCGCGACAGGTGCCCGGCCGCAGCCGGTGCACTGGGCAGTGGACCGCGTTGTCGATGTCCGCGATGTGCTGGAGGGCCGCGTCGCACCGGAAGGCGACGTGCTGGTGGTCGACGAGCTGGGATTCCACCAGGCGTCCTCGGTCGCCGAGCTGCTGGCCGACCGCGGTTGCCGGGTGCAGATCTCCACGCCGGGCATGGTGGTGTGCCAGGACCTGGGCGTGACACTGGACGTGGAAACGTTCAACGTCCGCGCGCACGCGAAAGGCATCGAGCAGCGCACCGACGAGGTCGTGATGTCGGCATCAGCCGAGCCGGACGGTGTCGTGCTGCAGATCCTCAAGCACACCACCGGAACCACGGCCGAGGCCAGGTTCGACTGGGTGGTGTGCGCGGCGCACCAGACTCCGGACGACGCGCTGTGGCACGAATTGAAGCAGGCCCCGTTCCCGGTGCACCGGATCGGCGACTGCCTCGCGCCGCGGCGCGCGCACGCTGCTGTCGTCGAAGGACATCGAGTGGCGGTGGGCCTGTGAACGAACTTCCGAAGATGCTCGCCGTGGTGGTCGTGCGCGCCGGGACGCTACCGGGCGGCGCCGACGAAGCAGCGGCCGAATGCAGCGGAGCGGTCTTCGCGGTCGGCACGGGCACGCGGGAAGCGGCGCGTTCTTTCACCGCAGCGCGGCGAATCTGGACGATCGAAGTGCCATTGGTCGCGCCCGGCGCGTTGGCGGCGGCACTGGCGCCGCTGCTCGAACCGGTCGATGTCGTGGTGCTACCGGCATCTCCGGACAGCCGGGACCTCGCTGCGCGCTTGGCTTTCCGGTGCGAACGGCCGCTGTTCGCCGGTGCCCTGCGGTGCACCGCAGACGAGGCCGATCTGTCCAGATTGGACGATTCCCTGGAAGTGCGGGTGGAGTTCGACGAACCGGTCGTGGTGACCCTCATCCCAGGTGTGCGCGGGATTCCGCAACCGGTACCGCCGCCGGACCCGGTCGAGTTGGCGGTGAACCTGCCGGACGACGTCCTCGATGCTGAGCTCGTCGAGGTCCTGGAGCCGGAGCCGGAAACGGTCGAACTGACCGAGGCGAAGCGCATTCTGGGCGGCGGGGCCGGACTCGTGCGGCCAGGCGACGACGGCGCGGCGGTGATGCGGACGCTGACTTCGGTGGCTGCCGCGCTGGGCGCCTCCGCCGGTGCGACGCGCGTGGTCACCGATGCCGGGTGGGCCGCCCACGACCGGCAGATCGGCACGACGGGAGTCGTGGTCGACCCCGACCTGTACGTGGCCTTCGGGATCTCCGGAGCCGCGCAGCACGTGGGCGGCTTGGGCCGCCCAGCGCAGGTGATCAGCGTGAACACCGACCCTTCGTGCCCGATGACGGCGATGGCCGACCTGGGCATCGTCGCCGACGCACCCGAAGTCCTGCGGGAACTGGCGCGCCGACTGAACGGAGCCGCCGATGGCTGAGCAGTCCGATGTGGACGTCGTGGTGGTCGGGGCGGGTCCGGCCGGTTCGGCCGCGGCGTTGGAGCTGGCTCGGGCCGGGTGCGACGTGATCCTGCTGGAGCGCGGACCGTTCCCCGGCGCGAAGAACGTTTACGGCGGCGTCGTGTACGGCCGGGTTCTCGACGACGTGCTGCCCGCCTGGTGGGAGGACGTGCCGGTGCAGCGCTGGGTCACCCGCCGCAGCACCATGATGATGACCCCCACCCAAGCGCTCACCGTCGACTTCCGCACCGACGACTGGGGAACCGCGCCGTACAACGGGATGACGACCTACCGCGCGGACTTCGACGCGTGGCTGGCGGGCAAAGCCGTGGCGGCCGGTGCGCGGTTGGTGACCTCCACCGTCGCCACCGAACTGCTGCGCGACCCGTCCGGCAGGGTGGTCGGCGTCCGCACCGATCGGCCGGACGGCGACATCCGAGCGCAGCTGGTCATCGCCTGCGACGGGGTCAACTCGTTCCTGGCCAAGCAAGCCGGTCTGCTCCCCGACACCGACGCCGAGAACCAGACGCTCGGGGTGAAGGAAACGCTTGCCCTACCGCGGAGAACGATCGAGGAACGCTTCGGCCTCAGCGGCGACGAAGGCGCAGATGTCGAGATCCTCGGCTGCACCGGCGACATCCCAGGCGGCGGTTTCCTCTACACCAACCGCGAGACCGTCAGCGTCGGCGTGGTGCTGTCGCTGACCGGGCTGGCCAAATCGGGGCGGCGTCCGGAAGAGGTCCTCGCCGATCTCAAGGCGCACCACGCCATCGCGCCGTACCTGCGGGGTGCCGAGCTGAAGGAGTACTCGGCGCACCTCATCCCGGAAGGCGGCTACCGGAGCATGCCGAAGCTCACCGCGGACGGCCTGCTGGTCGCCGGGGACGCGGCTGCGATGTGCCTGGCGGCCGGGATCTGGCTGGAAGGGGTCAACTTCGCCATCGGTTCGGGCCTCGCGGCGGGGCGAACGGCAGCCGAAGCCATCGCCGCGGGCGAGGTCGACCAACTCGGCGGCTACCGCGAGCGGATGGAGCGCAACTTCGTGCTGACCGACCACAAGAACCTGCGGGGCGCACCGCACCTGGTCCTCTCCGAGCGGGTCCAGCAGCGCTACCCGCGACTGCTCTGCGATTTCGCCCAGGAGGTCTTCACGGTCCGCAACCCGGAACCGAAACCCGGACTCGGCAAGCTGTTCCGCCGCACGGCCACCCGACACGGCCTCCGGCTGCGCCAGCTCGCCGCGGACGCCTGGGCCGGATTCCGGGTCTTCGGCTGAGGAGGCAACGTGCCATACCGCGACATTTCGTTCGAAGACCGGATGGGCACCGTCGACTTCCACGTCGGCGAGCGCCCGCACATCACCGTCGACTCCGACATCTGCCGGTCCTGCACCACCAAGGAATGCGTGCACGCCTGCCCGGCGAAGCTGTTCGTGCCCACCGGCGACGGCGGAATCCTGTTCAACTACGAGCAATGCTTCGAATGCGGCACCTGCTACCAGATCTGCAACTCCGCTGGCGCCATCACCTGGACCTACCCCGACGGCGGGCACGGCGTCGTGTTCCGGAAGGGCTGACATGGAGATCGTGGTGGCCTTGGGCTGGTCCTGGCAACGTGTCGCGGTGGATCCGCTCACCGGCGGCCTCGACGCCGATGGACGCGACCGGGGCAGCAACGCGGCCGAACAGGCCGCCCTGGAACACGGCCTCCGCCTCGCCGAACGATTCGACGGTCGCGTGCTCGCGGTGACGGTGGGACCAGCGGCGGCGGACGAGGTGCTGCGAACCGCGCTGGCAGCCGGTGCGCACGAAGTGATCCGAGTCGATCGGGACGACCCGTTGGCACCCAGCTCGCTGGCGAAAAACGGTGCCGACACGGCAAAGGCGATCGCATCGGCGCTGCGCGGGCGCAGCCCGGATCTCGTGCTGTGCGGGGACAGATCGGCCGATGGCGGGACGGGAACGACACCGGCCTTCCTGGCCGCGCGACTCGGTGCCGCGCAGGCGCTCGGTGTCGTGAAGATCGAAACCGAGGGGCAGTCGATCCTCGCCCATCGCCGACTCGACGGCGGCAGCCGAGAAGTGCTCCGGCTACCCCGGCCAGCGGTCGTGTCAGTCGAAGCCGCCGGGGTGCGCCTACGGCGGGCGAGCCTGCCAGCGCTGCTGGCCGCGCAGCAGGCGGCAGTGCAGGTGATCCCCGGCGAGCGGCGGCAGCCGGGACGAGCAGTCGGCCGCCCACACCGCCCACGTCCCAGGGAACTGCCAGTCCCGACCGGCGCGACAGCGCACGATCGGGTCCTCGAACTGACCGGCGCATTGCAGGAGCGCATACCACCGACCGTCATCGGACCGCTGTCGGCGGCCGAAGCGGCCGACGAACTGCTGGACTACCTGCAACGCCACGGCTACACCAGGGGGACTTCGTGAGCAGAGTCGCGGTCGTGACGGGTGCCGCCCGCGGAATCGGCGCAGCGGTGGTGGAACGCCTCGCCACCGAGGGATGGCGCGTGGTCGCCGTCGATGTCTGCGCGGACATCCCAGGCGCCTCGTACCCGCTGGGCACCCGAGCCCAACTGCGGACGCTGGCAGAGCGCTGGCCGGATTCGGTGCGCGACGTCGCCGCGGATGTTCGCGACGAGGCGGCCCTCCGGAAAGCTGTCGCGGTGGCGGAAGCCGAGTTCGGCGGCCTCGACGCGGCGGTAGCGGCGGCAGCGGTCATGGCCGGTGGCCAACCGCTCTGGGAGACCACGGACGAGCAGTGGGGCGCCCTGTTCGACGTCGGTGTCCGGGGCGTGGCGAACCTGGCGCGCGCGGCAGTTCCGCTGCTGTTGCAACGCCCGCAACCCCGATCCGGTCGCTTCGTCGCCCTCGCATCCTCGGCCGCGCACCGCGGCCTCTACCACCTCGCCGGGTACAACGCGGCCAAGCACGCGGTGGTCGGGCTGATCCGCGGTCTCGCCACCGATCTGCGCGGCACCGGAATCGCGGCTACCGCGGTGTCCCCAGGATCGACCCGGACGGACATGCTGACCGCGACGGCGGCCTACTACGACCTGCCGGATGTCGAGGAGTTCAGCCAACACCAGCTCGTCGAACGCCTGCTGGAACCCGATGAGGTAGCGGCAGCGGTGTGCTGGCTGTGCGGCGAAGAGGCCTCGGCGATCACCGGAACCGTCGTCCACGCCGACGGAGGCTTCACGGCATGACCATGCGACTGGTGCCCGACCCCGGCCTGCTCCGCTGGGACGACGGGCGAATCCTGGCTGGCGGAGCCCCGTTCCGCGTGATGCGGCTCAGCGCCAGGGGAGCGGACCTCGTCAACGACTGGATCGAGGGCAAACCCGCGTCCGGCAGCCTCGCGCGACGTCTGGTCCGAGCGGGAATGATGCACCCGCACTACGACGCGGCGCAGTCCCGCCCGGAGGATGTGACGGCTGTGATCCCGGTGCGCGACGCGGACCCGACAGACCTCCTGGCCGCGCTGGGCAAGTCCGAGGTCATCGTGGTCGACGACGGATCCAAGCGGCCGGTACCGGGAGCGGCGGTGCGCCACGACGTCGCCCGAGGCCCGGCGGCGGCCCGGAACGCGGGCTGGCGGCTGGCCCGCACGCCGCTCGTGGTGTTCCTGGACGCCGACACGGTTCCGGAACCGGGCTGGCTCGAACCCGTGCTGCGCCACTTCGAAGACCCCGCGGTGGCAGCAGTGGCACCCCGTGTCCGCAGCTCGCCCGCGAACACGGCCCTCACCCGCTACGAGAGCACCCAGTCCCCGCTCGACCTGGGGACCGAACCGGGCCTGGTGCGACCGGGCGGCCGGATCAGCTACGTCCCAACGGCCGCTCTGGTGGTCCGCGTGGCGGCACTCCGCGAGTTGGACGGCTTCGACGAGGATCTCCGCTTCGGCGAAGACGTCGACCTGATCTGGCGCCTGATCGCCCAGCGGCACCTGGTGCGCTACGAGCCGACCGCGACCGTCCAACACGCTCCGCGTGCGAGTTGGAGCGCCCTGCTGCGCCAACGGTTCGACTACGGCAGCTCAGCCGGACCTCTCGCGCAGCGGCACGGTGCGGCTGTCGCGCCCGTGCGGGCGTCGCTGTGGAGCGCGTTGGCGTGGGCGCTGGTCCTCACCGGGCGGACCGGCGTCGGTATCGCCGTGGTCGGCGGCGCGGCGGTTCTGCTGTCCCGGAAGCTCGGCAAGATCGGCGTCCCCACCAGCGAATCGCTGCGCTTGGCGGTGCAGGGCAACGTCGGCGCCGGGCGCACCTTCGCCGACGCCATCGGCCGGGCCTGGGCGCCGATAGCGATCCCGGTGCTGATGCTCAGCCGCCGGGGCCGGATCGTGCTCGGCCTGGTGGCGCTGCGGCACCTGCTGGACTGGACCCGCCAACGCCCGCCACTGGACCCGATCCGGTGGAGCCTGGCGCGCATCGCCGACGACGTGGCATACGGCTGCGGAGTGCTGCGCGGCGCCCTCAAGTCGAGGAGTCCCGCGGCGCTGCTGCCCTCGCTGTCCGACGGCGGCGGCCGAAGCAGCGTCCCGGTGTCGGACCAGGCGCAGCGATGACCCGCCTGGCGGACCTGACCTGGCCGGAGATCGCCGAAGTCGCCGAGCACAGCGTCCTAGCGGTCCCGGTCGGCGCGACCGAACAACACGGCCCCCACCTGCCGTTCACCGTCGACACGGAGATAGCGGTGGAGCTGTGCGCCCGACTCGCCCAGCGCAGATCTGCCCTGGTCGCGCCGCCGGTGACCTACGGCTCCAGCGGAGAGCACGCGGGCTTCCCCGGCACGTTGTCGATTGGTCAGGAAGCGATCGAGCGACTGCTCGTGGAACTCATCCGCTCCGCCGACGCGTTCGCGGGAGTCGTACTGGTGTCGGCCCACGGAGGCAATGCGGAACCGGTCCGCCGCGCGGTCACGACGGCGCGAGCGGAAGGCCGCCGGGTCCTAGCCTGGACACCAACCGGGCGCCCGGACGACACCCACGCGGGCCGCACCGAAACATCGGTGTTGCTAGCCCTCCGCCCGGACGCGGTGCGCCTGGACCGAGCGGAACCCGGCAACACCACACCACTGCCGAACCTGCTGGACCGACTCCGAACCGAAGGAGTACGCGCAACCAGCGAAAACGGAGTCCTAGGAGACCCCCGAGGAGCAACGGGCGAGGAGGGCGCCCAAATCCTCGAAGCATGGACAACGGCCCTGACAGCGGCGGTGGACGCCTGGCCCCACCACGACGACCAGGCCGGATGACGGTCCCCGAGGAGAGAGTCAGGGCCCCGATGATCGCGGATCCGAAGGTGCGCTAAGCTACGACCACACCCCAAGAGGTGAGGCCGGGACGTAGCGCAGCTTGGTAGCGCACTTGACTGGGGGTCAAGGGGTCGCAGGTTCAAATCCTGTCGTCCCGACGGTCGGAAGAGCCCGCTGACTTGGCACGTAAGTGCAGGTCGGCGGGCTTTTTCGTGTTCTGGTGTGGATCACGGTTTGATCGCCTGGACAAGATCGAATGCGTCGTCCAGGAGCGAATCAGGAGCGTGGGCGTCAGGTTTTGACGGAACGTGCAAATGGGGTCGCGTTCGCTGGTTGCACTGTGTAGTTGTTGATGAATATTCGGTAACGGATCCCACCTGTGCTGATGTGTCGCGAACGGCCGTGAGTCAGTTGGCGATTGTTGGCGGCGTTTGAGGTGGGTTTGGGCGTATTGCGTCGTTTTTGCAATTCTTATCCCTTGGAAGGTGTCCGTTGGGGTCGTCACGGCTGCCCGCGGGCGGCCGTGGTGGTTTGTGTCGAGGTGGGCGCGCAGCATCTCGGTGAGAAACAGTGGCAGGGAGATGTTGCGGGCGGAGTCCTAGGTTTTCGGTGGGCGTGCCGTCGACTTCGTAGTGGCACCGATGTCGGGGTCGATCACGATACAGCCGTCCTTGAGGTGCGTGTTGTGTCGTTGCAGCCCGGCGAGTTCGCCCCAGCGGGCGCCGGTGTAGGCGGCGGTGATCATCAGGACGCCGGCCCAATGTCCGACTGCAACAGCGGCTTGTACGGCGATCTTCAGAACTTGTTCGGGGGTGGCCAGAGGGCTTCCCATCGGGGTGTGCGGCGGCGTTTGCCGCGTCGTTGAGGGCGAATGGGGTTGACGGGAATGAGTCGCTCACGCGTGGTGTCGGCGAGCATCATCGAGAGGATCTTCACGATGGTGGTGACTGTGGAGCTGGCGTAGCCCTTGGTGCGGAGGCTGTTGGACCAGCCGTGCACCGCTGACCCTGCGATGTCGCAGAGTGACGTGGTGCCCCAGAGAGGGAGGATGTGGTTGCGGAGGCTGCGGTACTGGGACTCGGTGGCGGCTTCCACATCAAGAGCATCCAGCCATGCCTGTGCCCAGTCACTGACACAGAGTTTGCCGACGTCGGGATCGAGGAACGTGCCGCGCCGTCGACCGCTATCGATCTCGTTTGCTTTCTTCTCGGCTTCCCTCTTAAGACGAGAATCCGGGAATCGATCCGGGCGTGCCGTCCTCTTTCCCGTAACGATCCCACCTTCCGCTGTCCCGCGATGAGGGCCGGCGGATTTCAGCGCGGATAGCCTGTGTTGATCCAGCTCTCGAATAGCTGAACCCGTTCGGCAGGCCAGGCTTCGTCGCAGGGCATACTGCCGTTCGAGAGCTCTTCGTAGATTTTATCGGCGTTGGAGCGTACGTCCTGGTAGGAAGAAAGGTCGAACAGCCCCGACATCGCCTCGATGTCCTCTGGCCGAAACAGGGGACGGATGTCGTGTTCGAAACTCGGTTCCTGCTGGCTCAATGATTTACCTGCCTTCTCCCGATGCTCCTGCTGCTGGGCCTTCCCGTTCACCGGGGCTGGACCCTGCCGACCAGTGTCCGGTCAGATCACGTGCTCTACCACCGCAACGCCCGCTCGGTGCTTCAGGCACCATGCGGGCCCGCTGACGCAGTGCGCGGGGCGGCCACCGCCCGCTCTGCACGAAAGATCACGGCGCAGGTCTACCGCGCGATCAGTGCCTGAGAGCTCCCGGATACTCATCAGCCACACGCCCGGGAGACCAAGATCGCTCATGTGGCTGAGGCCAGAACCGACCTTCAGATAGCCTTCCGCCAGCATCCAAGCCGCAGACCGCACATCGGCCGGCGGATCATGAAGGCGTCCTGCAGTGGTTCGGGCACCCGCCAGGCGGCATGCATCCCAACACAGAACTGCTGTCCGACGAAATCGGCGTACGGCCAATTCTGGATCACGATCGCCAAAGGAAGCCATCGGCGAAACAGTCAGCCTCGTGACATGGAGGTAGGTGTGATTATTCGACGGTTCCCAAACTTTTTAGAAACCTAGCGCAAAAGGTGATTTTTACCATTGGCGCGATGACCCGGTGTGATCGAACCGATGACACCAAGGTCGGCGGGTGAGTAGCTGTGCGTCGCTGACTGCGCGGTTAGCGTCGTCGTGTTCAACCTCGCGGGCAGCACCAGCGCAAACTGCACCGACAGGTAAAGCGCCGGATCGCGCTCTGCTCAGTGCCGCTGGTCCCGCTCGTGCTCGGCCGGAACCTCGGGCTCATCGGTCGCGCGGTCCGTGCTCGCGGTGCGCCCGTCGGTCCTGGACCGAGTTGGATGCGCCCGATTTGGGCCATTTGTTCTATTCTGGGGTTCGGTCATTAGGGAGGTGGGTGATGGTCGGCACGACGATTCACGTCGCCCGGCAGCGGGCTCCCTGCGGGCGGTTCGAAGAGGGGCGGCGGCACCGCGAGAGTGACGCCGCCGGGCTGGTCTTCGACGACCTGACCTACGCATGCGGTTGCCGTCGGACGCGGCACGAGTTCCACGACGGCAGCGTCCGGATCGCCACCGTCCAGCACGACGGCAAGGTGCTGGCCGATGAGCACAGCGCGGACCACGAGGGCTGACCAGAGCATTCGGCGAGCGTCGAGGTGGTGTCGCTATGGCGGTCGCACACGACGTCCTCGTCGTCGGTGGCGGTGGCGCGGGGCTGCGCGCCGCCATCGCCGTCGCCGAGGCCGATCCGAGGTTGAGCGTCGCGATCGTTTCCAAGGTCTATCCGATGCGCAGCCACACCGTTTCCGCCGAGGGCGGTGCGGCTGCTGTCGCGGGTGGCGACGACAGCCTCGACGAGCACGCCTACGACACCGTTTCCGGCAGCGACTGGTTGTGTGATCAGGACGCGGTCGAGGCTTTCGTCGGTGAAGCACCGCGCGAACTGCTCCGGCTCGAACACCAGGGCTGTCCGTGGAGCCGCACGCCAGACGGCCACATCGCGGTCCGGGCGTTCGGCGGCATGCGGAAAAAGCGCACCTGGTTCGCCGCGGACAAGACCGGATTCCACATGCTGCACACGCTCTTCCAAACCACACTGTCCTATCAGGACATCGTCCGGTACGACGAGTGGTTCGTCACGAGCCTGCTGGTCGACAACGGACGGGTGGGCGGCGTGGTGGCGATCGAACTGGCCACTGGCCGGATCGAGACGATCATCGCCAAGGCCGTGATCATGTGCACCGGCGGCTGCGGGCGGGTCTATCCGTTCACCACCAACGCTAACATCAAGACCGGTGATGGCATGGCGCTGGCATATCGGGCGGGTGCACCGCTGAAGGACATGGAATTCCCGCAGTACCACCCGACCGGCCTGCCGTTCACCGGGATCCTGATCACCGAGGCCGCGCGGGCCGAAGGCGGATGGCTGCTGAACAAGGACGGCTACCGCTACCTTCAGGACTACGACCTCGGCCGACCCGAACCGGGACCGGTGTTGCGCAGCATGGAACTCGGTCCGCGCGACCGGCTGTCGCAGGCGTTCGTGCACGAGGTCGCCAAGGGCCGCACCACGGACACGCCGTACGGCCCCATCGTCCACCTGGACCTGCGGCATCTCGGTGCCGACGTCATCGACGCGAAGCTCCCCTTCGTCAGGGAGCTGTGTGCGAGGTATGAGCACATCGACCCTGTCCGGGAGCTGATCCCGGTACGCCCGGTGATCCACTACATGATGGGTGGAATTCACACCGACCTCGACGGCGCCGCAGGTCTAGACGGGCTCTACGCCGCAGGCGAGGCAGCGTGCGTCAACATCAACGGCGCCAACCGGCTGGGTTCCAACTCGCTGCCGGAGTTGCTCGTGTTCGGCGCCCGCGCGGGGCGGGCCGCGGCCGCCTTCGCCGCTTCAGCCGGCGACGCCGAGTCCCAAGCCGTACACGCGCAGGCCAAGGATGAACGACATCGGCTCGAAAAGTGGCTGTCCCGCCAGGGCGAGGGCCCGGACCGCATCGCGGACCTGCGGACCGAGATGCAGGAAACAATGGAGAACGGCGCGGGCATCTACCGCGACGAAGGCTCCCTGGCCAAGGCCGCAAACGAACTGCAGCGATTGCGCGAGCGGTTCAGTGATGCCGCGATCGACGACCGCAGCCGGGTGTTCAACACCGAACTGGTCGCCACGCTGGAACTGTCGTTCATGCTCGACGTCGCCGAAAGCATCGTCACGTGCGCGCTGCGGCGTGCGGAGTCGCGCGGCGCGCACCAACGCACCGATTTCCCTGCCAGGGACGACGAACGCTTCCTCGCCCATTCCCTGGCCCACCGTGAACCGGACGGAACCTGTCGAGTGGCCTACCTGCCGGTGACGATCACCCGCTGGCCGCCGTCCGAACGCGTCTACGGGAGGTAGCGCCATGCCGGACCGGATGTTGCTCGAGGTCACGCGCTACCGACCGGAGCAGGAAACCGAACCCGTCCTGCAGCACTACGAGGTTCCGGTGCGCAAGGAATGGGTGGTTCTCGACGGCCTCAACCACATCAAGGACCACCTGGACGGAACGCTGTCCTACCGCTGGTCCTGCCGGATGGGCATCTGCGGGAGCTGCGGGATGACCGTCAACGGCGAACCCAAGCTGACCTGCGAGACCTTCCTGTCCGACTACGCGCCTGGACCAGTCCGGGTCGAACCGCTGCACAACTTCCCGGTGATCCGCGATCTCGTCGTCGACATCGGCGACTTCATGCACAAACTGACCGAAGTCCGGCCCTGGCTCATCCGGGAGACCGAGAAGCCACTAGACGAAGGCGAGTTCCTGCAAACACCGTCCGAAAGGCAGGAATACGAGCAGTTCAGCATGTGCATCAATTGCATGCTCTGCTATGCCGCATGCCCGGTCTACGCCCTCGAACCCGACTTCATCGGTCCCGCCGCCATCGCTCTGGCCCAGCGCTACAACCTGGACTCCCGCGATCAGGGCGAACCCGAGCGAAGGGATGCCCTCTCCGCGGCGGAAGGGGTCTGGGCCTGCACGTTCGTCGGGGAGTGCACCAGTGCATGCCCCAAGGACGTCGATCCGGCGGGTGCGATCCAGCGCTACAAGCTCACGGCTGCGGTAGAGGCACTCAAGGATTTCCTGCTACCTGGGAGAAACCGATGAGCGCGGGACCGTACCGAAGGCCGGTCTCGACCTTCTGGTGGCTGCGGCGTCGATCGTACTTCGTCTTCGTGCTGCGTGAGTTGAGCAGCGTCTTCGTCGCGTGGTTCGTGGTGTTCCTCTTGCTGTTGGTGCACGCCCTCGGTTCGGGTCGCTACCAGCAGTTCCTCGCCTTGAGTGCAAGCGGATGGATGCTCGCGCTGAACGTGATCGCCCTGCTGTTCCTGCTGCTGCACGCCGTCACCTGGTTCGGCCTGGCACCGCAGGCCCTGGTGATCCGGATCCGCGGCAGGCGAGTTCCCCAGCCCTGGGTTCTGGCCGCCCACTACGCGCTGTGGGTGGTGCTGTCGGCGATCGTGATCTGGGTGATTCTCGGTGGCTAGGAGAAGATCTCCGGAGCCAGTGCTGTGGTTGTTGTTCAGCGCCGGCGGGCTGGTTGCCGCACTGCTGATCCCGGTGCTTCTGGTGCTGTTCGGGATCGCTTTCCCGCTGGGCTGGCTGGCCCCCGATCCCGCGCACCTGTTGTCGGTCCTACGGCATCCGGTCACCAAGCTGATCCTGCTGGTGCTCTGCGTGCTCTCGCTCTTCCACTGGGCACATCGCTTCCGCTACACCCTTCACGACGGCCTGCGCCTCAAGCGGCTGAACCCACTGATCGTGCTGACCTGCTACGGCGGAGCAGTGTGCGGATCGGTCGCGACCGGATACCTGATCCTCAGCGCCTGAGCTGACAGCGTTGGACACACGTAAGCGCTGATCCTCATGCCCAGGCATGAGACGGGCCTCTGCTCGGTGATCCGCCCACCACCGACCGCCGCGGCCCTGGCAGGTGACTGGCTGCGCAACCGAGGCATCGTCCCCCGCCTGGCCCGCAAGGGCATCGAGTCCAGCACGAAACTCGGCTGACACCGGTGGGTCATCGAACGCACCATTGCCTGGCTGTTCGGATCCGCCGACTCACCCTCCGCTACGAGCACTACGGCACCCTGTTCTGCGGCTTCCTCGCCCTTGCCGCCGCGCTCACCTGCTACAAGAAACTCGGCAAATGAGACGGGAGTGTCAGGAATCTTGTGGGCGATGATGTGATCGCCTTGTCGATTACTGCACGGTGACCCGGTCACCGTAGT
>NZ_JALBWV010000107.1 GCF_022678645.1 Saccharopolyspora soli | reverse complement strand
CCCCCCCCCCCCCCCCCCCGCCCCCCCCCCCCCCCCCCCCCCCCCCCCCCCCCCCGCGGGGGGGCCCCCCGGGGGCGGCCGCGCGGCCCCCCCCCCACGACCGATCAGGCGTTGGCGGCGCTCTTCAGGGCCTCGGCGCGGTCGGTGCGCTCCCACGGGAGGTCGAGGTCGTTTCGCCCGAAGTGGCCGTAGGCCGCCGTCTGGGCGTAGATCGGCCGGAGCAGGTCCAGGTCGCGGATGATCGCGGCGGGGCGCAGGTCGAAGACGTCGTTGATCGCCGCCTGGATGCGGTTCGGGTCGACGTTCTCGGTGCCGAAGGTCTCCACGAACAGACCCACCGGAGCCGCCTTGCCGATCGCGTACGCCACCTGCACCTCGATGCGGCTGGCCAGGCCAGCGGCCACCGCGTTCTTGGCGACCCACCGCGTCGCGTACGCCGCCGAGCGGTCCACCTTCGACGGGTCCTTGCCGGAGAACGCGCCACCGCCATGACGGGCCATGCCGCCGTAGGTGTCGACGATGATCTTCCGCCCGGTCAACCCCGCGTCACCCATCGGGCCGCCGACCACGAACCGGCCGGTCGGGTTGACCAGCAACCGGGTGTCGGAGACGTCGATGTCGAGCCCCTCGATCTCCGGGCCCACCACCTTCTCGCGCACGTCGACGGCCAGCATCGAGTCCAGGTCGATGTCGGCGGCGTGCTGCGTCGAAAGCACCACGGTGTCCAGCCGAACCGGCTGGTCCTCCGCGTATTCGATGGTCACCTGGGTCTTGCCGTCCGGCCGCAGGTACGGCAGCACGCCGTCCTTGCGAACCCGCGTCAGCCGCCGCGACAGCCGGTGCGCCAGCGCGATCGGCAGTGGCATGAACTCCGGCGTGTCGTCGCACGCGTAACCGAACATCAGGCCCTGGTCACCGGCGCCCTGCTTGGCGATCTCGTCGATCGCTCCCTCGACGCGCGATTCGTGCGCGACGTTCACGCCCTGCGCGATGTCCGGCGACTGCGACCCGATCGCAACGTTCACGCCGCACGAGTTGCCGTCGAAGCCCTTGGCCGAGGAGTCGTACCCGATCTCCAGGATCTTCTCCCGCACGATGGTCGGGATGTCCGCGTAGGCGGCCGTGGTCACCTCACCAGCCACGTGCACCTGACCGGTGGTGACCATGGTCTCCACCGCCACCCGCGAGCGCGGGTCCTGCGCCAACAACGCGTCCAAGATCGAATCGCTGATCGCGTCGCAGATCTTGTCCGGGTGGCCTTCGGTCACGGACTCACTGGTGAACAACCTGCGACCGGCGCGCAGGTCCGACTGCTGACTCACGACTCTCCTCGCGAAAACGGTGGCTGAGGTGCGAGGCAACCCTACTGGCGGGACAGCTGCCGGTTCACAGCATCCCACAATGTGGCCGCCAGCCGGGACTTCGCGCCGAGCGGGATGGGCTGCTCGGTGCCATCACCGGCCAACAGCCAGCCAGCGTTCTCCTCGACCTCGAAGGCCCGCCCGTCGCCGACGGCGTTGACCACCAGCAGGTCGCAGCCCTTGCGGGCGAGCTTGGCCCGGCCGTGGTCCAGCGCCGAGGTGGTCGCATCGCCGGTCTCGGCGGCGAATCCGATGATCAGCGACGCGGCCAGCTTGCCAGCGTTCCGCGCCTCGACGAGTTCGACGAGGATGTCCGGGTTGCGGGTCAGCGCCATCGGCTCCGGGTCCCGGTCGGTCTTCTTGATCTTGTGCTCGACCTGCGCCACCGGCCGGAAATCCGCGACCGCGGCGGCCATAACCACAGCGTCCGCGCCGTCGGATTCGGCCAGCATCACCGACCGCAACTCCTCGGCGGTGCCCACCCGGATCACCCGGACTCCGGCCGGATTGACCAGGTCCGCGGTGTGCGCGGCGACCAGCGTGACGTCCGCACCACGATGGGCGGCGACCCGCGCCAGCGCGAAGCCCTGGCGGCCGGACGAGCGGTTGCCGAGGTAGCGCACCGGGTCCAGCGGTTCGCGCGTGCCACCGGCCGAGACCACCACCCGGCGGCCTTCGAGATCACGCGGCAACGCGTGCGGATCGGCGAGCAGCAGCCGGGCCAGGTCGACGATCTCGGCGGGATCGGGCAACCGCCCCTTGCCGGTGTCCGCACCGGTGAGCCGACCGCTGTCGGGCTCGGCGACCACCACGCCGCGACTGCGCAGCAACGCCACGTTGTGCCGCGTCGCCGGGTGCTCCCACATCTCGGTGTGCATCGCCGGGACCATCAGCACCGGGCACCGCGCGGTCAGCAGCGTAGAGGTGAGCAGGTCGTTGGCCTGCCCGTGCGCCGCACGGGCCAGCAGGTCAGCGGTGGCTGGCGCGACGACGACCAGGTCGGCCTGCTGTCCCAGCCGCACGTGCGGGACCTCTTCGACATCGGCGAACACGCCGGTCTCCACCGGCTGCCCGGACAGCGCCTCGAAGGTCGCCGCCCCGACGAACCGCAACGCGGCCTCGGTGGGGATCACCCGGACCTGGTGCCCGGATTCGGTCAACCGCCGCAGGACCTCGCACGCCTTGTAGGCGGCGATGCCACCGCTGACGCCGAGGACCACCCGCGGGCGATCCTCGGCGCGATCGGTCGTCACTCGCCTTCGGTGTGCTCAAGCACGCCCGCGTGGATCTCGCGGAGCGCGATCGACAGCGGCTTCTCCCGCGGGCCCGGCTCGACCAGCGGTCCGACGTACTCCAGCAGGCCCTCGCCGAGCTGCGCGTAGTAGTCGTTGATCTGCCGCGCCCGCTTCGCGGCGTAGATGACCAGGGCGTACTTGGAGCTGACCTGCTCCAGCAGGTCGTCGATCGGCGGGTAGGTGATGCCCTCGACGGTGTTGGTCGACGGGCTGCTGTTGAGCGCAGCCAGCGCGCTGGGGGTGCTCACGTGAGTGGCTCCTGCTCCTCGTGGATGTCCGTACCGGCGGCCTCGCGTGATTGCTCGCAGTTCACAGCAGGCGCGTCACTGCTCGCGGCCAATAATCAATCGTAGCAATTCGCTGGTAGCGGCCTGCACGTCGGCGTTGATGACCGTCGCGTCGAACTCGGCTTCGGCGGCGAGCTCCTCCCGCGCGGTGGCCAACCGGGCCTGCACGATCTCGGGGTCCTCGGTGCCGCGTCCGGTGAGCCGGTCCACCAGCACCTCCCAGGACGGCGGCAGCAGCATCACCAGCTGCGCCTCCGGCATGGCGCGGCGCACCTGGCGGGCGCCCTGCAGTTCGATCTCCAGCACCGCCGGTCGGCCTGCCGCCAGGGCATCTTCGACCGGTTTGCGCGGTGTGCCGTAGAGGTTGCCCGCGTAGTGGGCGTATTCGAGCATCTCGCCCGCGGCGATCATCCGCTCGAACTCCGCGGTGTCGATGAAGTGGTAGTGCACTCCGTTGATCTCCCCGGCGCGGGGCGCGCGGGTGGTGACGGACACGCTGAAGTAGATCTCCGGCGCCCGCCTACCCACCTCGTTGAGCACGCTGGACTTGCCGACACCGGAGGGCCCGGAAACGACGGTGAGCCGAGGCTCGCCCTGGCGGACGGTCCTCGGCTCAGCGCCGGTTTTTGCGTCGATCACTCGCCGCTGAACTCGGAGAGCAGCGCCTTGCGCTGCCGCTCGCCCAGCCCGCGCAGCCGACGGCTGTTGGCGATCTCCAGCCGCTCCATGATCTGCTGGGCACGCACCTTGCCAACGCCGGGAAGGGCTTCGAGCAGGGCGGAGACCTTCATCTTGCCCAAGACTTCGTCGTTGTCGGCGGTCTCCAGGACCTCCGCCAGCGTGGTTCCGCCTCGCTTGAGGCGCTCCTTGAGCTCAGCTCGGGCGCGACGGGCGGCAGCCGCCTTTTCCAGAGCTGCTGCCCGCTGCTCCTCAGTCAGCTGGGGAAGGGCCACCATGTCCTCCGTGATGTGGGGTTTCTCTTGATCGGTGCGGGCGACGGTACCTAGTCCGCTCCACCGGGTTCCACTGGGGTCCCAGTTTCGCGAGTGGAATTCATCCGAGCCCGTCGCCCCAGCCCTCCTGGTTCCGCTCGTACAAGGCGTGCACGAGCACGGGGCCGCTGCAAGTACTACCAACAAAGCCGCTGAAGTGCACTAATCTCGGCCAAAACTCCTCGAATGTGTCCGATTTCCGGGCAGTTGAGCCATGCTGGGCGTGTCCTCGCAGGTCAAGCCGGGGTGAAATACCCCTCGTCCGCCAGGTAATCACAAGCCCGCCCGATCGTCCGTTCGGGACGCATCAATTCCGCTCGGCGGAATTATTTCGCCCAGGATGGCGATCGCGCCAGATCCAGAACACCACGCCGGACACCAGCGCCCACGCGGTTAGCACCAGGAACGGCTGAGCGTGCTGGTGGCCGCCGAAGTAGACCGCGGTGTGCGTGGCGTTGACCGAGGCGCCAGGGGGCAGCCACGAGCCGATCAGGCCCAGCGCGGACGGCAGCAGCGGCCAGGACACCACGCCGCCGGAGGAGGGGTTGCCGAGCAGCACCAGCAGCCCCCAGGTCGGCACCATCGCCCACCGCCCCAGCAGCACGTTGAACATGGTGAACACCATGCCGGAGGTGAACATCGTCAGCGCCAGGATCCCCCAGACCTCGACGAACGGGAACCGGATCGCGCCGAGCAGCCAGTCCACCACGGCGACGATGGCGAAGCCGCCGAGCAGCGCGTACCCGGCGGTGAAGGCGATCCGCTCGACGGGGCTGAGCGCGCTCGCGTGCATGTTGAGCTGGATCGCGCCGAGGAACCCGACGAGGGTCGCGGCCACCGAGACGTAGAACAGCGCGAGCCCGCGCGGATCGCCGCGCTGCAACGGCCTGAGATCGGTCACCGCGACCGGGACCCGGTAGGTGGCACCGGCCTGCGGCCCGACCTCGGCCAGCAGCTGTGCGACGGACGCACCAGCAGCGCCGACCACGTCGAGCCGGACGCCGTTGCCGCGCAGGTCCACGATGCCGAACACGCGCTGCTCGTCGACTGCTTGCAGCGCCTGCTCGTAGGAGTACTCGTGGAGTTGGAAGGCGGTGCCTGCGACCCGCTCCATCTCGTCGATGAGCTTGGCCTTCTCGTTGGTGCCGACCACGGCCAGCGGGAGGCTGTGCGGGGTGGGGTTGGCCATCGCGAAGGTGTAGGACCCGGCGAACAGCGCGGCGGCCGCCGCGAAGATGAACACCAGCGCGGTCGCCGCGGAGAAGCGCGAATCCCGGAACTCGGCCCACCGGCCGCGCCATCCCGCCCGAGACGCCATGTGGTCACTGTAAGTGATCACCCGAGCCGCTACCGAAGTCGTGAGTGGCAACGGCCGCTCCAACGACCACAACCACTCACGACCCCATCAAGGCACCCCGCAGCCGCCCTACCGAGGTCGTGAGTGGCAACGGTCGCCCCAGCGGCCACAGGCGCTCACGACCCGATGTGGGGTCAGAGGGTTTTCATGAGGTCTTGGATTCGGGTGGCCATCCGCTGCTTGTCGACGGGGGCGATCGTGGTCCAGGCTTCGGCGCTGCGGCGGTTCTCCTCGATCATGTACCAGCCCTTGGCGTTGGCGAAGAAGTTGGTCACCATCGGGGCCCGGTGCCGCTTGCCCTGACCGTCCACGATGGACGCGCCGAACTGGGCCCACGCGGTGCGCGCGCCTCCGGCCATCTCCACCAGGGACCGTGCCTCGTCACGCCGAATCCCTTGCCGCGCAAGCCCTTCGGCCATCGCGCGGTCCGATGCTCCGGCGCCCTTCGCGGCCTGCTCCATCGCCGAGCTGCGCAGCGAAACGCCGCGCCCCGGTCCGGCCTTCACGTCGTCGGGGAGCACGCTCAGCGCCGCCCGGACCATGGCGTCGGCGGGCAAGGTCTGCAGCTGGACGGTCTCCTCGGTCTGCACCGCCAGCGTCGCGTTGTTCCGGACGTTGGCGACCAGGCCGGTCAGCTTCCGCTCGCCGTCGCGCTTGCGCTGCCGGAAGGTGACGTCGAAGGCGCGCTCGTAGCGGTTCAGCGGCAGGAACACTCCGTAGATGTCGTCTTCCCGCATCTCGTTGCCGAACCCCAACGCGCGCAGCTCGTCCCAAGCCCGCCGCTCGACAGCGCGGCGCTCGGACTGCAGGACGCCGTCGGGGAGCACGTTGAGCACCAACGGTTTCGTGCCCAACTTGAAGTGCTTCCAAGCCTCGTAGAACGCCTGCTTCGACAGCTCGAATTTCACCGGATGCTCCCCAGGCCAGTACGTGGGCGGCACCGAGCCGATGCCGCCCACGGTGTTCCTCTGCTGTTACCGACTACTTCTGTTCCCAGTCCCCGAAGACCGGCGGGGCAACCCGCGGCATGTCCTCGTCGAAGACGCCCTGATCGCCGATGAGGTAATCGGGGGTCTCGTGCTCCTGGTCCTCCTCGCCTTCCTTGCCCTGCGGACGCCCAGCGGCACCCATCCCGGCCCCGGCACCACCACGACCACCGGCACCACCAACGCCACCAGGACCAGTACCACCAGGCCCACTGCCGAGCCCGCCGACACCGGCGCGACCACCGGCCCCCAAACCGGGACCACCAGCACCGCGACCACCGGCACCACCAGCGCCCATGCCACCGCGACCGGCCCCCGCACCGGCACCGCCCCGACCGGCGCCAGCACCGGTACCGGCGCCGGGACGCATACCGCCGGGCCCACCGGGCACGCCCGGCCCCTGACCAGGACCCCCAGGTCCGCCCGGACGCGGCGCGTACGGACCGGGGTTACCGGGCCCACCGGGCCGCTGCCAAACCGGGGTCGTGGTGTAACCGCCACCACCGCCGCCTCCGGTGCCACCGGTTCCGCCACCGATACCGCCAGTGCCGGAGCCGCCCGTACCGGAGCCGCCAGCCCACTGACTGCTCGTGCTGGACGGGTTCTGCACCTGCCCGACATTCGGGTGGTTGCTCCCGGTGACGGCTACATTCGCCCCACTTTCGGGAGGCGGGGTGAACACAGGACTCGATGACGCGTTGCTCTGCGAAGTCTGGTCGTAAGCATTAAAAGCCTGTACTGCTTCCTGACGCAGCTTCTCGTTGTGCGCCTTGGCATCCTCGGCGTCGGTCGAGCCGGTCCACATGGTGTCCCAGCTCTCTTCGATCCAGGAGTCGTCCGGGACTTCCTGCTCCTCGCCCTTACCGGGGACCGAGGACTGCACCTTCTTGAAGGCGTCACCTTGGGAGGTCATCAGCTCCGACTGCGCCAAGGCACTGTCGGCGGCAACTTCCGTCCACAGCACGACCGGTACCGCCTGGTTCTGTAGCGCCTCACCGGACTTGGACTGCATCACGACGCCGACTTGCTTGAGCTTGTCCTCAAGGCGAACCTTCAGGTCCCGGAGATACCGGTCCTCGGACTTCCAGCCTTCGTTCTTGTCGAACAGACCCTCAGCGCCACTACCTCCTTGGATCCAACCTCGCATCTGGTCGAGACTGGTGCCCTCGAAGTCGGAGGGTTCGATTTGTCTTTCGTCAGCCATCCCTACCCCCATCACGCATTGGGAAGATTATGCAGCGCAGCCTCCGCGAACTTCTCCGCCTGCCCGCAGCTGTCAATGGTGTCCGAGCCCGTAATCGCGAGGTTCGAGATCAAAAAGCCGCTGTCAGAAATGTCGACGTACACGACGCACCCAGTGGTCTCCTCGTACGCGACCGTCGGATAGCCGCCGAGATCTGAAGTCTTGTTCGGCGCCCGCCGCTTGCCTACCTCTTGAGCAAAGGTCGTCTCTCCGCTTGCCGCCACGAAAACACTCCAACCTGCGCCAGCCTCGCCCTTCTGATACTGGCAACCAGGACGACCATTGGAGTCACGTTCACGCGGTGTCTGATCAGCGCCGAGCGACTGCGACTGCGATTCGCTCACGAGCGAGCACTTGTCAGCAACCTCAGTCGCCTTCGCGGGCCCGGTGCGCGGCGGTGTCGCGGCTTGTTGCGTTGTCGCCGCTTGTTCCGTGGTCTCGCCGGTGGACGGCGGAGTCTCAGTCCCTCCGCCACAGCCCGCTACAAGCAGACTGAACAGCGCTGCACCAACGGCAAGAACCTTACGCCTCAACATTTCCTCCACGGAAGCTTTCGGCAGAGTCCTGGTCATCTGTGCGTGCCTGCTTAGCAGAATCACGCATCTTTTCCGCCGTCTTAGAAAAATATTGGATCAGCATCTTGTAGTTCTCCAGGTACCCGCTGCCCCCGCCGGAGGCGACCTGGCCGTACACATCCGCCGCTTGCGAACTCACCGGGTCCGATCCCGGCGGATTGACGGAGGCGAGGTCCTGCACGTCCACCAAGCGATCCTGCATCGCCTGGGCTTCGTCGCTGAAGAACTGGGCGAGCTTGTCCATCCCGTCGGGGTCGAGGCGCATCTGACCGTGAGCATCCTGCGCGGCCGCCAAGGCCGCATTATCTGCCATGCGCGTCGTGACATTCAGGACGTTGCCCATCATGCCGGTGATGCCGCCAGAGTTGCGCATCGCGTCGATCTCGCTCTGAGACATCGTCTGGTACGGGTTACCGCCGTCCCCCTCGGACACCGCTGAACTCCCCTCGTCCGCGTGCCGTCGCGACGAGGGCGACGGTCATCCACTTGCCAGCGTGGCAAACGTTAGCGCACGCGACTGTCGTTGCGGACCGAAGTTGCTCAAGAGTGATTGCGACAAACGAGTGAATCTAGACACGTATGTCGCCGAAGGGTTTCGGATCAGAGCCGTCTATGCATCGAACCGCCCAGCACGTAGGCATTCGATGAAGGAAGTCCAGCTCGCAGCGCTGAACGCGAGCTTCCCGCCATGTGGATCCTTGGAGTCCCGTGTCGCTACAGCTTGGCCGTCGAAGGCAACCTCCACGCAGTTGGCCTGCATGCTGCTGCGGCTGCTCTTGTGCCAGCTCAGGCGAGACAGCTCAGTTGCCACAGTGTCCTCCTTGCCAGTCTTCATGTAAGGCCCTGCGCGATGTCCGCGATGAGACCAACCGAATCCTCTGGTGAGAGGGCAAGCTCTCGCAACCACTGAAGGGTTAGTTTTGTCGCCGCTACATGCTCAGCGGTCTCGACGAAAGCGCTGTTGCCGCGGTGCTCTAGGTAGACAAGGTTTGAGTGATTCACGAACTCCAGAAGTGCAAACGGCCCCTCCATCCCTGGATGCACGCCAAGCTCCGTGGGAAGGGCTCTGACTGTGATGTTTTCGCATTCGGCGCAGCTCATCAGGTGTCGGAGTTGCCGATACATGACGTCGGGACTACCAACCGGTCGTTCCAATGCAGTCTGTTCGATCAGTACCTCAAGCAACGGAGCGTCAGATCGACTCAGAAGAGCTTGCCTGCCAAGCCTCGCAGAAACCAGGGTGTCCAGCTCATCCACGCCGACATCCGGCATGATCCCCCTACCAACCGCGCCGATGTACTCCGAGGTTTGAAGCAAGCCTGGGATGAACATCGTTTCGTAGTTGTGGATTGCGATGGCTTCTTTCTCGAAGCGGATCAAGTCCTGCCACATCGCTGGCAAGCGCCCCTCCTGCACTTGCCACCAATTCGGATCAGTGCCGCTACGGACTAGGCTGAGAAGCTCTTCGCGGCGTTGTGCCGGTACTCGGTAGAGGCCCAACAACGCGCACACGTCATCGGCTTGCAACCCCCGCTGGCCGTTCTCGATGCGGCTCAACTTGCTCATCGAAAACCCCAGCGCTCCCGCGACTTCCTCGGCTCCCAGACCGCTCCGCAGCCTTAGCTCCCGCAGTTCGCTCGACACCCGCCGCACCCTGACCGGCACGCCCACTCGTCCGTTCATCTGCCCTCCCGCTTTCGGAATCGATCTGACCTCCACTGATCACCATCGCCAGTTGCCAGCTGGGCACGTAACCCCAGTCACCCGAAAGAAGCGTTGCGTGCCAGTTCGGGAACCTCGGAAAGTCTCTGCGGCAAGCCAACATTGACCTACGGGAGGGCAGAACCATGTGCGTCAGCTGGCACATTCCGGCAGAAGGCCGACGCGGCGAAGTGGTCGTCAAGATGCTCGTGCGCGACGAGATCTCGATCTGCCGCGACGACGTCGAAATCGTCGTGTCGAGAAAGCAGCTAACAGCGCTCAGCGACAAGCTCTACTTCCTCGACCAGGCATTCCACGCCGACGCCAGGGACGTGGTGGAAGCCCTTTGCGGCGAAGAATGATTTCGAAGATCCGCATGAACTCGATCAAACGTGCCCGGTGCCCGGTCCGTGCTCCATACGATGAGCCCGATCATCGGCACACCAAACAGGGGAGGATGCTGTGCCAGCTCAACCGGGAATGAACCCGCAGTGGGGGCCGAACCAGCCTCCGGGATGGTACGGCCCGCCGCAGCAGGGCTTTCCGCCACCGCCACCTCCGAAGCGGAAGAAGAAGTGGCCGTTCATCGTCTTCGGCGTCGTGGCGGTGCTGCTGATCGCTGTCGGGATCCGGATCGGTTACCTGGTCCTCCGCGACAAGGACGAGACGACCACTGCTCAGCCCACTTACGAGACGGATGTGACCACGCCCGCAACGACCAGCGAAGCGCCCCCCATGCCTGGCGCCCCGATCCGCTGCGAGCCGGAGCTTCGGACCCTCCTGTGCTTCCCCAAGGACTACAACCCCGAAGCCGTGATGGACGGCGTCGCCGCAGAAGGCTGGGACTGCTTGCGGAAGGGGGAACAGTGGGACGACGGCGGCAGCGTATCCACAGTGCGGGAATGCAGGGAGATGGACAACGTCGGTCAGCCCTACACCATCCGGGCAAGGTTCAGTTACGAGACGCACGACCACCAGCCAACCGGTGGTCTCCAAGCGTTCGATTTGAACGTGACCACCTCGGCTGCGTCGAGCAAGGGTGAACGCACCTCGATGGCGGACACGACCCCCGCCCTGATCACGGTTTTCGACATCATCGCCAAGCACATCTGGCGGGATCACCCCGAGCAGTTCAGGGAAGCCACCGATGCCTTCAACCAGCTCAAGTCCCAGTGCGAGTCCCCAGCGGGCCACACGTTCGAAGGCGTAACGGTAACCACGCCGTCCGGCTACCAAATGAGCTGCAGCAGTACGACGCCAGCGTCCGTCGGAGATGCCATAACCTACAACCAGTCGTTGGAGATCCGACCGGCAAACCTTTGAGGCCGCGCCCAGGCGCTTGTTCTGGTTAGCGGAAATGGCGATTTCGCGCGAAATCGCCATTTCCGTGAGGAGTGGGTGCCGGTTCCGCGCGAAATCGGCACAACCTCCGTTACGCCGCCGGGAGGTTTTGGATTGCTGCTTCGGCGACTCGTTTCGCCGCGTCGCAGCTGGTTCCGACTTCTATCGGGGCTCCGGAGCGGACCAGGGCCGTCACCAGGAGCGATCCCGTGTCCGCCACGTCGACCACGAACGTGCAGCCCGAGGCGTTGTTGACCTTCGCCGTCGGGTAGCCGCCGAGGTCCAGTCGTTGCGATCCCAGTTCCGCACCGATGAACTGCAGGAAGGTTCGTTGCGTGTCGGCCGCGACGAAGGCGCTCCAGCCGGGGCCGCCCGGCGTGCCCGCTTCGTACTGGCAGCCCGCCTTGCCGTTGGTATTGCCGGGCTTCGGTGCCTGGTCCAGGCCGAGCGCTCTCGCCTGGTCCTCGGCGAGCAGCGAGCACCGGTCGGCCACGTCGAGCGACTTCGCTGCTGCGGTGCGGGCGGAATCGTTCGGCGGCGGGTCGGCGGAAGTCTCCCCGGTGCTGCAGCCCGCCAGCAGCAGACCGGCCGCGATCACACAGGCCGCGAGTTCGTTGCGCAAGGTCCGCCTCCCGTCCGAGGTTGCAGTGCGAGCGGAACCCTGCCACAGGAGCCGAAATTGGCACAACCATTGTTGCGACATCCGAGTTACCCGGCGACCGGCGTCCGGGAAATTCCCCGTTAGTTGTCGTTCTCGTCGTTGTCCTCGTGCTGTTTTTCCCACTGCTTCCGCAGTTGTTCCCAACGCTTCCGCTGCTCTTCGAACGTCTTCGTCTGCTCCTCGTCTGGCGGGTCGGGGGTGACCGTCACGACCGCTGGGGGCGGCGGCTCCGGTAGTGGGATGGTGCGGACGTCTTCGGCGACGCGGTCCGCTGCGGCCAGGATCGCGCGGGCGTCGTCCGGGTCGAGCGTGCCCTGGGCCTGCGCGGTCGCGATTTCGCGATTCAGGTCGCCGAGAGCGGCTTCGGCGGCGGCGCGATCGTTGCTCAACGCGGCGGCTTTCACCGCATCCACCTGCGCGATGAGCTGCTGGCGCACCTGCGGGTCGGCAGATTGGGATGCGCAACCGGCGAGCAGCACTACCAACGCGGCGAGCAGGATGCTCTTCATTCCCGGACCAGCCTTTCCAGGTTGGCGAGATCTTCCGGCAGCCGCGCCACTCCAGCCGGGCCCGACGCTGGTGGCAGTGTCGGTGGTGCGGGCTCAGGGGGCAACGAAAAGTACCCGATCAGCGCCACCAGGAGCACCGTGAAAGCACCGATCAGCAGCCACGGTCGCAGGTTCCGGCGCGACTCGACGCGCAGTTCTTCCACCGGCAGGTGCTGCGTCGGCAGTGGGGCTGGACGTTGCGGCGCGATCACCTCGGTGGCCTGGCCGCTGAGCAGTTCCGCGCTCTGCGCGGCCGTCGGTCGCCGCTGCGGTTCGTCAGCGGTCATCGCGAGCAGCGCCCGGTTCAGGTTCGGCGGTATGTCGATCGGCACCTCCGGCGGCCGGACCAGCCGAGCCACCGCGCTTTCCGCGCCCGCACCGGAATATTCGACCTTGCCGGTGACGCATTCGAGCAGCACCAAGCCGAGCGCGTACACATCAGCCGGGTAGCTGACCTCGGCGCCGCTCACCTGCTCCGGTGCCATGTAGGTGGCGGTGCCGACGATGAGCCCGGAACTGGTCATCCGCGCGGCCGCGTCGACCAGCCGGGAAATGCCGAAGTCGGCGAGGTATGCCCTGCCGTCACCTGCGATCAGCACGTTCGACGGTTTGACGTCGCGGTGCACGATCCCGTTGTCGTGCACGTGCGCCAGCACGTCGGCCAAGTGGCTACCGAGTTCGGCGACCCGCTGCGGCGGCAGTGGACCGGCGCTGATCACATCGGCCAGCGTCCGGCCGTCCACCAGCGCCATGATCAGGTAGACCTCGTCCTCGCTGGCGCTGAAGTCGTGCACCGTGACCAGTCCGGGATGGCTGAGCCCGGCCAACGTCCGGGCCTCCTCGACGAACCGCTCCCGACCAACGACATCGGTACCAGCCCGGAACACCTTGGCCGCGACAACGCGCTGCAACCGGGTGTCCATCGCCCGGTAAACGTCGGCCATCCCGCCGCCACCCAGGCGAGCGCCCAACTGATAACGCCCACCGAGCAAAGGTGCGTCGCCCATCGATCCTCCGAACCACCAATCGGAACGACCCTAACCGACGCACCGCGAGTAGCGATCCGCTAACCGAAGGCCACCGAACCCCACCACGAGCTTTTCGAGGTGAGGGGCACCCGTGACCCGGTAACTGGGTCACGGGTGCCCCTCACCCACCGCTCGATCGGGTCAGGCGTTCAGGAGTTCCGCTACGTCGTCGCGGACTCGGCGGGCCGCGGCGCGGAGGTTTTCCACCTTCGGCCCGTGGCGGAGGACATCGCGGGCCGTGGCCGGGAGGACGTTCGGCAGCGCCGCGCCGAACACCGCTCGCAACCCTTGCACCGTGGCTCCCTGGGCACCCAGGCCGGGCGCCAGGATCGGGCCGTTGAGGTCCGAGAAGTCCAGTTCGTCCGGGCGGATGGTGGCACCCGCCACCACCCCGACGTGACCCATCGGCTCCACGTCCGCGTTGGTCTCCGCCGCCGAGTCCACTATGTACTGGGCCACCGAGTCACCGCTGCCGTGGACCGACTGCTGCAGGCCCGCACCTTCCGGATTGGACGTCCGGGCCAGCACGAACACGCCGCGCCCGGTCTGCTCGGCGATGCCGATCGCCGGGGCGAGCGAGCCGTAGCCGAGGTACGGCGACAAGGTCACCGCGTCGGCCGCCAGCGGCGAGTGCTCGTCCAGGTAGGCCATCGCGTACGCCGCCATCGTGGAGCCGATGTCGCCGCGCTTGACGTCCAGCAGCACCAACGCCCCGGCCTGCCGCGCCTCGACGATCACCTTCTCCAGCACCGCGATCCCGGCCGACCCGTGCACCTCGAAGAACGCCGACTGCGGCTTGAGCACCGCGATCTCGTCGCCCAGCGCCTCCACCACGGTCATCGCGAACCGCTCCAGCGCCTGCGGGGTCTCGTCGAGCTCCCACGCGTGCAGCAGCGACGCGTGCGGGTCGATGCCGACGCACAACGCGCCGCGCGCCCGCATGGCCTCCTTGAGGCGGCAACCGAAGCCCGCCCGCAGCGGATCAGTCATCGCTGTTCACCGCCCTGCCGAAGAGCCGCTTGCAACGCCTGCAACGGCCGGACTCCGATGTTGCCCTGGATGGCGGCTTCGATGCCCTGCACCGCTGCCGCAGCCCCCTGCACCGTCGTGATGCACGGGATGTCGCGGGAAACCGCCGCGGTGCGGATCTCGTAGCCATCCACGCGCGGACCGGGGTTGCCGTACGGGGTGTTGATCACCATGTCGACCTCACCGGCCTTGACCAGCTCGACGATGTCCCGCCCCTCGCCGACCTTCTCGGTGTGCTTGCGCACCACCGTGGACGGGATTCCGTTGCGGCGCAGCACCTCGGCGGTGCCGCTGGTGGCCAGGATCTCGAACCCGAGGTCGGCCAGCCGCTTGACCGGGAACACCATGGACCGCTTGTCCTTGTTGGCCACCGACACGAACACCCGGCCGGAGGTCGGCAGCGAGCCGTAGGCGCCGGTCTGCGACTTGGCGAAAGCCTGTCCGAAGGAGACGTCGATGCCCATCACCTCGCCGGTGGACTTCATCTCCGGTCCCAGCAGCGAGTCGACCCCGATGCCCTCGCGGGTGCGGAACCGGTGGAACGGCAGCACCGCCTCCTTGACCGCGACGGGCGCGTCGATCGGCAGGTCCGCGCCGTCGCCCTCCGCCGGGAGCAGTCCTTCGGCGCGCAGGTCCGCGATCTTGGCGCCGAGCATGATCCGGGACGCGGCCTTGGCCAGCGGCGCGGCGGTCGCCTTCGAGACGAACGGCACCGTCCGCGAGGCGCGCGGGTTGGCCTCCAGCACGTACAGCACGTCGTCCTTGAGCGCGTACTGCACGTTCAGCAGGCCGTGCACGCCGATGCCGCGGGCGATGGCCTCGGTGGACTTGCGCACCTGCTCGATGTCCTGGCGGCCCAACGTGATCGGCGGCAGCGCGCACGCCGAGTCGCCGGAGTGGATCCCGGCCTCCTCGATGTGCTCCATCACGCCACCCAGGTAGATGTCGGTGCCGTCGCAGAGCGCGTCCACATCGATCTCGATCGCGTCGTCGAGGAAGTTGTCCACCAGCACCGGGTGTTCCGGGGTGACCTCGGTGGCGCGGGCGATGTAGTTCTCCAGCGACGCCTCGTCGTAGACGATCTCCATGCCGCGACCGCCGAGCACGTAGGACGGTCGCACCAGCACCGGGTAGCCGATCTCGTCGGCGATCCGCTTGGCGCCCTCGAAGGACGTCGCGGTGCCGTACTGCGGCGCTGGGAGACCCGCTCCCGCGAGCACGTCGCCGAAGGCGCCGCGTTCCTCGGCCAGGTGGATCGCCTCCGGCGGGGTGCCCACGATCGGCACCCCGGCGTCGGCCAGCCGCTGCGCCAGGCCCAGCGGGGTTTGCCCGCCCAGCTGCACGATCACGCCCGCCACCGCGCCGGACTGCTGCTCGGCGTGCACGACCTCCAGGACGTCCTCGAAGGTCAGCGGCTCGAAGTACAGCCGGTCCGAGGTGTCGTAGTCGGTTGAAACCGTCTCCGGGTTGCAGTTGACCATCACGGTCTCGTACCCGGCCTCGCGCAGCGCCATCGCGGCGTGCACGCAGGAGTAGTCGAACTCGATGCCCTGGCCGATGCGGTTCGGACCGGAGCCGAGGATGATCACCTTCTGCCGCTCGCGCTGCTCGGCGATCTCCGACTCGGCCGCCGGATCGGATTCGTAGGCCGAGTAGTGGTACGGGGTGTGCGCGGCGAACTCGGCCGCGCAGGTGTCCACCGTCTTGTAAACCGGGCGCACGCCGAGCCGGTGCCGCAACGAGCGGACTCCGTCCTCACCAGCGAGTTCCGACCGCAGCGCGGCGATCTGCCGGTCCGAGAGCCCGGCCCGCTTCGCCCGCCGCAGCAGCGCGGCGTCCAGCACCGGCGCCTCGACCAGCTCGCCGCGCAGCTCGACCCAGGCGGCGATCTGGTCCACGAACCACGGGTCGATACCGGATGCCTCGTGCACCTGCTCAATGCTCGCGCCCAGCCTCAACGCACGCTCCACGGTGTAGAGGCGTCCGTCGTGCGGGGTGCGCAGTTCGTCCAGAGTGGACTCAACCGTGGCGTCCGCTGGGTCCGGTTTGGTCCAGAAGCCCGCCGCTTTCGTCTCCATCGAGCGCAGCGCCTTGCCCAGCGCCTCGGAGAAGCTGCGGCCCACCGCCATCGCCTCGCCGACGCTCTTCATCGTCGTGGTCAGCTCCTGGTCCGCGCCCGGGAACTTCTCGAAGGCGAACCGCGGAACCTTCACCACCACGTAGTCCAGCGTCGGCTCGAAGCTGGCCGGGGTTTCGCCGGTGATGTCGTTGCGGATCTCGTCCAGGGTGTAGCCGACGGCCAGCTTCGCGGCGATCTTGGCGATCGGGAAGCCGGTGGCCTTCGACGCCAGCGCCGAGGACCGCGACACCCGCGGGTTCATCTCGATGACCACCATGCGGCCGGTCTCCGGGTGGATGGCGAACTGGATGTTGCAGCCGCCGGTGTCCACCCCGACCTCGCGCAGCACCGCGATGCCGACGTCCCGCATGTGCTGGAACTCGCGGTCGGTCAGCGTCATCGACGGCGCCACGGTGACCGAATCACCGGTGTGCACGCCCATCGGGTCGATGTTCTCGATCGAGCAGATGACGACCACGTTGTCCGCGCGGTCGCGCATCAGCTCCAGCTCGTACTCCTTCCAGCCGAGGACGCTCTCCTCGATGAGCACCTCGTGCACCGGGCTCTCGGCCAGCCCGAAGGAGCCCATCCGCTCCAGTTCTTCCGGCGTGTGCGCCATGCCCGAGCCCAGCCCGCCCATGGTGAAGCTCGGCCGGATCACCACCGGCAGGTCGTGCTCGGCGACGAACGCGCGCACGTCGTCCATCGACTTGCACACCGCGCTCTCCGGCACCTCGCCGCCGACTGCTCGCACGATGTCCTTGAACCGCTGCCGGTCCTCGCCGCGCTGGATCGCCTCGAAGTCTGCGCCGATCAGCTCCACGCCGTACTTCTCCAGCACGCCGCGCTCGTGCAGCGCCACCGCGGTGTTCAGCGCGGTCTGCCCGCCGAGGGTGGCGAGGATCGCGTCCGGGCGCTCGGCGTCGATCACCTTCTCCACGAACTCCGGGGTGATCGGCTCGATGTAGGTGGCGTCGGCGAACTCCGGGTCGGTCATGATCGTGGCCGGGTTGGAGTTCACCAGCGAGACCCGGATGCCCTCTTCCCGCAACACCCGGCATGCCTGGGTGCCGGAATAGTCGAACTCACACGCCTGGCCGATCACGATCGGCCCGGAACCGATGACTAGTACGTGCTTGATATCGGTCCGTTTGGGCATCAGCGCGCCTCACTCATCAGGTCAACGAACTTGTCGAACAGCGGCGCGGCGTCGTGCGGACCCGCCGCCGCCTCGGGGTGGTACTGGACGCTGAACGCCGGACCGTCGAGCAGCCGCAGGCCCTCGACCGCACCGTCGTTGGCGCAGTGGTGGCTGACCACCGCGCGCCCGAAGTCGGTGTCGAAACGTTCGCCCGGCTCGCCTTCGACGGCGAAGCCGTGGTTCTGCGCGGTGATCGCGACCTGACCGGTCTCGACGTCGATCACCGGGATGTTGATGCCGCGGTGCCCGTAGCGCAGCTTGTAGGTGCCGCGGCCCAGTGCGCGGCCCAGGATCTGGTTGCCGAAGCAGATGCCGAACAGCGGCAGCTTGCGGTCCAGGGCCTGGCGGGTCAGTTCGACCTGCTGATCGGTGGTGGCCGGGTCGCCGGGGCCGTTGGACAGGAACACCCCGTCCGCCCGCACCGCCAGCACATCGTCCAATGTGGACGACAGCGGCAGCACGTGGACCTCGATGCCGCGCTCGGCCATCATCCGCGGCGTGTTGGACTTGATGCCCAGGTCCAGCGCGGCCACCGTGAACCGCTTCGCGCCGATGGCGGGCACCACGTAGGGCCGCGCGGTGGTGACGTCACCGGCCAGCGACGCGCCGACCATGCCCGCGCTCGCCTGGACCGCGGCGACCATCTCGCCGTCGGAACCCAGCTGCGGGCCGGAGAAGATGCCACCGCGCATCGCACCCAGCTCGCGGACGTGCCGGGTCAGGGTGCGGGTGTCGATCCCGGCGATGCCGACGATCTCCTGCCGCTCCAGCTCGTCGACCAGCGACCGGCGGGAGCGCCAGTTCGACGGGATCCGGGCGGGGTCGCGCACGGCGTACCCGGCGACCCAGATCCGCTCGGACTCGTCGTCCTCGTCGTTCCAGCCGGTGTTGCCGATCTGCGGCGCGGTCTGCACCACGATCTGGCGGTGGTACGACGGATCGGTCAGGGTCTCCTGATAGCCGGTCATGCCGGTGGTGAACACGACCTCGCCGAGGGTCCGGCCCACCTTGCCGTAAGCCTCCCCGCGGAAGATCCGACCGTCCTCCAGCACCAACGCGGCGGGGGTGTAAGAACTCATTTCTCCTCCTGCCGCGACTTGAAGAATTCGCGGGTCATTTTTCGTAGGTGGTCGCCTAGCGGAACCTCAGACGCCGCCTGGCTCCGGGATCCCCGACTTATGTATGTCCGATACACGGCATCGGGGCTGTCCTCCCCAAGCGACGTCTGAGAACCCGCGGGTGGTCGACCTGCGTAGGTGCTGCAAGCGGCTGACGCCGCTTGCCTGACGTCAGTTGCGGTCACGTGCGTTGTCCCCTAACCCGCGCTGCGGCTCAGAAATCTCGTCACCGGTCGATTCGGGTCGTGGGGGGGGGGAAAAACCCCCCCCCCCCGGGGGGGGGGCCCCCCCGGGGGGGGGGGGGCCGGGGGGGGGGGGGGGGGGCCCCCCGGGGGGGGGGGGGGGGGGGGGGCGACCGCCAGGGGTCGCCCGCCCCACATAACGAAGCGACTGGAAGGTTTGAACACACGCACGAGCGTGGTCAGG
>NZ_JALBWV010000106.1 GCF_022678645.1 Saccharopolyspora soli | reverse complement strand
GGCGGGCCCCCCCCCCCCCCCCCCCCTTGGCTTTGGCCCGGCGGGGGGGGGGCCCCCCCGGGGGGGGGGGCGGGGGGGGCCCCCCCCCCCGGGGGGGGGGGGGGGGGGCGGGGGGGGGGCCCCCCCCCCCCCCCCCGAAGCGCTTGCGGTGCGCGAATCACCTCGCGCCGCTGCGTGTTCCGAGGAGTCGCCTCGCGAGGACATCGAAAGGCTTGTAAGAGAGTGCGCGGAGTGGCTTCCGTTGCGGTGCGGGTCGCGGTACCCCTGCGGGAGTCGGCAAAAGCCGTCCGGGCGGCGATCTTGGTGATGGCATCGGGTCGGTACCAACCGGCTGGCTGATAGCGGCCCGATGCCGTCACAGGTGAGGTGACCGTACGGCCCCTCGTGCGGCTGCCGTTCAGGCTGCGGAGCGTTCGGCGACCGGTCGGCGACGCAGGCTCACGGTCGTCACGGCCGGTGGTGCGTAGGTCACCTCGTTGGGACCGGAGTCAGTACCGGGCGGCGCGATCTCGTCGATCCGGTCGAGGATCTCGTCGTCCAGGGTGACGTCGGCACTGGCCAGCAGGTCGTCCAGCTGTTCCATGGTGCGCGGCCCGATGATCGCCGAAGTGACGCCGGGGTGCGCGATCGCGAACGCCATCGCGAGGTGGGTCATCGGCAGCCCGGCTTCCTCGGCGAGCGGGATGAGCTGTTCGACCACGTCGAGCTTGCGCTCGACGTCGAAGTGGTGCGGCATGAGGCTGAAGCGGTGGCCATCGGACTGCTTCCCCTTGCGGAACCGTCCGGTGAGCAGGCCCTGGCCCAGCGGGCTCCAGACCAGCGTGCCCATGCCGTAGCGCTGGCAGACCGGCAGCACCTCGCGTTCGATGCTCCGGTTGATGATCGAATACGGCGGTTGCTCGGTCCGGAATCGCTCGTGGCCACGACGCTCGGCGACCCACTGCGCTTCGACGATCTCCGAGGCGGGGAAGGACGACGTGCCGATCGCGCGCACCTTGCCGCTGTGAATCAGATCGGACAGGGCCGACAACGTCTCCTCTACATCGGCAGTGGGGTCGGGGCGGTGGATCTGGTACAGGTCGAGGTGGTCGGTCTCCAGGCGTCGCAGGGAGTTCTCGACCGCGGTGATGATCCAGCGCCGTGAATTTCCCCGGTGGTTGGGATCGTCGCTCATCGGTAGATGTGCCTTGCTGGCGAGCACGATGTTGTCGCGGCGGCCCTTGAGAGCCTTTCCGACGATCTCTTCGGATTCGCCGAGGGAATACGCGTCAGCGGTGTCGACGAAGTTGATCCCCGCGTCCAGCGCCCGGTGGATGATCCGGATCGAGTCGTCGTGGTCGGGGTTTCCCATGGCCCCGAACATCATGGCGCCCAGGCAGTACGGGCTGACCCGGATCCCAGTCCGGCCCAGCGTGCGGTACTTCATGTGTCTCCTCGTTGAACTGGTTTGGTGAGTGATCAACCAAACCCATGCGGTTCTGCTGATCCGCGGTCAGGGCCGCGACGGGAAGAATTCGGCCTGCTGTTACCGGCTCAGGTCTCTTCGGAAAGGGCGCGGGCGACGGCATCGTCCACGGTCACAGCCCTGATCGCCGATCATCTTCGAAGGGCAGGTCGCCATTCCCGATTCGAACCCGCTCCAGGCTGCGGTACTGCACACTTCTCCCCTTGGCGGCCCTTTGGCAATTGTCCCGGAATCCGCGGAATGCTCCGGTATCTCCATAAGAACAGCGCCGCCAACGCAGTGCTAGCAAGATAGTCTCGCTTGTTTGCACAATCCTCTTCGCTCAGAGGATTTTCATGGCAGCGCCGCGACGACTGCGCCCGCGCCGTCACGCATGCGCACCGCGTCGATGCTGGGTGGGACGCCGAATTGGCGGCGGTATTCCCGGCTGAACTGGGAGAGGTTGTCGTATCCGACGCGCTGGCTGACGCTGGTGATGTCGCGTGGCCGGTTCGCCAGCAGCAACCTGGCCGCCTGCAGTCGGATGTGCTTCTGGAACTGGATCGGGGTCATCGCGGTCACCGCCTGGAAGTTCCGGTGGAAGGCGGAAACGCTCATCCCCGAAAGCCGTGCCACTTCCTCGACCCGGAAGGGCTTGGTGTAGTTGTCCCGGATCCACCCCACGGCACGTCTGATGTGGTTCAGGCTGCTGTCGGCCAGGCCGAGTTGGCGCACGACGTCACCTTGTTCCCCGGTGATCAATCGCCAGAGGATTTCGCGCTTGAACAACGGGGCCAGCGCCTTCCGGTCCCGTGGCTGGTCGAGCAGGCGCAGCAGCCGCACGACAGCGTCGAGCAACTCGTCCGGGGCGTCACTGACCGCGATCCCCGGTCCTGGGGTTCCGGGAACCCACGGCAGGTCACCCGGCCCGGCTTCCAGCAGCAGCTCGGCGATAGCGGCTGGGTCCAACGTCATCCCGAAACCGAGCGATGCCTCGCTCGGCACCGTGTCGACGAAATGACCGGTCAGCGGGAGATCGATCGACGCCACCAGGTACTGGCCAGCGCCGTATTCGAAGACGCGGTCACCCAGCGCCAGCCGCTTGTCACCCTGGGCGATGATCGCCAGCACCGTGCCGGACATCGCAGTCTCCGGCGCGACGGCGTGGTCGGCCCCGCAGATCCGGACGCCGTCGATGGCGGTAGTCCCGTCGGGGCGCACATGGCGTTCCAGCAGTTCGCGAAGGCTGTCCAAAGACATGTCACAATTCCAGCACACCCTCCCGCTGACCGTCGGTAGCGAGAGGAATGTGCAAGAACTCGCGAGCTTCGTGAAAGCGTCGCCGAGCTAGAGCTTGGTCCAGGCTTCGGTCAGGACTGCGCGGAGGATCTGCTCGACTTCGTCGAAGTGCTCCTGGGTGCAGATCAGCGGTGGGGACAGCTGGATCACCGGTTCGGCCCGGTCGTCGGCCCGGCAGTACAGCCCGGCCTCGAACAGTGCGGGCGAGACGTACCCGCGCAGCACCCGCTGCGCGTCGGCCGCGGTGAAGGTCTCCTTGGTCGCCTTGTCCTTGACGAGCTCGACGCCGTAGAAGTACCCGGCTCCCCGGACATCCCCGACGATCGGCAGGTCGAGCAGTTTCTCCAGCGTGGCACGGAAATTCGCCTCGTTGGCGCGGACCCGGCCGTAGAGGTCCTCGGCGGCCATCAGATCCAGGTTGGCCAGCGCGACCGCGCAGGCCACCGGATGTCCGCCGTAGGTCGAACCGTGCGTGAAGCTGCTGCCGTCGACCAGGAACGGCTGCATCAACCGCTCGTCGGCGATCATCGCACCCAACGGGGCGTACCCCGAGGTCAGTCCTTTCGCGACGGTGATGATGTCCGGCTGGTAGCCGTACCGGTCGGCGCCGAAGTCGTGGCCGAGTCGGCCGAAGGCGCAGATCACCTCGTCGGAGACCAGCAGCACGTCGTGGGCGGTGCAGATCTCCCGGACCCGCTGCCAGTAGCCGGGCGGTGGTGGGAAGCATCCGCCGGTGTTCTGCAACGGCTCCAGGAACACCGCGGCCACGGTGTCGGGGCCCTCCCGTTCGATCGCGCGGGCGATCTCGTCGGCCGCCCAGGCACCGAAGCGCTCGTAGTCGTCGGCGAAGACCGGCGCGCGGTAGAAGTTGGTGTTGGGCACCTTGATCGCGCTGGGCACCAGCGGCTCGAAGTCCTGCTTGGCGCCTGGGATCCCGGTGATGGACAGCGCGCCCTGCGAGGTGCCGTGGTAGGCGAACGACCGGCTGATCACCTTGTGCTTGTTGGGTTTCCCGGTCTTCTTGAAGTACTGCTTGGCGAGCTTCCAGGCGGTCTCCACCGCTTCGCCGCCACCGCCGGTGAAGAACACCCGGTTGAGGTCGCCGGGCGCCCGGGTGGCGATCCGCTCGGCGAGTTCGACGGCGCTGGGATGCGCGTGCGACCACAGCGGGAAGTAGCCGAGTTGCTTGGTCTGGCGTGCTGCCGCTGCGGCGAGTTCGTCGCGCCCGTGCCCGACCTGGACGGCGAACAGCCCGGCCAGGCCGTCGAAGTAGCGCTTGCCGTGCTCGTCGTAGACGTACGGTCCTTCGCCGCGCACGATCACCGGGATCTCGCTGTGGGCGTAGCCGCTGTGGTCGGCGAAGTGCAACCAGAGGTGGTCGCGGGCCCGGTCGCTGAGCGTCCGGACGTGGCTTGCGGCGGGCTTCTCCGTCGCGGTCATGAGCAACCTCGCGTCAATCGACTGTGTGCTGAATCCATTGTATTGGAGATACTTGACAACGGAAAGCGTAGAAAAATCAGAGATTGACAATTGATCTAGTTGTTCTTCATGACCCAGTGCGTAGTCTCGCGTCTGCGCAGGTGCACCGCGTAGTACGCCGCGGCGAGCACCACCACCGCCGCGGTGAGCAGCAGGTCCACCATGCTCTGGTTCGCCAGCGCCAGAACGATCGCCGCGGCGGTCACCAGTGCGGGCACCGGCCACAGCGGCATCCGCCAGGCTTCCTGTCCGGTCGATCGCCGAACGCGCAGCGCGGCTATCGCGATCAGCAGGTACAGCACGGCGACGACCACGCCGGTCAGACCGATGAGCGCCTCGATATCGACCAGTCCGGCCAGCACGGCACCGGGAACGCCGACCACCAGCGTCGACACCCACGGCGACTTCCAGCGCGGGTGCAGCCGGGACAGCGCCCGGTTCACCGGAGCGGGCCATGCCTGGTCGCGGGCCGATGCGTAGATCACCCGAGCGTTCTGCAGGACCATGACGATCACCGCGTTGAGGATCGCGGCGGCGACCGCGAGACTCACGAACGTCGACAGCACCGGTCCGCCCCAGGACTCGACGATCGCCGGGAAGTCGGCGGTGGCCAGGTCGGTGTCGGTCGGTGCGCCCAGCACGATCGCCGCCGTCGGCAGCACGGTGATCACCACTGCCGCCAGCAGCGACCACAACACCGTGCGGGCGACGTTGCGCCGAGGATCGCGCAACTCCTCCGAGAGGTACACCGCGCTGCCGAAGCCCTGGAAGGTGAAGATCCCGACGGCCAGTCCGGTCAGCAGCACGGCCAGCGTGAACGGCGCGGAACCTCCCGCGCTGTCCGGGATCGTCGGCGCGACCAGGGTGCTCAGCGGGCGGTTGACGTGGGCGAAGCCGAATACCGCCACCAACGCGGCGGCCATGATTTCGATGCCCAGGAAGATGCCGGTCACCAGCGCGTTCGAGCGCACGTCCAGCACTGCGGTGACAGTGGCGAGCAGCATCACGACGGCGCCGGTGGCGGGGGTGTTGAGCTCCACCAGCGAACTCAGGTAGTCCGCGGTGCCCAGGGCGATCACCGGCGGCACCACCACGATCATCGCCAGGCTCATCACGAAGGTGACCCATCCGGCGCCGCGGCCGAGCACGCGGGCGACGATCGAGTACTCGCCACCGGCGTGCGGGAATCGGGTGCCGAGTTCGCTGTAGCAGAAGGCGACGCCGAGCGACACCAGCGCGGCCAGCGCGAGGGTCAGCACCACGCCGGTGCCCTGGGTCTGCACCAGCGGCGGCACCACGATGAACAGCGAGGATGCCGGGGTGACGCACGAGAGGGTCAGCAGGACGCCGCCGAAGATGGTCAGCACTCGGGGCAGGCGCTCGGGTTCGGTTCTGGCGGCAGGAGGCGACGCGGCCTCGTTTGTCCGGGACATGAGGGGCCTCGTTCGTGGAGGGGATTCGGTGTGGCACGCCGTGGCGCGTGGCGTCCCATTGAAAGCAGTGCACAGCGGTCCGTCAAGACGTCCCGTCAACGAAAAGAGCATTTAACACGCACGCTTGCAATCGAAAGCGTTGGAAGTCAGCATGTTTGCAACTGAATCTGTTGTCGATGGACTAGTGGAAGAGGTGCCGCGTGGCCGGGCGAGTGTTCGAAAACTTCATCGACGGACGTCGGATACCGGCAGTCGACGGCCGGACGCTGGAGGTCGTCGACCCGGCGACCGGTGTGGCCTACGCCGCTCAGGTGTTGTCCGGGAAGTCCGATGTGGACAATGCGATGTCGGCTGCCAGCAAGGCTTTCCAGGGCTGGCGACGGACCACTCCGGCGCAGCGGCAGACGGCTCTGACGCGCATCGCCGACGCCATCGAGGCGCGCGCGGCCGAGGTGGTGGGCGTGGAGTGCGAGAACACCGGCAAGCCGGTCGCGCTGACGCACTCCGAAGAGCTGACGATGGTGCTGGACCACCTGCGGTTCTTCGCCGGTGCGGCCCGAGTGCTGGAGGGCCGCGCCGCCGCCGAGTACATGGCCGGGCACACCTCGTTCATCCGCCGCGAGCCGCTGGGTGTCTGCGCCCAGGTGACGCCGTGGAACTACCCGCTGCTGATGGCGATCTGGAAGATCGCGCCCGCGCTCGCGGCGGGCAACACCGTGGTGCTCAAACCCTCCGAGACCACGCCCGCGAGCACCGTGTTGCTTGCCGAGATCGCCGCCGAGCACCTGCCTGCCGGGGTGTTCAACGTGGTGACCGGCGACCGGGACACCGGGCGATTGCTCATCGACCACCCGGTGCCGCAGATGGCTTCGATCACCGGGTCGGTGCGCGCCGGTGTCGAGGTGGCCGAATCGGCCGCGCACGACCTCAAGCGCGTGCACCTGGAACTCGGCGGCAAGGCGCCGGTCGTGGTCTTCGACGACGCCGACGTCGCATCGGCTGCCGAGGGCATCGCCACCGCGGGCTTCTTCAACGCGGGGCAGGACTGCACGGCGGCCACCCGTGTGCTGGTGCAGGACGACCTGCACGACGAGTTCGTCGCGGCGCTGGCGGAACAGGCGCGCAACACCCGGACCGGCCCGCCCAGCGACACCGACGTCCGCTACGGGCCGCTGAACAGCGCCGCCCAACTGGAGAAGGTGGCCGGTTTCATCGACCGGCTGCCCGCCCACGCGACCGTCCACTGTGGTGGGTCGCGGGTCGGGGAGCGCGGTTACTTCTACGCCCCCACGGTCGTTTCCGGACTCCGCCAAGACGACGAGATCGTGCAGGACGAGGTGTTCGGTCCGGTGATCACGGTGCAGCGCTTCACCGACGAGGAAGACGCGTACGCCAAAGCCAACGGTGTTCGCTACGGCCTGGCGTCGTCGGTGTGGACGGCGGACCACGGGCGGGCCATGCGCGCGAGCACCGAACTGGACTTCGGCACGGTCTGGATCAACACCCACATCCCGCTGGTCGCGGAGATGCCGCACGGCGGCTTCAAGCACTCGGGCTACGGCAAGGACCTATCCATGTACGGCCTGGAGGACTACACCCGCATCAAACACGTCATGACCAACCTGGGCTGATTTCTGAAATTCCAGGCTGAGAACCCGCGGCGGTGCCAGTGCCGTAGGTGGGCTAAGCGGCTGCGCCGCTCGCGGCAGCTCGGGCAGTCCCAGCGTCGGGCGTCGCGGTGGCTGTCGGGCTCGCGGAGTGGGCGGTTTCACGGGAAATCGGCAACTCTGCTACCCGCATCCGCACGCAGCTCAAGTTCAAGGACGGACTCTTGCGGCTGCGTGTCGGGTGGTGCGGCCGTGATCCTTGGCCCCGGGTCTCCGAGACGGCTAGTGGGCGCCCCAGGCGTAGGTCTGCTTGCGGAGTTTGAGGTAGACGAAGGTTTCGGTGGCGGTGACCGCTTCGAGGCTGCGGATGCGGCGGTTGATCACTTCCAGCAGTTGGTCGTCGTCCCGGCACACCACCTCGACGATCAGGTCGAACGAGCCTGCCGTGATCACCACGTACTCGATCTCCGAGAGCTCCGCGAGCTGGTCGGCGACCCGCTGCACGTCACCGGCGACCTTGATGCCGATCATCGCCTGGCGCAGGAAGCCAAGCTGCAGCGGATCGGTGACCGCGACGATCTGCACCATGCCGGAGTCCAGCAGCCGCTGCACGCGCTGGCGCACCGCGGCTTCGGACAGCCCGACGGCCTTGCCGATCGCGGCGTAGGAGCGGCGGCCGTCCTGCTGCAACTGCTCGATGATCCGCTTGGACAGGTCGTCCACGGCCGCGGGCGGTTTCGCGGTGCCGATCGGGGTGTCCTGGTCTTGGGACTTGCGTGTCACAGCGACGTATCGTTGCCGCTGGACGTCGCGGTTGCAAGGCGGATCAGTTCGGCGCGTCGGCCAGTTCCGGGGCCAGCGTCGACCTCGCCGCCGGACACCTTCGGCCGCTGGCCGCGAGCGGCAGCTCCTCGGGAAGGAGCCCTCGATCGGCCGATTCAGCTGCGCGAACAAGGCCAACCCAAGTTGCTCGTTCCGCCTGGCGAATCGGATCACTCGGGCTGATCCCCGAGGTATGGTGAACCGGGGGCGATCGCACACACACCATGTGCTACGCGCGCGGGAGTTGGAGTCGCGATGAGTGACGATGACGTGTTCGGCCGTCGTTGGGTGCTCGCCGAGGACGAGCTGCTGAGGATGCTCTGGCGGAGCCACGCCGGGGAGAACCCGGACGTCCTGGTGCTGGAACTGCACGCGAACCGCTGCGAGGACCAGCGCAATCCGAGGCCGTTCGGCGGGCGGTTGCCCCGGGCGACGCGGCATCCGCGGCGGAACCGGCATCGCGTCGTGCGCTGATCTCCCGGTTCGCCACCTGAGGGACCCGGCGGCCGATACGGTGGGCGCGTTGATCGCCACCGCATGGGAGACCGACCCAGATGAGTTCGTTCTTCGCCGGTACCCGCACCCTCGGTGCCGGTTTCGGCATCATCCTGCGCAATCCGAAGCTGCTGCTCCTCGGTGCGCTGCCCGCGCTGATCAGCGCCGTGCTGCTGCTCGGCGGCCTCGGCACGCTGCTCTACTTCAGCGGTGACCTGGTCACCTGGATGACGCCGTTCGCCGACGGTTGGGGCGACTTCGCCCGCCAAGCACTGCGCATCCTGCTGGGTGTGGCGCTGGTCGGTGCGGTCGCGATGCTGTGCTCGGTGTCGTTCATCGCCATCACGCTGCTCATCGGCGGCCCGTTCTACGAGTACATCGCGGAAAAGGCGGAGCAGCAGCTGGGACTGGACGCCTCCGACGACGGTGCCGGGTTGCTGCGGCAGGTCGGCCGCGGCCTGCGGGATTCGCTGAAGCTGCTCGGCATCGTGCTGATCGGTGCGATCGTGCTGTTCTGCATCGGGTTCATCCCGGTGGTCGGGCAGATCGCGGCGCTGGTGCTGGGCGCGTTGTTCGGGGCGTGGGTGGTCAGCCTGGAAATGGTCGGCTTGGTGTTCCAGCGGCGCGGCCTGAAGCTCGGCGACCGGCACCGAACGCTGCGGAAGCACCGGGCGGTGGTGTTCGGCTTCGGACTGCCGACCTACCTGCTGTGCCTGATCCCGATCGCGCAACTGGTGGTGATCCCGTCCGCGGTGGTCGGTGGCACACTGCTGGCGCACCGCGTGCTCGGGCCGGTTCCCCGGCAAGGCGGCGTCGCGCCGCGATGACAGACCCGCACGGCCGCTTCGAAGGCAGGTTCCGATACCTGCATCGCGACGCAAAACGCGCTTAAAGAACAGGCCCTAGAGTCAGGGTGTGACGGAGCACGTTGAGCCAGTACAGCCGGACGCTTCCTACCTGCGCGCCGTGGCCGCCGCGACCGAACGGGCGGTGGACACAGCCGAGCCCATTCGGTCCGACTTCACGGGTGCCGACAAGGCGCTGTGCGCCGAGGTCGAGCGGTGGGTGGATGGGCACGCCGAGGACCTCGTCGCGCTGAGCCGGGACTTGCACGCGCAGCCGGAGGAAGCGTTCGCCGAGCATCGGTCCGTCGCACGGGCGGCCGACCTCGTGCGGTGCCACGGGTACGACGTCGAGGTCGGTGTCGGCGGGCTGGACACCGCGTTGCGCGTTGGCGTTGGTGGCGGTGGTCCGCACGTCGCGGTGCTGGCGGAGTACGACGCGTTGCCGGGGATCGGGCACGGTTGCGGGCACAACATCATCTGTTCGGCGGCGGTCGGCGGGTTCCTCGCCGCGGCCACCGCGGTGACCATTACCGGTGGCCGGGTGAGCCTGTTCGGCACCCCGGCCGAAGAGGGCGGCGGCGGCAAGGAACACCTCGCCAGAGCAGGGCTTTTCGACGATGTCGACGTGGTCGTGATGCTGCACCCGTTTTCCCACGACATCGCCACCCACCCGTTCCTGGGGCGGCGTCAGGTCGAGGTGGTCTTCCACGGCGTGGCCGCGCACGCCGCCGCGCAGCCGTTCATGGGTCGCAACGCCCTCGATGCGGTCGTGGCGACGTACCAGGGCGTTGCGGCGATGCGGCAGCACATGCCCTCGACGGACCGGGTGCACGGGATCATCACCGACGGTGGCAAGCGGCCCAACGTCGTGCCCGACCGCGCCGCGGCGTTGTTCTACGTGCGTTCCGCCGAGCCTGGCTCGTTGCAGGACCTGGCCGCCCGGATCGAGGCGATCGCGCGGGGCGCGGCGTCGATGACGGGCTGCGGGGTCGAGCTGACCTGGGACGACAACCCTGCCTACCTGCCGATCCGGCACAACGACGCGCTCGCGGCCCGCTGGGCGCAGCACCAGGCCCGGCGCGGCCGGACCGCCCTGCCGCGCGGCGTGGTGCCGGAGTACCTGACGGGCTCAACGGACCTCGGCAACCTCAGCTACCGGCTCCCGGCCATCCACCCGATGATCGGCCTCGGTGAGCCGAGCTTGTCCCTGCACACCGAGGAATTCGCCGCCGCGGCTGGCTCTCCCGCCGGGGACCGGGCGGTCCTCGACGGTGCGGTCGGGCTCGCCCTGACCACAGTGGACTACCTCGCCGATGCCGACCTCCGGGACGCGGTGCGGGCCGAGTTCGAAGCCGCTGGCGGCCCCCTGGACGTGGCCACCTACTTCGACTGACCCACCAGCGGACACCGGAACGAGGTGAGGGGCACCCGTGACCAAGTTACTGGGTCACGGGTGCCCCTCACCCCTCATCACGGTTGAGCGCTCACGAGTAGGCTGGATCGAGGTCTGTCGTCGAGCCTCGGGTGTCTACTGTGGACGATTTAGTGCGGGAGTGGACCGCGCAGCTGCTCGATTCGGGCAACCTCGCCGCGCTGATCGCCGGTGTGCTCTCGTTGGTCTTGGTGCTCAGCCGCAACACCTGGCTGTTGCTGCGCAACGTGGTGACGATCGCGCACGAGGGCGGCCACGCGGTGGTCGCGTTGCTCAGCGGCCGCAAGCTCAACGGCATCCGCCTGCACTCCGATACCTCCGGGCTGACCGTCTCGACCGGCAAGGCGACCGGGCCCGGCATGGTGTTCACCCTGGTCGCCGGGTATCCGGCGGTGTCGCTGCTCGGGCTCGGCGGCGCGTGGCTGGTGACCGTCGACCTCGCCCGCGTGATGCTGTGGGCGTGCATCGCGCTGCTCGTCGCGATGCTGCTGGCCATCCGCAACGCCTACGGGGTGCTGTCGATCCTGGTGACCGGTGGCGCGCTCTTCGCGGTGTCCTGGTTCGCGACTCCGGCCTGGCAGGCGCTGTGCTGCGCGCTGTTCAGCTGGTTCCTGCTCTTCGGCGGCCTGCGGCCGGTCGCCGAGCTGCGCCACAAGCGGGCCAGGGGCCGCGCGGCGAACTCCGATGCGGACCAGCTCGCCCGGCTGACCGGGCTGCCAGCCGGGACGTGGCTGGCGTGCTGGTTCCTGATCGGGATCGTCGCGCTCGTGTTCGGGGCCCGCTGGTTGCTGCTGATGCCACAGGTGTGAGCCGTTGGCTCCTCTCTCGCTTGGCAGCGAGGTGTTGGTTGCGTCAGCAGCGATTTTCCAGCAGCATCGCGGCGTGACGAGTGCTTCCAGCGCCCTTGGTGGCGAGTACCAGCTGGCCGTGGATCTGACGGTCAGCCGAGTCGGTTTCGGTGCGATGCAGTTGGCGGGGCCGGGGGTGTTCGGCCCGCCGCGCGACCGCGAGCGGTCGATCCAGGTGCTGCGGCGTGCCGTGGAACTGGGCATCAACCACATCGACACCTGCGACTACTACGGGCCGTGGGTGGTCAACGAGTTGATCGCGGAGGCGCTGCACCCCTACGGGGACGACCTGGTGCTGGTCACCAAGATCGGCGCCTACCGCGACCACCAGGGCGGATGGCTGCCGCTGGGGCATCCGGACGCGCTGCGCGCGCAGGTGCACGACAACCTGCGCCGCCTCCGGCTCGAAACGCTGGATCTGGTCTACCTGCGGTACCTCGGCGACCAGCCGGGCATCACGCTGGCCGACCAGCTCGGGGCGCTGATCGAGCTCCGCGAGCAGGGGTTGCTGCGCAACATCGGGCTGTCCAATGTGTCCACCGAGCAGTTCGAGGAGGCGCAGCGGCACACCCGCATCGCTGCCGTGCAGAACCTCTACAACGTGGTGAACCGCACGTCGGCGGAACTGCTCGGCAAGACCGCGGCAGCCGGTGCCGCATTCGTCCCGTTCTTCCCGCTGGGCTCCGGATTCGCCGACAGCCGCGCCCGCGAGGACGGCGTGCTGCGTGCGGTAGCCGAGCGGCGCGGCGCCACGCAGACCCAGGTGTCGCTGGCCTGGCTGCTGCGGCGGTCGCCGAACATCCTGCTGATCCCCGGCACCTCGTCGGTGGCGCACCTCCAGGAGAACACCGCCGCTGGCAGCCTGGAGCTCACCGCCGACGACGTCGCCGAACTCGACGCCCTGGTCGCCGACGGCGAAACGCTCGAAGCGGCGCACTGACGCGCCGGCACGTCAAGGGCGAGGTGCCAGTTTTGTGCCGTACGGTGGTCTCGATCGATACCGACGATCGCGGCCGGGTTACGTCGAACAAGCCCGGCTGGTGTCACCCAGTAGTCTGGTCAACACGTACCGGTACGAGAGGTGAGGCGACCGTGACCGAACAGGCGATGTGGGTGCCCGACAACGTCGACGAGGAGACCCCCAGCGCGGCTCGGCTCTACGATTATCTGCTCGGCGGGGCGCACAACTTCGCCGCCGATCGGGCGCTGGCGGAGAAGTTCCTCACCGCGTTGCCCAGCGCCCGCGACGTCGCCCGGCTCAACCGCTCGTTCCTGCGCCGCGCCGTGGTCTTCATGGGGCAGCAGGGCGTCCGCCAGTTCCTGGACATCGGTTCGGGCATCCCGACGGTCGGCAACGTGCACCAGATCGCCCAGGACGCCGACTCGCAGGCGCGCGTGGTGTACGTGGACTACGAGTCGGTCGCAGTCGCGCACAGCCAACTGCTGTTGCAGGGCAACGACAACGCCACCATCGTCCAGGCCGACATGCGCGAACCCGAGGCGATACTGAAGGCTGCGGAGACCAGGCGGCTGTTGGACTTCAGCGAACCGATCGGCCTGATCATGGCCGGTGTCTTCCACTTCGTGCCGCCCGAGGCGGACGCCCCGGCGATCGTCGCCCGCTACCGGGACGCGCTGGCCCCCGGCAGCTACCTGGCGTTGTCGCACTTCACCGCGGACATCAGCCCGGACGAGATGGCCGGTGTGACCGAGGTCATGAAGCGCAGCGCGGACCCCATCTACACCCGGACGCACGCCGAGATCACCGAGTTGTTCACCGGCTTCGATCTGGTTTCCCCAGGTGTGGTGGGCACCGCGATGTGGCGGCCGGAGCGGCCCGAACAGGCCGCCGACGAGCCCGGCGGTTCCCAGATCTACGCGGGGGTGGGGCGCAAGAGATGAGGCGTTCACGGGGGGCGTGGCGCTGATTTTCGGTGGTGCTAGGAAGGTGCACTGGGGCGAATCACCGCGGACGTCGACGGACGGTTGAGATGAGCGAGGGAACTGGGAACGCCCCGCAGGGGACGCCGGAGGTGCTGGTCCGGCAGCGGTACGGCATCGACTGGCGGGTCGAGGTGGCGGCCCGCTGGGCGGCGGAGCTCAGCACCGCCTCGTACATCCCGCTGGCCAGGGAGACCGTCGAGCAAGCCCTGCTGGAACTCGTCGGCCGCATCGTCGAGGCGCTGGACGATCCGTCGACTGTGGACGATGTGGGACGAGTGGTCGGCACTCGGCTGGTGGACATCCACGCCACCGGGGAGGACAGCCTGCCGCGGAGCCTGGACCTGCTGCGCGACGCGTTGGTCGAACAGCACGGCAACGACGCGGTGCGCCGCATCCTGGCCCTGATCACCGCGATCGCGGCTGGCTACGCCGCGGCAGACCGGGAGAGCACTTTCATCCAGCAGGAGACGCTGAAGAAGGCGTTGCTGCGCTCGAAGCTGAAGGCCGACCGGGAGCTGGCGGCCAGCGAGGCGAGGTTTGGCGAGGTGTTCACGACAACTCCGATCGGCGTCGCGATCTGCGATCTGGCCGGGAAATTCGTGCAGGTGAACCCGGCGTGGGAAGACACCCTCGGATACCAGGCGCACGACCTGGCGTCCATGACCATCCACGACCTGTTCCACCCCGAGGACGCGGAATACCTGGCCGCCGCTTACGCCGAACTGGCCGAGGGCGGCAGCTCGAAGCGGCTCAGCGAACGCAAACGACTGCTGCGCGCCAACGGTGAAGAAGCCTGGGCCTACCTCGCGGTGTCGGTGCTGCGGGGCTCCGACGGCGCACCTCGCAACTTCGTCACCATGGTCGAGGACATCACCGAGCTGCACCTGCTGCAAGAACGCTTCCAGTACCAGGCGCTGCACGACGCCCTGACCGGGTTGCCGAACCGGCAGTTCTTCCACACCAGGTTGGAAGCGGCGCTGGCCAACCTGCCCGCGGACGCCCGGCTGGCGCTCTACCACCTCGGGCTGGACGGCTTCGAGCTGATCAACGACGGCCTCGGCTACGAGGTCGGCGACCGGGTGATCAAGGAGGTGGCCCGGCGGCTGGAGCGGCTGGTCGAGGGCGAAGAGGCGATCGTCGCCCGCTTCGGCGGCACCGAGTTCGCGATCCTGGTCTGGGAGCAGGAGAAGACCCCGCCGGTGCCGAAGTTGACCGAGCTGATCAACGAGCTGCTCGCCGAGCCGGTCTACATCAGCGAACAGGGCATCGCGGCGTCCGCCAGCGTCGGCGTGGTGCAGCGGATGGCGGCCGACGCCGAGGCGGCGAACATGCTGTGGGCCGCCGACGTCGCGTTGCGCCGCGCGGAGGCGGCGGGCAAGCGGCAGTGGGCGTTGTTCGACCCGGACACCGCGCCGGAGGAGCGGATCGAGTCCAAGCTGGCCGCGGTGATGCCCGGCGGCCTGGAAATGGGCGAGTTCGACGTGGTCTACCGGCCGCTGACGTTCATCGATGGCGGCAAGCTGATCGCCCTGGAAGCCGGACTCCGTTGGGAGACCAGCGGATACGGCACCCTCGAACACGAGTACTGCCTGCGCCTGGCGGAGCGTTCCGGCGTCACGCTGTCGTTGCGGGACTGGATGCTGGAAACCGCGTGGCAGCAGCTGTGCGAGTGGCACGCCGCCGGACATCGGGTGCAGCTGTCCGTGTCGCTGAGCCCGAACCAGGGGCAGGACCCCGATCTGGCCGCGGTGATCCACCGGATGCTCGCCGCCGGTGATGTCGATCCGACCTGGCTGCGGCTGTGCCTGCCGGTGGCCGCGATCAGCGGCGACAACGAGGAGACCCGCGACAACCTCCGCTACCTCAACAGCCGCGGCATCAAGACGTCGCTGCACGGCTTCCAAGGTTCCCCGGAGGAACTGCGCCTGCTGCGGGACCTTCCGGTCGACGCCGTGCGGGTGGCCGACGAACTGGTCGAACTCGTGCGCACCGCGGATTCCGAGGACGCGCCGGAGGTGCAGGCGATCCGCGGGATGGTCCCGCTGGTCCGGGCCTGCGGCGCGCGGCTGTGGGCGGGCCGCATCGACACCGAGGACCAGGCCCGCAGCTGGCGCGCAATGGGTTGCGAAGTGGGCACCGGAGCGCTGTTCGGCGACCCGCTGCTGTCCTTCGACGTCCCGGACTTCCTCAGCGGAACAGACCTGTCCTAGCCGGGCTTTCGGTGTCGGCGCGCGACGAGGACCGGCCCCGTCAGGGTTCCTGGCGGGGCCGGTCCTCGTTGGTGTCAAGTCAGTTCTGGTAGACCGGTTGGGTTTGCGGGTTGAACTCCTCGTAGCGGACCTTCTTGGCCGGGTCCGTCCGCTTGTCGCGGATGTCCAGCACGTCCAAGCCCTCCTGGATGCCGGAGGAGTAGATGTAGCCGTTGTAGTAGTACGCCGACCAGGAACCCGCCAGCTGCAACTTCGCCGGGTCGAACGCGGTGCGCTCGAAGTAGGCGATCTCCTGCGGCTGGGCGGAATCGGTGAACTCCCACACCGACACGCCACCCTGGTACCAAGCCTGCACCATGATGTCGCGGCCCTCGACCGGGATCAGCGAACCGTTGTGCGCCACGCAGTTCTCGGTGTCGGCCTGGGGGCGGGGGATCTTGAAGTAGCTGCGGAACTCCAGCTTCGCGTCCGCACCGGAGCCGACGATGTCGTAGATGCCGTCCGCACCGCGGGTCGGCCCGGTCGCCTCGTTGCAGGTCGGCGCGGAGCCACCGCCGAGCTCGTCGGTGAAGATCACCTTGGTGCCCGCGTTGTTGAACGTGGCCGAGTGCCAGAACGCGAAGTTCTGGTCGTCGCGGACCTGGTTGATCACCCGCGGCTTCTCCCGGTCGGAGATGTCGAACAGCACGCCGTCACCCATGCAGGCACCGGCGGCCAGGTCCTTCTCCGGGAACACCGTGATGTCGTGGCAGCCCGTGGTGGCGCTGGTCGTCGGCGTTCCGGGGTTGCCGCCGTCCGGGAACAGCACCGGCGCGTCAACCAGCACCGGCTCGGCCGGGTTGTCCAGCGGCACCTTGATGATCGAGATCTTGTCGTGCGGCGGCTGGCACTTCGGGAACTCCGCCCGCGGACCGTAGGAGGAGATGTAGAGGTACACCGCCTGACCGGCCTTGTCCGGCACCAGGGTGTGGGTGTGCGAACCGCAGTCGGTGGCGATCGCCGACACGTAGCGCGGCTTGGCCGGATCGCTGACGTCGAAGACCTTCATGCCCTCCCAGCCGTTGGGGTCCGCGGCGTCGGTCTGCTCGCTGGTGCACGTGTTGTTCGTGCGCGGGTAGTCGGTGGAGACGAACAGCAGGTTGCCCGAGATCGACACGTCGCCCTGGCCACCGGGGCAGAGCACCTGCGTGACGATCTGCGGCTTCTTCGGGTTGGCGATGTCGTAGACCACGAGACCGTCGTAGTTGCCGACGAACGCGTAGTTCTGCTTGAACGCGATGTCCGTGCCGTACGCCTCAAGCGTGTTGAACGGCGGCTGCTTCGGCAGGTTCGCGGCCTGCTCGATGTTGTCGCTCTTGATGATCTCGCTCGACGGGGCGGCGACGGTCTGCGCGGAGTATTCCTCCGGGCGATCGTTCGGCGGGGTCGCCGCGGATGCCGGTGCGAGGGTCAAGCCGAGGGCTAGCACGCCGACTGCGGCCCCTGCGGCGCGCCATCGACCCCTGGAACTCGGTTTCAAGACCATCCACCCCCATGCTGGGCTGAAGTGCTGCCCTGGGTTAGGGCAGTTGCAATCAGCGGTACCGAAGCACCGCCGAAGATCAGTATCGTGATGTCCGGTTGCCACCCCAATAGGCCGCCTGGGCGCTTTTGCCTGGGTAGAAGGAGGATCGAGATGCGTCGGTTCCCCACCGGAGTCGCGTTGCTGCTGGCAGCGGGCGTGCTCGGCGGATGCGCCGCCGAGCAGGCGTCGCCGACGGTGGTGTTGCCGGGTGGGCCGGGAGACGAGCCGCAGGTGGTGGCCAGCGTCGCGCCGCAGGCGAGCCCGTCGGTCGACGTCGAGGCCGACTACCTGCGCATGATGATCGCGCACCACCAGCAAGCCGTGCAGCTGACCGCGCTTTCGCCGGAACGCGCCGCGAACGCCAAGGTCCGCGCGCTGTCCGAGCGCATCGGCGCGGCCCAGGGCCCGGAGATCAGCGCCATGCAGGGTTGGTTGGCCAGCCGGAGCCTCGACGAACACGGTGGGCACGGCGGGCACGATCACGCGAGCATGCCGGGCATGGCGACGCCGGAACAGCTCGCCCAGCTCGCGAACTCCCGAGGTGCCGACTTCGACCGCCTCTTCCTCCAGCTGATGATCGCCCACCACGAGGGCGCGCTCACCATGGCCACCGATTTCCTCACCAAGGGCCGCGACGAACAGGTCCACGAGATGGCCCAGGACGTCCTGGTCACCCAGCAGGACGAGATCAACACCATGCGAGCACTGCAGACCGAAGTGGGCTGAACCTTGTCAAACGCGGGACCCCTCCCGGCTCCGGCCGGTAGGAAGTGACCATGCGGAAAGACGTGCGGCTCGGCGCCGCGGCTCTCGTCCTGTGCAGCCTCGCCGGTTGTGGCGCTCCGGGGGAGCCACCGGCCAGCCCGCCTTCGCCGAGCGCCCCGGCGCCGCCACCCACCCCGGAGCAGGTGGAGTGGCTGAACGAGTTCTGCGACGCGACCAGGGTTTTCACCGCACCCCCGGAGCCGCTGCCGGACCTGCGCGACGAGTTCGTCTCGATGGACCTGTCGTCGTACCTGAGCTCGGTTGACACCGCGCTGGACGAGGTGGGGTACACCACCCTGACCCCGGAGGCGTTCCCGCGCGGGGCGGAGCTGATCGACTCCTACTCGAAGGCGGCCGAGCGGCTGGGCGCCAAGGTGGACGGGTACGCGAGTCAGTACGACGCCTCCGAGGAGGCGTTGCGCGGGTTCGTCGGCGAGACCTCCGCCGCGCTCAAGACGCTCAAGCCGGAGGGGCTTGACCTGGCTGCGCTGATTGCCGCGGACGGCACCGTCGCCCAGGCGCACGAGAAGGCCGAGAACTGCCACCTCCCGGAGGATCAGGGCACGCCCTCGGCCGCGCCGGTCGCCCTGCCAACGGCCGGGGACGGCGAAAACCTCGCCGCCTGCGCGGACGGGGCGTGCGAGGTGCTGGTGTCCCCCTCGGCCGTGGTCGCAGCGCCCCAGCAGCACGGGTTCACCCTGATGCGGGTGCGCAGCATCACCGGCGGCGTGATGGAGATCGGTGCGAAGTTCGAAGGCGGGTCGATAACGTCGCCGCTGGCCACCGGGCAGTCCACGATCATGAACGGTATCGAGGTGAAAGCCGTGGCTGTGGGAGACGGGAGAGCGGTCCTGAGCCTCTCGCCCGCGTGACACCGAACTCGTCCGCGCAGCCGTGCTCAAGCAGACCTCGAAAAGATCACGCTTCGAGGGCTGTTCGGACGGACGAGATCAACACCATGCGAGCGCTGCAGATCGAGGTGGGCTGAGCCTCACCACTGGACCGGCAGGGCGCGCAGGCCGCGGATGAAGACGCCGGTCTTCCAATCGAGTTCACCGGTCGCGAGCTCCAGCCGCGGAAAGCGCTGGAGGAGGCCGACTTCGTGCGTCACTGGTCATCGGGTGAAGCGTCCAGCCTTGACGGGCATGGATGAACGCCTGCCACCGACGGCGATCAGCGCTGAGGTATCGGGCACCGGATTCCGCTCCTCCCGCGAAGGACGCACCAACAACGGTCGTGGGGGGTTTTTGTTTGTGTGGCGGCCCACCACCCACAACACCCCCCCCCCCCCCCCCCCCATCACGGGGGGCGGACAGCACGCGCCCGGCAAGGTTAGAAAAAATAAGCTT
>NZ_JALBWV010000105.1 GCF_022678645.1 Saccharopolyspora soli | reverse complement strand
GGCCGGAGCTTGAGCGTCATGGCGGCACCTTAGATCAACACGCAACGCTGCCTGAACCCTGTGAGACCGGCGCGGCTGGTCGGACCCGGCCCATTGAAGAAATGCCATCGAACTGAGACACCGGGGCGGACATGCCGACTGAGACACCGAGCAAGACCGCAGGTCAAACAAGATCAAGATGTCGCGGAGTTTGAGCCCCTACACGCGATGAGCGTCACCGACCGCGTTGGCGACGAGTTCCCGATTCTGTCGAACAGGGCGCCGTGATCACATGCGTGACCACCCACGCCACCTGGAAGGCGTCGACCAAGAGTCCCAACGGCGATCAGAAGCCCCACACGCCGCAGAAGCCCTCAAGCCGCCCCCAAGCCTCACTCGAACCCAACCGCGCAGGAGCGAAGCTCTCAGCGTCAGGAATGGCCGCCGAGCAGTCCCAGGCCCAGATCGCCGCGCTGCCCGCCGAGGCACTCACGGCGCTGGCGCTGGCCCCGTGGAACGGCCACCCCTACCACCGACACCGACCGGACAGCCCGATGCGCGCATGGCGCTTCGGCCCGCACGGCGAAGGCGACATCGTGTACCTGATCCTCAACGACCAACGCCGCGTCGACCTACTCGTCGTGCTCTGGCTGGCCTGACACCCCACGCCCTGCCGCCGGACGGCGACGAGCCGAGCCGCTGGGCCGTCAAGGCGGAGGGGCGCCCTCGGCGCCATCACCGTGATCGGGTTCGGCGAACCTCATACCGTCGGCAAGAAGTCGGGCGATGTGCTCCAAGCTCAGCCGTGCGGACGCCGTCCACACCTGGTCCATGCCCTGGCGGTCGAGGTGATCGAAGCATGCCTGCAAGGCGGAGAGGTAGCCGCAGGCCACGTGGTATTCGCGACGCAGTTCGCTGGTCACCAGCCCAGTGTCACGCCGTTCCGTGGCCGAGGCGGAGTGGCTTGCTCGACTCCAGGGGCCGATGATGAGCACATGGTGGCCGTCTGGCACGGGTCGCTGACGTTTTCCCTGGTCAACATCCCGATCAGGCTGCACCCGGCCGCCCGCGACCGGTCGGTGACCTTCCGCCAGGTCCACGGCTGCGGGGGCCGTATCCGTCACCGCCGCGTCTGCGAACGCGAAGACCGCGAAGTCCCACTTGAGGAGATCATCCGCGGCTACGACACCGGCGGCCAACTCGTGCCCCTCGACGAGGAGGATCTCGACCGGCTTCCGCTGCCCACCCAGCACCGGTTCGAGATCGCCGCGCTGCCCGCCGAGCAGGTTCCGCCCACGCTGTGGGGCCGGGCCTACTACGCCCAACCCCACCCCGCCAACGGCGCCGAACGCGCCTACGTGCTCCTGCGCGACACCATGACCGACGCCGAGCACGTCGCGATCGGCCAAATCGCGTTACGACAGCGCGAGCACCTGGCCATGCTCCGCCCCGAGCGCCGCCTGCTCGTCCTTCAGCTCCTCTACTGGCCCAGCGACCTCAACGACCCCAGCCCGTTCGAGCCCGCCCCGGTAGAGATCCCGCCGCGCGAACGCCACCTCGCCCGCACCCTGCTCGACGCACTGCGTGACGATTTCCACCCTGACCACTACCGCGATCACTACCGCGACGCGGTGGACCAACTCGTCGACGCCAAGATCGCCGGACGCCTCCCCCACGCGGCGCCCGCTGACGACCAAGCCCCGGCCGACCTCGCTGCCGCACTCGAAACCGCCCTGGTGCAGGCCCGCGCCAGCAAGCGGCCCCGCCGGTCCTGACCGGCGCCGACCGAACCGTTCCAGCGGCCAACCGGCGTCCGGACACTGTCCGCAGATAGTGTCCGGACCGTGCCGGACGGCCGCCACGGTCGGTCCGGTCGGCCGGTCCCTGTCCGGATACGGCTGTCCGTGCTGCCCGGCACGCTGCCTCAGTTCGAGGCGCAATTCGAGGCCAACACCGGTAACGGTGTCCACGAGTCGCGGCCAGCACGCGGCAAGGACTGGTCGACCGGACAGGGGCTGTCTGAGGAAGGATGCTGCCGCCGGACACGTCCGTGAACGAAGCACGGTCCTCGGCCGGATGGTTCGGCCATGTCGCTCTGTGGCTTCCTGTTCCCCTCGAACGTGCACCAGCGGAGAGAACGTCAACCCCGCACCCTGTTGCTCGACGCATTGCGCGGCAGCGCGGCGATTTCCACTCCGTGCCCACTACCAGGACGCGCTGCGCGGTGCCGAAACCCCAGCCGACCTCGCTTTCACACTTGGAATCCGCTCGGGGTCGCGCCAGCAGGCAGCATCATCGGCTATGGACGGCGACGGTGAACACTGACGTTCCGTGCCCCTATTCCGTACGGAATAGGGCCACGGTCGGCGAGCCGAGGTACTTGGCGGCGGCGTCCGCGATCGCCTCCGCGCCGCCAAGTCCGCGTTTCAACCGGCAGCGAGCCGCCTTCTGATGTCATGTCCGGACACCGTCCGCCCCACCGGCTGGTGTCCGGACAGGGGCTGTTCCATTCGGTCACCGGATCACGGACAGAAGCGGCCTACTGTCCGTGATCCGGATCGTGTGCTCCCGCAGGGGCCGAGGATGCCGGTCAGTGGGCGGCATGGGAGCGGACAGGGAGAGGGTGCTGTGCCGTGGCATTCTGGTCGTTCCGGCACACCTGGAGAAGGTCATGAAACAGCCCGCCACCGGTCGCCGCCGCACCTTCTGCTCGACCGCCTGCCGGGTACGCGCCCATCGCAAATCCCGCGCCGCGAGCTGAACCTGCCCCCGGAGCCCGCCGACGCTGTCGGTGGGCTCCGGCATGATCAGCCCGATATCGAACTTTCGAGACGGAATATGGGTGGTGAGCACTGTGGCGGGCAGGCATGACCAGGCACCGCAACGCGCCACTGACCCCAGAAGGTCGTCGGCGGCTGTGCGTGCGGGTGGACTCCGGCCGTCCGATCGCCCACGTCGCCGCTGAAGCGAACGTCTCCCGACGCTGCCTGGCCAAGTGGTACGCCCGATGGCGCCGACACGGCGACGCCGGTCTGCTCGATCGATCCTCCCGGCCCGGACGCAGCCCGACCACCACGCCTGATGAGGTCGCAGACCTTATCGAGGCCCTGCGTCGGCAGACCAAGCACGGGCCAGTCCGCATCGCCGAAGCCCTGGCCCGCCATCACGGGCTCACCGTGGCGCCAGCGACCATCCATCGCGTCCTGGCTCGCCGCGGACTGAATCGGCTGCGGGACCTCGACCCGCCCACCGGGGAATCGCTGCGTGCCGTCGTCCGCTACGAGCACGAGCGCGCCGGGGATCTCGTGCACGTCGACGTGAAGAAGCTCGGCCGCATCCCCGCTGGTGGTGGCTGGCGAATGCACGGCGTCGGCACCGACGGCGCCCGCGCCTCCAAACGCATCGGAGCGGGCACCGGGCGGGTCGGCTACCTCTACCTACACAGCGCCGTTGACGACTACTCCCGGCTGGCCTACACCGAAGCACTTGACGACGAGAAAGCCGACACCGCCGCCGGATTCTGGCTGCGAGCCGTGGCGTTCTTCGCCGAGCACGGCATTACGCCGATTCACCGCGTGCGGCACCGACACCAAGCGCAAGCGCACCCGTCCCTACACGCCCCGCACCAACGGCAAGGTTGAGCGGTTCCACGGCACCCTCACCCGCGAATGGGCCTACGTCCGCGACTACACCAGCGAAACCGAACGCCTGTCCGCACTCGCGGACTTCCTCAACCACTACAACCACGAACGCGGACACACCGCCCTCGACGGACGGCCGCTGATCTCCCGGACTCGCGGCAGCGACTTCCGCATCACCACCGACCGTCCACCCGAACCGAACCAGCCACGCCAAGGACCGAACAGCTCACCCTCGACGACTACTTCGAGGAACCAACCTCATGAGACAGCACAGGTAGGTGGTGCGGTCTGGTGCGGTCTGGGACGTGCCTGGCCCGTCGGGTTGTGACCCGAAGCTGCGGACCGGTCCCTGCTCCGGCCTATCTCGGTCCGACCCGGCCAGACAGCTGTGTCGCGGCTCGGTGGGTAGTTCAGTCTCGATCCCGCCGGATTCCTATTCCGTACGGAATAGGGCGGACCGGTCGCTGAGGTGAAGCGGACGCGTTCTGCTGGGCAGTGGACAGTTGATCCGGTCAGCCGATCGGCGCCGAGCTTCACTGACCCGATCCTGCACTGCGCGGCACCGCGAAGCGCCTGAGACGAGTCGCCTATTCCGTACGGAATAGGCGAGGCGTACTGGATCAGGGGTTGGGTGATCCATACGCTGTGGGGCATGGCGAAAGCAGCGAGGCAGGCCGCGATGAAGGCGGCGGTGGGCCGGGGGCGGGGAGGTGGACGTACCCGCCGTCCACGTGTGGAGACGGTGGAGGCGGCGCCGACTGGTGTTGCCACGGTGGCCCACGATGATGACGATGAACCGCGGGGAAATCTTCTGGACACCGTCGTTGGCACGACGGCAGCGGAACTGGATGCTGCGGTGAAGGAAGCCGCGGCCCATATGGACCGGTTGCCGCGGATCACGTTGGCCACGATCACTCCGCACCCGCACAACCCGCCGGAGCGCGCGCTCGCCGAACCCGAGACGATCGAACTCGGTGAGGACATCAAGGCGAACGGGTTGCAGCAGCCGATCGTGATCGCGCCGCGCCAGCGGATCGAGGAAGACGATCCGGCTGCGGCGGCGCTGCTGCCGGAGGGGGCCGAGTGGGTCATCATCATCGGTCACCGCCGCTACGCGGGGTCCGTGCACGTCGGGCTCACCGACCTGCCCGCCCTCGTGCGCACGGGGCCATGTGACCCGGTCACCATTGCCGACATCTTCCTGTCCGAGAACTTCCAGCGGAAGAAGCCGGACGCGATCATGGAAGCGCAGGCGTACGAGCGCTATCGCACGTCGGGCCTGTCCACCACCCAGATCGCGGAACGCCGCGGCGTCGCGCAGGGACAGGTGGTGAAAACCCTGAAACTCACCAAACTGGTGGAGCACTCGCCGCAGGTGGCGGCCAAGGTTCGCAGCGGCGAGATGACTCGGGCCGACGCCTACGCCTTTCTCGAATTGGCCGCCGAGGACCGCGATCGGGTGTTCGCCGCGTGGGAACAGTCGCAGACAACCGACGAGCCGCAAACCCTGCGCGTCTGCGCCCGCCGCCTCCAACGCAGCGACCAGGCGAAGACCCCGCCCGCCCAAACGACGGCGCCGCAGGCCAGGAGCAGCCCAGGCGAATCCGCAGCAGAGCACGCGACCGCTGTCGCTACGAGAACAGACGATCAGCAGACCGAGCAGGCCCCGAAAACTCCATCAGGACCGGCGTGGCTCGCGGCCTTGCAACTGCCGCTGAGTGCCACCGTGCGTGCCGACATTCTCACCGACGCCGACCTGTGCACCAATCCCGAAGACGCCACCGACCTCGGCTGGCGCGCGCCGGTGGCCACCGCTCTCGGAATCGATCTGCCCGAGACGGGGCCGCTGGATGGGGTGATGGTCAAGCAGGTCACATGGCGGCGGATCGCCGTCGGTCGGGCGCTGTGGCTCCTGGAACAGGCTGCCGGGCAGTGCGCCGACGACGAACCACCGCACGTTCAGCGTCACCGCCAGCGCCTCGCCGATCTTGGCCTGGCGTAGTCACAGCCCCGGTGCTGGCCGGTGTCGCGATGGATGGAACCGAGATGTGATCCGGACGTGCCAGGCTGATCACCGGCGTGTGCCCAGATCGGGAAGCGCCACCTGACCTATTCCGTACGGAATAGGTCGCAGCCCCGTCGACCAGGAGGTGGGCGTGAACAACATCGCAGTCGTCAGCGGAACCACAGGAGTCGGTAAATCATCGCTGGCTCACAACCTGGCGGCGATGCAGGCCATCCGCGGGCAGCGTGTCCGCGGCATCGGCCTGGACCGCCAATGCACGCTGAGTTTGTGGAACGGTATCGACCTCGACCCCGACGATGGCGCCCTCTACGTCGGTGACGTACTGCAGCGCAAACGGCGGATCAAGACCGGCGAGGTCGACGATCGGGGAAAGCCGGTGAAGCGGCCAGTGCACTTCGCGGATGTGGAGTGGCAGACGCCGATACCGCGATACACCCTCATCCCGGAAGCTCGCGAACTCGAATACGACATGCTCAAGATCGCGCAAATGGGCGGTTGCGCCGAGGTACTCAAGACCGAAGTGCGCGACGCCTCGCCGGTAGATACGAACTGGTTCGACACGCCTGGTGGCGCGAATCCGCTCTCGCTAGCGGCGTTGGCCGCCGCTGACTGGATCATCGTCGTGGTCTGCCCCACGCCCAAAGGGGTCCAGATCGGCGAAACCTTGCAGTGGATCGAGGAGATGCAGGAGGACGGGAAAACCCAGGCGGAACTCGTCGGCATCGTGCCTAACATCGTCCCCGCTGTCCGCGAGGGAGGGGCCTACCAGGACGTGATGGACCAACTCAACGCCCCAGCCGAAGAAGGCGGATACGCGGACATGCTGCTGCCAGCGATCCGCAAACAGCACTACGAGATCACCGCCTTCGCCATGTCCCGCCCGCTGGCCGCCGCGTTCCCACGAGCCGAGATCACCGCCGATTACGAGGACCTACTGAAGGACCTCGATCGTCGCGGAGTCACGAAGTAGCAGGCGCGCGTGAACGGTCGCGGCTCGGTGACGGTGACGTGCGGGCGGGGTGTGGTCATATGAGACTGACCAGGAAGGAAAGCTGATCTCCCTGGAAGGAGGTGAGGTAAGTTGGGTCCGGTCGTCAGGTTGGAAGGTGTTGTGGAGGTGAGCGTGGAGGCGGGCGTGGAGGTGCCGCAGCGGCGTCGGGGTGAGAGCGCGGTGGCGTATTACCGGCGGTTGCAGCGGCGGCGGCGCGCGGTGGCTGCGGCGGCGCCGAATTGGCGGGACAAGGCGTTCGCGGAGGGGCGTCGTCAGGGGTTGGCGCCTCGGGAGATCGCCGCGGTGTTGGGGACGTCGAAGGAGTGGCTGTATACCGTGCGCGCCCCGCGCCCTGTGCCGAAGGAGTTGGAGCGGCATGTTCCGCCGCAGGATGCGCACGAGGACGATCTCGCTTACTGCGCTCGGTTGTATGAGGAGCGGGATGCGATCAGCGCGGTGATGCCGCGGGTCGCGGCGGAGGCGGTGGCCGAGGTGGAGGCGGCGGATCCGACGGTGACGCGCACGAAGATCGCCGCGGCGTTGAACATTAACGAGCGGTATCTCCGCCGTCAGCTCGCCCGCTACGAGCAGGAACTCGACGCGGACCCGAGTCCTGGTGAGGCGCCGCGGTAGAGCAGGTAAGCACTCCTGGACGAGATGGCCGCACGCAGACGTCTCGGCCGTCCGCGAGTCCCGAAACCGCCCGCCGTGACCGGAGACGACGAGGACGATCCGGCGGCAGTGCAGGACGCGGCGATGCGCTATGCCCGCGAGCACGTCCTGGAGGTGTCAAACCAGCGTCGGGCGGGGTTCGCTGAGGGGTTTTGCGCAGGTTGGTGTGGGGTTTCATGCTGGGAGTATGCGGCCTGTTGATCTACCTGCCGTGCGCGATACGTTGGTCCGGGACTGCGCCTCGCGCACTGTGGTCGCTCCTGGTGAGGATGGGGCGGTTGAGGCGCTGGAACAGACGCTGCGTACGGCTGAGTTGTTCTGGGTGACCGCGCCGATGGCGCAGCTGGCCCGCGAGGTCGCTGAACGCGAGATCGCTGAAACGCGGTGGCTACCGGCCGACCGGCCCGCAGGTTGTGGGTTCCTTCTCGTTGAGGATGGCCTCGGGCCGGTGCCGGTAGGACGTGGTGGCGAGACGGCGACCGCGCAGGCCGTCAGCTGGGGTCCGCACCCTGACGGGCTGATGCTGACCTGGTGGATCAGCCGCGCAGCGATGGAAAAGATCTGCGGCCGGACGCGGCACCATCCCCCACCGTTGTTCGGTGTCGGAGGCGTGATCGTGTCGGTGGAGGACCGCTACCGGCCGTTGACCGACCTGCGGCTGCCGATCATCCGAGCCAGAGCGGGCATGATCCAGGCGATGTGGTTGCTCATGGACATGCCCGGCGTCGCCTCGGCAACACCTGCCACTCCTGCTCCTGCTGCACGTACCGCAGCCGCTCACAGAGCTCGCGACGAAGTTTATGAGCCTGTCGTGACGGTGATCCAGATCCGTCGCCAGCAACCCGTTGCCCGCGGCACGGGACGCAGTCATTTCCACCACCGCTGGGTCGTACGCCCGCACAAACGCTGGCAGGCATGCGGGCCAGGTCATCGCAACCACCGCCGCATCCTCATCGCTCCACACATCAAAGGTCCCGCCGGAGCACCGCTACTGCATCGCGACCACGTCACCCTCTGGTGCCGGTAACAACCACCGGGCGAAGTGCCGTCATTTCGCACTCACATCGCGGACCGCCTGGAGCACTGGTGTCCGACGTGACGGACGTGTTCGTCGACCTGAGCAGGCTCGACGGCGGCGCCGAGTTTTGACAGCGTCGACCAGGCGCCGGTCGACCTTCGAGCAGCCGGGCACCCCACTGCGCCGCCACGGTGTCCGGCTGCTGGGTGAGCCGACCGGCTCGAACACGGGCCGCGGGCAGAAGCAACCACCTCGGTGTCGCTGCCGGTCCGGGTCGAGGCGTGATCGTGGGAGCGCGAAAACCCTGATGCCGTCTGGGGATGCTCATCTGGTGCTCGTTTTTCGAACAGCCGGTTGAGGTAAGTTGAGTACGGTACTAGACTTACCTGCACCGGTTGTGGTGTGCCGCGGAGGTTGCCGATGAGCCCGAATCCGATCACCGAGGTTGAACTGTGGGATGGCCGTGTGGTGTGGAGCTGGGGGCGGGTGGACGGGCTGCCCGCGTTCACGTGGGGCAACGCGCCTGAGGGGTTGGTGACCCTTGCCCAGTTGCATGCGGGTGGTCTGCAGCGGTGCCGAGGTCAGGAGCCGTTTGCGGTGTTGGTGTGGCGGGGTGGGAGTCGGACGGCGAACTTGTGGCGTGCCGATGAGGCGGTGCCGCTGCAGGAGTTCACGCCGCGGCGCCGGGCCGCGCTGACGTTGGCGTATCTGGCGCAGCATGTGTGTGCGTGTGGGGTGGAGCATGATTACTACGCCCGCGTGCACGGCTGCGTCGACTGCTGCCCGGAGGCCGCGGAAGAGGCGACCGCATGACCACCCCGGAACGCACGCCAGCTCCGCAGCGGCGGACACCGCGCGTCGTCGTGGCTGATCGGTCGGTTTGTGGTGGCCGTCGACACGGCACCGTAATGCCTATCGCAACTATGGTTGCCGCTGCGCTGATGCGCTGGCCGCTGACCGGTCGTATCGAAAGCGCCTGCGCGCTGGGCATATTCCTGCTGCGCTGGTGCCCACTGTGGGCAGCCGCCGCCGAATCCAGGCGCTGCCGAGCGGATCACCGCGGTCTACGAACAGTTTTCCGGCACGCCCGGACCCTCGCGATCGGCCCAAGTGCGTGCCCGGAAGGCGGGCGTGCCGACTCCCGCGGCGTGGGAGGGCATCGACATGGACGACCCGACCGCGCGGCCCTCGGGCGTTCCGACCATGTTCATCGACCCTGACCGGCGCACGCGCTACCGCGTTGCCTGACGTCACCAGAGACCGACGTGGCGGGTGCGGGTGCCGAACCGCCACCCAGGAGAAGGAGGTAAGGCAGATGTCGGCTCCGTTCCCGGAGGAATGCCCGATATGCGGCAGGGAGTGCGCCGCCGTTCGGAATGAGTGCGGCTATACCGAGTTCGTGTCGCACCGGATGCCCCTGGACGCAGAGGGCGAAACCGAGTGCTGGGACGAGGTCGCGGTCGAGCACAATGACCAGGACGAGCGCAGGAGTTGATCGTGGCGAAGGACATCAGGATCGACGTCTCCGAGGTCCCGGAGAAGCAGCGCTACCGGACCGAATACGGCGAGTTGTCCCATTACGTCACGGTGGTGCTCGGCGGCGGCATGTGCATCCCGGTCGCGCATGCCCCTGCGCGCGAGTTGGCCGAGGTTGCCGCCGCCGCGCTGCAGCGCTGGGCCGACGAGGACCCCGAGGGGCTCTACATCGCGATGTGGACCGCCCGCATCCGGTGACCACTCCACTGAAATCCGCCATCACAGTAGGGAGAACGACACGATGACTGGACCCGAGCACTACCAGAAGGCCGAAGAGCTTCTGCGGCGCGGCGAGCCACACCACATCGCAGAGGCCCAGGTGCACGCGACGCTCGCGCAGGCCGCAGCGACCGCGTTGAACGCGATGGTCGTCGACAACAACACCGGCGAAGCGCACTTCGACAAGGACATGCAGGACTGGCACGAGTCTCTGGGCGAACAGGCGCGATGAATCGCGAGCACCACGCAGCAGCGCACCGAGGGGCTGCTGACGTTGGTCAGCGCAAGCACTACCAGCGGCAGGCCGAGCGAGTCGAACGCGAACGCGGCTACTGAGCCGCACAAGGGGTTCGTCAACGTTGTGCTGAGCAGGTCCGGGAGGTTCGACAGTGCGTGACTACATGGATGTCGCTGGGGATGTGGCGCCGGGCTGCGGCGACTGCCGTGACCGCGGGTGCTGCGAGTGCCAGCCCTGCGAGCACCCGCAGCATCAGCCGGAGCCGATGACGGCCGAGCAGGTGCAGCGGTTCCTGACCGAGTTGCCGTTTTAAAGCGATTAACCGGTGAGGTAAGTTGAGTACGGTACTTAACTTTTCAGGAGAGGAGATGTTCGTGCATCTGTACCTGGTGATGCGCAAGCCTGATCACTTCGCCGATCCGGAGTTCCTGTCCCTGCACCGCACCCGTGAAGGCGCGCAGGATCGGGCTGATGCCTACAACGCCCGTTTCGGTCATGCTGCTGATGATCCGTTTCGTGCCACGGTCACGCGGGTGACCGACCGGTTCCAGCAGGAGACCGCCACCGCGCCTGCCGAGATCGAGGAGTGACCGTGACCGAGGCGAGTGTGACCGCGGACCTGGTCCTCATCGCCGAGACCGAGGAGGGGCCGTCGGTGCTGCTGGTGTGGCGTGCGGCGGATTCCGACGCCTACCCCGGCGCACCGGCTCTGCCGGGGGGCTACCTCAACGCAGGCGAGACATTCCGCCAGGCGGCGATCCGCGAGTGCGCCGAGGAGACCGGGGTGAGGGTACCGGGTTCGGCTTTGGTGTTCGTCGGGATCTACGACGCACCGGAGCGGGATCCGCGTGGCCGGGTGGTCTCGGGAGCGTTCGCCGCAGTGCTCGATGAACCGGCTGTGGCGACCGCGGCCGATGACGCCGACGCCACGGGGTGGGTGCCGGTGCGGGATGTGCCGTTCGACGAGTTGGCGTTCGACCACGACACGATTCTGCGCGACGCGCTGATCGCGTTGAAAATCGACCGCTCGGTGTGCTGATCGAGAAGGATGAGGAGGGTCTGGTGGGATCGTTGAAGATTGACGCTGAGAACGGTCTGGTTGTGGTGCGGGTTTCTCACCCGACGAATCCTGGGGAGAGTGTTGGCATCGCTCTTTCTCCGAAGATGGCAGACGAGGCAGCAGATGTCTTGAAGGCGTGTGCGCGCGAGGCGCGGCGGCAATGACGCGCTGACGACGGACATCGCGCAGGTGCTCCGCCGCGCGCCGCCGATCAGTCAGGAACCAGTGCGCCCCGGCCACTCACGGCCGGGGCGCACTGCTGTGCAATGGCGTTCGACGAGGAAAGGGTGGGGTGATGTCGCTGCGGGAGAGGCTGGCGGCTGGGCCGCTGCGGTGGTGGTGTGCGGATCGGTTGGGCGGGGTGTCGATGCTGACTGCGTCGTTGGCCGCGATCGCTCGCCAGCACGAACCGCTGCGCCTGCCGCAGGGTGTGGATGAGGAGTTGGTGGCGGCGGCGTTTCGGCAGCGGGTGGCCTGGTGCGTTCAGCACGCCCCGCCCTACCGTGTGCTGGCCGCGTGGGTGCGCACGGGCGTGGTGTCGCCGGGCTGGGCGCACACTGCGGCGGCGGCGTGGCCCTCGCATGCTCCGCTGAGTGCGTCGCAGCGGGCTCGGGCGTGGGCGTGGCGGCCGACCGCGACCGGCTGGCGGGACCTCGGCCAGCCGTCGGAGCCCGCCCGCGGCGGACCGGTCGAGGACGCGCTCACCGATCTGCAGGTTCGCATGGTGCGCTACCTCGCCGCCCATGCGCCCTCGGGGACTGTGGGACCACGCGGCGCCGAGGTGGGCTTGGCGCGGATCTGCTGGACGGCGGCCGTCTTGGAGCGCGATGCCGCTGTGCTGCTCGTCGACGACCCGGCCACCGCGGTGCACCAGTTGCGGTCCGACATCCCCGACGGCGCCCTCGCGAACCTGGTCGACCTGGCCGCGTTGTTCGGGAAGCCGGATTCCGGGGCGGCGGGCCTGCGGCGGTGGGCAGGCGAGCCCGCCACGGGAGCGCCGCTGGGGATCGTGAACCCGGTGATCGTGCCCGGCTGGGCCTGCCGCGGGCTGTTGGTGGGTGAGACGCTGCTGACCGTGTTCACCGACGAGGCCCTGGATCCGGAGGTGACCGCGCCGAGGTTGTGGGAGCTGCTCGCCAGCGCCTGGCTGGACACCGAGGACCGTTTCCAGATCCGCTACGTCGGGGTGTATCTGGCCCGGTTCGGGAGGGTGCAGCGGTGGGGGCTGCGGATGCTCATCGACCAGTGCACCGGCTCGCCCCGCACACGCAGCACCACCCGCGAGGAGTTCCTTTCCCTGGCCGCCACGCTGATTCGCGCGGACGGCGGGCAACCACCACCGTCCACACCAGACCGGGCGGTGGAAACGCCGCCGTGGAGTCAGTAACCCCGCTGAACCCGTCCTGCCGTAGGCCGGAGTCGATATCACCGCGGGAGCGCGGCCAGAACGGGTGCGCCTCCTGGAAGACGTCAGTGGGGATTGGGATGCTGAGCCAGAGCTCCCGACGTCGACGGGTAGAGAGCGGCGTTGTCGGGAAGGGTGCTGGTTGGGCGTGGACGAGGTCGTGCAGTTCGACGATGAGAACGACGCGCAGGAGACGATGGAATCGCTGCTGGCGCATTTTCGGCGGATCGCTGAGCAGCAGCGGCCGGAGGTGGAACGCGCGATCGCGTCCCTGGCCCAGTGGAGCGACACACCATGACCTCCGAACCTGCGGGCTGCTCGGTGGCACGCCAGCAGGCCGCCGCGGCGAGTAGGCAGAGCAGTCTGTGATCGCGCTCGTGCGCACTCCGAAGTCCGGCCGCGGGGATTCGCGTTCACCTGCGACATTGCTTCACGTGGTCCGCCCTGCGTAGCCGCGGGAAGGGCGTGGCTCAACTGGGGGAATCGGGTGCCGATAACCGGGGGAGAGGAGGTGTGTCGTGCTGGATCGCGGGTGGTGGGACGACGAGCGGATGCGGGACGCTCTGGCGAAGCGGGACGTCACCGCGGTGTTCCGGCTGCTTCGCCAGGAGTGGGGGATTTCGCAGCGGCAGATCGCCGAACGTACGGGTTGTTCACAGTCGGATGTGTCGGAGATCATCAACGGGCGTCAGGCGAAGGCGTATGACCTTCTCGCGCGGATCGCTGATGGTCTGGGTATTCCGCGTGGCTTACATGGGGTTGGCCTACGACCCGACATGGTCCGAATCCGAGGTGGGGGAGGACGAGGAGGTGCAGCGGCGACGGTTTCTGGCGTTGGCCGCGGCGAGCGCGGGGTATGGCGTGCTGGGAGACCCGGTTCCCGCAGTCCTGCCCGTGGCGGAGCCGGTCCTGCCCGCGCGGATCGGGGCCGTGGATGTGGAGGCGCTGGAGGCGGTGGCCGCGGGTCTGCGGGACCTCGATCAGCGCTGCGGCGGTGGTCTGGTGCGGTCCGCGACCGTCGCGTTGGCCGACCATGTGCGCCGCCTGCTCAACGTCGCCACCGCCAGCGCCACCGTGCAGCACCAGCTCCTCGCGCTGCTGGCACGGTGTGAGGGACAGGCAGCGTGGGCGGCGCTGGATCTCGGCGACCGCGGCGAATGCCGCACGCGCTGGGACCGCGCGTTGGCGGCGGCAGACCAGGCCGCCGACCGCCCGCTGATCGGGCACGTGCTCTACGGCGCCGCACGATCCGAGCTGCACCACGGCGAAGCCGCCGCGGCACTGAAACTCCTGCAGCTCGCCGAGCTCTCGGCGCGCGGCAGCCGCCAGCGGGCGCTGCTCGCGGCCAACGCCGCATGGGCTTCGGCGATGCTGCCCGCGCCGGAGGCGGCCCGTCGCCGCATCGCCGAAGCCCGCGAAGCCCACCCTGCCGACGACGGCGAGGCGACGTGGCTGTCCTGGTTCCAGCAGGCCGATTTGCTGGCGGTGACCGGCGCCGCCCACGCCGCACTCGGCGACTGGGACGCGGCGCTGGAGGACACCACGGCGGCGCTGCGGCACCGCCAGACCACCGAGCACCGGCCGATCGTGTTCGAAACCACCACGCTGGCCGTGGCGCATCTACACGCGGGGGATCATGAGGCCGGACAGGAGGCCGGGTGCCGCGCCCTGGAGTTGGCCCAGGGTCTCCGGTCGGCCCGCGTTGCCGACAGGCTCACACCACTGCAGACGGTGGCCGCAGCCTCGCGCCGGTCCGATGTGCGAGACCTGGGGCGGCGGGTCGCGCAGTACCGCGCCCGCTACCGCTGCTGGTGAAGGTCGGCGACCGTGCGATCTCCGCCCAGCACGGCGCGGGCTTCCGCGTACGTCACCCGTCGACCGAGCTCGGCGCCGAGCGCGACGACGAGCGCATCGAGGATGCCGCGGATGTGGCCTTTGGTGCGCGCCGAACGTTCCGGCCGATCGTCACCCTCCACGCCGAGCGCGTGGACGTCAGCACGGGCGAGCGCGCACAAGGCCGCGACCACGTCCCCCGCCACCGGCAGCCCCGGCGCCGGGCCCGCGGCGCCGAGCGCGGAGCGTGCCGCCGCAACCGTCTGCGCGGCATAGGACCGGCCGAAGAGCACGACGTGCACGAGCAGCAAATGCAGTTGGTGCAGGCCGATGCGCTCGCGCCACCCGTCGGCGAGCGGACTGACCTCGTGGTAGGCGGCCAGGATGCGCTCCAGATGCGGGCAGCCGAAGAGCTGGAGCGTCGCGAGGTCGGTTTCGCGGTGGCCACCGTGCGCGGCGGGGTCGAGCAACCACGCCCGCCCTGCGCCCCAGTGGAGGTTGCCGTGCCAGAGATCCCCGTGCAATCGCGCGGGAGGCTCCGGTGGCCCGGCCAGCTCGTCGACACGCACCAGCACCTGCTCCACGACCGCGACTTCCTCGGTGGTGAGCGTGCCGGTGTCGGCGGCCTGCCGCAGGTACGGCCGCACCCGGTGTTCGGCGTAGAACTCGGGCCACCGCGCGCAGGGTTGGTTGCGTAGTGGGGCGAGCCCGATCCACGCGTCGACCGGCCCGCCTGGCGGCGCGGCGCCGAAGGCGGGCGCCCCGGCGGCGTGCAGCGCGGCAAAACCACGGCCGAAATCCTCGGCCGCCGCAGCGGTGGGCGCCGCGGCCTCGACGTGTTCCGTGATCAACCACCGGTCGGTGTGGCCGAGCACGCCCGGCACCGCGACGGCGCCAGGCTCGGCCAGCCACCGCAGCCCGGCCGCCTCGGCGCCAGCCTGCCCCGCCTGCGGGAAGGATTTCGCGACGACGGTGACGACGGTGCTGCCGTCGGCCACCTCGACCGCGCACGTCGCCGCAGAATCGCCGCCACCCAGCTGCCGCGCTCGCAGCAGCGTCTGCCCGGTCGCCGCCTGCACCGCCGCGCCAAGATCCGTCTCCGTCACTCGGGCAAGGCTTCCGTCTTGCCGTACACGCCGCAATAGCGCACGAACCAAGCCTCTTGGTAAATTGAGTACGGTACTCGAATTACCACTCGGTCAGTCCGCGATGCTCGTGGTGCCGATCCGGGTGTGCCTCTCCAGCACACGGGACCTCTCCGGGGACGTGTGCTGGGCGAACCAACCAGCCAGCCAGAACGAAGGAGGCAACAATGGGCCAGAAGACGGTCGGCGTCCTTGTTGAGGAGTACCTGCAAGCAGAGCACGATGCCGGGGAGATCCACGTCAACGATGGGGACTGCGACTTGGTGGCGACGCACATCGTCGATGCGATCGCCGGACTCAGCGACCCCGAGCAGATTCGCCGCGCGGTCGAGGTGGCGTGCTTCGAAGACGCCGATGCGGGCATGCTCGGCCACCCCGAAATCCACCCAACCATCGCCGACATCGTCCTGAACTCCCGCTGACTCCAACAGAACCCAGCAATCGCCTACCAGACGATGACCTCGTGCCGATGCCGAACGCTGATCGCCCAGGAAGGCGACCGTAGTCGGGAGCTGTGACGGAAGGCGTGCCAGCAACTCGACGACGACGGCGCCGACGACGGGTGTTCCGACTTGGTGCTGCATGTCTTCTCCAGGTTTGGTAAGTTAGGTACCGTACGTAATTTACCTAAATTTGGAGAGGTGCACGATGTCGACGATCGTTCGAGCCTCCACCACCGCGGTGCTCCTGGTCGGCCTCGCGGCCTGTCACGAGCCCGGCCACACCAGCACTGGTTCCGGTGACGACACTCCGCGGGTCATCAAGTCCGACTTCAGCGCCGACCAGTCGATGTGTCAGGACGCTGCTGGAGAAACCTGGACCGTCGGCACCCACAAGCCGGTGGGGTTCGCCTGCCCCTCATCGCCGAGCGCCGGTGAGGGGCAGGCCCATGTTGATGAGCCGACGAGTGCGCAACAGCGGTTTGCTCCTGATCCAGTCGAGTTCGGCACCGATGTGCAGTACCTCGATCAGCCTGGCGAGTTCGCCACTGTGTGCAACCCGGACGGCACGGTCGCCAATTACTGGCCGCCCGAGGCTTGGCAGGATGCGGTCGCTGAGTGCCGGAAGCTCAATGCCCAGCGCCAGGAGGTTGTTGACGAGCTCAACCGGCGTGACCCCGGTGCCGGATGGCACTAACCAGAAGCGCCGACCGACCCGACCCTTGGCGGGCACGGCGTAAGTCGGGTTGCGACCGGATCGGGGCACGTCCCCCGATCGCTATTCGGGGAATCCAACCAATGCCTTTCAGGAGTGAGCTATGCCCACGATCGACAGATCAGGCTGCTCGGCCGAGATTCACGGGACGCGGTGGGCGTACAGCAAACGATGCCGATGCGCGGACGCGAAGCGCGTCAAAGCCCGCTACGCGAAGTTCCACGCGGCCGGAGCACTCCCACCCGCGCGAATCAACGCGATCGGCGCGAAGCGGCGCATTCGAGCACTTCAAGCGATCGGTTACAGCCTGGCTGACCTCGCACAGCGGCTCGGATACACCAGCGAAGCGTCCTTCTCGCGAATGTTTCAGTTGCCCGGCATCAGCCGCGAGCGGCACCGCCGAATCGTCGTGCTCTACGACCAACTGTCCATGACTCCTGGGCCGTCACGCCGATCAGTGAAGGCCGCCCAGCGCAAGGGATGGCCACCGCCATTGGCCTGGGAAGGCGTGGACATCGACGACTCGGACGCCGAGGCGATCACGGCTGAGGACACCGGCGGCCGAGATGACGTGGACCACGTGGCCGTTCTGCTGGCCGTGCGCGGCGAGTTGGACAACCCCGCGCACCTGAGCCTGGCGGACCGTCGCGCTGTCGTGGCGGAGCTGACGCGACTCGGCGCGAGCACCGCGCGCATTGCTGCCCGGCTGCGCTGCGGACACCGAACCGTCGACCAACTCCGCGGCCTTTCTACCGCCGCCGAGGCATTCAACCACTGACCGACGGTCTCAAGAAAGGTCGAGAAAGGGAACGAAGGGAACTATGGACAGCGATAGCGACGCTCTTACTGCCGCTTACAGGGTCGGATCAGTGGCCGAGGTGCGGCTGGTGTGGACCGAGGTTCTGAAGGCCGTCGCGACGCGGAATCGTCCGACGCAGGCGCTGTTGCTCAACGCCACCGTGCAGGATCTCAACGGCAGCACGTTGGTGTTGTCCATGCCGCCTTGGTTGGTCAAGCAGCTGGCTCAGCGGCGGCGTTTGGACTTCGTCCGGGATGCGCTGCGGAAAGTGCTGGGTGGCGAGTGGGATGTCCAGTGCGTCGAGGCGGCCCGGTGTCGACCCGTCACCACCAGCATCGAGGCCGGAGCGGCGGATGGAGATGCTGCGGCTCAGCTGGACGCCCAGTTTGTCTGGGATGAACAGGCTGCGGTCGCAGGTGCTGCGATCGGGTCGGAGGAAAACGATACGGATGGAGGTCAACGGTGACGGCGGAGTTTAAGCGTGGTGATCGTGTGGCGACGACGAAGTGGGCCGATCGGGGTTGGCCCGTGGTTCATGGGCGGGTGACGAATCGGATTGATCCTGGTGAGGAGGCCAACGAGGACGGTGTCGAGCCTCGGCTGTTTGTTCACTGGGATGAGACCTCGTTCGAGGACGAGGTCGACGTCGAGGACTTGATGCCGGAGGTGACGCGATGAAGGACGCGATCGACGTCATTGTCAGGTAAGATAAGTACCGTATCAAACTTACCAAGTTTGGTACGGTACTTGGTTCTCCTTGGATGAGGAGAACCAAGTATGCAGATGCAGATTGAAGGAACTGGACAACGACAGTGCTGCGGAGGACTAGGAATGGGTCTGAGTAGGCAGGAAGCAGACGAGTTCGTCAAGACGAACGGGGCACATGCCGCTCGCAACGAGGCGTATGCCCTCGATCGCGAACCTGGGCGAAGCGCTGACGCCGAGGAGCTCTGGGCGGCTGCTGACCGGGTGGACCCCAACACCAGCTGGCCCCACCCCAGTTGACCGCCCTGGCGGGACCACGTTGGTCGGTGCCAACGTGGTCCCGCTTTTTCGTCGATAAGAGGTTCGCTCATTACAACCTCCTGATCACGGTGAGAAGACCTCTACAGACCCGCTGTCCCCAACGCAGGGATCAACATTGGCGAACTGCCGACGGTGCGGACGAACGAACCGGATATCGGTCTGACTTGGGCGCCGCAGCAGAGGGGAAGAAGTCGGAAATGGCCACAGGGATGACTTGGCATTGAGGTTCAGCTTGAAGATCGATTGACCGGTGAGCGGCTCGTGACCCACGAAAAGGGGGAAATCCAGGAATTAGCGGAGCTGAGCGTGCAAGACCGGGTCCGAGAGAGCGGGAACGCCACGCGGCTGTCTGTCGTGTGGAGCTGGTGACGAACCCTTGACGCTGGTTGTGTTGGCCCAAGCTGGGGCGCGACCAGTGACCTGTCATCGGACACGCTGACCAAAGGCGGTATCTCCGCCGAGATGACTTTCGAGTTTGGAGGAACCGATGAGTGAGAGCCCGTACGAGGTGGCGCTCCGGGTAGCTGATGCGGCCAATGACTTGGATCTGCACGATCTGGCGGAGGACGTGGTGGAGGTGGTGTTGGCGTTGCCGAACGTGGTGGTGTTGGAGGAGCCGGATTCGTCCAAGGGACGTGCCCAGGTCGAGGATGTTGCTCAAGCGATTCATCGTGACGTGTGCGGCTGCGCTGATGGTCCGGATTTGAGGACCAGGAAAACCGCTGAGGTGGCTATCAAGGCCCTGCGGGGAGGTTTCGATGGCTGACCTTGATGCCCGGATCCGCGCTCGCCTTGATGCTACGCCAGCCAACCGGCCCGAGTCCGATCTCGCAGACGCTCTCCGCGTGGTGCTGGACAAGTGCGATCGCTTGGGAGGACTCGATACCGCCCACGGACCAGCAGCCGCCGCAGCAATCCGTGCCGCAGTCGCCCGCGAGCTGGGGGTGGACGCCGATGTCTGACCGTGGTCGCGATACCTCCTACGAGCTCACCCAGGGGAACGTGGACGCGAATCAGGACCTGCCTGGATCTCTTCGACGAGCTCGCGAACCCAAGTAGACGCTCAAGGACCTGAAGCGACGAACCGCTGGAAAGGGCTCCCTGGTTTCGTGCTGGGGGGCCTTTTCTGTTTCGGGGTATCCCAAAGGGTGTCTGGTGGGGGTTGAGGCTGTCTGTGGCGGTTTCAGGGGTCTTTCTGGGGGTTGCGGTGAGCCGGTGTGGGTCTGGAGGTCGTGCGGGGGATTCTTTAGCAGTGTGGGTTGGTGTTGTCAAGGGTTTGAGGATGGGTTGGGTGATCTGTCCACAGGGGATTGAGGGTTTTCCTTGCAGAGCAAGGGGATTGTTGTATAGGGTTGTATGTGTGGAGATCGTTGGAAGTGAGGTTTCCCCTTGCGGAGCAAGGGAAGTATCGTCTGTCCACTGCGGAGCAGTGGTATTCCCTTGCGGAGCAAGGGAATGGTGTA
>NZ_JALBWV010000104.1 GCF_022678645.1 Saccharopolyspora soli | reverse complement strand
ATCCTCTGCCAGCCAACCAACAACCCCGCCGACCTCACTCACACCACTTGACGATCTATAGGAGCATCAGGCTTTAGTCCATTCGTTTACCTGGCAGGTCCTATCCGATCTCGACCACGATCTTGCCCTTGGCGGTACCGTCGCTGACCAGCTGGTGGGCGTCCGCGACCGTGTCGAGGGTGAACCGCCGGGGATCCAGCCGTGGGCGCAGTGCCCCGCTGGCGGCCAGCTCCGCGGCCTTGCGGAGGATCTCCCCGTGATGGTCCCGGCCATGGCCGGTCAGCATCGGCAGCAGGGTGAACACCCCGGAATAGGTGGCTCCGCGGAAGGACAGTGGCGCGATGCTGTGCGTGCCCCAGCCCAGCGAGCTGACCACGTGGCCGGTGTACACGCGGGCCGCCTGGAACGAGGCGTCGAGAACTGCTCCGCCGACGGTGTCGTACACGATGTCGAATCCCTCGCCGCCGGTGTGTTCGGCCACGTACTCATCGACCGTCTTGGCGCTGTAGTCGATAGGAGTGGCGCCGAGTTCCTCGATCGTGCTGCTCCGGTGCGGCGCGTCCGTGGCGTACACCTGCGCCCCGTGCGCCCGGGCGATCTGAATGGCTGCCTGTCCGACGCCGCCTGCCCCACCGTGCACGAGCACCTTTTGGCCCTCGCACACCTGTGCGCGGTCGACCAGGCCTTCCCAGGCGGTGATCGTGATCAGTGGCAGCACCGCGGCCTGGCGCATGTCCAGCTCGCGCGGTTTGCGGGCCAGTAGCCTGGCATCCACCGAGACGAACTCGGCCAGCGAGCCCTGCAGGTCACCGACGCCGCCGGTGAGCCCGAACACCTCGTCTCCGGGCACGAAGCCGTCCACTCCGGGGCCGACTTCGGCGATCACGCCCGCGAGATCGAGGCCGAGCACCGCCGGTGGCCGGACCCTGGCGTGATCAGCCTGACCCGCCTGGATCTTGAGGTCCAGTGGATTCACCCCGCTCGCCGCGACTCGGACCAGGACCTGTCCCGTTCCTGGTACCGGCTGGTCGATCTCGCGTCGCACCAACGGTTTTCCGAACTCCTCGAGCACGGCCGCGCGCATGTCGTCACCTCTTCACGCTCTATGGCGCCCGGTTGAACGCCACTTAATTGAACAGACTAGTCCGTCCGATTAAGCATGTGAACGTATCGAGCTGTGATGCCGGCCATAGGTTGTGGGTGCCTGGATTCGAGGAAAAGCGGGCAAAAATGTGGATATCCGAGGGTTGTGGGCTGTATGCCGTGGTGAATCAAGGTTTCAGTCGCGACCGTGCCGCATCGTCCCTTCAGTCCAGGGAGGACATGACGTGTTTGATTCGGGTGTAGTCCTCCAGGCCGTACAGGGATAGGTCCTTGCCGTAGCCCGAGTGTTTGAAACCACCGTGGGGCATCTCGGCGACCAAGGGGATGTGCGTGTTGATCCAGACGCAGCCGAAGTCAAGCCGCCGGGATGTCCGCAGCGCACGGCCATGGTCGCGAGTCCAGACCGAGGACGCCAGGCCGTACCGGACGCCGTTGGCCAGGTGGATGGCCTCGGCCTCGTCGGAGAACTTCTGGACCGTGATCACCGGGCCGAAGACCTCGTCGCGGACGATCTCGTCGCCGGCCTGCAAGCCGGAAACCACGGTCGGGGCGTAGAAGTAACCGCGGTCCCCGACCTGCGAACCACCGCTGTGGATGGTCGCACGGCCGGGAAGCCGGTCGATGAAGCCTGCGACCCGGGCGAGCTGGCCAGCATTGTTCAAGGCGCCGTAGTCGACGTCCTCCTCTGGAGCGCCGGTGCGGATCTGACCAGCGGCTTCAGCGAGAGCGGCGACCAACGAGTCGTGGACACCCGTTGCGGCGATGACACGGGTCGCGGCCGTGCAGTCCTGGCCGGCGTTGAACAACCCGGCGGCCGCGATCGCCTTCGCCGCGGACGCGATGTCGGCGTCGTCGAAGACCACGACCGGGGCCTTGCCGCCGAGCTCGAGGTGGACTCGCTTGACGTCCGCGGCAGCTGCGCCCGCGACCTCGATGCCGGCGCGTTCCGACCCAGTGATCGACACCATCTGTGGAACTGGGTGCGTGACCAGCGAACGGCCGGTGTCCCGGTCACCGCAGACGACGTTGAGCACGCCCGGCGGCAGGAACTCCGCGGCGAGCTCGGCGAGCATGACCGTGGTCGCGGGCGTGGTGTCGGAAGGCTTGAGTACTAACGTGTTCCCGGCCGCGAGGGCGGGCGCAACCTTCCAGATCGCCATCATCAGCGGGTAGTTCCAGGGCGTGACCTGCCCGCATACACCGATCGGCTCGCGCCGGACGTACGAGGTGTATCCGCTGAGGTACTCGCCGGCCGACTTGCCTTCCAGGATCCGGGCGGCGCCTGCGAAGAACCGGATCTGGTCCACCGCGACCGGAAGCTCTTCGACCCTGGTCAGCGCCAGTGGTTTTCCGGTGTTCTCGCACTCGACCTGCACGAACTCCTCGGCCCGGGCCTCCACGGCGTCCGCGATCCGTAGCAGGGCGAGCTGACGCTCGGCCGGAGTGGTGTCCCGCCAGGTCTCGAACGCCGCCCCGGCCGCGGTGAAGGCTGAGTCCACATCGGACTCACTGGACAGTGGCGAAGTCGCGTAGACCTCGCCCGTGGCCGGATTGACGATGTCGAGCGTACGTCCGTCGGCCGCGTCGGCGTGCCTGCCGTTGACGAAGTTGCGGAAGACTTTCTTGTCAGGCAAAGGAATCCCTCATTCATGCGGAACGGTGACGGTGGTGTTCGCGCCCACGCGGATCTCGACCGGCAAGTTCGCGTCGAGGTAGTCACCGGGGCGGTTGTCTGTCCCGACGGTGAGCGCTGGGGCTGCCGTGGTCAGAAGCCCATCTGCTGGCGCAATGTGTTGAGCGTGTGCGAGGACTGGACGGTGTTCTCCACGTCCGAGGCGGCGACGCCTTGGATCAGTGCGTCGGCGACGACCATCGCGGTGGCGGTGTCGCCGGTCAGGCCCGTCGGCGAGTGGGGAGCGATCAGCAGGACGTCGACCGAGTCCTTGAGCTGGTCGACCAGTTCGGCTGTGACGAGAACGCTGGTGGCACCGACCGTGCGCACCCGGCTGAGCAGAACGTCGATGTCGATCACCAAACGCCCTGGCGCGAAGAGGATGACGACGTCGCCGCGTTCGAGGCCCAGCAGGTCGTCGGGCAGGCAGAAGCCGGACGAGTGGATCGGGCGAGCCCGTCGCCCGATCCGTCGCAGCTTGAACGCCAGGTGCTCGGCGACCACGTACGACGAGCCGAATCCGAATGGCACGATCTCGCGGGCGCCCAGCATGAGTTCGACCGTCTGCTGGTAGTCCTCGACCGAGAAGCTGGCACGCATCAGGTTGATCCGGTCGACCCACTCGGCTGCGACCATGTTCCAGACGTTGGGCAGGTCGCCTTTGGTGGCCTCGACCCTGCTTCGCGCGCGCATCTCAGGGGCGGTCGTGTCGGTGAACGGGCGCGCGACGGCGGTCTTGAGGTCGGCCAGGCCGGTGTACCCGAGGCTCTGCAGCGCCCGGACCACGGTCGCGTTGCTCGTCCGCGTCTCGGCTCCAAGATCGACGGCGGACTTGTACAGCAGTTGCTCAGGGGTGATTTCGCCCAGCAACCGGCAGACTTCCTGGGCACTGGGCGACAGGCTGTCCCAGTGCTCCCGGATGCGGGCGCGCAGATCGAGGATGCCCTGATTTCGCGTTAACCCTGTTACAACCGATCCTTGTTGCGTATCGTCTCGTTCATCCACGAACGTAATCGTACGGCATATCCATCATCTGTAACGAGATTGACTTGCTGGTTCAGGAGTGAGTTCGATGCCGTTTCCCCGAGTCATCGAGGTGTCGAGCGCGTCAGCGTTCGAGCGCGGCTCGCAGTACGGGAGCGCCGCCGCCGACCTGATCGCGGCCGCGATCGCGTACTACCGCGAGGGCTTCTCCCGCCAGGCCGGTCTTGACTGGACTGAGGCGCTGGAGCACAGCATGCCCTGGCATGAGCTCATCGAGCAGGGTTTCCCGGAACTGCTGGAGGAGATGGCTGGGATCGCCGCGGGCGCGGGCGTCCAGGTGGCCGAGATCGTCGCCCTCAACTGCCGTGGTGAGATCATGTACGACAACTGGTTCGCGCGGGCCAGCGAACCGGACGCCGGGCCACCGGAGATCGACGGCTGCACGTCGTTCTCACTGACCGGCGCCGCCGCAGGTGACGGCCATGTCTATGCCGGGCAGAACTGGGACTGGCGCCATGCCATCCGCGACACCGTCGTGGTGCTTCGTGTCGTCCAGCCGCCCAAGCCGACTCTGATCATGCAGCTGGAGGCCGGTCAGATCGGCCGGCACGGTGCCAACTCGCGCGGACTCGCGCTCAACGCCAACGGCCTGGGCGACCGGTTCGATGACTCGATCGGCATGCCCCAGACCGTCATCCGCCGCGCGGTGCTCGACTCCCGCAACGTCGCCGAGGCCTTCAAGGCGCTGACCTCGACCAGGGCGCACATCCCCGGCAACGCCCTGCTGACCTACCGCAGCGGGTTCTCGATCGACGTCGAGACCACACCCCACGGACATGGATGGGAATACCCGGAAAACGGCCTCCTGGTACACGGCAACCACTACCAGGCGTTCGTCCCGACCGTCTCAGCCAGCGACCATCGGCTGCTGTCACCGGACTCGCTCGTCCGCGTGCCGCAGGCGCGCAAGGGGCTGGCGAACGCTGCCCGGGTTGAGAAATCCGTCGACGTCCGAACCGCCATCCACAGCGCGATGTCCGACCACTTGGGACATCCCGACTCCATGTGCGCACATCCCGACGAGCGGATGTCGCCGATCGACCAATGGTCGACCACTGTGTCCAGTTGCGTCGACCTCACCTCCGGTGAGTATTTCCTCGCGCCCGGTTCCCCGTGCGAGCACTCCTACGAGCTCGTCCCCTTCAACCTGTACGAATAAAGAGGAACACCATGTCCGAACCGTCCCTGCGGCGCTGTCTTTCCGTCGTTGTCGCCCTATGCATGCTCACCACGGCATGCGGTGGCTCGCCTGACTCGGCCAGCTCCGCGGCCGACACCAAGCAGAACCTCAAGCTGGTCGACACGACCCCCGCCGCCGCCGGGCGGCTCGGTCAGGCCACGTGGCTGATCTCCAAGGAGCCGACCAACCTCGATCTGTCCAATGACGACGCGAACGACCAGTCGGACCTGATCATGGCCAACGTCTGCGAGCGGCTCAACAAGCTCCAGCCGGACATGAGCGTGGGTCCGGGCTTGGCGGCCAAGTACGAGTGGAAGACACCGACCCAGTTGGTGTTCACCATCCGCGACAACGCCACGTTCCACAGCGGTGCTCCCGTGACCATGGACGACGTGCTGTGGAGCATCAAGCGCAACGCCGCCGACGGCAATTCCGAGGCAGACGAGTTCCCCAACGTGGCTTCGGTCGACCTGACCGGCCCGAACGAGCTCACTTTCACCATGAAGCAGCCCGACGCGGTGTTCGTCGAGGCACTCGCCGGTAACGCCGGTCTCGTCCAGGAGCGCAAGGTCGTCGAGGCGCGGGGCAAGGACTTCGGCACGCCGTCGAGCCCGGACGCGTGCTCGGGACCGTTGAAGCTCAAGGACTGGAAGCCGGGCGACCACGTCACGCTGGTGAAGGCTGACGATTACTGGGACACCGGCAAAGCGTCGAAGGTCGACGAGATCACCTTCAAATGGGCCGCCGACGACGCGATCGTCAACTCCCTCATCACAGGCTCCGCGCAGGGCGCTTACATCGACAACATCGCCTCGGCGGCGCGACTGGTCAAATCCGGCGACATCACGGTGAGCCAAGGACCCGACACTCGGGTCTGGAGCTACATGGTCACCGAACGCGGTGGGCTCACCGATCCCAACATCCGCAAAGCGCTGTCGCTGGCCCTCAACCGGGATGGCGTCAACCGAGCTGCCTTCGGGAGTCTAGGCCAGCCCTGGAAGGAGCCGGTCGGTTCGGGTGCCTGGGGTTACGAAAAGCCCGCTTTCCAGGACGCCTACGACAAGCTCACCGGCTCACCGGTCAAACCGTCCGCACAGGACATCGACGAGGCCAGGAAGCTGGTCGCAATGGCCGGCGAGACGAAGCCGATCGTCGTCGCGAGCGACAGCTCCTCGATCCGCAACACACTGGCCAACGCGCTCGTCGATGCCGCCCAGAAGATCGGCCTGAAGGCGTCCATCACGCAGATACCGACCGTCCAGTACGGCGACTTCTACGACAACCCGGACCTACGCGCCAAGGCCGACCTGTACATGGACGACTACTACATCTCCAAGAGCGACCCGGTCGGCTTCTACAAGAGCGGAGCTTCCAGCTCACAGGTCCAATGGGTGTTCAAGGACTCCACCTACGACGAGTTGGTCCTCGACGGCCGGGCAGCCCTCGACAACGCTCAGCGAGCGGAGATCTCGATCGAACTAGCCAAGCGCTGGGCGGACGCGAAGCCGTGGATCAGCGCGATCCTGAGCCCCAGCACCGTGGCGCTCTCCTCGAAGGTGACGGGGGTACCGGCGTCCGGCGCGGTCCGTTACTACCCGTGGGCGGCCGACCTGGGTACGAAGGGCTGACCCGTGGTTGCGCTGTCGCGGCGGCTCGGTGCCCTGGTCCTCACGCTGGCCGTCAGTTCGTTCGTGATCTTCGCGGGTATGTACGCCGCTCCCGGTGATCCGTTGACCTTCCTGATCAAGAATCCAGAGGACAGGACTCCGGACCGAGTCGCCGCGGTCCGCGCGGCGTACCACCTGGACGACTCGTTCCTGCACCAGTACGCCCTGTGGGCCAAGGGCGTCCTGCAGGGGGACCTCGGTACGTCGTTCGTCTACAAGCAACCGGTGGCGGACCTGATGATCACCCGGCTGCCCGTGACGCTGACCCTCGTCGCGATGGCAGCTCTGCTGTTCGTCGTCATCGGTGTCCTGCTGGGCGTCGTGTCGGCGCTGAAGCGGGGCACGACGCTCGACGCGGCGATCACCGGTATCACGACCTTCCTCACGTCGATCCCCAACTTCGTCGTCGCACTGGTCCTGGTGTCCGTCTTCGCGGTCCAGCTCGGGTGGTTCGAGGTGTCCGGCAGCGGCGACGGGTTCCTTGGCCGGATCTACCACCTGACCCTGCCTGCGATCGCGTTGGCGATCGGGGCATTCGCCGTTGTCAGCCGGGTTACGCGACAGACCATGGTCGAGCAACAGAGCCTCGAGCACGTGGACGTGGCCCGCAGTTTCGGCCTGCCACGACGCAAGATCATCTGGCGGCACGTGCTCCGCAACTCGTTGGGCCCGGTGCTCACGATGTGCGGGCTGATCGTCGCGAGCATGCTCGCGGGCACCGTCGTCATCGAGTCGGTGTTCGGCCTCAGCGGCGTCGGGAGCATGCTCGTCGACTCCATCAACGCGCACGATTTCCCAGTGGTGCAGGCGGTTCTGCTCTACATGGTGATCGCGTACATGGCTGTCACGATCTTCGTCGACCTGCTCTACCCCCTGATCGACCCACGCACGCTGGAGAGGCGCGATGCGGCATGACACTTGATGCAACCGTCAGCCCGGTGCTCGCCGACCCGCCGCGCAGGCGTCGCGAAGGGGTGTTTTACCTGTGCCTCGCGATCCTCGCCGTCGCGGTCGCCGCAGCGGTGCTGGCACCATGGGTCACGCCCTACGACCCCACCGCCACGAGTTTTGACGCGATCTGGTTGTCACCGAGCGCCGAGCACTGGCTCGGCACCGACCAGCTCGGCCGTGACCTGCTGTCCCGGGTCATCGACGGCGCACGCCCGACCCTGCTCGGCTCCATCGCACTGCTCGCCCTCGCCACGGCGATCGGTGTCCTGATCGGACTCACCGCGGCGTGGCACCGTGGCTGGATCGACACGCTGCTGGCCCGCGTCACCGACGTCATGTTCGCCTTCCCCGGGCTGTTGTTCGTGATCATGATCATCGCCGTGTTCGACAGCGGGGCGGTGACCGCGGTCGTCGGGATGGGCCTGGCCTACGCACCCGTGATCGCGAAGTTCACCAGGGCCATCGCTCTGGAGGAGATGGCCCGGCCCTATGTCGACTCCTATCGGCTGCAGGGTGTGGGCGGGCTGGAGCTGTGTGTGCGTTACGTCCTGCTCAACATGTTGCCGACGCTGCTCGGCTATCTCGTCGTGCTGTTCGGTGACGGTCTGATGAGCCTGGCGACGCTCAACTTCCTGGGCTTCGGCTCGCAGCCGCCCAGTTCCGACTGGGGCCTGATGGTCGAGGAGAGCCGGTCCGGCGTCATCCAGGGTTTCCTGGGGCCTGCTCTCGTGCCGGGGCTGACCATCGCCATCGTCGTCGTGGCGACCAATGTGGTCGGAGTCCGGCTCTCCGACAAGCTCGCCGTCAGGAGGTAGGTGCATGCTGCTTACGGTTCGCGACCTCAGTCTCACCGTGCCGATGCCCTCGGGCCCGCTGCAGATCCTGCGTGACGTCTCCCTGGAGGTCGGCAGCGGTGAAACTGTCGGTCTGGTCGGCGAGTCAGGGTCGGGCAAGTCGACTACGGCACGTGCGGTCCTCCAGCTGATCCCCGACGGCGCGCACACTTCCGGCTCGATAGCCGTCTGTGGTGTCGAGGCCTCACCCGAACATCCCGAGGCTATCCGCGCGATTCGCACCAACCACGCGGCGATGATCTTCCAGGACCCTCGGTCGTCGCTCAATCCAGTCCGTCGGATCGGCGACTCGGCGACCGAGCGGCTGGTCTGCGTGCACGGCGTGCCCAAAGCAGAGGCGAGCCGGCGCCTCGCCGACCTGATGCTGGAGGTCGGACTGCGCGACCCGGAAAGCCTGATGCGCAGATACCCGCATCAGCTGTCCGGCGGGATGTTGCAACGTGTCGTCATCGCAGCCGCGCTGAGCACGAACCCACGGCTGCTGCTGGCAGATGAGGCGACCAGCGCGCTGGACGTGACGACCCAGGCCGAGGTCTTGGCCCTGCTCCGCCGGTTGCGGCGCGAGCGGGAGATGGCCGTCCTGTTCATCACGCACGACCTGCTGCTCGCCGGCGCGTTATGCGATCGGGTCTACGTCATGAAGGACGGCTCGATCGTCGACGAACAGCCAGGAAAGACGGTGTTCGTCAGCCCGGTCAACCCCTACACCAAGGCCCTGGCCGACGCGACGCCGCGACTGCCGAAACGCTCGAAGCCCTCGCCCCCGGCGGACTCCCCGACCGGAACGCCGCGATGACAGGAAACACCGTGATGACAGGAGCACGGGCATGACTGACGCACTCGTGGTGAGTGGACTCACCAAGACCTACCCCGCGCGGCGGGGCGGAATGCCGGTCGCGGCAGCCAAGCAGATCGGCTTCCGGCTGCCGAAAGGCGGATCGCTCGGACTGGTCGGCGAATCAGGCTGCGGCAAGACCACACTCGCCCGCATGATCGTCGGCCTGGCGGTCCCCGATGCCGGCACCGTCACGATCGACGGCCGGGACCGGCAGTGGCGACCGCGAGGCCGGAAGGCCCGCCTCGCGCGTGCCCGTGAAGCACAGATGGTGTTCCAGGACCCTTACGGTTCGCTTGATCGTCGCCTCACCGTCGAGAACGCACTGCGCGATGTCCTTCGCCGTCACCAGCCGCACCTGACTCCAGCGGCTGTGGGCGAACGCATCCAGGCGTTGCTCGATCGCGTCGGGCTCGGTGGCTCGACGGCCGAGTCGCGTCCCCACCAGCTCAGCGGTGGTCAACGCCAGCGAGTCGCCATCGCCAAGGCACTCGCCGTCGATCCGACCGTCCTGGTGCTCGACGAGGCGGTGTCGGCGCTCGACGTCTCCGTGCAGGCGCAGATCCTCGCGTTGCTCAACGAGATCAGGCGGGAATCGGGCGTGAGCCTGGTCTTCGTGAGCCACGACCTGGCCGTGGTAGCCGAGGTGACCGACCAGATCCTCGTGATGCACGAAGGCGAGTCCGTCGAGCACGGCAGCACCGGTGACGTGCTGTGCAGCCCCCGACACCCGTACACCGAGCTGTTGATGTCGTCGGCTCCCGGACCCGACTGGCAGCCCGAGCGAGTCTCCGAGTTGCGCGCCGTCTTCGCCGCGACGCGACCACAATCCGCCGGGCAGAGGAGCTCCGTTTCATGATCCCCGACGAACACCCGACCGCATCGACTTCGGCGTTCTACAGCCGGGGCAAGACGCCTGCGTTCGCCTCGCGCTACGACCAGCGATTCAGCTACTGCCTCTACGTACCGGAAGACTTAGGCCCCAACGCTCCACTGGTAGTCATCCAGCACGGCACTGAGCGCAACTTCCTGCTCTATCGCGACCACCTGCAGCCCTTCGCCGACGAGCACGGCGTCGTGGTGCTCGCACCGCTCTTCCCGGGCGGGATCATCGATCCTGCCGATCTGCACAACTTCAAATTCATCGAGTACGAGGGCATCCGCTTCGACCGGGTGCTGCTGGCGATGGTCGACGAGGTGGCCGAGCGTTACCCCGTCGACTCCGGGAAGTTCTACTTGCACGGATTCTCCGGTGGCGGCCAGTTCGCGCACCGTTTCTTCTACCTGCACCCGGACCGTCTGGCCGGAGTGTCGATCGGCGCTCCTGGCCGGATCACCCAGCTCGACGACGCGCTGCCGTGGTGGCTCGGCACGCAGGACTTCGAGGAGCGCTTCGGTCAGCCGATCGACTTCGAGGCACTGCGCCGCGTGCCCGTCCTGATGGTCGTCGGCGACCAGGATGTCGAGACCTGGGAGATCAACAACCCAGGTGAACCCAACTGGATGGACGGCGCCGAAAAGACCGGGGGCACCCGCATCGAACGCCTCCGGACGCTCGAACGCGACTTCGTGGCGCACGGTATCGACGTGCGGTTCGTCCTCGTCCCGGGCGTAGCCCACCGCGGTTCACATGTCCTGCCACCGGTTCGCGACTTCTTCGCCGAAATCATCCGCGCACGGCGCAGGGGAGAGGAACCAGCATGACCACCGCAGCGGCCCTGACAGCGGCCGTCGATACCGACGTCATCCCAGCGTTGTGGCGCATCGTCACCAAATCCACCTACAGGACGAAACCTGATGTCGCACAGCTTCAACTTCGTTGAGCAGGAGGCCTTGGCAGCGCCGGTCGTCTCCGTTGCCCAGGCCGAGGCGCTGGTGCGGGAGCGTTACGGCATCGTCGGTGTCGCTGAGGAGCTCGGCAGCCAGCAGGATGCCAACTTCAAGATCGATTCCCCGTCGGGCACCTGGGTGCTGAAGGTGTCCAATCCCGCGTTCACGGCTGCCGACATCGACGCACAGGACAACGTCGCGGCGCACCTCGCGCGATGTGAACAGGACATCCGGGTTCCGCGCTCTCTGGAAGGAACAGACGGGCACACGATCCAGTCCGTGACGCTCGATGGGCAGCCCACGGTGGCCAGACTCGTGACATACATCGAGGGCGAGGTGCTGAGCAACACCCGATACCTCGCCCCCGCGACCGTGGCCGCCCTCGGCGACCTGGCGGGCCGGACGTCACGCGCGCTCGCGGCCTTCGGCGGCGCGATCCCGCCGCGTGAACTCCAATGGGATCTCCGCCATGCCGATGAAGTCGTGTCCCGGCTGGCGGAGTTCGTCTCCGTACCCGGTGGAGCCGAGTCCGCCCGCGAGGCAGCGCGCACGGCGGCAGAGGCGTTGGCGCCCGCCAAAGACGGGCTCCCGGTGCAGGCTGTCCACGGCGACCTGACGGTCGACAACGTGATTGCGATCGCCGGGGACGACGGGCGCCGTCGTCCCGTCGGCATCATCGACTTCGGCGACCTGACTCAGAGCTGGCGTATCACCGAACTGGCGGTGACCTGTTCGTCACTGCTGCCCTACGCGGCGGACGATCCGACCGCCATCCTCCCGGCGATTCGCGCGTTCAATCAGGTCCGGCCCATCTCGGACGACGAGGTGAACGCGTTGTGGCCACTGATCGTGCTTCGGGCGACCTCCTTGATGGTCAGCGGCCAGCACCAGACGAGTTTCGATGTGGCCAACAACTACGCGTCGAAAAACCTCGACTGGGAATGGCGAATCTTCGAAGCTGCGACCGCCCTACCGATCAAGGTCATGACCGAACTCGTAGGCTCCGCGATCCGGCCTGCTGCCGGTCGCCGAGCTGCCGCAGGCGAGCCTGTGGTCGTCGACTGCGAGTGCGCGTGCCTCGACATCTCGACGACCAGCCCGCCGCTGGACAGCGGACGGTTTCTCGAAGACGGAATCGAGGCGCTGATGGCGGCAAACGCTCTGACCGGTGAGGTGGACCTGGCTTATGTGCCGTTCTTGCACCCCAGATTGACACGGACGAGTCTAAACTCCTTCGACTCTCCAGCCACCGTCGGGCTCGGTGTCGAGGTGTTCGTCAACGAGCCACGGCAGATTCACGCTCCCTGGTCAGGAACTGTGGAGATCCACAACAACGCCGTTGCGCTCCGCGGCCCTGATGACCAGACCTTGTGGCTCTCCGGCGACTTCCAAGCCGCGGCCACCGTCCTGAAGGCTGGCGATCCCGTCGGCTGGGTTTCCGGTGATCACAAGCCCTTGTCCTTGCGTGTCCAGGTCAGCCGGCTCGCGAGCCGGCCACCGTTTTTCGTGCCGGCGGCCATGGCCGAAGCGTGGGCGCAAGTGTGCCCGGATCCGACTCCGCTGATCGACCCGAGTGGGCATCGTGATGAGAACGCCGTCGACGTGCCCACATTGCTCGCACGGCGTAGTTCGTCGTTCGCTCCGGTCCAGGAGCACTACTTCACCTCACCGCCGCAGATCGAGCGCGGTTGGCGGCAGCATCTGTTCGACGTGGACGGCCGGTCGTACCTCGACATGGTCAACAACGTGGCGATCCTCGGACATGGGAATCCACGGCTCGCCGACGCCGTCGAGCGCCAATGGCGGCTGCTCAACACCAACTCGCGGTTCCACTACCGCGCCGTGGTCGAGTTCTCCGAACGCCTCGCCACCCTCTGCCCGGAGCCGCTCGACACGGTGTTCTTGGTGAACAGCGGCACCGAGGCCGTAGACCTGGCGCTACGGCTCGCGTGGGCCAACACCGGCCGCCGGGACGTGCTCGCTGTGCGGGAGGCGTACCACGGATGGTCCGACGCCACGGATGCCCTCTCGACCTCTGTGGCCGACAACCCCAACGCCCTGGGGACCCGGCCCGCATGGGTGCACTCGCTCGCGGCACCCAACGCCTACCGTGGTGACCACCGCGGTGCCGACGCCCACCGATATGCCGAGGACAGCGTGGCATACGTACAAGACATGGTCGTCGCCGGCAGGCCGCCGGCCGCGTTCCTGTGCGAGTCGTTCTACGGCAACGCAGGAGGAATCGCATTGCCAGACGGGTATTTGGCAGCGGTCTACCACGCTGTCCGACATGCTGGCGGGCTCTGCATCGCCGACGAGGTGCAGGTGGGGTACGGCCGGCTCGGTGAACACTTCTGGGGCTTCGAGCAACAGAACGTCGTGCCGGACATCGTCACTGCGGCCAAGGCGATGGGCAACGGGCATCCACTCGGCGCAGTCATCACCTCGAGCGAGATCGCCGCAGGTTACCGCAGCCAAGGCTACTTCTTCTCATCCGCGGGCGGCAGCCCGGTCAGCAGCGTCGTGGGCCTCACGGTTCTCGACGTGCTGCGGGACGAGGGCCTGCAGGAGAATGCCCGCATGGTCGGCGCGCATCTCCGCCAGCGACTACTCGACCTCGCCGACAGGCACGCGATCATCGGCGCGGTGCACGGCATGGGTCTCTACATCGGTGTCGAGTTGGTACGCGACCGTGAGACTCTGGAGCCGGCAACGGCGGAGACAGCAGCCATCTGCGAACGCATGCGCGAACTCGGCGTCATCATGCAGCCGACGTCAGACCGCCTGTGCGTCCTCAAGGTCAAACCACCACTAGGCATCACCATCGCCGACGCCGACTTCTTCGCCGACGCACTCGAACGCGTGCTGACCGAGGGCTGGTAGCCACGTCCTGGCACGACCATTCATGAAGAAAGGGAGACTCCTTTGCCCGCAAGGAAGTACCGCGTCGCGGTGATCAGGGGCGACGGCATCGGGCCGGAACTGGTCGACTCGGCGCTCACCGTGCTCGACGCCGTCGCTGACTTCCCGATCGAGCTGATCGAGGTCCACGGCGGTGCGGGCACCTACCGCACCGAAGGCTCCGCCATGACGGGGCAAGGGGGTCGGTAACACCCAGGCGATGGCTGACACCCTGCTGGTCACGCGGACTGGATGCGAGCGTATCGCCCGCCACGCCTTCGAGTTGGCGTCTCACCGGTCAGGCGCACCACGCGATGGCATCCGCCGGGTCACGTGTGTCGACAAGGCGAACGTGTTGCGCAGTATGTACTTCTTCCGCAGCGTGTTTCTCGAGGTCGCCGCGGCGTATCCGGACATCGAGGCCGAATGTTTCTACGTCGACGCGGCCGCGCAGGCGCTGGTGATGTCCCCCGAACACTTCGACGTGATCGTCACCGAGAGCATGTTCGGCGACATCCTCAGCGATCTCGGTGGCGGCACGATCGGAGGAGTGGCGCTCTGCCCAGGTGGCAACATCGGCGAGTCACAGGCGTACTTCGAACCGATCCACGGCAGCGCACCGGCGATCGCGGGGCAGGACCGGGCCAACCCGCTGGGGCAGATCCTTGCGACCGGCATGATGCTGGACTACCTCGGTGAGCGACCCACGGGTGACAGGATCCGCAGCGCGGTCCGGGATGCACTGCGCAGCGGCGCCGTACGGCTGAATCCCGATGGGACCGCGACGAGCGGCACCAAGTCGGTGACCGCTGCGGTGGTGGGGACTTTGGCGTGATAACAACGGTGACCCACGACCGGTCAGTTGATCGCCGAGTACGAGACAACCGACGTCGAGACTGTGCTGGCTGCGGCCACGTCAGCACGCAATGACTGGGCTGCCCGGGGCTGATCGTGCGGACGTGTTGCTGCGGCCGGCCTCCGTTCTGCGGCGGCGCAAGGACGAACTGGCCACATTGGTCACGACCGAGATGGGCAAGCCGCTCGCGGAAGCGGCCGCTGAGGTCGACAAGTGCGCGGTCGCGTGCGAGTTCTACGCCGCGCATGGCCAGAGCATGCTCGCGGACGACCACGTGGCCCCGAACGCCTGGTTCACCTACGAGCCCATCGGCACAGTGCTCGCGGTCATGCCGTGGAACTTCCCACTGCGGCAGGTGATCCGGTTCGCCGCACCGGCACTGCTCGCCGGTAACGCGGCTGTGCTCAAGTACTCACCCAACACCTCCGGGTGCGCCCTGGCAATGGCGGAGGTGTTCGCCGAGGCAGGCCTGCCTGCAGGACTCTTCGGCGTCGTGCTTCTATCCGAACAGGACACTCCTGCCATGGTCGCAGGCATGATCGACGATCCGCGGACCGACGCCGTCACGGTCACCGGGAGCGACCGCGCCGGTTCGGCCATCGCCGCGCGGGCAGGTCGTGCGATCAAGAAATCCGTGCTGGAGCTCGGTGGGTCGGATCCGTTCATCGTCATGCAGGACGCCGATCTGCCCGCTGCTGCCGCCGCCGTCCGGGCACGGCTCGCCAACGCGGGCCAGAGTTGCATATCCGCCAAGCGATTCATCGTCTCCCGTCCGGTCTTTGACGAATTCCGGATGGCCCTCGCCGAGGCCGTCGGAGCTCTCGTGGACGGTGATCCGAACGCAACCGGAGACACAGGTCGGTCCGCTCGCACGCGAGGATCTCGTCGGCCGCCTCGCCGATCAAGTCGCGCGATCCGGCGCGACCGTGGTGACCGGCCGATACGGGATCGCGGCCGAATCACCCGTCTTGGCGCTAGTAGTACTTCGGTTTGTCTCGGTGCCGCGCCGGGATCAGCGTCGGCAGGGGGATTGCTATCTGCGGGGGTTGATGCTGGACGGTCCGCGGAAGTCGATGCAGCCGATGGCCGAGCGGTTACCGGACGGGAACATGCAGGCCCTGCAACAGTTTGTGAATCAGTCGCCGTAGGACCACGAGCCGGTGTTGCGCACCATCGCAGCCAAGATGACCGGCGCGATCGGCCCGCAGGCGTGGGGGGCGATGATGTGTCGTTTCCCAAGTCCGGTGATCAATCGGTGGCCGTGGCGCGTCAGTACTGCGGCGCGTTGGGCAAGCAGGCCAACTGCCAGGTCGGGGTGAGCGTGCACGGGGTCACCGACGAGGCGTCGTGCCCACTGTCGTGGCGGCTGTTTGTCCCCAGAGGATGGGACGACCGCGAAGATCCGCGCCGGGTTCGCACTGGGATGCCCGCCGAGATCAGGCATGTCGAAAAGTGACGGCTGGCCTTGGAGATCCTCGATGAACTGACCGAGCAGTCACTGGCACCACCGGTCGTGGTCGCCGATGCCGGATACGGCCAGACTGCCGCGTTCCGGCACGGCCTGGCCGCGCGGGGCATGGATTACGTCGTAGCCGTGCAACCGGTCGGCGGTTCCGTCGTCCGTGGCACGCAACCTGGCGAGCTGGACGCCGACCCAGTCCCAGGGAGCTGTCTTCCTCGCCGCCCCCGCTCTTCGTCAGCCTCGCGATCGTCGATATCCCCCGCGGATCGGCGACCGCACATACGCGGCCCGGGTGGCGTTGCGATCACCCAGTGCCTGCTGGCACCGCCCGATCATGAGGGGGATAGGCCGGCCGAGGAGCCAGCTCACTTCGGCGGGCACCTTGGATTTCCAGCGGCGTCCGAAGTGTGCGCGCAGGATCTTGGTGGCGTGTCGGATGCGGAGTTCGGTTTGTAGGGCGGTGTTGTAGTTGGTGATGTCCCAGAGGATCATGCGTCGCCACAGCAGCCAGGTGCGCCACGGGGCGAGCAGCCACCGTGGCAGGGGATGCGGTCTCGCAGGGTGGGGGTGCGGGCGTCGATGCGGCGGAGCAGGACGGTGCGGGCGGCTTCGATCATCGCCAGCAGCATGACCGGTGCCGCTGTGTGCAGGCCGACGGCGATCGGGTCGGGCCATCCTGCTGCGGCGTTGGCGAGGACTGTGGCGGTGGCGAGGAGGCGGACGAGTTGGCGTAGCCAGACGATGGGGTGGCCGATCCAGGTCAGCACGAGGTCGACCACCACGACGCCGAACAGGCCGCCGTCGACGCCGACCGGGACGAGTGTGGGTAAGGGTAGTCCCTTGTCGGCGGCCAGTGCGGCGAGTGTCTGGTAGGAGCCTGCGGCTCCGTAGGCCGCGAGCCCGGCACCGGTGATCATTGAGGCGAGGCAGCCGGCCACCTGCGCGCGGGTCAGATTCAGCTCAGCAAAGCGGGAACTCCGACTGGCCATCAGGCTCGACCTCCCCGAGACCCGGGTGCTTCTGGTGCGAGGGGGTGTGGTTCGCCGGTGAGTGCGGCGAGTGCGGTGGCGACCTCGTCGAGGTCGGCGCGAATGTAGGCGGTGGTCGTGCCGGTGTCGCCGCTGGTGCTGTCGGTGTGTCCGGCGTAGGCGCGGGCGACGGCGTAGCCGAAGTGGCGTTCGACCCATGTCAGGGTGGTGTGGCGTAGCCAGTGGGTGCTGATCTGCTGGGTGGCTGCCCAGGGCAGGTGTTGGCCGATGCGTTTCCAGAGGTGGTCGTAGCGGCGGGTGGTGATCGGCTGTCCGTTGCGGTAGCGCAGCAGCTGTCCGCCTGACGCGGCCGCACCTCGTTGGTCGGCGTGGTCCAGCAGGTGCCGCATCAACGTCGGCGAGACCGGTTGCCACCGGGTCGTGTCGCCTTTCTCCCGCAGCAGTACCAGGCACTGGGCCGGGTCGAGATCCTGCGGGCGCAGTGCCAGGGCGCCGCCACGGCGGCAGGCGGTCTCGGTGTGCAGCCGCAGCAACAGGGCGTCGAAGGTGGGGTCGTTGCCGGTGGTGGCGGCGACCCGGTTGACTTCTTCGACCCCGGACTCTGGCAGACTCCGGCGGGTACTGGGCAGACGCCGGGGTTTGGCCACGCGGCGGGCGGGATTGTCGGCTTCGGCGATGAGTCCGTCGTCGACGGCGTGGTTGTACACGCATCGCAGGGCGGCGATGAGGTGCTCGGCCGCGCCGCGGCCGCCGCGGGCGTTGCGCCGCCGTACTACCTGGGTGCGGGTGTGTTCGGCGAGCTGCTTGATCTCCAAGGCGGTCGGTTCGTCCAGGGTCCGCTGACCCCACTGGTCGATGATTCGGTTCCAGTAGGAGGAGTACACGCGGCGGGTGCCGTCGGAGACGACTGCGGAGACCTTGGGGATGTAGTCGGCGAACGTCGGCGCCGCGGACCGCTGCACCGTGCCGCCCAGCAGGTCAGCGGGGGTGACGCCCATCCGTTCCAGCACCAGGCGGGCCGCTTCGACCTCCGGGCGATCGGCACTGGGGGAGATGTCGCTGGTCATGACGCCTCACCCCCGAACAGGCAGGCGTGGTAGCCGGTGACGAGGCTCTCCACAGTAGACATAGTGTGGATCACCAGGGTGTTGCGCTGTGGTTCGGCGACGAGCAGGACCTTCTCGCCCACCTCCAGTGCACACCAGTGCCGGGCTACCGCGGGCAGCCGCATATACCCCTGCTTGGCCAGCGTGAACAGGCCGTCCTCGCTTGGGTGCACCAGGACCGACCCGGACACCGCCCGGATCTCCAGCCGCATCCCCGCAGCCCATCCCAAGGCCCGCACCGCCGAGCGGTTCGATACCGGGCCCCGCGCATCAACCGTGGCCACCGCGCACGCCCCAGCCGCCTCCTGGCGAGGCGGGGTGCGAGCTCAGCCAGCGGCACCCGGTGCCACACCCGTGACGCGGGGTTCGCACCGGATCCACCAGGGGAGCGGCCAGCGTGCGGTGGCACCACCGCCGGGTATCGTGATCTCACCCACGGCGACCACCCCCACAAGGGCACGCCACCACACCGCAGCACAAGCACAACAAGGCGGCAGCGCATACCGCGCCAACCGCCCTGTCAGAACTGAAGTGAATACTGTCTACGTGTAGCGAATCTGCTACGCATTTGTGTCCGAGGGGGGACTTGCACGCTAACTACACGCCTTCTGCTTCCCGAAAACGGTTGAGGCAGAGGGCTTTTTGCTGTTTCTCCTGTGCCCGAGCGGCTGTCACGGCGTGTGTAGCGTGTCATCGGCTTCGGGACAGGGTTGTCTGTCCCGCTGTAGCTGTGCGGGGCGTAGTCAACGCCCCGCTGCGTCGGGCCCAGAGTCGAGCTCGGTATAAGCGGTCGCGCCGCAGCACGCCCTGACAAGAGCGGGCGTCAGGGGCGCTGGCGCGTTGACGAGCACATGCAGCAGTTCGGGATCTTCGAGCAGAGCGGCGTACTCGTCGGGCATCGAGTCAAGTCGCACCTCGGCCGAACCGATACCGACAACAGAGTTGAGGTTTGCTTCCAGGTACTCGGTCAGTTTGGGCCAGCGAAGGTCTGACAGGACCAAACGGTAGGGCCTTACAGTCGTTCGTGCATACGTCCAAAGGTCCGCGACGACCCGAAACAAAATGTCCCGACACGACGAATCCCGAGGTGCCGCTCGTCCCTCAACTGTCACGACCGGGGCCGCCGGTTACCGTCGCCTGCACGTCACGATCCACTGTGGAGGAGGCTGCGGTTCGAGGATTTGCCGATGTTGCTGGGCATGCACATCGGCGACGAGGAGAAGGCGGAAATGGTCGCGCGGTACGCGGAAAGGGCCGCTGCCGCGGGGCGTGATCCGGGGTCCGTGCGGCATGTCTCCGCTGTGCTGGGCTATGTCGCGGACGACCGTGCGCAGGCGGTGCGCGAGTTGCGCGAGGCGATGCCGGGGTGGCTGGCGGCAGGACTGGCTGCCCACATACCGATCGACGGGCGGCCTCGTCTCATTCGCGACTCGGTGGCTTACGCCGAGTTGTGTGCTCGCTGCACCCGGTCGGCAGTCCGGACGAGCGCGTGGACCGGCTGCGCTCCTACGCGGGGTAGCAACGAGGCGAACAGGTCCAGCAGTGGCCGCGCACGCGTCCGCATCGCCCCTACGAGGGGTAGCAACATGTAGTCCAGAAACATGGCCAGCGCCATGGTCACCAGTCCGCATCGCCCCTACGAGGAGTAGCAACCCAGTCGACCCGGTGCGTCCGGTGAAACCACGGGTCCGCATTGCCTCTACGAGGGGTAGCAACGTGTAGCCGCCCAGCAGAATCCTTTGTCGGCGGCACGTGAATACTGACCCCGGCGTGGCATCCGAATTTTGACCCCTTTGTCCGGTGACCCTGGTTGTGAG
>NZ_JALBWV010000103.1 GCF_022678645.1 Saccharopolyspora soli | reverse complement strand
CCGACGATGAGGTTGTGCGTAGCCATGAGCCCGAAGACCCAGCCGCTCGACGGGCAGCCGCGTGACAGCTCGACCGTGACGCGCAGGAAGGTGTCCAGGTCGAACTCGTAGCCGCCGAACCGCCGCGGCTGCATGACGCGGTAGAAGCCAGCGTCGAGGTAGTCCTGCAGCGTCGCGTCGGGAAGACGGCCCAGTTGCTCGCACCCATCCTGGCGCTCACGCAACCTCCCACGCAGCGCCACCGCCCGGTCGACCAACTCGCCCGGGGTGAGATCGGGCTCCGGCGGATCGCCGACACGCATACCAGGATCCTGCAGTGCCAATGAGGCCCTCCTCTCGAAGCAGGTCCCTTCCGATACGTAGCCGAAGATCTCGATAGCGGTCTTCTGGTTGCGCGGCTCCGCAGGCCCCGGCACCTCCACTCCGACTGTGGCAAGCCTGCCCTACGAGCGCATCCACTGCAGCAGATCCCGGTAGCCACGGACGGTAGTCGGGAATTCCCGGTCGGCCAGGTGGCGACCAACCGAGTCGATCGCGGCCGCGTGATGCGGGAGACCGCGAGTGTTAATCACGTCCGGCTCTGCGTGTCTCTTCCAAGTGCGGTACGCGCCGACAGCGCGGGTGGACAAGACAGCGACGGAGCTTCAGAACCAAGCTCTCCAAGGTCGCAAGTACTCGCCCGGCCGCATGCGTAGTGGTGCCCGGCGGGCCGAGAGATCCTCATTAGAAAAATCCAGACGTCAGCCAGTGGAGAACGACGGCGAAGTTAGTTACGCCGCAACGGCTTTGCGCCTGCCAAATACCCCTGCCGACGCAAGTCACCGGCGTGTCGTGGACGGGTGAATACTGGATCTGGCACGGTTTCCGGTGCCAGATCCAAGATTCAGCTGCCGTTGACACACTTTGTCGGCTATCAGATTAATTGGCCCGTCGACATTCTTCAGTATGTCGCGTACCAAGAGAGCTGGGCTCGACCGAATTGTTCGCTTACTCCGGAAAAACAACCCCTGCGAGCACACGACGTTGAGCATGCCGGTTTCGTCTTCGAGGTTTAGGAAGGTGACGCCGCCCGCGGTGGCTGGGCGTTGCCGATGGGTGACAGCGCCGCCGACCAGCACGCGGGTGCCGTCATCGATCTTGGACGGGCCAGAGATCGGTAGGGCGCCGCGTTGATCGAGGTGATCGCGCACCAACTGGATCGTCTAGGTGCCGGGGCTGATGCTGGTGGCCCACACGTCGGCCGCAGCCAGTTCAGTCTGGGCCATGCCGGGCAGCGGCGGCGCCTGGCCGACCAAAGCCGTGCCGGACAGCCGGTCGGGGCGTTCTCGGGCAACGGCACCGCTTGCCAAAGGGCTTCACGGCGAGTGATTCCCAGGCAGTCGAACGTCCCCGCGGTCGCGAACGCTTCGCGGAGCAGTGCGGCGTGAGCCGGTCACGGCGGCACGAGCCGCAGGCCCGTATCGCAGTACGCTCAAATTCTAGACGTGTCAGACCAAGCTGGTTTCGGAGGAATCGGATGCTCGTTAACTCCTTGACGATCGAATCCATGCCGCAGGACGAGGTCACGGTGTCGACGTACCGATTCGCCGATCTCGGGCCCGTCCACATCGGCGAGGTGACGTTTCAGGACGAGCTGCGGCTTGAATGCGAAGACGTCGGCACGGACTTTTACGTCCAACTGCCGATCTCGGGGCGGTTCGAGTCGCGGCACCGCGGTGTGGACATGCTGGTCAGCCGCACCTCGCTGGCGGTGTACCAGCCGGGTGGCGGGTCGTTCTTCAGCCGCTGGCCGGCAGACTACCGGGCGTTGTGTATTCGCATCGATGCGCCGGCGCTGGAAACCGCGATGGCCAGGCTCATCGGCGACCGCGTGTTGAACCGAGCCAGCTTCGACCCGATCATAGACACGGCTGATGGCTACGGTCGTGGCTGGGCTGACCTGCTGTATTCGGTCAACCGACAGCTTGCGACGGCCCCGGACAACCTACTGACCCAGCCGCTGGTCGCGGCCCCGCTGGCGGAGAGCGTGATCAACGGCTTTCTGCTCGCGGCGACCCATTCGCACACCGGGGCGCTCGTCACGTCGGTCGCGGCGGCGCGGCCGGCGGCGATCCGCACCGCCATCGACGTCATCGAGGCGGACCCACGGGCACCACTGACGTTGTCGGTGCTGGCCGAACTCTGCGGCGTCAACGCGCGCACCCTGCAGAAGGCATCCCAGCAGCATCTAGGCATGTCGCCGATGCAGTACCTACGCGACGTCCGGCTGCGCCGGGCGCATGAAGAGCTCCGTGCCGCCGATCCGTATGTCGCCTCGGTCGCCTCGGTCGCCCGCCGCTGGGGCTTCGCCCACCCGGGCCGATTCGCCGCCGCATACGAGGCGAAATTTGGACAGAAGCCGTTGCGTACGCTTCGCGGATAACCGAATTCGTATACTGGACATTTTCTTTCCGCCGTGGTGTGCGATCACTACAGTCCGAATTGTAGAAGTCGTACAGAAAAATCACCGGAAAGCGACCATGATCAACGAACCTCTCGTCGACGTGCGTGACATGCACATGGCGCACATCATGTACCGGCGCGAGATCGGACTCGCCCCGGCGCTCATCCGCGACGTGGCCGACGGCGACGTCAAGCGCGCCGCGACCGTGGCCGACCATCTCCAGATCGTCGACAACAGCCTGCACCACCACCACGTCGCCGAGGACAAACACGTGTGGCCACGGCTGGTCGAGCGGGTGGGCGCAGAGGCCGAGCCGGTGGTACGGGTGCTGGAGGAGCAGCACAGGGCCATCGACGCGCTGCTGGACGAGGTCCGTGCCGGGCTGGCACGGTGGCGCGGCACCGCCGACGCGCCGCGGGGCGAGGCCCTCGCCGACGCCATGGCCCGCCTGCACGAGCGGCTCGTCGAACACCTCGCCAACGAGGAGGACCTCGCACTTCCCCTGATCGAGAAGCACATCACCGCGGCCGAGTGGGGCCAGATGCTCGCCGACAGCGCCGGCGACGTCGCGCACGAGCAGATGCCACTGATCTTCGGGATGATGGCGTACGAGGCCGATCCCGACACAGTGCGGGACATCATCGCCCAGATGCCGCCCGAGGTCAGCGGCGTGATCGGGGACCTGGCTCCGCAGTCCTACGCGGCGCACGCGCAGCGGGTGTACGGCACCGCCACCCCGGCGCGGATCGGCGTTCGCGGCGAGGTGGCGTGATGACCGAGGTGAAGTTCGGCGCGCTGTTGGATCAGAGTGCGGACCGCGCGCAGGACGTCGTCGGCTTGGCCGAGCTCATGGAACAGCTTGGCTACGATGTCGTCACGTTGTCCGACCACCCGTACTGGCCCGAGCGCCTGGACACCATCGCGCTGCTGTCCACCCTGGTGGCCAGGACGCGGCGGATCACGGTAATGCCCAACCTGCTCAATCTGCCGCTTCGGCCGCCCGCCATGGTCGCGCGAACCGCCGCCACCCTGGACATCCTCAGCGGCGGCCGGTTCGAGCTTGGGCTCGGCGCCGGGGCGCAGCAGATGTGGGAATCCATCGTCGCAGAGGGCGGCCCTATGCGCACCGCCGGGCAGTCCATCGAGGCGTTGGAGGAGGCCACATACCTCATCCGTGCACTGTGGACGTCCAAAGAGGACGTCGAATTCCGAGGCGGGTACTATCGGCTCGGCGGCGCTCGGCCCGGTCCCCCGCCGCTGCACGAGATCAGTATCTGGTTCGGCGCCTATCAACCTCGCATGCTCCGTGTCGTAGGCGCCATCGGCAACGGCTGGATCTCCAGCTCCCCCTTCTTTCCCCCCGAGGCTCTGCCCAACGCCAACCGAGTCATCGACGAGGCCGCGCAGGCCGCTGGCCGGTCGCCGCAGAGCATCCGCCGCGGCTACAACATCGAGGGCGAGTTCGGTGCCGGTTCCGGATTCCTACAGGGGCCGCCCACGGTCTGGGCCCAGCAGCTAGCCGAGCTTGTGCTGGCTGGACAGATCGACACGTTCTTCCTGTTCCAGGCCAGCTCCCCCGACTTCCTCCGCCGCTTCGCCGCCGAGGTCGCGCCCGCCGTCCGCGAACTCGTCGCGAAGGACTGACCACCGCACATCCGATGGTGGGGCACAGCCTGCCGTGCCCCACCATCGGATGTGCACAGGAATGCTCGTCACGGCCGAGCTTGGTGTGCTTCGCCAGTGACAATCACGAGCATGACCCACTGGCGACCGTTGGTGGATGCGGTGTAGCCGCAAGTGGTGCCAGACGAACTGTGGCCACCGGCCGAGCCGTTGGCTTTGTTCGCTTTGAACGGTTCTGGCTCAGCTTCCGTGATGCGTGCACGGTTAGTGACCGCTGACGCCGAGACGGGCCGCTGGGAATTTATCTGAATTTATGACATAGATCTCGCTATGGAAGTTTCTCATGACTGATGTCCTCATCGTCGGCGGCGGACCGGTCGGTCTACTGCTGGCCGGCGAGCTGCGCCTGGCCGGGGTAGACCCGCTGGTCCTCGAAGCCGCCGACGCATCGAGCGTCGCTGAAGCAGCCTGGGCCTGCGCAGCATCAACGGCCGCAGCACGCAGAGCCTCCGGCTGCGCGGCCACGAAGGCACGGGGGCACGTAAGGTCGCGCCGTAGGTGGAGACGGGCAGATCGGGAAGGTTAGCGGCCGACGAGGTCCGGACCGACTTTGACGGTGTGAAGTGACGTCACTTGTCGGTAGTTTCCGGCATCACGTGCCCGGGCTTCGTCGTGATCAATGTTGGTGAAAGTGACGTCAGTTGTGGATCATGCAGTGTCGTCTTGAGTGGCTTGGGCTCGGGTTTGGGCGAGTCGGTAGGACTCGGTGCCGGTTTCGATGATGGTGCCGCCGAAGGTGAGCCGGTCGACGATCGCGGCGCAGAGCCGTGGGTCGGTGAAGGTCTTGGTCCAGCCGCCGAAGCTTTCGTTGGAGGCGATGGCGACCGAGTTCTTCTCTTCTCACTCGGTGAGTACTTGGAAGAGCAGCTCGGCGCCGCGGCGGTCGAGTTCCATGTAGCCGAGTTCGTCGATGCAGAGCCGGTCGACTCGTCCGTAGCGGGCGATGGTCTTGTTCAGCTGCTTGTCGTCGGCGGCTTCGACGAGTTCGTTGACGAGTTTGGTGGCCAGCGTGTAGCGGACCCGGAAGCCAGCCATGGCGGCTTCGGTGCCCAGGGCGATGGGTAGGTGGGATTTGCCGGTGCCGGAGTCGCCGATCAGACACAGTGGCTAGCCCTTTTTGACCCATTCGCAGGTGGCCAGGGTGTGGATCACGGCGGGATCGAGGTTGGGGTTGGCGTCGAAATCGAACGCGCGCAGGGACTTCTCGCGGGGAAACGCCGCGGCCTTGATGCGGCGTTCGGATCGGCGGCGGGCGCGATCGTCGCACTCGGCCATCAGAAGCTCGGCCAGGAATCCTCGGTAGGTCATCTGCTCGCGGGCGGCGGCGTCGGCGATCTCGGTGAACTGGGCGCGGATTGTAGGAAGGCGCAGCATGCGGCAGGCCTGGTCGACAGCGGTGTCGGCGGCTTGCCGGTCAGACCTCGGGGGCGTGGGCGGTGAGGGCTCATGACCTTCCTTTCACGGGGCGGTGGCGTAGGAGCTGGTCGTAGGCGGTGACAGAGGGAAGCGGCCGGGTGTCCGAGGGCAGGTGCGCCAGGCGCCGCTGCGTCAGCGATGTCACTGTCGCCTGCGGTGAGGTGCTTTCGGGCGCCTGTTCGTCGATGACGTCTTCGTTGTCGGCGATCTTGCGTGTTTCCAGCGCCACCGCATCCGCGGTCAGCGCTCCAGCGCGCAGCGCTGCGGCAAGGCCGGCGACGACGTGCTCGTGGCGAAGGTGCCGGTGCAGCAGCAACACCTCGATCAGCGCCCGGGTTCCGGCGGCGTCGCCGTGAGCCTTGTTCGCAGCGGCCCACCAGGCGTCGTGGACCGGGGTGAACTTGCCCGAGGCGCGTGCCTGTTCCAGTGCGGTTGACCCGGGCAACGCACCGGGTTTGAGGGCTAGGGCCTCCAGATAGTGGTCGAGTTCCAGGCGCGCGCCGGCTTTGGCCAGCAGCCGTTCGTACCGCGCGATCTCGGTCTGGCCGTCGTAGACGATGAGGTAGGAGGCGTGCAGTAACACTCGGACTTGGCGGCCGATCAGCTTGACCGGCACCGAGTAGCGGTTGGTGCGGACGCTGATCTGGGCATAGCGGTCCACCCTCGGGCTGAACCATCGCCCGGTCTCGAACGGCTCATCCGGCAGTGGTGTCAGCAGCGGCTTTTCGACGGCGAAGTACTCGCCGATCGTGCGGGGCCTCGTCCCGATCCGGCGGTCATCGTTGTCACGGTCCCACTGGTCGATCAACGCGTTGAGCTCGTCCAGCGAGTCGATTTCAGGGACGGGGACCAGGTGGTTGCGGCGGAACCACCCGATGTCTCCCTCCACCCCGCCCTTCTCGTGAGCACCGCGAATGCCGGGCTGGCAGTAGAACGCCTCCAAACCGAAGTGGGACCGAAACGCCGTCCATCGCTCGTTTTCCATGCGCTGCCGGGAAAAGCCCAGCACCTGCGCGACGGCGGCCTTGAGATTGTCGTAACGGACCTTGCCGGTGGGCACCCCGCCCAACACGGTGAACGCGTGCACGTGCCCTTCGAAAAACGCCTCCTGACCACCTGAGAGGAAGACGCGGTGCACAGCCTTACCGGAAAACGACAGGCGAAACGAGAATAAGAAGCAGGTCACATGCTGGCCGCGCAGCCGGACAACGACCTCGCCGAAGTCGACTTCCGCCTCGGCTGCGGGCTGATGGGACTGCGGCACGAACACGTTCACCGGCGCCCGCCCGGCCTGGGCGCGGATCTCCACGCGACGGGCCGCGACGTAGGCACGCACCACCTGGTAGGACACGTCAACCATCGACTGCTCATCGACCAGCCGGTCGAAGATCCGTTTCACCGTGTGCCGCTGGATTGCGACCAGCTTCTGGAAGAGGTCCTTTCCGGCCAGCGTCGCTGGTATCCCGTCGGGAGCATCGGCAACAAGACCGGAGTGTGTCCCCGGGACACCGAGGTCACCGCCTCATGTCTTGGGGCGAGCATGGCCGTGATCTGTTCCTTGGCGACCGCCTACCAGCGAGGGTTGATGATCGCGGTGAAGTCGAATCGGGGGCTGAAACTGTACCATCCGGTTGGTCCAGTAATGCGACGTTTACGCCGATGGGAGCTACTAGTGACCATCCGATGGCGCCTGCGCTGCGCAGCAGCTCGGCCAACTGGGGCTTACTGAGACCAGGTACCAACAGCCCGTCCAGGGTCCTCGGAGCTGTCAAGGCCAGCAGGCAGCTCCACCCGTCATGAGCCTGCCTGGTCACGGCAGGTCGTCCCCGACGGTGCCACGGGAGACGGTCGCGGCCCGATCGTCGAGCCATTCATGCAGCTCGGAGCGGGTTGCATATGACGACTGCGTCCCGGGGCGGGTGGCGGCGTAGGCGGCGGCAGCGGATGCAGCGTGCGCGGAGTCGATAATTGTGGCACCGCTGGCGATGCCAGCCAGGATCACCCCGAGGAATGCATCCCCACAGCCGGTCGTGTCGACGGCGCGCACGGGTATCGGCGCGATGTGTTCGACGTCGACGGGCGTGGCCGAATCGGGGCTGCGCTGGTGCAGGACAACCGCGCCTTGGGCGCCTAGAGTCACGACAATCCGTCGAATCCCATGTCGATCGAATAGGGCGTGCGCCACGTGATCCCACGACTGTCCAACTCGGTCAGCTCCCGCCATCTGAGCCAACTCGTATTCGTTGAGGACGACGAGATCGACCATGGACAACAGATCTGCATCCGGCGATCGATAAGGAGAGGGGTTGAGCACCGTCAGGACACCGGCGTGATGAGCAGCCTGCGCCGCTGCGAGCAGTACACTGTCCTCGATCTCGAACGCCAACCCGACCACCGCAGTCTGGGCAAGCGTTTCTCGAATCGCCTCGATATCGCGGGCTCCGAGGAGGCCGTTGGCGCCCGCAGAGACAACGATGGTGTTCTCGCCATGTTCGTCGACGGTAATCAATGCGGTTCCGGTTGCGCAGCTCGGCAAGGTTCGCACGTGCGTGATGTTGATACCTTCTCGCGCAAGGGTGCAGAGCAACGTGTTGCCGTACTCGTCGTCGCCGACGGCGCCGATCAGACTCACCGATGCGCCCAGCCGGGCAGCCGCCACGGCCTGGTTGGCCGACTTGCCACCGGAACCGATGGTTAGGCGGCTGCCTCGGACAGTCTGTCCTGGCTGAGGTAGACGCACCGTGTTGATCGTGAGATCGGCATTGATCGAGCCGACGACGCATACCTCGCCCCGGGCGTGTTTTCGTGGGGTTGGCGAGTCCATGTTGCGGCGATCTCCCTCCGACGCTGCTTTACGAATGACTGTCCCTACGGGTGGGCTGCCCATCTACAGGCAGGGCGTCGTCGCGTGTGGTGGCGTCGGTCTCGGCTTCGTCAGCCGGAGTGGGGATGAGGAACGATACGGCTAGCGCGACGGCGGTGATCGCGATACCCGCGAGGATTGCGTAGAAATAGCCATCCGACGAGGATCCGGACGCTGGCGACCAGGCGACCTGTACTGCGGTGAGAACTGAGAATCCGAGGCCGGCTCCGAGGTTGAACGCACCGGCGTTAAGTCCTGGCAGTGAACCGGGGGCATCCTTCGGAGAGAGAAGCACGCCGAGGGCGTTGAGCATGATGTTGGCGACGCCGACGTAAGCCACGCCGAGGATGATCGTGCAGATGATCAATGCGGAAAGAGAGTGGAGGCCAAGAGTCGCCACCCCGACCAGCGCGACGATGCAGCCGATAAGTCCGCCACGCATCACCTGCCCGTATCCGACGATCGGCCCGAGCTTGCCTGCGAAGGGTCCGACTACCCAGCCCGCTACGGCGAAGGGCATGAGTAGGACGACGGAGGTGGCATCCGCTGCGAGCCCGAAACCGACATCGGCGTCCTGCGCGAACGAAGCGATCACGCCGTAAGCTGCGGCGTAGACGCCGGTCAGCGTCAGGACCGTCGTCAGCAGCAGGGCCCAGGTAGAACGCTCCCGCATCCGGGTAGGTGTGATCAGCGGATACCGCCGTCGCTTTTCGACGCCGTGGAAGACGGCAAAGGCCACAACTCCGAACACTGCACAACCGGCGATGAAGATCCAATTGGCACTCCTGACGTCCTGCGCATTGTTGAGAGCAACGAGCAACGCAGCGACAGCCATCGTTAACGGCACCACGCCGACCCAGTCCATCGTCGTGTCCGGCGTTGGACGTGACTCCGACGTCGCGACGAGAACCAATACAACAGCCACGACCGTGACGACCGCGATCACCCAGAACACCGAGCGGAAACCGAAGTAGGTGGCCAACAGTCCACCGAATATCACATCGATCCCAGCGATCCCGCCGTTCACGGCAGCGAGGATTCCCATGAGCACGCCGGACCGCTTACGATCGGAAACCTCGGCTTGCAACATCAGCAAGCAGACAGGAATGATTGTTCCTGAGACGCCCTGCAAGCCACGGGCAAGTTGGAGGATTTCAACACTCGGAGCAATTGCCCCCAGCACGGTACCCACGGTCATTGCGACCAGTGCCCAGATTAGCACTCTGCGTCGGCCAACGATGTCACTGAGCCGAGGAAGGAACAACGAGAACAGCGCGGCGACAGTGAAGAATATCGTCTGAGAGAGCGCGATCGCCGAGTCGGTGGTCTGCAGTTCTTGGGCCATCGTGGCAAGAACCGGACTGAACATGCTGGCATTGAGCTGGTAGGCGATACACGCCGCCAGCAGAGCTGCCATCAGCCCGCCTACCTTGCCCGCCTTGCCCGCCGGTGAAATGCGCCAGGTCAACGTGCTACCTCGCTGAGGGTCTCGATCGCGGCGATGACGTGCTTCCAAAGCCGTTCTGGGTCGAGGGAGACACCGACCCTGGTCGTAGGGCCGCCATCGGGGCGGGAGCGCAAATCCGCCACAGTCATTCCACGGGTCAGCTCACCCCGAAGTTCGACATGCAAGGGCACATCCACCGTCTCAACCAGGGTGGGATCTATAACATAGGCCACTGCGCACGCATCATGAATTGACGGAGAGTCGGCCCCCCAGTATGTGGAGTAGGCGCTTTGAAAGTAGGACAGCACGTCGACGGCGAAGCGAGAAACGGGAGAGTCGACGCGGTCGATCATGTCGATCACGTCGGGAGTAGCGAGTGCACGGTGCGTGACGTCGAGTCCGATCATTGCTACTGGCCAGTGCTCGCCGAACACGATGTGCGCCGCCTCGGGGTCGGCCCCGATGTTGAACTCGCTTGCCGCGCTCCAGTTGCCGCCTCGGGCGGCGCCGCCCATCAATACCACCTGGCCGACTCGGTCGACAATACGAGGTTCCTTGCGGGCCGCGAGTGCAATATTTGTGAGGGGCCCGGTCGGGACGAGGGTGATCTGCCCTGGTTCCGATGCCATGACCAGATCGATGATGACGTCGACGGCGTGACGGGCGCTGAGGGCGACCGCCGGCTCCGGCAGCCGTACGCCGTCCAACCCGCTTTCGCCGTGGATCATGTCGGCGACGTGCTGTGGCTCGACCAGCCCACGGTGCGCACCGGCGGCGACGATCTCCTCCCGCATTCGGGCGAGCGTGGCCACCGACAAGGCGTTGCGCGTGACCTTATCCAGGGTCTGGTTGCCCGCGACGGTCGTGACCGCCAGTAGCTCGATCTCCGGGCTTCCGTGGGCCAGTAGCATCGCAATCGCGTCGTCATATCCGGGATCACAGTCCAGGATAATGTTCTTCGGCATTGAAGATCCTAGGAGCTCTGGTAGGAATACTTGCGGTCCAGATAGCTGTTGGCGACGGCGGAATCGATCTGCGCCGGAACCGGAACGACGCAACTTGACGCATCGACGTCCTTGCGGGCGACCGCTTCCAGGCAGCGGGCCTGTAGTGCGAATCCCAGATCCATGGACTCGATCGAGTTTCCCAGGGGTCGTGGCCCGGCGAGATTGAACATGTGCCCGCGGGAGATCAGGTGGATCCGCTTGCCGTCCGACAACGCCACCGTGATGAGGTCGTCGGAGTACTCGCGAACGTCGACGACGTCCGAGGCACCGAGAATCCCCGCGGCATCGATCTCCGTCGGGAAGTGGCCAGCGTTGGCCAGGATCACCCCGTCCCGCATCCGCGGCAGATCCGCGACCGTGACGACGTCATGACCACCGGTGACAGTGATGATCACATCAGCCTCGCTTACCGCCAGGTGGCGTGGAGGCGTGGCGAAGCCGTCGAGGTGTGCCCGGAGGCGTGTCACCGGGTTCGTGTCAACCACCGATACCCGGGCGTGCGCACCGCGGAAGTTGTCTGCGATCCCGCGTCCACAGGCGCCGTACCCGAACACCGTCACCTGCTCACCGTTGGTGACCTTGTTGGTGAACCGCATGAGCGACTCCAGCGCGCTCTGGCCGACCGCGTGCTCGTTCTCCGCGAACTGCTTGATGGGGCTGTCGTTGATCACCAGTACCGGCTTCTTCAGTCGGTCCCGCAACGGAGCCAGCCGCATCCGGCCCGATGTGGTTTCCTCGGTTCCCCCCAGGAGATTGGGGTACGGGTCGTCCAGATATCTGACGAAGAGATCACCACCGTTATCCAGGATGAGGTCCGGATGTACTGCCAGTACCTCGTCCTGGTACGCACTGTGCTCGGCGGAATCCTTGGTCGGCTGTCCGATGACGGTGACGCCTTCTGCGCGCAGCACGTCGACCGCATCCGGTTGAGTCGTGTTGAGGTTTCCGGTTGAAACGATGTTGGCGCCGCCATCCTGAAGCGTCAGAAGCAACGCCACAGTCTTTGCTTCGATGTGTATACCCGTACCGATCTTGAGGCCCTCGAACGGTCTGGTCCGCCGGTACTCCTCGGAGATTCCGAGGAGCAACTTGCAATGCTCCCGAACCCAGTCGATGCGCTTCGACATCGTCGTCATCCGATCAGACTTCCTTTTCGCGATCCACATGAGGTACTACGTAACACTTCAGCGGCGAGCGCGTACCGGTCGATCGAAGAAGTACTACGTAGTACTGGCTGTGCGTACGCTAAGCGGCGGGCCCACATCCGTCAAGAAGCTGGCTGGTATCGTCCAACCTCCGGGCCAGTCAGACGAAGGGAACGACGCGCCCTCGATGAACCACGAGCACCGTCGTAGCGGGCAAGTGACCAGCGTGGATGTCGCACGAGCCGCAGGTGTGTCACAGACGGCCGTCTCCCTCGTTCTGAGCGGCCGAGCTGCTGGCCGTGTGTCCGCCAGGACCCAGGAGCACATCGAGCGGACCGCCGCCCAGCTCGGCTACCGGCCCAACACCTGGGCACGCGTCCTGCGCGGCGGACTGCCACAGGTGATCGGTCTGGCCGTGCCGGACGTGCGGAATGGGTACTTCGGCAGTGTCTTCCTCGGAGCGGAACGCGCCGCCCGCAGATCCGGCATGGCAGTCCTGCTCATCGATACCGCATACGATCCGGATTGGATCAGCCGTCTTGTCGAGATGAATCGAACGAAGCTCTTCGCCGGCGCCATCGTCTATGCTGAGGCTTCCGATGTTGCCGGTACCCTGGCGGAGGCAATCGATCATCTGGTCTTCGTCGAAAGTCCCGATTCCCATGACAAGCCTGCGATCGACATCGACCTCGCCGACGGGATGCGACAAGTCGCCGACCACCTGTCAGAGCTTGGACATTCGCGCATAGGACACGCCCGCGCAGACTACCCGCGTGACACCTTTGCCCTCCGCGCATGTCATCTGGCCGCTGCGCTGTCCGAACGGGGCTGCAATCTGGACCCAGAATGGCACTATAGTTCGCGGTTCGACCTCGACGAATCGACGCGTCGAGCGTACACATTTCTCGAATCAACTGACGTCACAGCGATATTCTGCGACGACGACCTTCTCGCCGCCGGCGTCTACCGGGCATGCGCACAGCTGGGGCGCACCATTCCTGCCAGCCTGTCGGTCGTCGGGTTCAACGACACCGATCTCACCCGTTACCTGGCGCCGGAGCTCACCTCCGTCATGATCCCCGCCTCGCAACTCGGTGAGAGCGCAGCCTTGGCCCTGATTGACCACATGAACGGCGCCGCCGTTACTCCAGCTACGCTCCCGTTGACACTCACCATCCGCGCTTCGACAGCCCCTGCGAACGGACACTGCAAATCCGAGGAGGCGGTCCCACATGGGTGATGATCAACAGGCACCCATCCGTTCACACCACCTCGGGTCGCGCCGCCACCGTTGCTGACCTTGGAATCTAGGGTGGACGGATGCCACTGGATGTCGACGCCGAAACTCGACTGAACGCGATCGCCGAAGCGACCATCGCCCAGGCCGAGCAGCACGGTCCCCGAGCGGTCACGATCCGCACCGTCGCTGCGCGGCTGGGTGGCTCGACGACCAAGGTCACCCACTACGTACGAACCCGCGGCGAGCTGATGGCTAACGCCGTCCGGCAGGCCGAGCAGATGTGGCGTACCCAGCTGGCTGGGATCGCGTCCGGGACGACCGGCCGCGAACGGCTGACAACCTTGGTCGAGTGGTGGACCACGGGAACCGCCAGATACGACGTCTTCCGCAGGATGTGGGTCGAGATGCTGGCCATGCGCGGCTCGGACGAGGCCATCGACAGGGCGGTTCGGCAGGAGGCTCATGCCGAGCGGGACGCGTTGGTCGCAGCATTGGTGGAAGCAAGGATCATCGATCCCCACCGGCGCGCCGACATGTTGTACCTGCTGCTGCGCGGCTTCAACATCTCCAGCGTCGAGGACCCCCAGACCTGGCCGGCCGAGCGCGGCCGGCGTGCAGCCCTCGCCCTGCTGGAGCTTCTGCCGAGCGAGCCCGTCCCCACACCCGGTCCCGCCTGAGACGGCACCGACGGGCGCAACCCACCGGCAACGCATCCCGACGGTCGACGCTCGCAAGAGCGTGATACAACGTTGTTGCACAATGACGTCGCATCTCTCGCCCGTGCTTTCCGACCGGTGATCGCGACCGTGCCCCAACGCCCACTGCTGCGGTCCCGAACATGCGCGCAGCCAACGCTGATGGAGAGCCTTGTGACAACCAGCGAAGAAGCACCCAACGACGCACTTGACGAGGTGCCGTTTGACGGCCGCGAGATGCTCATGGTGCACAACATGTTCCGGCGTGAGTTCGGGCTGATGCCGCGAGTGGTGCGCGGGGTCGCGGCCGGCGATAGGGCTCGTGCACAGCTCGTCGCCGACCACATCGCGAACGTGAGTGCCGTCCTGCATCACCATCACCACAGCGAGGACCTGCACAACTGGCCGTTGCTACGGGAAAGGGGCGGCGCCGAGGTCGCTGCGGTCATCGCGCTCATGGAGGCACAGCACGAGGAGCTCGATAAGGCTGCGACCGATGTCGACGCGGCTACCGAGGCCTGGCGCGCCACCGCCGACGTCGAGGCTCGCGACGCGCTCGCGGACGCCCTCGACACACTGCTCCCCCTGCTCCGTGAGCACATGACCACCGAGGAGACAACAGCCGTTCCACTCATGGAACGGCACATCACGGCGGCCGAGTGGAACCGTGTGGTCCAGACCGCAGCTGCGGGCGCCGACCTCGACTCCGAAGGCATCTCACTTTCGTTCGGGATGTTGATGTACGAAGGTGACCCGGAGATCGTCGACGCCGCGATCGCGAACATGCCACCCGAGGCCCGCCCGCTGATCCGCAAGCTGGCCGCAGATGCGTTCGCGGCCCAGTCCGAACTGATCCACGGGACCGCCACCCCGCCGCGCAGCACACAACTCTGACCACTCGACGGAAACGCACTCCCAGGGAGTCGGCCCCGATGACCGGCGACGGCGACGGCTACGACCTGCTGTTCGGTGCGACGGTGGAGGATCGCCGGTGCGGGTAGCGTGATGCCTGGCCGGCTGTCGTTGCGGCCACCGGTGGCGCTCGCCCGCCTCCTCTTGGCCCGTCAGGTTGCGTACACCGACTGCGTCGTCCGACGGGCGCAGCGACCTCGCGTCCAATCTACGTTCGCGGGCGTGCCAGCCGACGACGAAGTCCTGACCGCTGCGGACGTCACGAGGCCCGAGCCGACGTCGGCGCGATGGTCCACCCGCGGGATCGAGCCGCAGGATGCGTTCGCCGTGTGGCGGGAGCTGATCAGCAGCACGTTCGTTCCGCTCGCCGCCACGGTGCTGCGCCGGGAAGCGTTCCGTGCCAGCATCGACCACTCCGGTGGACCCGATCTGCAGCTGTCCACGGTGCGGGCCGATGCCCACGAGATCCGTCGCGTCGATGAACTCGTCGACCGCGCAGACGATGCCTATCTGATGGCGACCATCCAGGTGACCGGGCGGAGCACGGTGAACCAGGACGGTCGGGAGATCGAGCTCGTTCCAGGGTCGATGGTCTTCTGCGACAGCACGCGCCCGTTCGGCTTCATCTTCGCCGACCCGTTCGAGCAACTGGTCGTCCAGATGCCCAGGACCGTGCTCCAGGCCCGCAGCGGTCTCAGCGACCGAGCCACGCAGCGGGCGACGACCGTCCGGCTGGACCCGACGGGCCCGATACCGGTGATCACCGGGTTCCTGTCGTCCCTGGCTTCGGTCTCGCTGCGGGACCCCGACGATGCCGCCGTTCTCGGCCAACACGCCCTCGGGCTGATCGGCATGGCGAACTCCAGGGCGCGGAGCGGGGAAAAGATCCATCGAGCGTGTCGCCTGCGCGCGGCCGACGATGACGGTGTGGCGGACGCTGAATTGGTCCTGATGCCGGAAGAACGCCCGGCTGGCCCGGCTGCGGTGGAGGTCTGTCTCGGTGGCGTGATCGTGGGGGATGTGACCTTCCGCGTGTGCCGCTCCTGTCGCTTGGCCGTCGTTGAGCACGTTCGCGTCGAGTCGCGGCAGCGTCGGCGAAGGCTCGCCGCGCTCGCGATCAACTTTCTCGTGAGCCGTTGGTCGGACTACCGATGGACGACCTCGCCGATCGACGACACCGCGGAGTCGGTTCGACCGAATGCTCATTGTCGACAGTGGACGCTTCTTCGGTGCCTTCCGGGTACTCGGCAGTTGACTTCTGAGCACCTTCCAGGCTGAAGCGCTGCGATCCTGGCGGGGCGGTGTTTCCGCCTCGCGGGCCTGATCCGCTCCGGCCGGGCGCGCAGGTCCAGGTGTTGGGCTGGTCGCGAAAGCGATCAATCGGCGAACGTTCAGGCGGGTGGATTCGCCGGGCCGGCGCTGGTGCGCAGTAGTGCCAGGGTGGTGTCCAGCGCGGCTTCCAGGTGGGTGATGTGGCCGGTGGACATCAGGATGGTCACTCGCGCCCTGCACTGCGGCGACGAGTGCTGCTGCCGTGCGGTCCGCATCGAGTCGTCGGTCGATCTGGCCGGTGTCCTGCATGTGCAGGACACCGGCCCGTACGGCTGCCTGCCACTGTTCGAGCAGTTGTGCGGTGAGTGCTTGTGCTGCCGGGGTGGTGCGACCTAGTTCGGTGATCAGCACGCCCAGGGGACAGTTGACGCCCTGCTTCCGGTAGCGCCGGATGACCGCGTCTCGCCAGTCCTGCCATGCCTGCCAAGTGTTCAGGTTGTTCAGGTGCGGCTGCTGATCCTCCAGGACTCTTTCGGCTTCGCGGGCGGTGACGGCGAGCAGGAGTTCCTCCTTGCCACCGGGGAAGTAGTGGAAGATCTGGCTCTTGCTGGTCGAGGTGCGGGCGCGGAGGTCGTCTAGTGTGGTGCCGGCTGCTCCGCGTTCGCGGATCTCGGCGGCTGCGGCTTCGATGATGCGGCGCTTGGTCGCGGCGCCCTTCGCGGTCAGCCTCGGCGCGGCTCTTTAGCGGTCGACATCGTCCCCTCTTTTTTGTACTTGCGGGTCCATTTTATGTGAGGAAGTGTGGATGTCGACTCAGAGAAAGGTGCACGAAAATGCAGGCGATTGTCGTTGATCGGTTGGGCGGGCCGGAAGAGCTGCGGATCGCGGAGCGCCCTGCGCCGCAGCCAGGTCCGGGCGAGATCCGGGTCGACATCAGTGCGGCCGGGGTGAATTTCATGGATACCGGTGCGCGCCGGCTCGGGCCGGGCGAGGGACAGGTGCCGTTCGTCCCGGGGGTGGAAGGAGCGGGCCGGATTGACGCGCTCGGTGAGGGGGTGACCGAGTTCGCCGTGGGTGACCGGGTTGCCTGGGTGTACGCATCCGGCTCGTACGCCGAGCAGCTGGTGATGCCAGCGGCGAGCGCCGTGCCCGTGCCAGCCGATGTCCCGGACGAGGTGGCGGCGAGCGTGATGATGCAGGGCATCACCGCCCACCACTTCGCAACTGAAGCCGCGCCTGTCGAGCCGGGTCATGTGACGCTGGTCCACGCGGCGGCTGGAGGGCTGGGCCAGAAACTCACCCAGTTCATCAAGGCGCGTGGCGGGACCGTCATCGGGCTGACCTCCACCGCTGAGAAGGTGGAAGTGGCCCGACATGTCGGAGCGGACCACGTCGTGATCTCCACCGGGGACGCGTTCGTGGAACCGGTTCTGGAGCTCACCGGTGGTCGGGGTGTGCACACCGTGTTCGACGGTGGTGGAGAGACGACGTTCCGGGCGTCGATGAAAGTCCTCCGCAGACACGGCACGTTGTTGTACTACGGGGCCGTGCTCGGCGCGGCCCCGGTCGTGAACATGCGCGAGCTGCCCAGCAGCATCAAGGTCTGTTACCCGGTGTTCCGCGATCACATCCCGACCCGCGAGGCGCTGCTGCGCCACAGCGCAGAGATCTTCGATCTGGCTCGGGATGGACGGCTCCATGTCGAGATCGGCGGGCGCTACCCGTTGAAGGACGCTGCACAGGCCCACCGCGACATCGAGTCCAGGTTGACCACCGGCAAGCTGCTGCTCCTGCCCTGACCCACACCGCCAGATGTCCTAGCGGGTGTCGCTGGGCTTCGATGGAAGCGAGTCCCATGCACGGCCTGAAGTACCCCGTCATCGTCGACGATTTCCAGGACGGTGCTTACTGGCCGGCGTGGCGCAGAGATTCAGTCCTCGCGCTCGAAGTCAGTCGAGTGCTGCCGTGCTTGCTCGATTCGCTGTGTTGCCGGGGCGGTCCAGTTCACTGGACGGCGGCGACTGGCTGAGCGTCCGGCTGGTGGTGCTGGCGGATGTGGTGGGCGAGTGCGCGGGCGCGGTGTGAGCCGATGCCGAGTTGCCGACGGAGGTTGTCGGCTGAGATCGGTCGCTGGTGTACATCCCGGTGCTGGGCATCGAGTCGGTATGCCTCGTCGCGCAGTGGATCATCCTGAGCGCAGCTCTGCCGGTCCACGGGCGAACCGCTGATGCTGTCGGTGTTGTGACCAGGCATCTTGTTCCTCGCCGTGCCCGGCGCTGGCATCCCACCAGGTGCTGGCGCCGGCTCGTTCTGATCCCGTTCCGCCTCTTCTGGGTGGGTGGCTGCGGAGCCAGCCTTCTCGGTCATGGTGGTGATCTTGGCGGCGTGGTGGCGTTTGAGGGCTTGGTTGAGCAGTTCGACTGACAGCAGCAGTGCCAGTGGTGGGCAGGTGGCCACGGCGATAGCGAAGACGCTGGGTTCGGGGGCGGAGGCGATGTTGGCGCACAGTGATAGCCCGATGCCGAGGGTGAAAGACAGCCATGCTTTCCACTGGCCGCGGGTGCCGTGGTGGTGGCTGGCTTTCCACAGCTCGATGGTGGCCAGAGTGAGCAGTCCGTCGACGATCAGCGGCCAGAGGGTGGCGGTGGTGCCATCGGCGCCGAAGCGGCGAGCGAAGTCGCGGCCATGCCGGTAGGACACGTAGGCCGCGCCCAGGGCGACCAGAAGTGTGCATGCGCATTGCAGGCGCAACAGCACATCCGCTCGGGTGCTGCGGGAAGCCGGGCTATCACTCATCCGGGTTCACCTGCCCCCGGTGGCGCTGGGCTATGTGCGTGATGCGGGCCGTCGGGCCTTCCAGCAGCACCGCGCGGCTCGTACCGTCGCGCGTGAGATCTGCAGCCAAGCAGAAGACGAGGTGCGGCAAGGTGACCATCCTCCATGTTCGCCAAGATCGAATGGCGATTTTTCGGCGACGGGAATGCGTGGCAACGCGTAAGAACCCGTCGGTACGAGGAGGAACAAGAGCCGCTGACCTGCGGCGGAACACGAATGAGCTGGTCGTGAACCACTCGCCACTACCTTGACACGGTAGAGGTCACTGGTTCAATCCCAGTATCGCGCACCAGTTGTTTGTGCGGTTCAGCCGCCTGATCGGTGATCTCGGATATGTTGATCTCGGCGAGGTAGAGGTCGTCTTGACCGTGAAATCCGCCGCGAGCCGAGGCCTGTTTTCTCGGGTTGAGCTGTTCCTGTTTTTGGGTTCGTGCGGCGGAAAGGCGCCGTGTTGGCTGTGTTCTGATCTGGTGTTTTGCGCCATTGGCTTGTCCGCAGTGCCGAAGGTGCCCGGCTTATGTTGCTGATTGGTTCGCGGCATTTTGTGACCGTCAGTTGACCAGCGTCCTTGTCGCGGACGGGCTCGACGGGCGAGTTCATGGTGCTGCGGAACATCCAGGAGGCGTTGGTGTGGCGTAGATCGTGGATGCGGACGGGTGGGTGAGCCGGGCGTCTTGGAGGGTGGGGTACCAGATGGTTTTGCGGGACCGGCAGTGGCCGGGTGCAGGCGGGGCGGTCGTGGCCGTGCGCCGGTAGGCGGCGATAGCGGTGCGGCAGTGCCGGCAGCGGAGTTCGATGGTGTGGTTGGGCAGCCAGATTTCGGTGACGTAGCGCTGGAATCGTTGCCGTCCGCTGGCGAGGTCGACGAACCTGCCTTCGGCGATCTCGGCCTCGGCGCGCCGCCACGCGCGGTCGGCATCGCGTTTGCGGGCGAAGGTGCCCGCCGAGCGGGCCCGGCCCCGCAGGTCCCAGTAGTAGGCGGTGTAGCGGGCATAGCCTTGCCGGTTGAGTCGCGGTTTCGAATAGCCCATTGCTGATAGTCCTTGTCGGAGTCGGTTTCTGACTCCGACACCATCGGCAGTGCTCCCGGGAAGCATGACCTTGCGGGGGTCACTCCAGGCGCAGGTCGGTTCGTGGCGTGACCGTGCACCGTTACCTGGAAGCCTTAAGCGCCCTGACCGGTTATCCCTGGAGCGGGCAGGAGGACCGGCGGCCGGGATGGCCGCCGGTGGGTGTTCACGGCCGGTCGCCGTCCGGGGCCTGTGCGATGCCATCCCAGACCATCGCGACGATGTCGGCGGCCCAGCCCGGGTCGAAGTGGTCCCCGACCGTGTAT
>NZ_JALBWV010000102.1 GCF_022678645.1 Saccharopolyspora soli | reverse complement strand
TGGTTCGCGACCCCGCATCAGCCCCCGGCCCGATTTCCCGGCCCGTGTCGCGCTGACGTGGAATAATTTACACACCCCCCGAACACCCCCGAACACCACCCCCCCTCTAAACCCAAAACACCAGGTCAGATGCGATCTTGTGGTGGGTTCCCAGCCGACCCCCGCACCCGGTCACCGCAGCCGCTCGATGTCCACCTTCGTGTGGTCCTGCTGCTTGGTCGCGATTCGCCGCGGACTCGCCGGTTAGCCTCCGAGTCGACCGTCAGAACGGGGGTTGCAGTGGACTCGACGCCGATCTACACCGAGCTGCAAAAGACTCTGATAGACCCGGAGGACCGCAACTGGGGCCCGAGCGCTCCGCCGGAGTTCGCCGCTGCGCTGACGCAACCGGTCGAACGGGCCAAGCCGGAGCCGAAGAAGTCGGTTCGCACCAGTCCCGGTCAACGCAGCCGAGCCCGGCGTCATCGCGCCGAGGACTGACCTGTACCGCGCCGCACCGCGCCCGCACCAGCGGGGCGGTGCGGTTTCGTTTCACCGGGACGCGAGCCGACGTTCCCGTTGGCGCACCGGATCCGGGACCGGCGCCGCGGCCAACAGCCGTTGCGTGTAGGCGTGCTGCGGGTCGCCGAGCACCTGGGCCCGGTCGCCCTGCTCCACGATCTTGCCCTGGTGCATGACGGCGACCCGACGCGCGAGCAGATTCACCACTGCGAGGTCGTGGCTGATGAACAGGCAGCTGAAGTTCAGCTTGGCTTGCAATGCTTGGAGCAGTTCCAGCACCGCGTCCTGCACCGACACGTCGAGCGCGCTGGTCGGCTCGTCTGCGATCAGCAGCTCGGGTTCCAGCGCCAGAGCTCGCGCGATGCTGACCCGCTGCCGCTGTCCGCCGGATAACTCGTGCGGGTAGCGCCGTCGCATCCCAGCACCCAACTCCACTGCTTCCAACAGGGCGTCGACGCGTTCGTGGAGTTCTCGTCCGCGGGCGACCCGGTGCAGTCGCAGGGGTTCGGCGATGCTGTCCGAGATGGTCATCCGGGGGTCCAGCGAGGAACCCGGATCCTGGAAGACGATGCCGATGTTGCGCCGCACCGCTCGGAGTTGGCGGGCGGGCAGGTGGCTGATGTCCTGGCCGTTCAGCACGATCCGACCGTCCGCCGGGGTCACCAGTCGGGCCACGCATTTGCCCACGGTCGTCTTGCCCGAACCGGATTCGCCCACCAGCGCGAGGACTTCGCCGCGCTCGATGCGCAGCGACACCCCGTCCACCGCGCGGTGCCCGGAGTAGCTCACCACCAGATCCTCGACCCGGAGCACCGGCTCGGCGGGTTGGGCATCCGCGCTCTCGCCGACCTCCAGCTTCGGCACGGCGGCCAGCAGCGCTTCGGTGTACTCGTGCTCGGGTGCGCGGAACAGCTGCTCGACCGGTGCCTGTTCGACCACCTCGCCGCGGTACATCACCACCACCCGGTCCGCGAGGTCCGCGACGACGCCCATGTCGTGGGTGATCAGCAGGATCGTCATGCCGAGTCGTTCGCGCAGGTCGCGCAGCAACGCCAGGATCTCGGCCTGCACCGTCACGTCGAGCGCCGTGGTCGGTTCGTCGGCGATGAGCACCTTCGGCTCGCAGGCCAGCGCCATCGCGATCATCACCCGCTGGCGCTGCCCGCCGGAGAGCTGGTGCGGATATTGCTTCAGCCGCCGCCGCGGTTCCGGGATCCCGACGACGTCGAGCAGTTCCACAGCGCGCTCGCGGGCCTTCTCCACTGGCACATCGGTGTGCAGCCGGATCGCCTCGACGAGTTGCCAGCCGATGGCGAAGACCGGGTTCAGCGAGGTCATCGGTTCTTGGAAGATCATCGCGATCTCCTTGCCCCGAACCCCTCGCAAGTCCTGCCCGCGCAGTTCGCGGTCCTCCAGCGCGATTCCCCCGGTGACGTCGGCGGTCGGCGGGAGCAGCCCGAGCGCGGACATCGCGGTGACGCTCTTGCCGGAGCCGGACTCGCCGACCACGGCGAGGATTTCGCCCGGCGCGATGCCGAAGCTGACGCCCCGGACCGCCTCCGTGACACCGTCCTCGGTGCGGAACCGCACCCGGAGGTCGGTGAAGGAAAGCACGTCGCTCATCGGTTTCCCTTCGGGTCCAAGGCATCTCGCAGGCCGTCACCGAGCAGGTTGAACCCGAGGGTGGCGATCACGATCGTCAGGCCGGGGAAGAACACCAGCCACGGCGCCTGCGCGAAGTACGTCTGCGCCGACGACAGCATCACGCCGAGCGACGGGATGGGCGGCTGCACGCCCAATCCCAGGAACGACAGCAGCGACTCGCTGATGATCGCTTCCGGGATCGCGACGGTGATCTGGACCAGCAGCGCGTTCACCGCGTTCGGCAGGATGTGCCGGAACATCACAGTCGTACTGCGCGCACCGGCCGCGACGCAGGCGGCCACGTAGTCCTCGTTGGCCAGGCGCAGGGTCTCGCCGCGCACCACCCGGATCAGCTTCGGCACCTGGGACAGGCCGATCGCGATGGCCGCGTTCACCATCGACGCACCGAGCACCGCGGCCAGTCCGACGGCCAGCACCAGGAACGGGAACGCCAACAAGGTGTCGGTGATGCGCGAGACGACGGCGTCGACGGGACCGCGGTAGTAACCGGCGATCAGGCCGAGCGGCACCGCGACGACAACGGCGAGCACGATCGACAGCACGCCCACCACGATCGACGCGCGGATGCCGTAGAGGACGCGAGCGAGCTGGTCGCGGCCGAGTTCGTCGCTGCCCAACGGCCAACCCAGCGACGGTTGTTCCAGGACGTGGTCGAAGTTCACCGCCGCCGGATCAGCTGGCGCGATCAGCGGCACCAACACGGCGACCAGCACGAACAACGCGGACAGCACGAGTCCGACGACGCCGGTGCGGTGCCGCAGCAGGCGGCGCAGCACTCGGCGCGAGCCGCTCACCCGTGGCAGATCGGCCACTGGCTGGGTCATGCCGCACCTCCACGGACTCGGATTCGCGGATCCACCACCGAATACAGCAGGTCGACCAGCAGGTTCACCACGATGTAGCCGACCGCCGCGACCAGCACGGCGGCCTGGATCACCAGGTAGTCGCGGGTGAACACGGAATCGACCATCAATTTGCCGAAGCCGGGCAGCACGAAGATCTGCTCGGTGACCACGGCTCCGGAGATCAGCACCCCAAGTTGCAGACCGAGGATCGTCAGCACGGTGATGAGGCTGTTGCGCAGGCCGTGGATGCCGACCACCCGCCACTCCCCGGCGCCCTTCGCGCGTGCCGTGCGGACGTAGTCCGAGGTCAACGCGTCCAACATGGACGATCGCATCTGCCGCATCAGCACCGCGGCCAGGCCGCTGCCCAGCACGAAGGCGGGCAGGATCATGCGTTCCAGGTTCCCCAGCGGGGATTCGGTGAACGGCACGTAGCCGGACGCGGGCAGCACGCCGAGCCCGACGGCGAACACCAGCACGCACATCAGGCCGAGCCAGAAGTTCGGGATGGACAGCCCGAACAGGGACACGCCGTTGCCCAGCCAGTCCAGCGCGGTGCCGCGGCGCACCGCGGCGATCACGCCGCTGGTCAGCCCGAGCAGCGCGGCGAACAGCAGGCTCAGCAGGGCCAGTTCCAAGGTGACCGGCAAGCGGCTGAGGATGATGTCGCTGATCGGCAGGCCGGTTTTGGCCGACTCACCCAGATCGCCCTGCAACGCACGGCCGAGCCACGTCACGTACTGCACGTAGATCGGTTGGTCCAGGCCGTACGACTGGCGGATCTCGTTGATCGTGGCGTCGTCGGCCTCGGTTCCGGCGATGGCGATCGCCGGATCGCCGGGCAGCGCCCGCAGTCCGATGAAGATCACCAACGACACCAGCACCAGGGTCACCAAGGACTGCAGAATGCGGTTGAGCGCGTAGCTGCGCAGCATTGTCATCCCCCCGCCTGGACGTAACCGGCGGTATTCATCCGTATGATCCCGTCCGGGTAGATCTCGACACCGGCGAGTTCCGCGGTGTGCGCCACGTAGTACTGCGTGCGGTAGAGGTAGATGACGCTGTTTCGCCGGTGCAGTTCGTCGACGACCTGCTCGTACAGCGCCCGGCGCCTGGGCACGTCCAGTTCGGCGGCGGCCCGTTTGATCAGGTCGTCCAGTTCAGGGGTGTAGTAGCCGCTGTAGTTCGACGAGCTGCCCTGGACGTGGAAGGACGCGATGTTGCCGTCCGGGTCCGGTCGGCCAGACCAGCCACCGAAGTAGCTCTGGAACTGGCCGTCCCGCGCCTCGGCGATGGCGGTCGTCGACTCGGTCGGGCGCAACACGATGTCGAAGCCCGCCTCGGCGGCCATCGCCTGGATGATCTGCCCGGCCCGCATCTGGGTCGGGTCGTTGGCCAGCGTCATCTCGAACCGAACCGGGGTCCGCACACCGGCCTCGGCCAGCAGTTGGCGGGCCCGGTTCGGGTCGTAGGGTCCGCATTCCTGGGTTTTCGGGGTGGCGTACTCGCTGCTGTCCGGGATCGGCCCGCAGGCGGGTTGGTACAGGCCGTTGAAAGCGATCTTGTTCAACGTGCCGCGGTCGATGGCCAGCGAGAGGGCTTCCCGCACCCGTGGGTCGTCGGCCAGCGGCCCGGTCACCTCGCCGGTTTCGCCGCCCACGTTCTGGATGTTCGGAGTGATGGCGTAGTACTGCAGCGTGGGTTGGTTGAGCAGCGTGATCTCCCTGTCCCGCACCAGGATCGGCACTTCGGGGGTCGGCACCTCCCAGATCACGTCGAACTCGCCGGAGCGCAGGTTGGCCATCCGGATGTTGTCGTCCGGCACCGTCCGGTAGATCAGCCGGTCCAGCTTGACCTTGTCGCGGTCGTAGTAGAACTCGCTGCGGTCCAGCACGATCCGGTCCTGCGCGACGCGTTCGACGAACTTGAACGGGCCGACGCAGACCGGATCGTTGGTGAAGTCCTCGCCGAGTTCGTCCAGCTTGGCCGGGGACATGACCATTCCGGCGCGGTCGGCGAGCATGCTCGTCAACGGCGCGTACGGCCGGGACAAGGTCAACCGCACCGTGTGGGGATCCAGCACCGACACTGATCGGACCGCGCTGAGTTCGGTCTTGCGGCTCGATCCGTTGAGCTCCCGGTGCCGGTCCATGCTCTTCTTGACCGCGGGCGCGTCGAACGGGGTGCCGTCGTTGAACAACACGCCCTCCCGCAGCGGGATGGTCATCTCCAGGCCGTCCGGGGAGACCTGCGGGAGCGCTGCGGCGAGTTGCGGCACGATGTGCACGGATGCGTCGACGTCGTAGAGCTTCTCGCACATGCTGATGAAGATCTGGCGGCTGGCCAGCGTCGACGCCAGCGTCGGATCTAGTTTGTCGGGCTCCTGGTCGAGCGCGATCACCGCTTCGCCACCGCGCACCGTCGGGGCCTGGACCGAAGACCGAACCTCAGCGGCGGTCTGCTCGACATCCACCAGCGGGCTGCACCCGGTCGCCCCGAGCACCACGGCGATCAACACCGGGAGGCACCGCCTGAACCGCACCGCCACAAACGCCTCCCGCTGATCTCGGCGATAAACGCGGAAACCGTATTTGGCCGGACGGCGCCATGTCCACAACCGTGATCGTTCCGCCACCGAGCGGAAATCAGCGGTCACGCATCACCGCGGAAACGGCACATGCGCGAAACGCTGCCGGAACAAGCTGCGGGGTCAGTCGACGGCGGAGGAGAACTGGGGCATCGAAACAGCCGGGACGCGGGGCGCTTCGGACTTGTGCTCGTCGCTGGCCGGAGTCGTGTCGAACAGCGTTTCCTCGGCGGATTCGGGCGATTCGACCGGTTCCGGAGTGGTCTGCCCGGCGGCCTTCTTGTTGCTCAAGTGCTCGCGGGTGCGCTGCGCGGCGCCGCGGATCTGCTCGGTGAGCTGTTTGTTGGCCTGCCGGGTTTGTTCCTCTTCGCGCTCCTGCTGACGGGAGCCGCGCGCCGACACCGGTTTCGGGGTTCGGGCCGCCTTGATGTAGCGGTCGAAGACGGCGCGCAACTGCTGTGCGTGCCCATCGCTCAGGTCGATTTCGTACGTCACGCCATCCAGCGAAAAGGTGACGGTGTGGTTGGCTGGCGACCCGTCGATGTCATCGACGAGTTCGACCTGAATCCGCTCGGCCATGATCACCTGTCTCGGGAACGTGCCCCGCCTCGATCCGCGACACTTGCAGGTAAGACTACTGCGAGCCCTGGCCACGTTGTAGCACGCCGCATCGCCGTTGTCTCGTGCTTAACCATAGAACAGCTCGGCGAACGGCCGATAACCGCCGGGTGGGTCACGTGCGCAGCACCGGGACGACCACCGCGGACACCAACGGACAGTAACCGCCACGGGTCAATCGGAGAAAGTAATCCAGCGCACATCGCAGAAAATTCCGGCGGCGGGTGGAACATTCTTGTGGCGATAGTTTATTGTTCGCTCGCTCTTCTCCGCACCGGCGGTGCGGAGAAGGAGGGGAATCGAGCCTGAATCGAGGGTTACCGTGGCGCAGAAAGTCACTGTTCAGCTCGTCGACGACGTCGACGGCACACCAGCCGACAGCACCGTCGAGTTCGCCTTGGACGGGGTGAACTACACAATTGACCTGTCCTCCGATAATGCCGCCAAACTCCGCGACTCGCTGGCGTCTTTCGTGGCCAGCGCGCGGAAGACCGGTGGCCGCAAGCGCGCGCCCGCCAAGCCCGGGAAGCCGTCGGCGACGCCGACCACGGCCGACCGGGAACGCAACCAGGCCATTCGGGAATGGGCCCGGAATCAGGGGATGCAGGTTTCCGATCGGGGGCGCATTCCGGCCGAGGTCGTCGAGGCTTACGACAACGCTCAGTGAGCGCGCGGCACGGGCGGCCGGTTCGAAGTCGGGGCCAATCCGGCCGCCCGTGAAAGTCGAGCAATGACTCCTCGTAGCACGGTGGTGGACCACCGGTAATTGGCCGCCCGTGAATCCGTTATCCGATCGCCAGGAAGTCGGTGATTTCCTGGCGGGTGGGCATCGAAGAGCTGGCGCCGTTGCGCTGCACCGACACCGCGGCCGCGGCGGAAGCCAGCCGCAGCGCCTCGGGCACCTCAGCGCCCTCGCCCAACGCCACGCTCAGCACTCCGACGAAGGTGTCGCCCGCGGCCGTCGTGTCCACTGCGTCCACCGGGAAGCTGGGCACCTCCACCCGCGCGCCGTCCCGGTTGCCGTACAGCGAGCCGTGCGCACCGAGGGTGATCACCACCTCGGGAACCAGTTCGAGCAGCACCGCCAGTGCCCGGTGCGGATCTTCGTTCCCGGCCAGGATCGCCGCCTCGTGTTCGTTGGGCACCAGCAGATCCACATTCGACAGGATGTCCTCGGAAAGCGGCGCCGCCGGGGCCGGGGTGAGCACCACGCGCACGCCGTTTCGTCGGCCCGCCGTCGCGGCCACCGCCACTCCGGCGAGCGGAATCTCCAGCTGCAGCAGCAAACTCCGGGCTCCGGCGATCAGTTCTTCGTCCCCGTCGGCGAGTGCGTCGACCGTGCTGTTGGCGGCCGGTACCACGACGATGGAGTTGCCACCCTCGTCGTCCACCACGATGTGCGCGGTGCCGCTGCGCCCCGGCACCGTCCGCAGACCTTTTACGTCCACAGTGGATTCTCGTAACGTCTCGCGGATCTGGGTGCCGAAGTCGTCCTGCCCAACCGCGCCGATCAGGTGCACCGCCGCACCCGCCTTCGCCGCGGCGATCGCCTGGTTGGCGCCCTTGCCGCCGGGCACCGTGTGGAACTCCCGGCCGAGCACCGTCTCACCCTGCTTCGGCGCGGTCTCGACGTAGGCCACCAAGTCCATGTTGCAGCTGCCGAATACGGCCACAGTCGTCGTCACGTGGTTCATCATGGCCGATGAGGATGTCCCGAGCGCTTGACGGGTCCTGGGCCGTTGGACGACGTAGCATGCCGACCAACCGTCGAGGAGAAGGCTGGTGCGAATGACTCGCGTCGTGATCTGGTACCGCCGTGCCAGCCCGTCGCTTACGCTGCCGGGGTCACCTTTGAGCAGGCCCGATGCGCCGCGATGACCCGTCCGGCGACGAGCTGGAACGCGGTGCGGCATGTCGCTGGAATGCCGGGCAGGACGACCCGAGAACCGGGAGAAGGCGAGACGCGGTGGACTACGCGGTGACAGCAGAGCTCGAACCGCCAGCCGAGGTGGTGGAGCTCGACGCGCTGCAGCAGGAAGGGATCGCGGCCGTGCTGGACCGCCACCTCGCGCTGGTCGAGGGGGTCTCCGGGCCGGGCGACGCGGACATCGACGTGTTGGACTACCGCATCACGGTGCACCCGACCGGCGCGAGCGTGGTGCTCGCGCTCGACGCACCATCGCTGCTCGCCGCCGAGGACGCCGCCGCCTCGGTGCTCGACGAGCTGATCGGCGAGAGCGAGGTGCTCACCGGCTGGTCGGTGGCCCACTCGGAGGTGCGGATCACCGAGGACGAGTTCAACCAGCAACTGGCCGCTGCCGGGGACGTGCGCGCGGACGACGCGCTGGAGGCCGCCGTCGAGGAGGCGTTGGAAACCTCCGCGGAGCCCGCGATGGACGTCGAGCACTGGCGCGCCCGGCTCACCGAGCTTGCGCCGCAGTTGCGGGCCTTCGACGCCAGCGCGTTCGGTGTCGAGCCAGGCGAGCAGACCCTGCCCGCGGGTGCGCTGATCCACGCGGTGCGGGTGGTCACCGATGAGATCTTCTACGACGAGTTGGCGCTGGCGGTGAACAACGCGACGGTGGCCGACGCCGTCGGCCTGCTGGTCCTGGAGGAGCTGCCGCCCTGCTACGACCACCGCTACGACGCGTTCTTCGCCCGCGCGTTCGTGCTGTCGTCGGCAGCGGTCGCGCAGCGGCTGACCGAGCAGTCGTGGACGCTGCCGCGGACCGTGGCGGAGGCGCTGGCGTTGCGGCTGATCATCAACGAGGCGCGCGTGGTGCTTGAGGCCGCCGAGCTGATGACCTGGGAAGCCAGCGAACCGGTGTTCGAAGTGTTCGCCGGGCGGGCCTTCGGCGACACCAACCACGACGAGCTCTACGAAGTCGATCTGCCGCTGGCCTCCGACGCCGAGCCGGAGACCGCGGAGCAGGTGACCAAGGTGGAGGCCGAGCTGCACGCGCGGGGGCTGGCCTTCGACCAGTGGTTCACACCCCGCGACGGGAACCCGGCCAGCCACCCCTACCTCGGTTCGTTGTAGCGGCGGCCGGGCCCCGGCCGCTCGGCGACTTACCGAAATGGCAAAGCGGGCCTGGAAACAGGCCCTTAGCCCTGATTGCGGACTGAGTACGGGGGCACCGTGCTGCCGATGAGGCTGGCTTCGTCGATCGTCTTCGGCAGGTACGCCAACTTCGAGAAGGCTTCCAGCATCACGTTGGTGGGGTCGTCGATCGGCTCGACGCGCCCGAACAGGAACGCCCACTCGTGCTCGTCGGAGCCGAAGTAGGCCACCGTGTCGAACACCGACTGGAACCGGTTGTAGGCGCGGGTCAGCGTCTTGTTGCGCCAGACCGTCGGGCAGCCCGCCTGGAACGCGACCACGCCACCGGCCGCGAGCACCGCTTGGCAGCGTTGGACGTACGCCAGGCCGTAAAGCCGGTTGTGCTGGCCGTCGGCGTCATCTTCCCGCTCATCGGGCAGATCCACGACCACGATGTCGTAGCCCTCCGGCGGCGCCTGGTCGAGGAAGTCCCAGCCGTCCGCGTAGTGCAGCTTGATCGGCCCGTCGCCCTGCTCGACGCGGGCGAGTTCCGCGGTGCTGTAGCCGTAGGGCAGGTGCTCGGCGCAGACCCGCACGCACTGCTCGTCGATGTCGACGTGATCGACCAGGCTGGCCCCGGCCGCCACCGCCAGTTGGCTGGCCACGCCTTCGCTGGACCCGATGATCAGCACCCGCTCGACCCGTTCGGCGAGCAGGAACGCTGGCACGGTCATCGCCTCGTGGTAGACCAGCTGGGAGAACTCGGTGCTCTGCCGGTCGTCATCGCAGAACAGCGAGACGCCCTGACCGGTGCGGCCGATGACCACGTGCTGGTAGGGGGTGTCGCCCTCCCACAGCACCTCGTCGACCCGCCACAGCCGCCGCAGGTCCTCGCCCAGCGGCTCCTTGATCCACCGGTGCCCGTCGAGTTCGATCAACGGTGCTCCTCCTTGATTCGCGTCGCCCGGTTGGGGCGTGCCTGGTACGCGTGCTTCCACCGCGCTGATGGCCGGATCACGAGGCCAATTCGGCGTAGTCCCGGCCGCGGTGAATGGTTCGGACGTTCTGCGCCGCCGGTTTCAGCGCCTCGGCGAGCACTTCCACCGCACGCTCCGGCTGGGCGGTGTGCCCGCAGGTGAACACGTCGATGAAGATCGAGCCGTCCTCCGGGTAGGTGTGCAACGAAGCGTGGGACTCCGACAGCAACGCCAACACGGTGACACCCTGCGGCTCGAACCGCTTGGCGATCATCTGGCACACGGTGGCGTGCGACTGGCTCAACGCGTTGTGCAGGGTCTCCCGCAGGAACTGCTCGTCGTCGAGCAGTTCCGGGTCAACGCCCTCCAGCTCGGCGAGGACATGCTGGCCGGTGAACAACCCAACCGGCGGCGTCCCGGTGTCAACGGACATCTATCGACCTCCCATCATTTCGCAGATTTCCAGCGGTTAGAGGGTTTCCAGACCCGGCCTGGCGACGAGATGCGGTTGCGCGCACCGAACCCCCAATCCTCGCGACCTCGTGGTTGGCCGAGTTGCACTGCCGAGGTGATCACGGCTGGTGGTCACCGTCGACGCAGTAAGTGGGCAGCGGGGTGAATCCGTTGAAACCCACGGATGAATAGCTGGCGGTGTACGCCCCAGCGCTGAGCAGGTCCACCCAGTCACCGCCGCGCAGCGTGCGCGGCAGTTCGTAGCGGGTCCGCTGGTAGAGCACGTCGTCGCCGTCGCAGGTCGGCCCGGCCAGCACGATCGGTCCGCGCGGGTCGCCGTCGCGCGAGGTGCGCAGCCGGTAAGTGATGGCCTCGCCTTCGGTTTCGGCCAACCCGTTGTAGCGGCCGACGTCCAGGTAGACCCAACGGCGTTCGCCGTCGCAGGAGTCGGTGACAAGCACGACCTCGCTGCGCAGCACGCCCGCGTCGCCGACGATGTAGCGCCCCGGCTCGATCAGCAGCTCCGGTCGCTGAGCGCCGAAGTTGCGGTCCAGCGACTCCTCGATCTGCCGCACGTAATCGGCCAGCGGTGGCGCGGATTCGGTGTACCCGGCGGGCAATCCGCCGCCCAGGTTCACCATCCGCAGCCGCACGCCCTGCGCGGCGCACTGCGCGAACACCTGCCGGGCCGCGTTGATCCCGTGCTCCCAAGCACTGGGCTCCAGCTGCTGGGATCCAATGTGGAACGACACGCCGCAGGCGTCCAAGCCTAGTTCGTCCGCGCGCCGCAGCAGTTGCGCGGCGGTCTCGGGCAGGCAACCGAATTTGCGGCCGAACGGCGTGCGGGAGCCCTTGTTGTCCACCAGGACCCGGCAGAACACCTGCGAACCCGGCGCGGCCTCGGCGATGTTCGCCAGGTCCGCGGCGCTGTCGGTGGCGAACAGCCGCACACCCTGTTGGTATGCGCGGGCGATGTCGCGGCGCTTCTTGATGGTGTTGCCGTACGAGATCGACTCCGGCGCGGCGCCCTTGACCAGGCACAGGTCGATCTCGCCGGGGCTGGCGACGTCGAAGGACGCGCCCAGACCGACGAGTTCACCGACCACTTCGGGAGTGGGATTGGCCTTGACCGCGTAGCAGATCCGAGCGTCCGGCAGCGCGGTTCGCAACTGCCGGTAGCGGTTGCGCACCTGCGCCAGATCCATGACCAGGCAGGGGGTTTCGGGGCGTTGCTGGTCGAGGAACCGCAGAATCGGATCGGGTGCGGCGGATCCGGTCAGCTGCGCGGTGCCGCTCGGGCGGTCCGTCACACCGGTGGTGGCGGACAGATCGGTCAATCCCGGTACCTCCGTCTCGGCTGGTGAGGGTGGGTTTTCGTGGCTCTTTCCGGCGCGCGTGCGCGCCCGTCGAGCGTAACCGCGACCAAGCACAGTACCCCGCTCGCTTACGGATTTCGAACTGCGCCCGCCACTTCCCCCGGACAGTGGAACGGAATGTGAGCACTCCCACGAACCAACCGCTGCGGAGTCGCGTTGCGTAGTCGTGAGTGCATAAGCGGGTTGGAGCCCGCTTTCGCACTCACGACGGTTCGCGGTCGAGTTCCAGCGCCAAGTAGAAGTCCACGCGGGACGGGAACTCCGCGAGGTCCCGGCCGGTTATCTCCTCGATCCGCTGGATCCGGTAGCGCAGCGTGTTGACGTGCACGTGGAGTTGCTTGGCGCAGCGCGACCAGGAACCCGAGCAGTCGAGGAAGGTCCGCAGGGTGCGCACCAGGTCCGAGTTGTGCGCCGCGTCGTAGGCGATCAGCTCCGCGAGCAGCCGCTGCCGGTAGGAGCGGCGCAGCTCGTCAGGAGTCGACGCGAGCAGCACTTCGTGCGTCGCGAGCTCCCCCGCCGCGACGACCTCGGCGCGGCCTCGGCGGCGCTGCGCGAGCCGTCGGGCGTAGCCCGCCTCTTCGAGTGCGCCGCGCAGCGCGGTCGCCGGGCTGACGTCGCTGACGCCGACCGCCAGGCTCCGCTCGCCGAGGCCCACCTCGGCGTCAGCGACGATGCGGCGCAGCTGTGCGTCGAGATCCGCCAGGTGGGCCTCGTCGTCGACGAACAACGCGGCTGCGCCGTCACCGAGCGGAGCGGTCACCGAGGCCATCCCGGTGGCCGCGGCGATCTCGCGCAGCAGCGTCGTCGACTCGGTCGGGTCGCCGATGCTGAGCGCGACCGCTCGCAGCGGCTCGTCCGCTGGTAGCCCGGCGGTCTCCAGCCGGGCCGCGACCTCGGCCGGGGTTGAAGTGCCGTCGAGCAGGCGCCGCAGCGCCGCCTCCACCGACCGGCCCGCGATCCGGCGGGCCTCGTCGACCCGCGCCCGCACCAACGCCACGACGGTGCCCAGGTCGGTGGCGATGGCCTCGTGCTCCTCGTCCCAGTCGGAGAGGGCGCCGCGCGCCAGCACGAACCAGCGGGCGACCGGCGGCTCGGTGTCGGATTCCACCGGCCACAACACGCAGGTCTCGGCGGCCCGCACGGTGCGCGGCAGGTGTCCGGTCACGAGCTCGCGCAGCGCCGCGCGGCGTGTTGATTCGGACAGGTCGGCGGTGCCACCGACCACCCAGCCAGCCGCGGACAGCACCCAGCAATCCGAGCCGAGCTCATCGGCCGCCATCCGCAGCACGTGGTCCAGATCCGCTCCGGCGGCGACCGCGGACACGAGTTCCCGGCGCGGCCCGGAACGGCGTTGGATCCGTTCGGCGAGCACGTTGAAGCTGACCGTCAGCGGCACCTCGAAGGCCGGTAGGCCGTGCCGTCGGCAGGCTTCGACCAGGTCAGGTGGGGTCTGGCCGAGCCGCGCGGTGCCCGCCGCGAGCCCCGCCACGCCCGCGTCGACCAGCGCGGCGACGAACTGCTCCGAATCGCTCGGGTCGTTGCGCCAGACCAGCCCGGTGAGCACGAGTTCCCCGCCGCTGAGGTAGCGCCGGGGGTCGAGCAGATCGGTGATGTAAACACCGCGGATCGGTCGGTCCATCTGCTCCGCGCCGTTGAGCACCACCAATCCGAGGTCCGGATCGGAAACGAGATCGCTTAGCAGCACGTGCGCACCTCAGAGCTCGGCCCGTGCTGCAGGGGCACGGGGAACCTGCGTCCGACCGTGACGGCGGCCGTTGGTCGCAACCTCCGGCGCGAGGCAGGCATCTGTTACCGGTGAGAGTTCCGCTGCACGCCGCGCGGATGATCCGGACGGCCAGCGGGGCCATGCGTATTTGGAGAAACATACAACTCCAGCCCGGCTACCGGAAGGCTTTTTCGGGCCTTCCACCGCTAGTCAGCGCGAGTCCCCCGGCTGTGTACTGACTCACACCTTTTCACCGGCCGTGACAAGGAGACCGACCGTGGAATTCCTCCGCCCCGCCTCGTGGCGGGAGGCGCTCGAAGCCAAGGCCGCGCAGCCGGACGCCACGCCGATCGCAGGCGGCACCGACGTGATGGTCGAGATCAACTTCGGCCAACGCCGCCCGAGCGCGCTGCTCGACCTAACCCGAATCCCCGAGCTGACCGGTTGGTCGGAGGTGGCCGGGCGGCTGCGCATCGGCGCGGGCCTGTCCTACACCCGCCTGATCGACGAACTCGGCGACCGGGTGCCGGGCTTGGCGATCGCCAGCCGCACTGTCGGCTCGCCGCAGATCCGCAACCGCGGCACGCTCGGCGGCAACCTCGGTTCCGCCTCCCCCGCTGGCGACGGCCACCCGCCGCTGCTGGCCTCCGACGCGCGGATCGAGGTCGAGTCGCTGCGCGGCACGAGGCTGATCCCGGCGATGGAGTTCTTCACCGGTGTCAAGCGCAATGCGCTGGCCGAGGACGAACTGATCGCCGCCGTGCACATCGCCCCGGCGACCGGCCCGCAGCAGTTCTCCAAGGTCGGCACGCGCAACGCGATGGTCATCGCGGTGTGCACGTTCGCCATCGCGCTACACCCCGAGCGGCAGCAGGTCGGCACCGGGATCGGCTCGGCCGCGCCGACGCCGCTGCGCGCGCTGGAAGCCGAGGCCTTCCTGAACGCCGAACTGGACTGGGAGCGGCGGCGGCCGTTGGTCGACTCGACCGCCCACCGCTTCGGCGAGCTGGTCGCGCAGGCCGCCGCGCCGATCGACGACGTGCGCGGCACCGCCGACTACCGCCGACACGCCCTGGCCGTGATGGCCCGACGGACCCTGTCCTGGGTCTGGCAGGAGCACTGTTCCGGGAGGCAGGAATGCGCCTGAAGTTCACCGTCAACGGACAACCGCACGAGGCCGACGACGTGTGGGAAGGCGAAAGCCTGCTGTACGTGCTGCGCGAGCGACTCGGCCTGCCCGGCTCGAAGAACGCTTGCGAGCAGGGCGAATGCGGTTCCTGCACGGTCTACCTGGACGGCGTGCCAGCGTGTTCCTGCATGGTCGCGGCCGGGCAGGCCGAGGGGTGCGAGGTGCGCACCGTGGAGGGGCTGGCCGACGGCGACCGGCTCGACGAGGTGCAGGAGGCGTTCGTCGAGACGGGTGCGGTCCAGTGCGGCTTCTGCACGCCGGGCCTGCTGGTGCAGGCGCACGACCTGTTGAACCGCAAGCCGAACCCGTCAGACGCGGAGATCCGCGAGTCGCTGGCCGGAAACCTGTGCCGCTGCACCGGTTACGAAAAGATCATGGATGCGGTGCGGCTCGCCGCCCAACGGAAGGCGAACGTATGAGCAACCCCGTGCCAACCCCAGTCCCCCGCTCAACCGCACCTCAGGGGACCGTGACGCAAGCCAGCCACAAGCAACCGCAAAACGGAAGAATTGGGCTGAACGCAACCACCACTGCAAATCGCGGAGAGGCGGTACTGGAGGCGGGACAGACCATCATCGAGGGCGGCGCCGTGGTCGCCGTCGACGACTCGGGTACCGAGTTCGCCGACGGTCACGTCGTCGTCGAGGGTGACCGCATCGTGGCGGTGGGCCCCGGTGCCGCGCCCGCGCCGGAGGGGCCGGTGCGGCGCATCGATGCCTCCGGTTGCCTGGTCACCCCCGGTCTGATCAACACCCACCACCACCTCTACCAGTGGGCAACCCGCGGCTACGCGGCCGACGCGGGGCTGTTCGGCTGGCTGACCGAGCTGTATCCGGTCTGGGCGCGCATCGACGCGGAGATCACGCACGCGGCCGCGTCGGCGGGGCTGGCCAGGATGGCGTTGTCCGGTTGCACCACGGCCGCCGACCACCACTACGTCTTCCCGCGAAACGGCGGCGACGTGTTCGGCGCGGTAGTCGCCGCCGCCGAGCGGATCGGCATCCGGCTGCACGCGGTGCGCGGGTCGATGGATCGGGGCCGCGCGCACGGCGGCCTGCCACCGGACTCGGTCGTCGAAGACCTCGACGCCGCGCTGGCCGGGACCCAGGACGCGATCGACCGGTTCCACGACCCCAGACCGGGCGCGCAGGTGCGGGTCGCGGTCGGCCCGTGCTCGCCGTTCTCGGTCAGCACCGACCTGATGCGCCAAGCCGCTGAATTGGCCCGCCGCAACGGGGTCCGGCTGCACACCCACCTCGCCGAGACCGTCGACGAGGAGCAGCAGTGCCTGGCCGAGTTCGGCCGCACCCCGGTGGAGTACGCCGACGAACTCGGCTGGCTCGGTCCGGATGTTTGGCTGGCGCACGCGATCCACCTGCCCGACAAGGCGATCGCCCGGCTCGGCGAGACCGGCACCGGGGCCGCGCACTGCCCGAGTTCGAACGGACGGCTCGGTGCTGGGGTCGCGCCGGTCCGGCAACTGGTGGACGCAGGTGCCCCCGTCGGTCTGGGAGTCGACGGGGTCGCCTCCAACGAGGCCGGTGGCCTCGGCGAGGAACTGCGGCAAGCCCTGCTGACCGCGCGGGCCCGCTACGGACCGCAAGCGATGTCGGTGCGCGATGCGCTGTGGCTGGCTACTCGCGGCGGTGCGCGCTGCCTCGGCAGGGACGACGAGCTGGGTTCGTTGGAGCCCGGCAAGCTCGCCGACGTCGCCGTCTGGCAGCTGCACGGCCTCGACCACGCGGGCATCGCCGACCCGGTCGCCGCGCTGGTGCTCGGCCAACTGCCGAAGTTGGAGCGGCTGCTGCGCGGCGGCAGTGTCGTGGTCGAGCGCGGTCGGCTGGTGTCGGCGCCGGAAGCCCATCTCACCCGAGAACTCCACCGGGCCAGTGCCCGGATCCGCACCCCGGAGGCGTCATGAGAAGCGAGAACCAAGCGGGAGCAAGGATCCTGCAGAGAACCCGGTCTTTGAACCCGGTCTTTGTCTTTGAAGCGCCGAAGGCGCTTGGCCCACGCTCGCAACCGGCACCGCCGCGGGTTCTCAGACGTCGTGTGGTGAGGACAGCCCCGAAGCCGCGTATTGGACATACACAAATCGGGGATCCCGGAGTCCAGACGGCGACAGCGACTCCCGCAGGGCTACCGCCACCAGCACCGCCACGCAAAACGAGCCTGGAAACCGGCATTCCGGAGGTGTCCGCATGAGCAGTCATGCGCCTGCGCGCAGCCCGCAGGAACTCGACGAGGCCATCGGCGGGGGCATCGGCGAATCGCCGCTGCGCCCGGACGGTGCGATCAAGGTGCGCGGCGAGTTCGCCTACGCCTCGGACCTGTGGGCCGAGGACATGCTGTGGGGAGCCACGCTGCGCAGCCCGCACCCGTACGCGCGGATCAAGTCGATCGACATCGGTCCGGCGATGCGGATGGCCGGGGTGCAGACCGTGCTCACCGCCGAGGACGTGCCGGGCGACAACCGCTACGGCCTGAAGTACGCCGATCAGCCTGTGCTGGCCGCGGAAGTGGTGCGCTACAAGGGCGAAGCGGTCGCGCTGGTCGCCGCCGACCACCCGGAGACCGCGCGGCGCGCGCTGGAGCGGATCGTCGTGGACTACGAGGTGCTGGAGCCGGTCGTCGACCCCGAGCGGGCCGCGCACGACGACACGCTGCCGAAGCTGCACCCGGACGGCAACGTGGTGCGCCACCAGAAGATCCGCAAGGGCGATCCGAACGCCACCGCCGAGGTCGTGGTGTCCGGCGTGTACACCGTCGGGATGCAGGACCAGGCGTTCCTGGGACCGGAATCGGGGCTGGCCATCCCGGCCGAGGACGGCGGCGTCGACCTCTACCTGGCGACCCAGGACCTGCACTCCGACCTGCGGCAAACCGCGCGGGCGCTCGGGCTGCCGCCGGAGAAGGTGCGGATGACCATGTCCGGCGTCGGCGGCGCGTTCGGTGGCCGGGAGGACCTGTCCATCCAGATCCACGTCTGCATGCTGGCGCTGCACCTGGGCAAACCGGTCAAGATGGTCTACAACCGCGAAGAGTCGTTCTACGGCCACGTGCACCGGCACCCGGCCAAGATGTACTACGAGCACGGCGCGACGCGCGACGGGAAACTCGTGTACGTCAAGGCCAGGCAGTACTTCGACGGCGGCGCGTACGCGTCGAAGACGCCGGTGGTGGTCGGCAACGGCACCACGCTCGGCGTCGGACCGTACGACGTGCCGAACGTGGACATGGAGGGCTGGGGCCTCTACACCAACAACCCGCCGTGCGGGGCGATGCGCGGACTTGGCGCTGTGCAGCCGACTTTCGCGTACGAGTCGCAAATGGACAAGCTTGCCGCGGCGCTGCACATGGATCCGGTCGAGCTGCGCATCCGCAACGCGATCGAACAGGGCGACTCGATCCCGACCGGGCAGGTGCTGGACTACCCGGCGCCCGTCGCGGAACTGCTGGAGCGGGTGCGCGCGCTACCGATGCCAGCGGAACGCAGCGGCCCGGTGGACATCCGGGAGCTGCCGGGCGGCGCGTCCAACGCGACGCACGGCGAAGGCGTGGTGCGCGGTGTCGGTTACGGCGTGACGATCAAGAACATCTGCTACGCCGAAGGCGCCGACGACTTCTCCACCGCACGAGTGCGGTTGCAGGTCATCGGCGGCGAACCGGCGGCCATGGTGCACACCGCCGCCGCCGAGGTCGGGCAGGGCCTGGTGACCGTGCAGCAGCAGATCGCCCGCTCCGAACTCGGCGTCGAACGGGTCACCATCCACCCGAACGACACCAGCGTCGGCCCGGCCGGGTCCAGCTCCGCCTCCCGCCAGACCTACGTCACCGGCGGCGCGGTCAAGGCCGCCTGCGACGCGGTGCGGGAGGCGCTGTTCGAGCGGGTCGCCGAGCGCTACGCCACCGACCGCGCGCAGCTTTCCGTGCACGGCGGCAAAATCGTGTCCTCGACCGCCGGAGTGCTCGCCGACCTCGTCGAAGTTCTCGGCGACGACGTGATCGAGCAGACCCGCGAGTTCCACCACCGGGAGACGTTCCCGATGGACGACACCGGGCGCAGCGATCGGGTGCAGGTGCAGCACGCGTTCTCCGCGCACCGCGCGGTGGTGGACGTGGACCTGGAACTCGGCCTGGTCAAGGTGGTGCAGCTGGCCTGCGCCCAGGACGTCGGCCGGGCGATCAACCCGGACGCGGTGCTGGGGCAGATCCAGGGCGGCTCGGCGCAGGGCATGGGGCTGGCGGTGATGGAGGAGATCAAGGTCAGCGACGGGCACATCCGGAATCCCTCGTTCACCGACTACCTGATCCCCACGATCCTGGACATGCCGCCGATGGAGATCGACGTCATCGAGCGCGGCGACCCGAACGCGCCCTACGGGGTCCGCGGGGTCGGCGAGCCGCCGACGATCTCCACCACCCCGGCTGTCGTGGCCGCGATCCGCGCGGCCACCGGCAAAGAACTCCCGCACACACCGGTGGCCCCCGAGCACATCGTGTGACCCAGCCGCTGCGGCGGCGGTGCCGGGCCGTCGCCGCAGCATCCGCAACATCCGCGAAATCCCTAGGAGTGAACCAATGTCCGTGGACGTCGCGACGAGCGCCGAGCAGGACTGGATGGCCCGCGCCATCGAACTCGCCACGACCAATGTGGACTCCGGCGGTGGTCCCTTCGGCGCGTTGATCGTCCGAGACGGCGAGATCATCGCCACCGGCACCAACCAGGTGACCGTCGACCTCGACCCGACCGCGCACGCGGAGGTCACCGCGATCCGCAACGCCTGCCGCGTGTTGGGCACCTTCAAGCTGACCGGCTGCGTGCTGGTGACGTCGTGCGAACCGTGCCCGATGTGCCTGGCCGCGGCGTTGTGGGCGCGGGTCGACCGGGTGCTGTTCGCCGCCGATCGGGACGACGCCGCCGATGCGGGCTTCGACGACCGCGCCTTCTACGAGGCGTTCGAGGACCCCGACGAGAACTGCCCGACGCCGGTGCGCCGGGTGGAGATGGCCAACCGCAACGCGGCATTCGACGCCTGGCGTGGCAAGACCGACCGGGTGTCCTACTAGGGTCATCCAGCCGTGGGAATTTCCCGGTTTTAGGGAAATTCGGACCACGAACCGCCCTGCGAAGAGGTGTCGGTAGCGACGACCGGGTCGTTTGACGCCTGCGGGCGGGCCGCCCCGACAGCCCCGCAATGCGCGGGATGAGGCTCGACCGGTCCCGAAAACCCCGGCGGGACAGCGCAAAACCAATCGATGAAAACGCCCCGCACCGATTTCGGCGAATTCCCGCCGGGCCCCCGCATGCCCGCGGGACGCCGGAAAGCAGTCCGGGCGGCACCGGGTTTCCCGGTGCCGCGCGGGGCGCCCACCGGCATGGGAGTCTCAATGAGGAAGTCAAGCTGTTTGCGTGACTGGCTGAGTGGGGGTGAAGATCCGGTTGTCACGCAGCAGTG
>NZ_JALBWV010000101.1 GCF_022678645.1 Saccharopolyspora soli | reverse complement strand
GCCCGAGCTTCTTGGTAGGCCGAATGTCGAGTTCCTCGGCCAACCGACGCACCTCGGCGGGCCCGAGCAACGCCCCCGGCGGGGGGGGCCCCCCCCAACACCGCCCCCCCCCCCCCCCCCCCCCCCCCCCCCCCGGGGGGGGGGGGGGGGGCCCCCCCCCCCCCCCCCCCCCGCCCCCCCCCCCCCCCCCCCCCCCCCCCCGCGGGGGGGGGCCCCCCCCCCCCCCCGGCCCGGCGGGCCCGCCCCGGGGGGCCCCCCCCCCCCCCCCCCCCCACGACCGGAAAGTCAGCCGGGTTGGCGGGTCGTCCAGTGGCGCATGGCGTGCTCGACGAGTGCGATCAGGGTGCGCTTGGTGGATTCCCGATCCCGGGCGTCGCACGGTCCCATCGGCACATCGGGGCCGATCGCCATCGCTTCGCGGACCTGCTCAAGTGAGTGCAGCATCTGGCCGTCGAAGCAGTTCACCCCGACCAGGTACGGCAACCCGCGGTCCTCGAAGAAGTCGATCGCGGAGAACGAGTCCGCCAGTCGCCGGGTGTCCACCAGCACCACGGCACCGATCGCACCGCGCACCAGGTCGTCCCACATGAACCAGAACCGCTGCTGGCCGGGCGTGCCGAACAGGTACAGGATCAGGTCCGAAGCCAGCGAGATGCGGCCGAAGTCCATGGCCACCGTGGTGGTGGTCTTGTTCGGCGTCGCACCCAGGTCGTCAACGCCGCGGCTGGCCTCGGTCATGACCGCCTCGGTGGTCAACGGCACGATTTCCGAGACCGAGCCGACGAATGTCGTCTTGCCGACCCCGAATCCGCCCGCGACCACGATCTTCGCCGAGGTCGACGTGGTGCCGCCCCGGTTGATGGCCTGCGGCGGCATCGAGCCGAGCTGAGGCGCGCTATAGCCGACGGAGTCCACTCAAAACCCTTTCCATCAAAAGCATGTGTGGTGCGCTTCCGCTTTCGCTCACCGTCTGGTGGACGGTGATCAACCCCAGTTCGGCCATGTCAGCCAACAGGACGCGGGCAACCCCGATCGGCACTGACAACAGCGCCCCCACTTCCGCGACCGACCTGGGGTGTTGGCACAACTCGGCGATCGACTGGTGCTCCAGTCGCAGCGCCGCGCCCGGCCGGTACATCTCACCAACGGAAACCAGGGTTTCCAATTCCAACTGGTAGTTCGACCTGGTGCGCCCACCGGTCCAGGTGTAGGACCGGATGCTGGACGCCGCAGGCGCCTCCGGTTCCGCCGACTCGAATTGATCGTCCGGATAGGGCTCCTCGTGGTGGTACTGATCCGCCTGGTACTGCTCCGCGTGCTGCTCGGGTGGCTGGGCGGCCTCCTCCGGCAGCTTGCGCTTGCGCTTGCGCCCGCTGCCGAAGGTGAAGCCGTGCACGACCTCGGCGAAGCTGTCGTCGCCGGAGTTGTCCCGTCTTCGCCCTTGTCGGGGGTCCTGCGAGCGTCTACTCATCGCGTCCTCACACCAGTTGACCGGTGAACGCGTTCGGCATCCCTTGCAACTGCGACCGGATCTCTGGCGTGAGCATTTGGCCGACGCGCTCCACGAGCATGGTCATCTCGTAGGCGATCAGCCCCATGTCGCACTGCGGGGCGGCGAGCACGGTCAAGCAGGAGCCGTCGCTGATGCCCATCTGCAGCAGCGTGCCACGCTCCATTTCGACGATGGTCTGAACCACTCGTCCTGCCTCGAAGCACTTCGCTGAACCTTGGGTGAGGCTCAGCAGGCCCGAGGCGACCGCGGCCAGTTGATCAGCACGGTCCCGGGGTAGGGTCTGCGAGGCAGTCAGCACCAGGCCGTCAGCGGACACCACGATCGCGTGTGCCACTCCGGCCACGCGCCCGGTGAAGTCCGTGATCAGCCAGCCGAACCTGCGGGAAATCATCTCCTGAGCAGTCATGCAACCTCCTGTTCGTCGCCGAGGTGATCACGCGTTCGCGCTACCGAATTCATGTCAGTCCTCATCGGTTGCTCGGTGCCGACCACGACTGATTCCACTTTGGAAATCAGCCAGGCGACCGCGGAGCTGGTCCGGGTCGCGCTGGAACATCCCCGAACTCGTCGCTGGCTCAGCGTTCGACACGCTGCCTGGCACCAGGTTCGCCTTCGGCGTTCGGCGCGGGAGCCCGGCCTGCGTGAACGACGACTGCTCCGGGTTCGCCGCAGCCTCCGCCGCCTCGCGCGCACGCTCCGAGGCGAAGCTCCACGCCTGCGCCTCGGAACTGTTCAGGTCCCACGGGTGCACCTCGGCTGGTTCGGCAGCCCAGCTGCTGTCCGAACCGGCGAGCTGCGCCCAGTTGTCCGAACCGGCGGCCTCCGAGGTCCACGATTCCGGCGTCCAGGAATCCGACGTCCACGAGTTCGCACCAGAGGTCTCCGCCGGGGTTTCCGCCGGTGCCTCAGCAGAATGTCCGAACTGCACACCGTTGTGGGCGAGCTGTCGGCTGATGTCCTCGGCGCTGCGAGTCGGCGCCTCGGCGGCCTGCTCCCCGCGCGGCGTCCGACGCGGCAGTCCGGACGAGGTGAGCGACGGCTCCTCCGCCCGCGGTTCGCCCGCTAACGGATCGGGACTCGCCGGGGCGAACCCGGTGGGCTCCGCCGCGGGGGCTTGCTCGCTTTCCGCGCTGGGCCAGCTGAACTCGCCGGAGCTGGTTCCAGTTTTCCCCTGCAGCATCGGGTTCTCGCTGGCTGGCTGGAACCACTGGGTAGAAGGTTCTTGGTACATCGGCGAATCCGCCTCCGCAGGCTGTTCCGCCGGTGGTTCGACACCCGGCCAGTCAACGGCGAAGTCGGCCGAGGACACCGCACGCGGTTGTTGCGGGATGTCGATCGGCGCGTCGAACAGGTGCGCCGTCGGCGGATCGTCCGACAGCGGCGCGCTCGGCTCGAAAAGGCTCGCCGGGGCCGGTTCCTGCCACGGCGAAACCTCCTGCGCGGCTTCGACCTGCTCGTCCGCGCGCGGGAAGAATCCAGATGTCGGCAGCTCGGTGTGCGCATGCCCGTTGCGCTCGGCTGGCTGTGCCGCCGAAGGCTGCAGGGCTGGCCCGGATTCCGTCGAGACCATGTGTTCGGACGGAATCATCACCGTCGCCCGCACACCTTCGACGTCCGGCCCGCCGTGCAACTCGACCCCGATGCCGTGCCGAACGGCCAGCCGCCCGGCGACGAACAGGCCCATCCGCCGGGAAGTGGCCAGGTCGTCCTCGTCGACGTGCGCCAGTCGCTCGTTCGCGCGGGCCAGTTCCGAGTAGCCCATGCCGATGCCCTGGTCCAGCACGTCGAGCACCACCGTGCCGTCGCCCGCCTGGTAGCTGGACACCGTCACGCTGGTGTCCGGAGCGGAGAAGTTCGCCGCGTTGTCCAGCAATTCGGCGATCAGTCGCACCAGGTCGCTGGCGGTGTGCCCGCGCAGCTTCACCGCGGGCGGCGGCTGCACCACGACCCGCGGGTACTGCTCGATCTCGGACACGGCGGAGCGCAGCACGTCGGCCAGATCGGTTGGCCTACCGAAGCGTCGCGCCAGGTCGCTACCGGAGAGGACCATCAGGTTCTCGTTGTTGCGCCGCATCCGGGTGGCCAGGTGGTCCAGCTGGAACAACCGCGCGAGCTGGTCCGGGTCCTCTTCGTCCTGCTCCAACTGCTCGAACAGGCGCAGCTGCCGTTCCAACAGGCTCTGGCTGCGGCGGGAGACGCTGACGAACACTTCGCTGTAGCCGCGGCGCAGGTCGGCCTGCTCCACAGCGAGTCGCAGCGCCTGCTGGTTCACCTCGTCGAAGGCGCGGGCCAGCTGCCCGACTTCGTCGGTGGTGTGCACCGGAACTGGTTCGACCGTCGCGTTGGCGGTGTCGCCCTGCCGGATGGCGGCGACCGCCGCGGGCAGGTCGTACTCCGCCGCGTCCAGCGCGCCCCGGCGCAGTACGCGCAGCGAGCCGAGCAACTGCCGGGCGATCACGATGATGATCGCGGCGGCCGCGATCAGCGCGGACAGCAGCAGCACCGAGTCCCAACCAGCGGCATCGCTGGCCTCTGCTTCCAACCGGGCAGCGGTGGCGCGCACGTCGGCTGCGAGGTCGTCGTGCCCCTGGTCGATCAGCGTGACCGAGCCGTCGGTTGCCGCGTTCCAGGCGTCGCGCTGCACCGAATACCCGCCGGTGTAACGGTTGTCGGTGCTCTCGGTCAGGATCGCGGCGAGCATCCGGTTGCGGTTGGCGATCTCCGGAGCGCCGAGCGTCATGTCCAGTCGCTGCTGCCAGTGCGCGGCGACGGTGGAGCGCGCATCACCGATCTTGCCGACCAGCCGGGCTCGCGAACCGAGCAGGTTGTCCAGCGCGACCGGGCTGAGACTGCCTTCGGTCAGCCCGGTCAGCACCCACGCCTGCTGCAGCCGCACTTCCTCGGTCAGCCCCAGCATGTCCTGCAACGCGGTCGCGGTGCTGGACAGGCTGCGGTCGGCGACGCTGCTGGTCAGCGCACGGTCCAGGGCGAGCACCGCAGTGATCACCCGGGTGTAGGCGCCGATCGTCTGGTCCGGGCTGAGCTGGTGGTTGCGCACCTGCTGGCGGAGCTGCCGCAACCCGTCGAGCAGCGGGCGGAGTTCGCGGTAGCGGTCCGAGACGACCGGGCCGTAGACATCTGAGGAGGTGATGATCCGCGCGAGGTCACCAGCTGCCCGGTCCACCGCGACGGCCTGCTCGTCGAGCGCGGCGGTGTTGTTGTCACCGACCAGGAACTCCACCGAGCGGGTCCGCTCGTGCTGGACCCCGGCGATCAGCGGCTCGATCCGGTCGACCGCGTCCACCACCTGCGCGACCTGGGTGTAGTCGGCGGCCTGATCGACCTGCCACCGGATCTGCCCGATACCGAGCGTGATCGCGAAGATCACCGGCACCAGCACGACAGCGGCCAACTTGGTCAGCAGCGACCAGTTGCGCCACTGCACCGCGGCATAGCGGGTGCGCTTGAACTCGCTCGCGCTCACCAGCGCCCTCCTGGTTGCGAGTTCGGCTTCCCCTGCTGGTCACTCACGGCCTGGACCCTCTCGGGCGAACAATGCGTTGGAGAACGGCGCATGCGTGCGGTCCCGCAATCGTCGTCTGGGCTGTCTTCGTTGAAATCCAGTCGTGCTCGTATACCAGCCAACGACCGGAACCTCGTTGCGATACTGCACCGCAGCATGAGACTCGTGGAACACTCAGCGTAACCGTGAGCATCCCCGGTTGGCGCATTCCGGACACTGGTATCGAACCGTGACCTTCCCGATCTCGCGACTGTCTTTCAGTGCCCAAGCACTATAAACCCCGGATCCTGGGATACAACCGGGGGCTTTTTGCCATTCGACTACGACAAACAGGCGATGTCACACCGAGTGGTCAAAGTTAACGCAAAGCCCAACAACATTTTCACTCGTTCAGCCTAGAGATAGCTATTCCGCTTTGGTAACGAAGGAAGCAAAAGTCCTGGTCAACAAGATCATCCTACCTCCTCGCGGGCCGCCGACGCGGAACTACCGCGCAGTAACTAAGCGTTGAACACCCCCTCCGACCTCGCTGTTCGCTCGCCACCGACCCCCGCGAAATCGGCTCCCGGTGGCGACCACCACACTGTTGAATCGGTCCACAAGGCGGTTAGAATTTGCCGCCACCGCCAGGCCCTCGGCCCAGCGCGCCAACCGCGAAGTGCCAGGAAGGATGCATGAGCAACGCAACGCAATCCGCGCTGCGCGGCAGCCCCCGCGAGCAGCCCGGAAATCCGCGTTCGGCCTTCGGAGGAATCGACAAGAGCGCCGTTCGCTCCACCGACGAACGGCCCGATTTCACCGCTATCCAGCAGAGCGCGGAATTCCGCGCGCTACGCCGCCGACTTAAATGGTTCGTTTTTCCGGCAACGGCGTTTTTCCTGATCTGGTACCTCGGGTACGTGGCGGTTGCCGCCTACCAGCCGGAATTCATGGCTCAGCCGTTGGTCGGCGAGATCAACGTCGGGCTGGTCATGGGAATCGGCCAGTTCGTCACCACGGTGGGCCTGACCACGCTGTACCTCCGGTTCGCCCGCCGCCACATCGACCCGAAGGTCGACGAGATCCGACAGGACGCGGGAGAGCTCAACCGATGAACGAATCGCAGCTGATCCCAGCTGGCAGCGCGATCATCAACACCAGCGTCTTCGCGGCATTCGTGCTGATCACGCTGTTCATCGTGTACCGGGTGAGCAGCCGGGGCACCTCCAGCGACTACTTCGTTGCGGGCAGTTCGTTCAGCGGCGTGCAGAACGGCATCGCGCTCTCCGGCGACTACCTGTCCGCCGCGTCGTTCCTGGGCATCGCGGGCGCGATCGCGGTCTACGGCTACGACGGCTTCCTGTACTCCATCGGCTTCCTGGTGGCGTGGCTGATCAACCTGCTGCTGATCGCCGAGCGGACGCGCAACACGGGTCGCTTCACCATGGGCGACGTGCTCAGCTTCCGGATGCGCCAGCGTCCGGTGCGCGCCGCGGCGGCCACCTCCACGTTGGCCATCACGATCGTCTACATGATCGCCCAGATCGCCGGTGCCGGTGGTCTGGTCGCGCTGCTGCTGAACGTGCACAGCAAGTTCGGGCAGGCATTGGTGATCGCCGCGGTCGGCGTGGTGATGATGATCTACGTGCTGGTCGGCGGCATGAAGGGCACCACCTGGGTGCAGATCATCAAGGCCGCCATGCTGGTGCTGTGCGCCCTGCTGATCACGATCTTCCTGCTCGGCAAGTTCGGCTACAACTTCACCAGCCTGTTGCAGCAGGCCGCGGAAAACAACCCGCACGGCCGCAGCATCTTCGCTCCCGGTGTGCAGTACGGGAAATCCGAACTGACCAAACTGGACTTCGTGTCGCTGTCGTTGGCGCTGGTGCTCGGCGTCGGCGGCCTGCCGCACGTGCTGATGCGGTTCTACACCGTGCCCGACGCCCGCGAGGCCCGCCGCTCGGTGGTCTGGGCGACCTGGACGATGGCGACGTTCTACATCTGCACCCTGGTCATCGGCTACGGCGCGGCAGCGCTGGTGGGCACCGACGCGATCCTGGACGCACCCGGTGCGGAGAACTCGGCGGCTCCGCTGCTGGCCTACCAGATCGGCGGCACGGTGTTGCTGGGCATCATCTCCGCGGTCGCGTTCGCCACGATCCTGGCGGTGGTGGCGGGGTTGACGCTGACCGCGTCCGCGTCGTTCGCCCACGACGTCTACGCCAACGTGGTGCGCCGCGGGGAAATCGACTCGGACGCCGTGGTGCGGGTGGCCCGGGTGACCGCACTGGTGATCGGCGCGGCCTCGATCCTCGGCGGCGTCCTGGTCATCGGCCAGAACGTCGCGTTCCTGGTCGGACTGGCGTTCGCGTTCGCCGCGTCGGCGAACCTGTCCACGCTGCTGTACTCGCTTTTCTGGAAGCGGTTCAACACCACCGGCACGCTGTGGGGCATCTACAGCGGACTGGGTTCCTGCCTGCTGCTGCTGGTCTTCTCGCCGGTGGTCTCCGGCGCGTCGGACTCGATCTTCTCGAGTGTGGATTTCGCGTTTTTCCCATTGAAGAACCCGGGGATCGTGTCCATCCCGATCTCGTTCATCTGCGCGATCATCGGCACCTTCCTGGGCAAGCGCGAGGTCGACGAAGAGCGCCAGGCGGAGATGGAGGTTCGCGCCCTAACCGGCATCGGTTCCCGAACCGGCTGAACCCGTCTTCCAAACTCTTTTTGCCTGGCGGTGCCGGTAGCGGAACCTCAGACGCCGTCTCGGTCCGGGATCCCCGACATCATGTATGCCCAATACACCACGTCGAGGTAGGTCCTCCCAGAGAACGCCAGTGGGCACAGCCTGAGAACCCGCGGCGGTGCAAGCGCCGTAGCTGGGCCAAGCGGCTTCGCCGCTTCAAAAACAAGATCAAAGGCAGTGCGTGGGACTGGCTTGTGTGGCGGTGCGGGAAGCGGCTGGCGCTGCTTGCCTGACGAGCCCCCCAGCACACTTAATCCGCGCGAGTTCTGATCCGGATCTGTTCGACCGCAAGCGGTCGAACGGCCCGCTCGGTGGGGACGGCCCCGGTCCTGTGTTCAGGAACACAGGACCGGGGCCGTCCTCGTAAGAGCACGTCAGATGGCCTTTTGTCAGTACGCACCGCGTCGATGTTCAACTCTCGACCACCCACAGGTGGGGCTCGCGGCCCGACCCGATAGCCGCCAGTCACCGACCGCCCAGCGGCTGCGCAGAATTGCTCTACCCAATCGGACACTGCCGATCGGTCGCAATTCTCCATAAACTGGGACTTGCCCGTCAAAAGAGATCGCTTCGGCAATATCAGGGGGCAATGGGAAGCGGTCCGGCGGGCGAATCGGGGGGTATTCGATGCGAACGGTTCGCAACGCACTGGTCGCTGCGGTCGCCACCGCCGTCCTGCCCGTGTCCGGGCTGGGCACCCAGGCCGCCACCATCGCGGTCGAAATCAAGAACGGCCTGGTCGGACTGGTCGACCACGCCTCGAACGACCGGGCTGGCGACTTCCTGGTGCCCGGTGTCCGGATCCGCTCGGCGCCCAATACGAGCGCGCCCGCACGCGGCGAGGGAAATCCCGGGGACAACGCCACCAGCCGCCAGCCGGTCATCGGCGAAAGCGTCCGCTGCCCGGACGGCTCGGCGAATTCGGAATGGTTCGAAGTCACGAATCGCCGCACCCGGGTAAACGGATTCGTCAGCGGTTGCTACCTCTGATCAAATCGCATTGGAACACGCGCGGATCGGGCGCGGCCGTCAGGCGGCGTCCGCCGCTTCCGCACGGTTCTCAGGCAGTGCCCATGCGGTGATCCCGGAGCCGAGCGGACTTCCGCGGTTCCGCACCCTCGCCGCCTCTTGGGCGCGGAATTCAGAAGTCCTGCGCTGAGTCCTTGGGGCCGACCGGTTGGAAGCGCCGCAGGTGCAGGTGCCGGGAAAGCCTGATCACCGGCCGGATCGCCAGCTCGCAACTGCCCAGCAGGAACAGCCAGGTGCCGGTGGTCACCGTGGCCGGGTGGAAGAACAGCAGGCTGCCGCCGATGAACCAGAGGGCGATCAGGAAGTCGTTGACGATGCTGATGACCTCGTAACGCTTCCGGACCAGCAGTTCTTCGCGTCCGATCCGCAACACCCACGGGCCTGATTCGGCCGGATCACTCATGATCCGATTGTCCGGGCGCCCCGGCGGATCCGCCGGTCCAGCGGGCTATGCCACGGCGGCGGCAGCGGCCCGCCCGGCCTGCCTGCCGGAGAACAGGCAGCCGCCGAGGAACGTGCCCTCCAGGGCGCGGTACCCGTGCACGCCGCCACCACCGAACCCGGCGACCTCGCCCACCGCGTAGAGGCCGGGCAGCGGTTCGCCGGAATCACGCAGGACCCGACCGGCGAGATCGGTCTCCAGCCCGCCCAGCGTCTTGCGGGTCAGGATGGACAGCCGGACCGCGATCAGCGGCCCGGCAGCCGGATCCAGCAGCCGGTGCGGCTCGGCGACCCGGATCAACCGATCGACCACGTAGCGGCGGGCCGCGCGGATTGCGATGACCTGCTCGTCCTTGCCCAGGCCCGAGGCCACCTGGCGGTCACGGGCGACGATCTCGCGCTCCAGCGCGGCGGCATCGATCAGCGGCTCGCCGACCAGGTCGTTCATCCCGCGCACGAGCTCCGGCACGGTGCGCCGGACGACGAAGTCCGGGCCGCGACGGACGAACTCCGCCACCGGTCCGGGCGTGGCGCTGCCGCCGCGCTGCAGCAGTTTGCGGAGGCTGCGGTCGGTCAGGTCGGGGTTCTGCTCGGAGCCGGACAGCGCGAACTCGCGCCCGATGATGCGCCGGTTGAGCACGAACCAGGTGTGCTCGTGGCCGGATTTCGCGATGTGCTCCATGGTGCCGAGCGTGTCGAAACCGGGGAACAGCGGCGCGGGCAGCCGACGGCCCCGCGCGTCCAGCCACAGCGACGAAGGGCCGGGCAGGATCCGGATGCCGTGCCTGCTCCAGATCGGCGCGTAGTTGTGGATTCCCTCGGTGTAGTGCCACATCCGGTCCGGGTTGATGAGGTGCCCGCCGCTTCGGGCCACCACGTCGAGCATCCGCCCGTCCACGTGGTCGGGCACCCCTGCGATCAGGTGCTTCGGCGGCGTGCCGTAGCGCTTCGGCCAGTTCTGCCGCACCAGGTCGAGATTTCCACCGATGCCGCCGGAAGCGACGATCACCGCCTGCGCGCGCAGCTCGAAATCGGCGGCCACGTCACGAGAACTCGGCCGCCCGCGCGCCACCTCGCTCGGTGCCAGCACCTCGCCGCACACACCGGTCACCGCGCCATCGGTGGTGATCAGCTCGCTGATGCGGTGCCGGAACCGCAGCGTCACCAACCCGCGCTCGACGGCCTGCCGCACCCGTCGGACGAACGGCGCGAGCACGCCTGGACCGGTTCCCCACACGATGTGGAAGCGCGGCACGGAATTGCCGTGGCCGGTGGCGAGGTAACCACCGCGCTCGGCCCACTGCACCAGCGGGAAGAACCGCACGCCCTGCGCGGCCAGCCAGGCCCGCTTCTCCCCGGCGGCGAAGTCCACGTAGGCATGCGCCCACTGCCGGGGCCAGTGGTCCTCGGGGCGGTCGAAACCCGCGGAACCCAGCCAGTCCTGGAGGGCGAGCTCGTGGGAGTCGCGGACGCCCAACCGCCGCTGCTCCGGGGAATCCACCAGGAACAGACCGCCGAAGGACCAGTGCGCCTGGCCGCCCAGGGCAGCCTCGGGTTCCTGGTCGACCAGCACCACGCGGCGCCCCGCGTCGGCCAGCTCAGCGGTGGCTACCAAGCCCGCCAGCCCGGCGCCCACCACGATGACATCAGCGTCCAGCGTCACAGCCGACCTCCGCACTACCGAGGGGTAACCGAGCTGACTGTATACCGCAGTCGTCGTCGTTCCGGCAGCCCGACGAGTCGATCGCCACGGGGCCGCGGCAATTCGCCAAGCGGCGAAATCCACCCGGTCGGGGTGTATCCAGCAAATTCGCTGGCATTCCGATCCTGGCTTCGGGAATCTTGGTTCCAGCGTGCCGAATCCGGCCGCTGTCTCTCGATTATCCACTCACGAAGGGATTTTTCGCATGTCCACGCGTGCTTCATCCACCGTGCTGGACTGGGTCACCACCGGCCCGGCGTCCTGGCGGCGGGCCTGGCGCGACGGCGTTTGGCGAATGGTCGTCGCCGCCCTGCTCGCCGTCGCCGCGATCCTGGTGGGCACCCCCGGCGCAAGTGCCACGCCACCGGAAAACCGTTGTCCGACAGGGGCTTTCTGCGTCTGGTCGGGTGTGAACCACACCGGCGACCGGCATGAGATCGACATCCGGCCGACCGTGCTGGAGCAGTGCACCCCACTCCCGCAGGAGTTCGAGGTGCGCTCCTTCGCGAACAACACCGGCCGCCCGGTGACGGTCTACCAGGACGCCAGATGTGCCAGCGACGCGGAATTCACCACTCACCCAACGGGTTCCCATTCCCCAGAGCCGACATTCGTGGTCCGAGCCATCAAGGTCTGGTCGCATTGACCGCTCAGCGGACCAGGTCCCGCAGCAGCTCCAGCAGTCGTTCGGCGGAGTTGGCCCAGCTGAACTTCGCCGCCTGACCGCGAGCCGCGGCAACCAGGTCGGCACGTGCTCGGGGGTCCGCCACCTCGCGCACCGCGGTGGCGAAGTCCTTCGCCGACCCCGGCTCGAAGAACTTCGCGTGGCCCCCGGTGACCTCGTGGAAGATCTCCAGATCGCTGCAGACCACCGGCGTCCCCGCGTTCATCGCCTCGATGATCGGCAGCCCGAAACCCTCGTCCCGGGAAGCGGTGACCAGTGCGCTCGCCCTGCCGAGCAGCTCCTGGTAGTCGCTTTCACCAATCCCCCGCCAGAACACCACATCGACACCGGGAGGTAGCTGCGCCCGCAGTTCCGCCTCGCGTTCCGGCGCGATCCGACTGACCAAGTGCAACCGGTATTCCGGAAGGAGAGCCATGCCCGCGATCAACGTTTCCACGTTCTTGTACGGCATGAAAGAACCCATGTACACCAGCTCACGAGGCCCACCCATCGACTCCCGAACCGCACCCGGTTCGGCGCCCTTCTCGCCCCGGTCCGCAGCGCTGTCCTCCGGCAGTGGGGACGGTGCATTGTGGACGACCGTCACCGGACGGCGGGTCAGCCGGTGCGCCGCGATGAGCTTCCGGGTCGTGTCGCTGACCGTTACCACCGCGTCCGCCCGGTTCAGCATCACGCGCTGCGGCCAGAAAGCCTTGTGGTACGCGCGCCAGGCAACCCGCACCGGCAGCGGCAGGAACCCCGGCGGCTGCGGATGGCGGTAGTAGATCAGGTCGTGCAGCGTGAGGACGAGCCGGTAGTTGCGCCGGAAGCCACCGATCACCTGCAGCGGGCTGAACACCACGTCCGCGCCGAGCCGGTTCAGCGTGCGCGACAGCCAGAGTTCTCGCGGCGAGAACGGACTGTTGACCTTCAGGTGCGGAACGCCGGAGGGCAGCAGCCGCAGTTGCCGCTCGTCATGGATCAACATCGTCACCGGATGGAGGTGGTGCAATGCTTCGATCAAGCTCGCCCCGTAGCGGCTGATCCCGTCGTGCTGGTCAGTGCGCGTCCAGCGCGCGTCGACGACGACGTTCATCGGCCCGGCCGCGGACGCCGCGCGGTTCGGAGAATCCGACGTCACGCTGCTCGATCGCCAGTTCTCAGCCGCCGAGCCGCCGTCCCGGTCCAGGCTGGTCATGGCGCTCCAAGGAACCGTTGGATCGCTTCGGCCGCCGGTCCCGGCGTTTCGTAGTGCACCAGGTGGCCGACGTCCGGGATCACGACGAGTTCCGCGTCGGTAAGCCGAGCTGCCAGCGCGCGCTGCCCCGCGAGGGGTGCGATCTCGTCCGACTCCCCCGCGATCAGCAGGGTGGGCATGCGAAGTCCGTCGGCGTGATCCGCGACGGTGTGCGTCACCGAGGCTTCGAAGGTCTCGCTGAGCAGGGCCGGGCTGTGGAAGCGGCTGAAGTACCGCAGGTGGTTGTCGTCGATGAAACCGCGCAGCTGCTTGTCCTTCGTGCGCGTCATCGCGCGGCTCGCCGCGAGCACCACCCACCTGTTGCTCAACAGCGAGTGCCCGGCCCGCAGCGGCAACCGCTTGCCCAGCGTGTAGTAGGCGGAGGTCAGACCGGACAGCACCACGCGCGGGCCGCGCAGGGCGGGCGTTGCGATGGGGTTGATCAGCACCAGCCGCCGCACGAGCTCCGGTGCGGTGGCGGCGACCCGCGCCGCCACGATCGAGCCGAACGAGTGCCCGACCAGCACTACCGGCCGGTCGTGACCACCGAGCCGCCCGATCAGCTCGGTGATCACGTGCGCATAGCCAGCGACGTCGTGCCGAAGTCCGGTCATCGGCCCGGAGTCCCCGAAACCGGGCAGGTCCGGAATCACGACGCGGTGGTCCGGCAGTCGCGCCGCGACGAGCTCCAGGCCGTGGTGGGTGCCGCGCAGGCCGTGCACCATCAGGACCGTGCCGACCTGGTCGACGGCGTCAGCCCGGTCGGCACGGTCGGCCGGGATGACTGTGCCGACCGGGATAACGGCCTCGGCTCGCTTGTCCCGGTACACCCAGTAGTGCAGGTCAGCGCCGCTGATGCGCTCGACCAGCTCCACGGGATTGAGTTCCGGGGTGATCACGGCGGCTCAGCTCGCCAGCTCGGTGCGGATCTCGTCGAGCTCGACGGCGCTGTCCGGGTCCGTCACGTGGTGGTAGATGGCCTCGAACCGACCGAGGATCTCGGCGATGTCGTGCCGGGACACCAGCCGCTCGCTGGCCGCGCCCATCCGGTCGATCGTCGCGCGGTCGTCGAGCACGCTGTCGATGGCGCGGGCCAGGGCGTGCACGTCGCGCGGCGGGTAAAGCCAGCCGTTCTGGCCCGGCCGCACGAGGTGCGGCAGCGCCATGGCGTTGGCCAGCACCACCGGGGTGCTCGCCGACATGGCTTCCATGGTGGCCAGGCTCTGCAGCTCGGCGATGCTGGGCATGCAGAACAGGTCCGCGCGGGCGTAGGCGTCCAGCAGCTCGTCGTCGCTGAGGAAACCGCGGAAGTGCACCCGTTCGGCGATCCCGAGCTCCGCGGCGAGCTGTTCGAACGCGGCGCGGCGACTGCCGTTGCCGACGATTTCCAACCGGGTCGGCACTTCGGTGCGCAGCAGCGACATCGCCCGCAGCAGGTCGTCGATGTGCTTTTCCTCGTCGAGCCGCCCGACGAACAGCACGGTTCGGGTGGCCGGGTCGGGGTGCTGCTTCCGGTAGCTCTGGGTACGCCGCCGGTACCGCTCGACGTCGATCCCGCAGGAGACCGGCAGTGCTGTGTCGACGAATCCGTTGTCCTGCAACAGCTGGACGGCTCGCGGGGTTGGCGCGGTGACCAGGTGCGCCTTGCGGTAGTGCTTGATCAGGTTGTGCCACAGCAGGCGACCTGCCGCGTTCTGCAGCAGTCGCGGAACCTTGAAGTAGCCGAAGATGTTCTCGGGCATGAAGTGGTTGGTGGCCACCAGGCCGATCTCCCGGCTGATCGCCGAGTTGATCAGGCCGCGGCAGATGAAGAAGTGCGACTGCACGTGCACCACGTCGGGTTGGATCTCGGCCAGCAGCCGATCGGCTCGCGCCGCCTGCCACGGCAGGATCCCGCGGATCGACGGGTGGAAGGGCGAGCCGTAGGAGCCGACGCGGTGCACTGTCACGCCGTCCTCGACCTCGGTGCGCGCTTCCTGGTCTGTCGAGTGGCAGACCACGTGCACGTCGTGGCCACGGCTGGAGAGCCCGGTCGCCAGGCGGTGACCGAAGTTGGCCGCTCCGTTCACGTCGGGCGGGTAGGTGGTCGCACCGACCACGATCCGGAGCGGGCGCCTGCTGGACGGTTGCGAAGTCAAGTGGAACTCCCGTCAGGACGATCTGTCGAACTCGGTCCGGCAAGATCACTGCTGCCGGTCACAGTGGCGGGCACACGACTTTCCTGGGTGTCGGGGTGGTACCGGGCCAGCGCGAACACACCGGCGCAGGCGATCACCGCGCACAGCGCCTCACCGGTGGCCGTCCAGGTGCTGACGTGGTCGGCCTCGCCGAGCAGCCCGATGCCGAGGCCGACCGCCACCAGCGGGTCGATCACGGTCAGGCACGCCACCACCAGGTCCGGCGGGCCGCTGGCGTATCCGTGTTGCAGCAGCCAACCGCCCACCAGCATCGCCACGACGATGCCCAGCACCGGTAGCGGATTGATGTCCAGCAAGTCAGTGGTGCCCAGCTGTTGCGCGATCGCGCGCATCAGCAATGAGACGTATCCGTACGCCACCGCGCACCCGGCGGCGAAGAAGATGCAGCGCATCTTCGAGCGCGTTAACACAGCCAGCACGCCCAGCGCCAAGACCGCGCCAGCTACCAGCTGGGTGGCCAGCAACTGGTCGTCACCGGCGACCGGAGTGGCTGTCGCGCTGCCAGCGGCGAGCACCACGAAAGCGGCCACGCCACCGGTCGCGGCAGCCACCGCCAGCGCCACGTTGGGGCTGAGGTCGCGGGCGTGGATGCCTTGCTGCCGCAGGTTCAGCAGCACGGTGATCGGTAGCGCGAGCACGCCGATCGGCTGCACCACGCTCAGTGGTGCCAACCCGAGCGCACACGCGTGCAACAACGCGCCGCTGCCAAGCGCAGCCAATCCGGACAACCAACGGGGGTTGCGGATGAGCTGAGCCTGATGCCGCAGGCCGAGCCCGCGACCGTCGATCGTGTCGTGCACGGCCGCGTGCTGCAGCCGCGCCCCCACGGCGTATCCGCAGGCCCCCAGTGCAGCGAGCACCACCGCGAGCGCGGTCATCGCGGACCACGCCCTGCAGCGATGGTCGGCTGGTGGTACACGACCGGGCCATTCCCTTTCACCAGGCAGCGGGAACGTTCGACTACCGGACACCCTAGTGCGCGATTCATGACACGTCCCGCTGTCGAGCCTCGCGGCACCCACCGCGTCGGCCTGCTACCCGTCTCGGGTTCCGAACCCGCTGGCTGTCGCCTTCGCTGTCCGTCCACACCGCTCAATCTCGCGTCTCGCGAGTCCGACTCACATCCGGGGTCGGACCCCCAATTTCCCTGAGACGTTCCAGGCTCGCACTCCGAGGCGTCCGCCGGACCGCAGGGCCGCGACGACTCGGACGTCTCCCCGCGAGCCCGCTAGGCCAGGGGAAACACGGCGCGGCGTCCAAGTCCCCAACCATCCGGGTAACCCGCACCCCCACCCTGACACGCTCGGCGGGCAATACAGCTAAGCACGAATTTGCGGCGCGCCGTGAAACGCCAGACGAATAAGCGCGAACCGATCCGGTGAACGAAAGTCGACGGTTCGACGAATCGAACGGAAAGAACCCAACAGGTTCCGAAATCGTTGCACCCACGCCCCGTCGAGGTGCGCCGGAAGCGCGCCCCGCGTGCGCTTCTGCACTGTCCGCCGGATACACGTGCACGACTGTAGAACAACGATGCTGAGGACTTTGTCAGCAACACATCACATCCCGGCCGAAGCCGAACAGCGCCGCCGCGCCGACAAACCGACCGATTCCCGATGCACCGGCAAGAACACCCCACCAGCAGGGAAATCGCAAAAATGAAGATCAACTATTCCGATGTGGAAACGGTGACCGATACGACGTCGCGACAACATCACATGCAGCAAACGCCTAGCACACCGAAACAATTCGGTCACGACCAGTGATCAGCTCCGGCTCTTCCTCCGGCCCAACCCGCCAGGCTTGCTCGTCCGGGTGAGACGATGCACCCGTGGCTGCCGACTCTGACGCCGTCTCCCAACACGGCCGGACCGCAGAACCCGAGCGGCGAACCGACGCCGCAGGGCGCGATGTGCTGGGCGCGAAGGTCGCGGTGGTGGTGGCGCTGCTTGGCGGTGCGCTGTGCACAGCGCTGGCCGCCACCGCCTACACCGCTGTCGGAACCATTCCCGGGCTGCCCGACCTGCCGCCTGATGTGCGCTTCGGGTTGCCCGCCGCGCGCGTGCTCCTCGACGTCTCGGCACTGGCCACGGTCGGGCTGAGCCTGCTGCCGAAGCTGCTGGGCTTCGACCGCCCGAAGCACACCGAGCCCGTCATGTCGCTTGCCCGGCGGATCACCGTGATCACCGCACTGCTCTGGATGCTCAGCGCGGTGCTCTCGCTGGTGCTGCAGGCTGCCGAGCTGAGCCCGGACCGCAACCTGACAACCCAACTGCTGATCGATTACGTAATGAGCGTCCCGGCTGGCCCCGGCCTGTTGGTCAGCGCTGGCGCCGGGCTGCTGTGCGCGGTGCTCGGCCTGCTGGCTGTCCGGTTCGGCGAGACGGTCCCGGCGGAGCTGCGCACCATCGTCGCCCTGCTCGGCCTGCTGCCGATGCCGCTGACCGGGCACGCCACGGACTGGCAGTACCACGACTTCAGCATGATCTCGATGGAGCTGCACGTGATCGGCGCGGCGATGTGGACTGGTGGTCTGGCCGCCGTCGCCGTGTTCGTCGCGCCGCACCGCGCGCTGCTCGCGGAGGCCCTGCCGCGCTTCTCGAAACTGGCCACCATCGCGATCTTCGTGGTGGGGCTGTCCGGATTGTTCAACGGCCTGATGGAGTTGATCAGCACGCCGGGCGTTGGACTGCCCGGCCTGGTCACCACCGGATATGGCCAGATCATCCTGGCCAAGATCGGTTGCCTGGTGGCGCTGGGTGCGGTGGCGTCGCAGGTGCGCTTCCGCCTGCTGCCCCGCATCGTGCGCCACCAGCGCACCGCGTTGATCGGCTGGGCCGCCGCCGAGGTCGGCGTGATGGGCGCCGCCTACGGTTTGGGCGTCGTGCTCTCCCGCGCCCCGGTCATCATCTGACCGCGCGACACCAATCGCTGCCAGCTCCGACGACCGTGCTCGGTGTCCAGCAGGTAAGCCAACAACGACCACACCGCCGCGAACAAGACCACTGTGTACAGCACCGACCAGTAATCCACCGGCGGCGCGGCGATGTAGGTCTGCTGGAGCCACAGGGCCGCATACGTCACCGCGGTCACGACCGCCGCCCCGGCGAACGGCCGGATCCGGGGCGCCAGCCAGAACGAGAGGTCGATCGCCAGCGCCCCGCCGAGCAGGAAGAACGGCACCGTCGAGATCGGGAAGCCAGCCGCGGCCAGCAATCCCCAAGCGACGCAACGGAAAACCAGGTAACCCCCGGCGATGGTGGTCGCGGTCCACCGCCGCCCGACCAGTCGACGCGCCAGCAGCAGCGTGCCCAGCGCGGTGATCGTCGCCCAACTCGGATAAACCCAATCCGGCACCGGCAGCGTGAAGTGTTCGACGGCGACCCGGTCCAGCGGTCGGCCCAGGTCATCGGCGGCGAACTGCAACAGGCTGTCCTCGGCGTAGGGCGTGCCGCGTTCCCAGGCCGCCAACCCCAGCACGCCGTACTCCTGGTGCTGGTTCAGGAACAAGAAGTTGTCCACCACCGTGAACCACAGGAAGCACGTGATCGGGTAGTAGTACCGATCACCACCGCCGTAGCGGGCCCAGCCGCGGATCAGGCCGATGCTCATCAGCCCGGTACCGAGGTAGAGCAGCGCGTGCGACGGGCTCCACGCGGTGATGTCCAGCCCGTTGATCCGGTGGTTGATCACGTCCAGCGGGGCGGCCACCAGGAAGATGCCCAGCCCCCACTGCAGCCAGCGCAGCGTGGCGCGATCGACGCCGATCCCGGTGTAGGTGTGGAACACCACCAGGCCGATCACGATCACGGTGCCTACCGTGTTGATCAGGTGCGGCGGCGCGAAATCGTCGCGCAGCCACCGAAAATGCCAGCAGATGTCCCACGTGGCGCCCGCGATCTTGAACGCCATCGCGACGACCCACCAGCGGTAGAGCGCGATCACGAGCTCCTGGGGAGCATCCCGACCCGGCTCACCACGCGTCCAGTGGCCACGAACCAGCTCCGCGGTACCCGCCATCGCGTTCACCTCCGCCTTGCGCGATGTTCACGCGAAAAACGGTAGTCGGTACTGATCGCGAAAGGACGGCAATGATGTACCCGGCAGTAACGTTTTGGGCAATCCAGCGTTCTCCGCGCCGTCAGCGCGGGATCTTCAGCACCTGCCCCACGTAGATCAGGTCCGGGTCGGAAATGCCGTTGACCCGCGCGATCTCCCGCCAGTCCACGCCCAACCGCTGTCCGATCTCGGAGAGCGTGTCGCCCGGCTGCACCACGTAGGTCTCCTGCGGCGGCGGAGGCGGTGGTGGCGGCGGAGGCGCACCGGCCCCGGTGAGCACCTCCAGCGGGACCATCGAGACGTTCAGGTCGGTGTTGCCAGCGATGCCGGGAACCTGCCCGTCCGAGGCGTGCTGGTGCATGACCACCCGGTCGGTGAGGAAGCCCGGTTCGCCCGGCGGGCGTCCGTAGTGCGCGACCCACAGGAACACGCCGGGGTCGACCCAGGTCTCCGGCGCGAGCTTGCTCTGGAACCACGACGTCGACGCGTACACCACCACTTCGTTGCGACCGGTGTGCCCGCGGATCGCGTCGATGAACCCCTTGACCCAGGCGCCCAGGTTCGGCGCGTCGGTTTCGATGTCCAGGCACGGCGGCAGATTCCCGGCCGCGCTGGAGTTCAACCGCGCCAACTGGGCGGCGAACTCGCCCGCGTCCTGCTGCGGGGAATTCGTGTCCGGCCGGGCGAAGTGGTAGAGCCCGGTGACCACCCCGGCGCCGCGGGCGCCAGCGAGCTGGGCGTCCAGGGTCGGGCTGACGTATCCGACGCCCTCGGTCGCCTTGATGTAGGTGAAGACGAATCCGGCGCCGCGAACCGCCCCCCAGTCGGGCTCCCCCTGATATCGCGCGACGTCGATGCCCGGAATGCGCTCGGCCATGATCAACCCCCTGACTTTGGCCTTACTGCTGGTCCCCAAACTATCGAATTTGGGCAAACGGGCACCCCCGCCGTTCAGGTCAAGATCACCACCCAATTGGTCGATATTCGAGCGTGGCGTAACCGATTCGCAGCGCTACGAATTACTCACATCGAGTTCACATCCGGTCGCAATACGACCTATTCGGCGCAGCGCGGGACCACTCGCTGCTCTGGTCGCGGGCTGTGATCTCGGCAGGCAGAGTAGATGCCAACTCGCAGGTCACACGGTTGCCGCAGGCGAGAAAATCGATGGTGGCGGAGGCAACCACCCGCATCGCCGGGCGTCTCTTAGACAGCAGGGAATTTACCGACGACCCCGCCGCGAGGACGGGGACTGGAGGTGGTCACCGTGACCCCGCACCGACTGCGGAGCATCGGCCTGCGGACGCTCCAGGCGTCCGGAGCGCTGCTGATCGCCGGGCTGATGACCGGCTGCGGCGCGCCGGGCGGACCGAACGGCCAAGTGATCACGGCACCGACGCAGACCGAGCAACCCGCGCCACCGGCTGGTGGTTCGGATGCGCGCCCCGCACCCCCGACGTCCGGCGCGGGTGACATCGGCGAGCAGACACCAGGCGAACCACCCGCGATGGCCACGCAGCCGGGCAAGGTGGAACGCTGCCACACCTCGATGCTCAGCGGCTCGCTGGCACAACCCGACGCCGGTGCCGGGCAGCGCTACGCCGAACTGGTGCTGCGCAATTCCAGCAGCGAAACCTGCACCCTCTACGGCTACGGCGGGATGCAGCTGATCGATCAATCCGGCCGACCGCTGCCCACCGACATGACCCGCGTCCCGAATCCGGGGCCGACGCTGATCACGCTGGCTCCCGGAGAGACGGCCAGTGCCACGCTGCACTGGACGGCGGTGCCGCACGAGGGTGAGCCGGAAGATGCTCCGTGCCAGCCGACACCGGCCCGCGCCGAGGTCATCCCGCCGGACGAGACCGACCCGCTCAGCATCACCTGGACCTCCGGCCCGGTGTGCGGTTTCGGATCCATCGACGGAAGCGCCTACCACCAGTAGTGCGTTGGGCGGCAGAAGTGGGGGGGGGGGGGGGGGGCGGCCCGGGGGGTGGGGGGGGGGGGGGGGGGGGGGGGGGGGGTGGAGCCGGGGGGGGGGGGGGGCGCGCGCGCGGGGGGGGGGGGGGGGGGGGGGGGGGGGGGGGGGGGG
>NZ_JALBWV010000100.1 GCF_022678645.1 Saccharopolyspora soli | reverse complement strand
CCGCTGCCCAGGCAGACCCCGGCGACCACCCGGTAGGTGATCGCAGCCTTGCCACTGTCCGAGAACACCACTGCCTTATCCCGCCGGGTGGCGAAGTAGCCGAGCGAATCCCGCTCCCCATGCTCCGCGAGCAGTCGCCGAACATGCTGCTCCTCTTCAGGACGCAGGGCAGCGGCCAACCGCTGCGCCCGCAACAGCAGGAACAGCGCCGTGAACAACGCCGCCGTACCAAACAGCCCGAGCACCAGATTGACCCAACCAGGCGCGTGCCCGACACGCGTCACGTCGAACACGACCGCCCCGCCGAGCACCCGCTCAACGGTCCAGGTGAACCGCTCCGCCGCGTCGCCCAGCGAGCCCGGAAACGCCGTCACCAGGCCGTAGCCGAGACCAACGAACACCGAGACGAGCAGCACGAACACCGTCACCGCCAACGTCGCGCTGCCACGCTTGGCGCGACCGGAGAACTCGCCGCGCGCCCACCAGAGCAGTCCGGCGAAGATGGCGGTGACCACGATGTTCGTCACGAAGATCCACACGTGGTGCAGCGGCAGCTGGTAGCGGGCGCCCATCCCGTCCATCCACAGCGTCTGGGCGTGGTCAGACAGGGCCACGAGCACCACGACGTCAGCGAATGCCTGCAGGCCCAAAAGCGCCAGCAGGATCCAAAGGGCCAGCCGCTTGCGACGGTTCAGAGCCGCCGCCAGGATCGCCAGAAAAGCGCCATATGCAAGGTTCGGCGGCGCCGGGAACAGCACGTCGTCGACGAACCTGCGCACCGGCTGCACGTGCCCGAACAGCGCCAGTCCCACCGCGGAGACCGCGCACATGAACGCGATGACGAACAACATCCCGGCGGTGATCCCCGGAACCTTGCCGCGCCACCGGTGCGTACCCGGTGTTACCCGAACAGCTTGCTGGACCACCCGTCTCTCCCGTAGCTGGCTGCGATTCGCCAACCCAATCTACGACCGGTCGCCCGCCGCCGGTCAACGACCCGACCGCGCGAACGCGGGATTCTCCTTGATCTACCGCCCAATTCGTGATGTCTGCCCACAAAGGACTAATCGGTCGTGAGTGCCCATGTCCGCCATACCGCACAGGGCTCCAGCCCGGCTACGCACTCACGACGGCCGATCAAGTCTTCTCCAGGTACTCGGCGCGGTCGGCGTCGACGACCTCGGCAACCATGCGTGCCAGCCCCGGGTACTCGCGAAGCTTGGGGTCTGCGCCGATCAGCCGGTCGGCTTCCTCGCGGGCCCGGGCGATCACGTCCTCGTCGCGCAGCAGCGACAGCATCTTCAGGCCCGACTTCCGGCCGGACTGCGCCGCACCGAGGATGTCGCCTTCGCGGCGCAGCTCCAGGTCCAGGCGGGCGAGCTCGAAGCCGTCGGTGGTGGACGCGACCGCATCCAGCCGCTCCCGCGTGGTGGTACCGCCCATCGCGTCGGTGACCAGCAGGCACAGGCCCGGCGCGCTGCCCCGGCCGACCCGGCCGCGCAACTGGTGCAGCTGGCTGACGCCGAACCGGTCGGCATCCATGATCACCATGACGGTGGCGTTCGGGACGTTGACGCCGACCTCGACCACGGTGGTGGCGACCAGGACGTCGAGCTCCCCGGCGGCGAAGGCGCGCATCACCGCGTCCTTGTCGTCGGCGGGCAGCCGACCGTGCAGGATGCCCACCCGCAGGCCCGCCAACGGCCCGGCGCCCAACTGCTCGGCGACGTCGAGCACCGCCAGCGGCGGCCGCCGCTCCTCGCCGTCCTCTGGCGGCGGTTCCTCGCCGCCCCCGTCGCTGTCGTCCACAGCGGACTTCGCGGCTTTCTTCTTGCCCTTGCCCGAGTTCTCCTCGTCGTCGCCGATCCGCGGGCACACCACGTACACCTGGTGCCCGGCCGCGACCTCCTCGCGGATGCGCGCCCAGGCCCGATCCAGCCAGCTGGGTTTCTCCGCCACCGGAACGACACTCGTGCTGATCGGCGAGCGGCCCTGCGGAAGTTCCCGCAGCGCCGAGGTTTCCAGGTCGCCGTACACCGTCATCGCCACGGTGCGCGGGATCGGCGTCGCGGTCATGACGAGCACGTGCGGCGAAACCTCGTCCCCGCCGCGCGCCCGCAGCGCGTCGCGCTGCTCAACACCGAACCGGTGCTGCTCGTCGACGACCACCAAGCCGAGGTCCGCGAACGAAACCCGGTCCTGGATCAGCGCATGCGTGCCGACGACGATCCCGGCTTCCCCGGAAGCCGCCTCCAGCAATGCCTTCTTGCGCTGCGCCGCGGTCAGCGAACCGGTCAGCAGCGTGACGCGGGTGGCGTTGTCCGCACCGCCGAGCTCCCCGGCCATCGCCAGGTCGCCGAGCAGTTCGCGCAGCGAGCGGGCGTGCTGCGCGGCGAGCACTTCGGTCGGTGCGAGCATCGCGGCCTGCCGACCGGAATCCACCACCTGCAGCATCGCGCGCAACGCGACCACCGTCTTGCCGCTGCCGACCTCGCCCTGCACCAGGCGGTTCATCGGGTGTTCGGTGGTCAGGTCCACGGCGATCTGTTCGCCGATCTCCCGCTGGCCGTTGGTCAGCTCGAACGGCATCCGCTGGTCGAACTCGGCCAGCACCCCGTCGTCGCGCCGCTGGCACACCGGTGCCGGGTGCGACTTCGCCGCGCCGCGCAGCTGGGCCAGCACCAACTGCACCGCCAGCGCCTCGTCCCACTTCAACCGGTCCTGCGCAGCCGCCACTTCGGCGAAGTTCTGCGGCCGGTGGATCTTGCGCAGCGCCGATTCCAGGTCGGCCAGCCCCATCCGCTCGCGCAGCGCCACCGGCAGCGGGTCGTCGGTGCCGCTCCAGACGTCCAGCACCTGGCGCACGCACCGCCCGATGGACCACGACGGCAAGCCCTGCGCCGCCGGGTAGACCGGGATCAGCGCGGCGGCGAACTCCTCTGCCGCCGAACCGAGATCCGTGCTCTCCGAGTCGAACAGCTGGTACTCCGGGTGCGCCAGTTGCAGTTGGTTTCGGTAGGCGGTGACCTTGCCCGCGAACATCCCGCGCCGACCGGGCAGCAACTCGCGCTCCCGCCACGCCTGGTTGAAGAACGTGCAGCTCAGCGAGCGGTGTCCGTCGGTGATGCGGGCTTCCACGATGGTGCCCCGGCGCGACTTCATGGTGCGCTTGGTGACCCGCTCCACCTGCGCCAGCACGGTGGCGTGCTCGCCGATCTCCAGGCCGGCGATGGCGGTCAGCTCGCCGCGTTCGGCGTAGCGCCGCGGGTAGTGCCGCAGCAAGTCGCCCACGGTGGCCAGGCCCAGCGCCGAATCGAGCGCTTTGCCGGTCTTGGCGCCGAGCACCCCGTCGAGCTTCGCGTCCAATGTGGTCACTGCTTGTCCTCCGCGTCACCGGTCGTCCAGCCGGGCAGGCACACCGCAAATTATCGAACAGCACCGACGCCGTCGATCAGTCGGTGGCGGCCGGTTCCTGCGCGCTCCGGCTGCCCAACCGCCAGCCCAGCCAACCCGCCAACGGCCCGGCCAGCAGCAGCCAGCCCTGGCCGGTGAGCTCGGCGGCGTCCCGGAAGTCCGGGGCGTCCAGGTTGGCCACGGTAGTCAGTACGACGGTGCCGAGCATCAGCGAACCGAAGACGCCCAACGCCGCCCCGGCCCAAGCCAGCCCGCGCCGCCGCAGCACCCCGCGAACCCCGAACACGCTCCAGACCGCGGCGACCACCAGCCACCAGACGAGCTTGCCGAACAGGAAATCGCGCAGCGAGCTGGAGCTCTCGGGTGACCCGGACGACGCCCACTCGACGGCGATCGGCTCGGGCAGCCGGGCGCGCAACGCCAGCGGAACGGCGACCATCAGCAGCGCGACGAGCACGGTCCAGCCACCGACGAACCACAGGTATCGGCTTCGGACACTCACTGGGCGCTCTCCTGGCCACTCGACGACCACCAACGACAGTAGCGCCACGCGACGAGCCACGATCGTTCCCCTCACAGCGCCGAGCGTTCGGTGATGAGCGCGTTGGCCAGTTCGGCACCGCGTTCGGCGTGGTCGACGCTGATGACGAAGTCGCGGCCGGACGTCAACCGCAGGACCAGGCATTCGCCGCCGCGCAGCATGATCGCGGTAGTGCCAGGACGCATCCGGTAACCCCAACCGCCGACCTCCAGCGCGCTGTGGGTTTCCGCCCGCGCGCTGTCGATGCGTGCCAGTCCGATCCGCCGCACCGGCCAGCGCTGCGGTCCGAACGCCGTGCGCACGCCGCGTTCGTCGACCTGCACCCGCGCGGACGACGTGGCCAGGCACGCCAGACCGGCGAGCAGCGGGGCCAGCGCGAACTGCCACGAGTGCAGGACGAGGGTCACCGCACCGACGAGCACCACGAGTCCACCGACGGTCCGCAGCACCGGGCTGGACACCGACGACAACCAGACCGCGCGTTCGCCGGGCTTCAGGTTCAACTCGGTGCCCGATTCGAGGGCCTGCTCGGATTGGTCATCCGGGCCGCGATTGCCCACGAACCAGCCGAGCCGACCCGCGAACCCGGCGGCCGCGAGCATCGGGAGCACCTGCCAGTTCAACGATCTGGCCTGCCGCCATTCGGCGATGTCCAGGTTCGCCCACACCGTGAGCGCCGCGAGTCCGGCGAAGAACACCCCAGCAGCGGCCAGGGTGGCGCCCGTGGCGGCCCGGCTGCGCCGCCGCCGCCAGTCGCGCGCACCGAACACCACGGCGCCGATGGAAATCGCCAACCAGCCGAGGACCACGACGAGCAGGAACCCGACGAGCGGCATCGAATCGTTTGGTGCGCCGGAAAAACCCCAGTGCGAGGCGATCGGATCAGGTAACCGGTCCCAGAACACCAGCGACCCGCCCGCCAGCACGACCGTTACCGCCACCACCCACAGCACCGCGGTGGCGAGGAACCGGGTTCGGCCGCTCATGCTGCCTCCCGCGCTTCGCGGGACACCCGCACCCAGTGAACGGGACCGAGCGCAACGGCGAGGTCGCTCATTCCGCCTCCTTGATCCACTCGATGACGTCGTCCGGCCGGTAGCCGTGGCGTTCGGCCTCGGCGAGCAACTCCCGGAGCTTCTGCCGCAGCCCGGCTTTCGGATCCGGTCGGCGCAGCACGGTGACTCCGCGTCCCCGGCGGAACTCCAACAAGCCCTCCGCCCGCAGCTCCCGCAGTGCCCGCAGCACGGTGTTCGCGTTGATCTCCAGCGCGACGGCGAGGTCCCGCGCGGGCGGCAACCGCTCGCCCGGTTCGACCTCGCCGTCGGCAATGGCACGACGAATGGCATCAGCGGCCTGCTCGTGCAACGGCCGCTGATCGTGCAGGTCCAACGACAACAACATGGTGCTAATGAAACTAGCACCATTCACTTCTCAATCTCCAGCAGCGAAGTTCCGCACACCGACGAACGCGCCTACCCAGCTCGTGCCAGATCCGCGAGGAAGGAAACCTTCCTGTCAGGTTCGTGAGTGATCATGGCCGCTAGAACGACCTTTTCCACTCACGACGATTACTCGACGCCGATGAGGAGCAGGGCGTCGAGGTTGCCGCCGGGGTAGCAGGCGAGCTCGACCTCGGGGTGCGCCCGGCGGAGGTGGTCCGCCAGGGCGTCCGACAGCTCCGCCGGGGCATCGGCGTGGACCAGCGCGGTCGCCAACTCGCCTCCGGTGGACAGCAGTCGGGTCGTTAGGTCCCGCGCGACGGCCAGCACGTCGCCGCCGATGAGCACCACCTCGCCGTCGATCAGCCCGAGCACGTCGCCGGGTCGGCAACGCCCGACCCAGGTCAGCGCTTCGGCATCGGCGATGCGCAGCTCGCCACGGCGGGTCGCGGCCGCCGCCTCGGCCATCGACACATGATCGTCGGCCCGGCGTCGGCTCGGGTCGTGCACCGCCAGCGCGGCCAACCCCTGCACCGGCGATGCCGTCGGCACCACGACCACGTCCTGTCCCTCGCCGGTCAACCCGACCTGTTCCACGACCGCCGCCGTGGCGACGTCGTTGGGCAGCACCACGACATGCGCCGCACCGGTCGAATCGAAGGCCGCGCGAAGCCGTTCCGCTGTCAACTCCGAGCCGACGACCAGCACGTCGGCTCCCTCGGCGGCGAACAACTCCCCCAGCGCACCGCTGGGAACGCAGGCGAGCACCGCGACATCCCGCGCGAACGCGGCCTGCTGGTCGGCGAACCTGGTGACCTTGATCTTGTGCACCCGTCCGGTCTCGATGCCCGACTCGATCGCCGCCCCGATGTCGTCGCAGTGCACGTGCACCGCCCAGGAACCCACGCCGTCGCCGACCACGGACACGCAGTCGCCGATGCCGCGCAGCACGTCCCGCAGCGCCAACGCGCGATCTTGATCGGTGTCGGCCAGCAGGTACATGACCTCGTACTCGTACTGCGACTCGTGCTCCAACACGGCCGACTCGCCCAGGACCAGCACCTTCGGCGCGAGCCGCTCGCCGTCGCGCACCACCGCGTGCAACGCGTCGAGCACGATCACCAAGCCGCGCCCCCCAGCGTCAACGACTCCGGCCTCGGCAAGCACGGGAAGCTGGGTAGGCGTCGCGGCGAGTGCGCTGACGGCGGCGCGGGTCGCGTTGTGCACGACCAAATCGAGTTGATCCGATGCCGCCGCCGCACGCGAAGCAGCATGCAAGACCGATAGCACCGTTCCTTCAACAGGTTCGGCGACAGCCTGCCTGGCCAGCTCGTCGGCGCGGACGAGCGCTGCCCGCAGTGCCCGACCATCCGCCTCCACGACGTCGCGGAGCTGCTCGGCAACACCGCGCAGGGTCTGCGACAACAGCACCCCGGAATTCCCGCACGCTCCGCCGAGCGCGCCCTTGGACAGCGCGGCGAGCACCCCGCCGAGGGTGTCCGGCTCGGCCGCGTCGAGCGTTTCGACCGCCGCGCGCATCGTGTGCAGCAAGTTGGTGCCGGTGTCACCGTCGGCGACCGGGTAGACGTTGATCCGGTCGATGGCATCGCGCTCGGCGATCAGCGCGGCCAGGGCCAGGTCGGCCCACCTGCGGGCAGCCGCCGCGTTCAGCGTCCGCAACACCCGGGACCTCCCACGCAGTCACCTACGATCGGATTGTCCGAGACTAGTAGCCGCCCGCTCGGGCATCGGCCCCACCACCGGGGGTGTCGCTGGCGGTGGGCTACACTGATCCGGTCCCAGGGTGGCGATGACCCCGGGCAACCGGGTTCTCCGGGCTCAGGCCGCCGTCCTCGGCGGTGGACAGCAAGCTCTCACGCGAGTGCCCTCACTCGGGTGTCGCGCGCTTGCGTGGCTCTCATCGCTGTAACCGTCAAGCAAAGTAAGGGGTGTCTGACGTGGCTGCCGTCTGCGACGTCTGCGGCAAGGGACCAGGCTTCGGCAACTCGGTCTCGCACTCCCACCGGAAGACCAGGCGCCGGTGGAACCCGAACATTCAGACCGTGCACGCCAAGATCGGTCTTTCGCAGCGCAAGCGCATGAACGTGTGCACCTCGTGCTTGAAGGCCGGGAAGGTCGTCCGCGGCTGACGCGACTGCGCGCAACGGAACCCCGAGGCCGAACGCCTCGGGGTTTTCTGCGTTTCGGTACGCCCGGCGGTGTTGCCGATTTCGCGCGGTGATCGCCCGGCGCACGCGCCTCGAGGCGTCGGTCCGCTAGGAGGCGTGGTTGCGCCACTGCGGGCCGACCTTCTCCCATTCGGCGGCCCAGGCGGCGAGCCGCCGCCGAGTGACCCACAGCCGGGCACCGGTCAGCCCCACGGTGGTGACCAGCGCCGATCCGATCAGCACGCCCGCACCGGCGAGTCCGGCGGCCTGCGTGGCCTCGGCGCGGGTCAGCGGCGGCGCGGTCAACTGGCCCTGCTGGTCCAGCCACACCGGCACGGTGCCGGTTGCCGGAGCGCGCGCCGGTAGGTTCACGACGGCGAAGTGTTCGTCCGGCGGTTGACCCCAGCGCACCGCGACCGCCCGGTGGGCGGTGGTCGCGTTGTCGACTTCGGCGACGACGGTCGCCACGACCTGGTGCTTACCGACCTGTTCCCGCTCCACCTCGATGAGCCGACTGCGCAGTTCCGCCTGCGCCATGGAAATCGCCAGCACCACGGTGACCACGGCGATCAGCACGACAGCCAGCAACGCGATCGGTTCGAAGTAGTCGGTGCGCCGCCGCAGCGGGTTCGCGCCCGGAAATATCCTGCGGACCAGGCATCGCAGGTCGCTGCTGTTCCGCCGGGCTGGCATGACGAGCCTTCTTCCGCCCCGAGCGCATCTTCCGGCAAGGGTCAATGTACGACCGGGCGGGATCGAAATCCATACGCCGCGAGCAGGCAAAACGCCAGTCAGGGCAGCTTCCAGTCGATCGGCTCGGCGCCGCCCTGGGTCAGGATCTCGTTGGCCCGGCTGAACGGGCGGGAACCGAAGAAACCGCGGTCCGCCGACATCGGGCTGGGGTGCGGCGACTCGATGCATTCCACACCGGGCATCAGCGGGCGCAGATCACGGGCGTCGCGTCCCCACAAGATCGCCACCAGCGGCTCCTCGCGGGCGGCCAGCGCGCGGATGGCCTGCGCGGTGACTTCCTCCCAACCCTTGCCGCGGTGCGAGCCGGGTTTGCCGGGCCGGACCGTCAACGCCCGGTTGAGCAGCAGCACGCCGTGCTCGGTCCACGGCGTGAGGTCCCCGCTGGTCGGCATGGGGTGGCCGAGGTCCTGGGTGTACTCCTGGAAGATGTTGACCAGGCTGCGCGGCGGCGCGACACCGGGCGCGACGGAGAAGCTCAGCCCGACCGGATGTCCGGGCGTCGGGTACGGGTCCTGGCCGACGATCAGCACCCGCACGTCGTGGAACGGCTGCTCGAAGGCGCGCAGCACGTACTTCGGGTCCGGCAGGTAGGTCCGGCCCGCAGCGACCTCGGCGCGCAGGAACTCGCCCATCGTCTTGATCTGATCGGCGACCGGTTCCAGGGCCTGCGCCCACCCGGCCTCCACGAGCTCGTGCAGCGGACGTGCGGCCATGGCAGCACCTTAGCGAGCCGTCGAGATCAACCTCGCGGCCACCCCGACATCCAACTTACGAGGAGTCAATGTGTCTTAAATCACACTCGATCGGGTAACGAGACAGCCGATATGCCCCGGCCAGTATCCAGGCGCCGCACGAAAGCATCATTTTCGCCCGTCATCCGGCTAATTCGACTGCCAAATCAGTGACGCTGCGGGACAACGGGCGGACCGCTCGATCAGTGACCTTTTGCATAAAGGAAATAACATCGGAATGCACAATCCCCGGCTTTTGGTGGCCTCCCTCTGGCCGCTCGGCTAGGTTCTCCGGGGTTCCGAATCACCACGGCCGTGGATGGCATGACCCGGAGGTGGGCCGAAAACTCATGACTTCGCAGGAAACAGCCGAAACATCTGCCGAACAGCGCTCACTGCTGCGCCGCGCGGTCGGCGCGGCGGCAATCGGCAACTGCACGGAGTGGTACGACTTCGGCGTATACGCCTACGTGGCCGCATACGTCGGCCACCAGTTCTTCCCCGGCCCGTTGGAGACGGTCTCGGCCTTCGGCGTCTTCGCCATCTCCTTCCTGTTCCGACCGCTGGGGAGCCTCTTCTTCGGGCCGCTGGGCGACCGGATCGGCAGGCAGAAGGTGCTGGCGGTGACGATCCTGCTGATGTCGGGCTCGACGTTCGTCATCGGATTGCTGCCCACCTACAGTGCCATCGGCATCTTCGCGCCGATGCTGTTGCTGCTGTGCCGACTGTTGCAGGGCTTCTCCACCGGCGGCGAATACGGTGGCGCGGCCACCTACATCGCCGAGTTCGCACCGGACCGCCGACGCGGCTTCTGGGGCAGTTGGTTGGAATTCGGCACATTGGTCGGATTCGGATTCGGCGCGCTGGTGCCGACCATCCTGATCCTGAATCTGGACAGCACGTCGATGGAAACCTGGGGCTGGCGCATTCCGTTCCTGATCGCCGGTCCGCTCGGCGGCGTCGGGCTCTACCTGCGGAGCAAACTGGAAGACACCCCGGCGTTCAAGAACCTGGAAGCGACCCACCAGGTGGCCAAGTCGCCGCTGAGGGACCTGATCAGCGAATGGTGGCGGCAGCTGCTGATCCTGATGGGCATCGTGGTGCTGATCAACATCGCCAACTACACCATCCTGACCTACATGGAGACGTACCTGAAGGACACGCTCGACGTGCCGGACGGTCAGGAGTACCAGGTGCTGATCCCGCTGCTGCTCACCGTGGTGTTCATGCTGGTGATCATCACGCCGGTCGGTGCGCTGTCGGACAGGGTCGGCCGCAAGCCGCTGTTCCTGTCCGCGGCGATCTGCTTCCTCGTGCTGCCGATCCCGGCGTTCCTGCTGATCTCGCAGGGCACCGTGTTGACCACGGTGTGCGGCCTGGCGCTGCTGGCGATCGGGCACGTGCAGCTGATCGGACCGCTGGCGGCGACACTACCGGCGATGTTCCCGACCAAGGTCCGCTACGCGGCCTTCTGCATCGGCTACAACATCTCGACGGCGGCCTTCGGCGGAACCGCCCCGTTGGTCAACGACGCGGTGGTCAAGTCGACCGGGAACAACTTCTTCCCGGCGTTCTACCTGATGGCCGCGGCGCTGGTGGCGCTCGGACCGATCCTGCTGATGAAGGAGACGGCGAAGAAGCCGCTGATGCAGGACGCGCCGTCAGCAGCGACGACGCCCTCAACGACCTGACGCCGCTGAACGCGAAGAACCCCGATGAGCTGCGGCGCATCGGGGTTCTTCGCGTTCAGCGCCAATGCTGCCAGCCCGAGGATCCCTCGTACTCGCCACCGTCCACTGTGACACCGGAACCTTCCGCGACCACACCGATGGCCCGCCAGCCCTCCGGAAGCGGACGGCCGGGCGGGAACGTCGCGGCGAGCGCCTGGTCCTCGCCGCCGGTGAGCACCCAGTGCCGGGCGTCGGCGCCCAGCGCAGAGGCCACCTCGGTCAGCCGCTGCGGCACGTCCACCTGATCGGTGTGGATGTCGATGGCCACCTGCGACGCCTCGGCGATGTGGCCGAGATCGGCGAGCAGCCCGTCCGAGGTGTCCACCATGGACGTCGCCCCGGCGACCGCCGCCTGCGGACCGGCCGCGTACGGCGGCTCCGGGACGCGATGCGCGCCGACCACCGCGACCGGGGAGCGGAAACCCCGCCCCAGCACGGCCAACCCGGCGGCCGACCAGCCGAGCCGACCGGCCACCGCGACGACGTCGCCCGGACGCGCGCCAGCGCGGGTCACCGGGGCGCGGCCCTGCAGGTCGCCCAGCGCTGTGATGGAAATCGTGAGTGCGGTTGCCGACACCACATCGCCACCGACGATGCCGATGCCGACCTGCTGTGCCTCTTCCCACATGCCCGCGACCAACTCGTCGACCACGTTCGTGGGCAACTCCGGCGAGCAGCCCAGCCCCACCAGCAGGCCGGTGGGCACCGCGCCCATCGCGGCGATGTCGGAGAGGTTCACCGCCACCGCCTTGCGGCCGACCTGGTGCGGTGTCGACCAGTCGAAACGGAAGTGCACCTGTTCCACCAGCACGTCGGTGGTGGCCACCACCCGGCCGTCCGGCGCCGCCAGGACCGCGGCGTCGTCGCCCGGCCCCAGTAACGTGCCCGGCGACTGCGCGCGCCCGGCCGTTACTCGATCGATGAGACCGAACTCACCCAACTGGGAAACGGTCTGTGCGTCCTGCGACGAATCAGGACCCAACTGGGACCTTCCTTCCTTGAGCATCTGCTCGGTCAGATGGGGTAGCTTTCTGCCAGTTTCCTACCCCGAGCACATCGGCAAGACGAAGGGGCACGCCGTGGTTCAGGCTTACATCCTCATCCAAACCGAAGTCGGCAAGGCGGCCGCGGTGGCCGCCGAGATCGCCGGTTCGCCCGGTGTGATCAGCGCCGAGGACGTCACCGGTCCGTATGACGTGATCGTGCGCGCCGAAGCCGAGAACGTCGACCAGCTCGGCAAGATGGTCGTCGCGCGGATCCAGAACGTGGAGGGCATCACCCGGACCCTGACCTGTCCCGTGGTGCACCTGTAGTAGATCCCAGGGTGCCCGGACGGGCCGTGACTGCCGAGCACGGCCCCGCGCCCTTCACCCCGACGTGCGCGGCCCGCTTCCAACAGCCAGCGGCGGCCGTGCTGTAGTGGACGACGTGGTTCACCAATCAGCGACCGGAGTGCCCCGGCCGGTGTTGATCGTGGCGATCGCGCTCGGTGCGCTACTCGCCCTGGCGGTCGTCGGGATCGGCGCCTACGGCTGGTACGGCGAACACCAGGCGCAGCAGGCCGCGACAGCGGCCGAGCAGGCCCGGCGGACCGGACCGCTGGCGCTCGCGCCGGTCCCAGCACCGAAGGCGGCCACGCCGGAGTGCGCGGCGGTGCTCGCGGCGCTGCCGGGCGAGCTCGCCGTAGGCGGCGAGCTCGTGCCGCGCCGAGCGCTGGCGGAGCCAGCGCCAGCGGCGGCCGTCGCGTGGGGAGATGCGGAGCACGACCCGGTGATGGTGCGCTGCGGCATCGACGCGCCAGCGGAGCTGACGCCGACGGCGCAGCTGCTGGACGTCTCCGGGGTCAGCTGGCTGGAGATCAACCAGGGCGGCGACACGTCGTGGCTGGCCGTCGACCGCCCGGTCTACATCGCCCTGAGCGCGCCCCAGGACACCGGCACGGGACCGCTCCAGGACCTCTCCCAGATCCTCCGCAAAACCCTCCCGAAGCAACCCGTGTTCCCCTGACCGGCTCCGGTCGCCTTCCCAAATTTCCTAAGCGCCTGTCTTTGGTCTTGTTTTTGAAGTGGCGAAGCCGCTCAGCCCACCTACTCGCACCGCCACGCAAAACGAGTCGAAAACAGCCTCTAAAATCGGCCCGCCACGTCAGCGGAGGCCGGTACCTCGGGTGATGGCCGTGTCGACGAGCGTGCTCAGCAGGGTCGGGTAGTCGATGCCGGTGTGCGCCCACATCCTCGGGTACAGCGAGATCGACGTGAAGCCCGGCATCGTGTTGACCTCGTTGACGATCAGTTCGCCGTCCTCGGCGAGGAAGAAGTCCACCCGCGCGAGGCCCTGGCACTCCAGGGCTTGGAAGGCCCGCACCGCGGTGGCGCGCAGCTGCTCGATCGCGTCGTCGCCGATCTTCGCCGGGATGTCGAATTCGGTGACGTCGTCCAGGTACTTGGATTCGTAGTCGTACCAGTCGGATTCACCGGTCACCCGCAGTTCGGCGGGCTGCGACGCCTCGACCCGGCCGTCCGGGAACTCCAGCACACCGCACTCGATCTCGCGGCCGACCACCGCCGACTCGATGATCACCTTCGGGTCGGTGCGCCGCGCTTCGGTGATCGCCGCGTCCAGTTCGGCCCAGTCGGTGACCTTCGTGATGCCCAGCGATGACCCGGCCCGCGCGGGCTTGACGAACACCGGCAGCCCGAGCCGTTCGCGCTGCTGGTCATCCAGTGTGGACTGGTTGCGCCGCAGCACCTCGTAGCGGCCAACCGCCAAGCCCGCCGCGGCGAGCAGCTTCTTGGTGTACTCCTTGTCCATCGACACGGCGCTGGACAGCACGCCCGGCCCGACGTAGGGCACGTCGGCCATCTCCAGCAGCCCCTGGATGGTGCCGTCCTCACCGAAGGCACCGTGCAACACCGGGAACACCACGTCCACCGACGACAGCACCTCGCCGCCCCGGCCCGGCTCCAGCAGCACCAGCTCGCGCCGGGTGGGATCGCCGGGCAGCGCGATGGCGGTGTTCGCCACGACCTCGGGTTCCCGGCGGTCCTGGATCTCCAGCTGCTTCGGGTCGTCGGTGCCCAGCACCCACGCGCCCTCGCGGGTGATGCCGACCGGCACGACCTCGAAGCGGTCCCGGTCCAGGTGCGATAGCACGCTACCGGCGGACACGCAGGAAATGCCGTGTTCGGTGCTGCGCCCGCCGAAGACGACCGCCACCCGGATCTTGCGCTGTGTCATGCGCGGGACCATACCTGGCCTGCCAACGGACCGGGCCACAAAGGCCGCCTCGCTGGCTGCGCGTCAGCGGACCCGCGCATCCTGTCCTCGAAATCGCCCGTGGGTGGGCACCGCACGTCGGCTGCGAAGCGCAGAGATGGTTCACCTTTCGCCGCACAATCGGGCCAAAATCGGCAACGCCCGTTCCAGTTCACCGCGCGTGCACGCGGCGTAGCCGAGCGCGAGTCCGAACCACTGCTGCGGACCGCAGTGGTGTCGTCGCAGCCCGTCGAGCACCAGGCCGCGCTCGTCGGCCAGCGCGATCACCCGCTGCTCGGTTTCCGCATCCGGCAACGGCAACACGACGTGCGCCCCGGCGCGGTCTCCGAACACTTCGACACCCTCGGCGGCCAGCCCGTCCACCACGAGGGCCCGCCGTTGGGAGAGCTCCCGCCGCAGCCGCCGCAGGTGCCGCCCCAGGTCGCCGTGCCGGGCGAGCTCCACCAGGACGCGTTGACCGGCGGGGGCTGGGCCGGTGCCGGTGCGGTCCCGGTGCTCCAGCACGGCAGTGGCGACCGCCTCGGGAGCCAGCATCCAGCCGACCCCCAGCGTCGGGGTGAGGATCTTGCTGGTCGTGCCGAGGTGCACGACGACGTCCGGGGCCATCGAGGCGAGCACCGGCAGCGGCGCCACGTCGTAGCGGAGTTCGCCGTCGTAGTCGTCCTCGACGATCAACCAGTTCTCGGTGCGCGCCCGCTCCACCAGAGCGATCCGGCGTTCCGCGGGCAGCCGACCGCCAATCGGGTACTGGTGCGCGGGCGAGCAGTAGACCGCCTGCACCCCGCTCGGGATGGCGTCGACCACGATGCCCGCGTGATCGACCGGCGCCGGTACCACCCGCACGCCCGTCGACCGGAGAGCACCGACCGCGCGCTGGTAACCAGGTTCCTCCACCGCGACGGCGGCACCGCGCGGGAGCACTGCGGACGACAACTCCACCACAGCCGACGTGGTGCCGCCGGTCGCCAGCACGTTGTCCACGGTCAGGCCGCCGACGACCAGGCCGCGGTGCCGCAGCAGGTGCTCGACGACGGCTTCCCGGTACTCGACCAAACCCGCGCGGTGCGGCCGCCAGTCCGGCTCCGTGTCAGCCGCCGCACGCCAGGCGCGGCGCCACGCCGCCCGGTCGACGCCTTCCGCCCAAGGCACGCCGGGTGTCAGCACCACCATCTGTTCATCCGGCTGCGGCTCGCCGCGCTTGCCCCCGGCGGTGGTGCTGGACCGCGAACCGGGTGGACTCGTGGTGACGTAGGTCCCCGAACCGTGCCGACCCGCGATCCAGCCCTCGGCGTGCAACTGCTCGTAAGCCGCGGCCGTCACGGTGCGGCTCACCACCAGGTGGCGCGCGAGCGCTCGCGTCGACGGCAGGCGATCACCGTCGCGGAGCTGGCCGATCGTCGCCGCGTGGCGCAGCGCGTCAGCGAGTTGCACGGCTAGCGGGCGCGGATCGTCGCGGTGGAGGTCGATGGCGAGCTCCAGCAGCGGTGAACTCGCCGCGGGCACGGAATGTGGCATTTCGAAAATCTCCCTGATTGGCACTTCGATAATGCCACTTGTTGGAAGATCCTGTTCGACGTGACCCGACAGCTCTCCACCACCGACCGGACCACCGTCCGCCGCGGCAGCGCGAAGGCGCGCACCGAGCGCAGCGACCTGCACGCCATTCTGGACGCTGGCCTGATCTGCCACCTCGGGCTGCTCGTCGACGACTCACCCAGGGTGCTGCCCACCGGTTACGGCCGGAGCGGCGACACGCTCTACGTGCACGGCTCGACCGGGGCGCGGAGCCTGCGCGAGGCCGCCGGAGGCGTCGAGGTCTGCGTCACGGTGACCCACCTCGACGGGATCGTCTACGCGCGTTCGCTGTTCCACCACTCCGTGAACTACCGGTCCGCGATGATCCACGGGCGGGCGCGGGACGTCGTCGACGCCGACGAGAAGTGGCGGGCGTTGCGGGTGATCACCGACCAACTCGCCCCCGGCTCGTGGGAGCACGCGCGGCAGCCGAACAAGCGGGAGTTGGCCGCCACCGCGGTCCTCGCCGTCGACCTCGCCGAGGCGGCGGTGAAGATCCGCACCGGCGGCCCGAGCGACGACGTCGAGGACGTCGAGGCGGACAAGGCATGGGCGGGCGTGCTCCCGCTGCGCACGCAGTGGGGTGCGCCGGAACCTTCGGCGGATCTGCCGCCGAAGTTCGAAGTTCCGCCGCACGTGACCGAGCGGGAGTACCCGGCATGACCGTCATCACGGGACGCAGCGCCGCTACCTGGGTTCCGGGTACGTGATCCCGGCACTGCACTTCGCAAAACGCACGTCGGAGGTCTGAAATGCTGGTCCACCCCTGGGATTCGGCGCTCGACGAGCAGGAGTGGCGGCAATGGCTGGCCGACGGGCACGACTTCGGCCAACTCGTCGCCGTGGACCCGGATCGGCGCCCTGTGGTGCAGCCGGTGCATTTCGCGCTGCACGACGACCGCGTCCTGCTGCACCTGGCGCGGCCCAACCCGATCTGGCGCGCGCTGGAGCACGATCCGCACTGCGTGCTGTCGATTGTGGACGACTACGCCTACATCCCCGGCCCGTGGCGGGTCGAGGCGGACACCCCGCCCACATCGGGCGTGCCGACGAGCCACTACGCCAGCGTGCAACTCTCGGGCACGGCCGAGCTGGTGGACGACCCCGATGTCAAGGCCGCGTTGCTGCAACGGCAGATCGAGCACTTCCAGCCCGCTGGCGGGACGGCCGAGGTGACCGCCCACGACGGTCCGTTCCACCGGATGCTCAAGGGCATTCGCGGCGTGATCGTGCATGTCGAATCGGTGACCGCGAAGTTCAAGTACGGCGACAACAAGTCCGCCGCCCTGCAGGACTCGGTGGCCCGACGACTGATCAAAAGGGACGGTCCACGCGACCGGGCCACGGCAGCCCAACAACTCCGCCGCCTGCACGGCAGAACGCAGTGAGTGAAGGGCACCTTCGACCGACTATGCCGGTCGAAGGCGCCCATCACTGGTCACCTGTCCGGTGACGGGGTCGTGGGTGTAGCGCGTCATCCGGGCTCGGGTGGGGCGGTAGACGTGGATGCTGACCGCCGGGTCCGGGCCGTTGTTGTGCACCTGGTGCACGTAGTTCGGCCCGAAGACCCGCGACTGCCCGGCGACCAGCGGGTGCAGCACCTCGGTGGAACCGCGCTGGATGACGCGCTCGGTCAAGGTGCCGGAGACCACGGTGAAGGCACCGGTGGAGCCGCCGTGGTCGTGCAGGTCGGTGTGCTGGCCGGGCAGCCAGCTCAGCAGCCACGCCTCGTAGCTCGCGGCGCGTGCGAGCAGACCCACCCAGCGCTCGTCCGGGTCGTAGCGCAGCAGGTGCGTCCACGAGGCGCGGTCGGCGGCGAGTTCACGGGCGATGCGGACCGGGTGCGCGATGCTGAGATCGGCAGGTGCGGCAACGGTATTCGGCGGAACGGCGAACACGGGAGATGTCCTTCGGGATCGTGATGAGCTCCAGGCACGCGGCGACGCGCCGCAGCAACCCGGCAATTACGGGAATCGATCAACACGAAGAACACAGACAGAGCGCGCTCGCGACCCGGCGCAGGTCGATGTGACCCCGTCGATCAGTCATAGCGCGCAACAACACGACGCAAACTGAACCAGCCAACCCCGCCGCGGGTCAACCCGAGCCGCGACATCTCACACCGAAGTGTTCCACCAGGGGTTTGTTTCAGAAGCGGCGCAACCGCGTGCGGTGTGGACTCAGCTCGCACCGCCGAGGTTCCGCCACGCAAGCCACTTCTGAAACGGTGTCTATCAGCCCAGGGCTTGGCGGACGTCGGCGACGAGGTCGGCCGGGTCCTCGCAGCCCGCGGAGAAGCGGACGAAGCCGTCCGGGACCGGGTCTCCCCACTGGGCTCGGCGGTCGACCGTGCTGTGCAGGCCGCCGAAGCTGGTCGCCGCCACGACCAGGCGGCTGCGCCGGACGAATTCCTCGACGGCCGCGGCATCGGCCAGCTCGAACCGGAACACCCCGCCCCAGCGGCGCATCTGCCGCCGTGCGAGATCGTGCGACGGATCGTCCGCGGCACCGGGCCAACGCAGCCCGGAAACCGCCGGATGATCGCGCAGCGCTTCGACGAGAGCGGCGGCGTTCTCGGCCTGCCGAGCCAGGCGCAGGTCGAGCGTGCCCATGCTGCGGTGCACCAGCCAGGTTTCGAACGGACCGGGAATGGCGCCGGACAGCGTCCGCGCCCGCACCAGCCGCTGCGCCAATTCCGCGTCGCGGACCGAAACGTGCCCCAGCAGCAGATCGCTGTGCCCGGACAACGCCTTGGTGTCGCTGGCGACGACGATGTCCGCGCCCAGTTCCAGCGGACGCTGCCCCAGCGGCGTCGCCGTGGTGTTGTCCACCGCGAGCAGCGCACCCGCAGCATGCGCTCGTTCGGCCAGTTCGGCGATGTCGCACACGTCGAGACCGGGGTTCGACGGGGTTTCCAGCAGCACCAGGCGAACCCCGGCGAAAACGTCGTCGTGCCACGGACCGGGCGTGGCGATCTCCCGGACGTCCAGCTTCAACTCGGTCAACTCGTCGCGCACCAGCTGGCGCGTCGCGTAATACCCGTCGCTGGGCAGGACCAGCGCATCGCCGGTGCGCAGCACCGCGCGCAGCACGGTGCTGATCGCGGCCATGCCGGAGGGCAGCAGGACGCAGTGCCCGCCGTCGAGGTCACCGATCGCCGACTCCAGCGCACGCCAGGTGGGATTGCCCGCGCGCCCGTAGAAATCGCCGCCCTGGAAGTCCTCGCCCAGGTGGAACGGAGCCGCGAACACCGGGCCGGGCAGCAGCGGCGTCCCGCTGACCGGTTCCGGGTGCCCGCCGCGCACGCACCGCGTGCCGTCGCCAAGATCCGATGTCGTCACAACTCTCCTACTCGATCAGATGCGCTGCCCCAGCGCTCATTCCGGCTTGCGTTCGCGCCCGAGCAGTTCGGCCGCCGCCGGTGCCGGTGCCAGTCCTTCGTGGCAGACCCGGTGCACCACATCGGTGATCGGCATCTCCACCCCGTGCCGCGCCGCCAGCTGCCGGATCGACGAGCACGACTTGACGCCCTCGGAAACCTGTCCGTGCGCCGCGGCCTGCGCCTGCGCCACGGTCTCGCCGCGGCCCAGTCGCTCGCCGAAAGTCCGGTTGCGCGACAGCGGGGACATGGACGTGGCGACCAGATCGCCCAGCCCGGCGAGACCGGCGAACGTCATCGGGTCGGCGCCCAGCGCGACGCCCAGCCGCGTCGTTTCGGCCAGTCCCCGAGTGATCAGCGAGGACATCGTGTTGTGCCCGAACCCCAGCCCAGCGGCCATTCCGCAGGCCAACGCGATCACGTTCTTGCACGCCCCGGCGATCTCGATGCCGACCAGATCGGTGTTGGTGTAGGGCCGGAAGTACCGCGTGGAGCAGGCGTGCTGCAGCGCGACGGCGCGTTCGTGGTCCGGGCAGGCCACCACGGTCGCGGTCGGCTGCTCGGCGGCGATCTCCTTGGCCAGGTTGGGACCGGAGACCACCGCGACGTGCTCCATCGGCACATCGGCGACCTCGCCGATCACCTCGCTCATCCGCTTCAGGGTGCTCAACTCCACGCCCTTGGCGAGGCTCACCAACGTCGCCTCCGGCGGCAGCAGGGGCTGCCACCCGGCCAGGTTCTCGCGCAGCGTTTGGCTGGGCACTGCGAGCACAACAGCACCGGCGCCGTGCATCGCCTCGACGGCGTCATCGGTGGCGCGCAGCGCCAACGGCAGTTGGACGTCCGGCAGATATCCGGCATTGCGGCGAGTTTCGTTGATCGCCGCGGCGACCTCCGCGCGGCGCGCCCAAAGCACCACGTCGTTGCCCGCGTCGGAGAGCACCTTCGCGAACGTGGTGCCCCAGGAACCAGCGCCCAGGACGGCGATCCGCTCAGGCAGCGCCATCGTTGTCCCGACCAGGTTTGCGCGCCGCGCTGTAGAACTCGGTAGGCGGCTGCTCGCCGCGGGCCTCGCCGAGCAGCTCTCGCACGCGGGTCATCGCCAGGTGCGTGGCCTCCCGCAGGGCGTGCGTGTCGTGCTCCATGCCGCGGTAGGCCGACAGGTCCAGCGGCTCACCGATGACGAAGGTGACCGTCTTGCGCGGGAAGGGCCGGAACCGCTTCTTGTAGTGGTCGTAGATCTCCCGAGTGCCCCACCTGGCCGCCGGGATCACCGGGATGTCGTGGGCCAGCGCCAACCGGGCCACCCCGACCTTCGGCGTCATCGGCCAGCCGTCCGGGTCCTTGGTGATGGTGCCGTCCGGGTAGATCACGATGGCCTTGCCGCGCTGCAACGCGTCGTGCGCGTCCTGCAGGCTCTTCTGCGCGTCGGAGGTGCCGCGGTAGACCGGGATCTGCTCGACGCCGACCAGCACGCTCTTGAGCACCGGCACGTTCCACAGCGTGTTCTTCGCCAGGAACCGGGGCACCCGCCCGGCGCGGTGCACCGTGACCGCGTCGAAGATCGGGTCCAAGTGGGAGACGTGGTTGAACACCAGCAACGCCGGCCCCTCGGCTGGGATGTGGTGCAGACCGGTCACCCGGACGCGGGCCAGCGCCGCGGTCAGCGGGTAGCAGACCGCGCGGGCCAGGCCGAGCCAGAACTTGCCCATGCCCCGGGCCTTTTCACTGGTCTGCCTCCGCTGGCGCCGGAGGCTCTTCGGTTCCGCCACGATGCAACTCCCTTTCCGGTCGCAAGCGCCAGCCAAATTACCCGCCGCGCCCCACCTCATCCTCAACCAGCCGGATCCACCGCCCCGCAGCGGGGCGAGGGCGCATTGTGCCAGTGCGGGGAAGATGGACCTGTGACCGCCGACTACGACCAGCCCCACGACCGGCTCCCGGCACCGGTTCGCACCGGGGTGCACCTCATAGTGCCGATCAAACCGCTGCACCTGGCGAAATCGCGGCTGGTCGGCGCGCGCCGACCAGCCGAGCACGCCGAGCTCGTCGCCGCGATGGCATTGGACACAGTTGGCGCCGCGCGCCGGGCGCCCGGCGTCGCCGATGTCATCGTGGTCACCTCCGACCCGATGCTCACCGAAGCGTTCGCCGCCGAAGGCGTCGAGGTGCTCGCCGACACCCCGGCAGACGGGCTCAACGCCGCGTTGCGGCATGGCGGCGGCCAGTTGCTGCGGCGCGGATCGGTGTCGCGGATCGGGGCGCTGCAAGCCGATCTGCCCGCGCTGCGGCCCGCGGACCTCGGGGCCGCGATCAGCGCCGCCGGGGACGATCGATCGTGCTGCCCGGACCGGCACGGCACCGGAACCACGCTGCTGCTGGCCGAACCCGGTCGACCGCTGGATCCCCGGTTCGGTCCCGGCTCGGCTGAGGCGCACGCCGAGACCGGGGCGAAAACCCTCCTCGGCCCGTGGGACTCGCTGCGGTGCGACGTCGACACCGAAGCCGATCTCGCCGCCGCGGTCACACTCGGTGTCGGCCCGCGCACCGCTGGTCGGGGGGGGGGGGGGGGGGGGGGAGGGGGGGGGGGGGGGGGGGGGGGCCCCCCCCCCCGACCCCCCCCCCCCCCCCCACCCCCCCCCCCCCC